>JBQTIB010000028.1:0-33368 GCA_052389435.1 Sporichthyaceae bacterium | reverse complement strand
ATCACAGGGTGAAACACCTGCCGGGTTGGGACCTGATCCAGGACCCCGACGGCTCCGGAACCCTCACCTTCCTCACCCCCAGCGGACAGATGTTCCGCACCCGCCCACCAGATCTGGTCACCGGCGAAGACGCCGACATCGAAGTACTCGAACCCGACCCGGTTCTCGACGATCCACCGTTCTGAACACGGCCGCAATCCGCTGGCAGCCGAGGCGCCGGCGGTGCAGGCTGGAGCATGCCTACAACGGCGAAGGGCTGGTCACGGCCGATCAGGGCGAGCGAGGCGCACGCGTTGTTCCCGATGGCTCGGTCCTGCTCGTTCGACCGCGTACCGACTCCCGACTGGCGGACCGAGCGACGCGGCGGAGTCCTCCGCCTGACGTGCGGCCCATTCTGGGGCGAGCAACCGGCGCTGCACCTGTTCCTGGTTCCTTCCGATGCTCGGCGCGCCGTCGAGACGTGGATCAAAGAGACGGTGGTCACCGAAGCCCTTGCCTGGTGGGCGGAGGTTGGCTGCACGCCCGTCCGTCGAGCCATGCGGTCTGTTCGTCTGTGGGAGTACGACGCGGACACCGCGCAATCGTGGTCGAGCGACCGATGGGGCTGGGGCGACCGAGCTTGAACGGAGCGGGCCGATGACTCTGCTCTTCCTCGACATCGACGGCACGATGCTGCCGTTCGGCGGGGATCGGGAGCACCCACGTTTCGCGCCGCGTTTCGGCCGCGCCGTCGGGCACCCGATGATCGACCGCGTCGATCCGTCGTTCGGGCCTCGCCTGGCCGAGTTGGGGTGCGGGATCGTCTGGGCGACCACCTGGATGGAGGACGCGAACGACGACGTCCGCTCAACTTGGGCAGGGTGTCGCGCCTTACAAAGGAACTCGTAGGACGCGCCGGACTTCCCAAGTTGCGGGTTTACTCGCCGGCGGCGGGCGCTAGGGCCTGGCGGCGCCACCAGGACTGGCCCGCGGCGGGGAGGGTGCGGATCGGGTCGTAGTAGGGGTAGCGGCGGTTCAGCGCCTCGGCCTCGGTTTCGATCGCGGTGCGGTAGTGCTTGGTCCACCAGGAGGTGCCGCTGACCTCGTCGTATTCGACGGCCTGGTCCACCCAGCGCTTGCCGACGTACGGGACGTCGACGACGAGCCGCGGGGTCGCGAAGCCCGGAAGCCAGCCCATGATCGCGTGCTGCAGTTCCCGCGCCTGGGCAAGGGAAAGGCGCCAGTGTTCGGAGCCGGGGATCATGTCGCACTGGTAGAAGTAGTACGGGGTCACGCTCGCGCCGTCGAGCAGGGCGAAGCAGAGGTCCAGCAGCGCCTCGGGGGAGTCGTTCACTCCCGCGAGCAGCACGCCCTGGTTGCGCACGTCGCGCACGCCGGCGTCCAACAGTCCGGCCACGGCCTTGGCCACCAACGGCGTCACCGACGCGGCCGAGTTGGTGTGGGTGTGCACCGCCAGGCCGACGCCGCGGGCGCGGGCCGTAGACGCCAGCCGCCCGACGCCGGCAAGGACCTCGTCCTGCAGCCAGTGCTGCGGCAGACCGATCACGGCCTTGCTCGCCAGGCGGATGTCGCGGATGTTGTCCAACTCCAGCAGGGATCCGACGAACGCCTCGACGCGCGGCCACGGCAGGTTCGCGACGTCGCCGCCGGACACGACGACGTCGCGGACCGTCGGCGTGCGGCGCAGGTAGTCGAGCATCCGGTCGAGCCGGTCGACCGGTTTGAGACTGAAGCGGTGCTTGTCGACCGTCGGCGTGGAGGTCCCGACGAGGTCCATCCGCGTGCAGTGCCCGCAGTACTGGGGGCAGGTGTTGGTGAGCTCCGCGAGGACCTTCGTCGGGTAACGGTGCGTCAGACCCTCGACGGCCCACATCTCCGACTCGTGCAGCGAGTCCCGCGTCGCGTAGGGGTGACTCGGCCACTGCGGGTCGCGGTCGGAGGCGATCGGGAGCATGTACCGGCGCACCGGGTCGGCGCGGAACGCCTCGGGGAAGTCGGCCGCGGCGGCGAACGGCGCGATCGTGTTGAGCATCTGAGGGGGCATCAGCATCGACATCGTCGCGTGCCGTTCCTGGTCCGCCGCGAGATCGGCGTACCCCGCCTCGTCGAGCAGGTCCCCGAGCACGGCACGCAGCTGGGCGACGGACTTCACGCAGTGCGCGCGCTGCCACTGGGCACTGGCCCAGTCGTCGGCGCTCACGTCGCGCCAGCCGGGGAAGCGCGTCCAGTCGGGCTCGACGAGCTCGGCCCGCCGATAGACGTAGGGCTGCGACGAATCGGTCACCGAACACCTCGAGACGCTCGACATTTGGCCGTTCAGGTCAAGACTGACGACAACTTCTAGCTTCGAGAGTACGCTTGGCCTCAGATATTCGTCCATCGAATCGCCAGGACGGAGGACGGGCATGCATCGGCACGGCGGATCGCCCCTCGGCACGCACCGCGTGCTCGACAAGGCCCGCGTGCTGCCGCAGGCTGCCTGGCAGCTCGACGACCGTCCGGACCTCTGGTCCGACGAGGTCCGCATCGACGTCTCGCGCCTCAACCTCGACGCCGCCTCGTTCCGGCAACTGCGCGAAAGCCACCTCGATCCAGCCGGTGTCCGCGCCGCGGTGCTCGGGATCGTCGGCACGCGCGGCAAGATGCACAATCCGGTCACCGGCTCCGGCGGCATGCTGATCGGCACCGTCGCCGAGGCCGGCCCCGACTCGCCGCTCGGCCTGCGGGCGGGGGACCGGGTCGCGACCCTCGTCTCGCTCACCCTCACGCCGCTGCGCATCCTCGACGGCCTGACGCGTTGGAGCGGCCTGTCGGAGCAGGTCCCCGCCACCGGCCACGCGGTGCTGTTCGGCCGGTCGATCGCCGCGGTCCTGCCGGACGACCTGCCCGACGAACTCGCCCTCGCGGTCCTCGACGTCGCCGGCGCCCCGGCGCTCGTCGCCCGAGTCGTCGCCGAACGCCGCGGCGGGGCTCCCGCCGTCGCGGTGCTCGGCGCGGCAGGCAAGAGCGGCTGCCTCGCGCTGGCGGCCGCCCGCCGTGCCGGCGCGGGGCGGCTGATCGGCGTCGTCCGCGACAGGGGCGAAGCCGAGGCACTCGGCGACTCCGGCCTCGCCGGCGAGGTCGTGGTCGCCGACGCGACGGACGCCCTGGCGGTGCACGACGCGGTGTCCGCCACCGGCGGCCCGGCCGACGTCGTGGTCGTCTGCGTCGACGCGACGGGCGCCGAGCACGGCGCCATCCTCGCGACCGCTCCCGGCGGAACGGTGGTGTTCTTCTCGATGGCCACCTCGTTCTCCGCCGCGGCCCTCGGCGCCGAGGGGGTGGCCGCGGACGTGCGGATGCTCGTGGGCAACGGCTACACCCCCGGCCACGCAGCCACTGCCCTGGACCTCGTCCGGACCGATCCCGGAGTCCGCTTCCTGTTCGACCGTCGTCTGCGCTCGGAGGTCGTTCCCTCGTGAAGTTGGACCTGGACCCCACCACCGTCGCCCGCGCCCGCGAGGCCGCCGCCCGGGTCGGCGCCCCCGTCGTGGAACTCGCGCGCTCCCACACGACGACCTCCATCGAGCGCGCCGTCCTGCGCCTCGCCGGGCTCGCCGGCGCCGACGACGAAGGCCTGCCCTGGCCCAACCACCTCGTGGCCGCGGTCCAACGGCAGGTCGGCCTCGAGCACGGCGTCGCCGGACCGGTCTGGGACGCCCTCGCCCGCGGCGTCGCGAACGACCTGCCCGGGCTCGCCGAGGCGGCGGCCCACGGCCGCGCCGCCTTCCGTCTTCCGACCGGCGGCTCCGCCGTCGCCGCGCACGCCGCTGCGCGCAGGGACGTCGGCCGCGGTCTGGACCGCATCGCCGCCCGGCGCGCCGAACGCGACGCGGCGATCGCCCGCCTCGGCGACCCGCCGCGCCGGCCCTGGATCTACCTCATCGTCGCCACCGGCAACATCTACGAGGACATCCCGCAGGCGCAGGCCGCGGCCCGCCAGGGAGCGGACGTCGTCGCCGTCATTCGCTCGACCGGACAGTCGCTGCTCGACCACGTCCCCGAAGGCGCAACCACCGAGGGCTTCGCGGGCACCTACGCCACCGCCGAGAACTTTCGCCTCATGCGCGCGGCACTCGACGAGGTCTCGGCGGAACTGGGCCGGTACGTGCGGCTCACGAACTACGCCTCTGGTCTGTGCATGCCGGAGATCGCGACGCTGGCCGGACTCGAGCGGCTCGACATGATGCTCAACGACTCGATGTACGGAATCCTGTTCCGCGACATCAACCCGGTCCGCACCTTCACCGACCAGCGCTTCGCGCGCCGCGTCCACGCGCACGCCGGGATCGTCATCAACACCGGCGAGGACAACTACCTGACCACCGCCGACGCCGTCGACGCCGCGCACACCGTCACCGTCTCGCAGTTGCTGAACGAGTACTTCGCCAAGGAGGCGGGCCTACAGGACTGGCAGCTCGGCCTCGGCCACGCGTTCGAGATCGACCCCGACCTGCCCGACTCCTTCCGCCTCGAACTCGCGCACGCGTTGCTGGCCCGCAGCCTGTTCCCGGACGCGCCGCTGAAGTGGATGCCGCCGACCAAGCACATGACCGGCGACGTGTTCCGCGGCTACCTGCTCGACGGGTTCTTCAACCTCGCCGGAGCCCTGACGGGGCAGGGAATTCTGCTCGTCGGGATGATGACCGAAGCCGTGGCGACCCCGTTCCTGTCCGATCGGGACAACGCGCTGCGCAACGTCCGCTACGTCCTCGACGCCGCGGGCAAGCTCGGCGAGGACTTCCACCCCGCCCCCGACGGCTTCATCGCCAACCGGGCCCGCACGGTGCTCGGCGAGGCCATCGACCTCCTCGACCGCATCGAGCCCGCGGGCCTGTTGGACGCGATCGCCACCGGCACCTTCGGCGCGATGAAACGCCCCGCCGCCGGCGGCAAGGGCCGCGACGGGGTGCTCGAAAAGGCCCCCGACTACGTCAACCCCGCCGACGACCTCCTCGACGAGGCGCTCGGCACGGCGCAGCGAGGTGCGGCATGACGGTTGTGAGGCCCTACGGCGACACCACCGACGACGGCATGGTGCAGTGCTCGTTCACCCTGCCGATCCCGCACGACGCCCGAGCCGAAGCGGCGGCCCTCGTCCTGGCCGAGAAGATGGGCCTGCGGCCCGCGACCGTCGTGCACTCGCGGGCGATGGGCCCGGCCTTCACCTTCTTCGTCGTGTACGGGCGCAGCGCGCACAGCGTGAACCTCGCCGAGATCGAGCTCGCCGAACGGGAGTTCCCGCTGCTCTCGCCGGCCGAGGTGAACGCGGCGATCAAGGCGACCCTGCGCCGCCGCATGGTGGTCCTCGGCGCATGCATCGGCACCGACGCGCACACCGTCGGCATCGACGCGATCCTCAACGTCAAGGGCTTCGCGGGGGAGAAGGGCCTGGAGTACTACCGGGAACTCGACGTGCGCAACCTCGGCGCCCAGGTCGAGATCGACGAACTTCTCACCGCGGCCGAACGGAGTCGTGCGGACGCGATCCTGGTCTCCCAGGTCGTCACCCAACGCGACGTGCACCTGCACAACGCGCGCGCCTTCGCCGCCGCCGTCGCGGCCCGGTACGGCGAACGGCGTCGCCCGCTGTTGATCGTCGGTGGACCGCGCTTCGACGCAAACGCCGCGGCCGACCTGGGCGTCGACCGGGTGTTCTCCCGCGGCACCACACCCGGGGAAGTCGCCAGCTACCTCGCCCACGCCGTCGCGGAACGGACCGCGGCATGACCGACGCCGAGGTGGGACTGGAGGTCGTCCATCGCCGCTACGTGCCGCACAGCGCGGCGCACTACGGCGGCGGGCTGGTCGAAGGCGCCTACGTGCTTGGCCTTTTCGGCGACGTGGCCACCGAGATGTGCCTGCGCACCGACGGCGACGAGGGCCTGCTCGCCACCTACACCGAACTGTCCCTCACCGCTGCGGTGCGAGCCGGGGACATGGTGGCGGTGCGAGCGCGCCTGGTTCGGATCGGCCGCCGCAGTCGCAGCCTCGAACTGACCGCAGAGGTCTACGCCCGGGCCCGCCCCGACCTTTCGGACTCGGCGGGGGAGATCCTGCAGGTGCCCCTGACCGTCGCCACGGCACGCGCCGAAGTGGTCGTGCCCTAGCCCGAAAGGGTTGCCTCACCCCGTGTCGCGCGCGACACGCCGTCCGCCCCGAATTTGCGCAAGATTTTTCGGGTCCCCGTCCACGTGGCTGACCTGCGACGTTCCACGTACGTGCAGGTGAACGCCGGGTTGAGCGGTTCTACCCAGAGCAGTACGGTTCCGGTCGTCGACTACGGATCATGCGGTCGCTGTCGAGTTTCGAAGTGCTCTGGGCGTCAACCGGCTCAGCAGTCTTCGCTAAATTCTTCGACCGCGGAACCTAGGTTGCGCGCCGGAAAGGCCCGAGAGCCCAGTAGACAACGGCAACGGTCTCGTACCCAGCGAGGCCGATGTCGGTCCGAAGGGTTCCTCGGGTCTTTCCACTGTCTGACGGTCAGTCAGGTACTTGGCGTTCGCCCGCCGCGACTGTCGCGGCTTCGACGTGGACGACCCGCCTCCCGCCTCCCGTCGCCGCCCCGCGCAGCAGATGCGCCGCCTCGCGCAGATCCGGGCGCGGCGGCCGGTAGGTGAACCCGGCGGTGTACCGGGCCGCGGCCCACAGCGGCAGTCCGACCACGGCGAGGAGGCCGAGCGCGGCCAGCAGGCCCACGTTGCCGACGCCGAGCAGCTTCAGCGCCGACGCAGTGAGCACGACGACGAGCGCGCGGCGCACGATGCCCTGCGCCGCGTAGGCCGACACCCGTGCGCCGACGTAGACCCCGGGGACCGCGCCGAGCAGGACCGAGGTGGTCAGGTCCAACTGGAAGTCTCCGAAGATCAGGTGGCCCAAGGCGGCCGCACCCACCAGCGGGACCGCCTGCACCAGGTCGGTGCCGACGATCTCCGCGGCCTTCAGCCCGGGGTAGAGGAACAGCAGCGCGACGATGATCAGCGAACCGGAACCCACCGAGGTCATGCCGACGACCAGCCCGCCGACGATGCCCACCACCAGCGTCGGAATCGGCTTGACCACCACCGGCGGGGGAGCTTCGGCTCGAGCGTGGGCTCGCACGCTCAGCAGCGCACGGGTCACGATTCCGGCCGCAGCGACCAGCAGCGCGACGCCGAGTGTCATCTTGACCGCATGCTGCAGATCCGCGTCGTTGCCGCCGAGGGCCTTCAGCAGCAGCACGCCGCCGAAGGCCGCGGGGATCGAGCCGATCGCCAGCCACAGCACCAACGGCTTGTTCACCGTGCCGCGGCGCAGGTGGACGGCTCCGCCGATCGGCTTCATGACCAAGGATGCGACGAGGTCGCTGGAGACCGCGGCCAGCGGCGGCACGTTGAAGAAGATCACGAGCACCGGGGTCATCAGCGCCCCGCCGCCCATCCCGGTCAGGCCCACGACGAAGCCGACGAGGAGCCCGGCGAGGGCCATGTAGTAGTCGAGTTCCACGGGTGCGAGAGAGTCCGATCAGGCGAGCGGTGGGCCGGGCAGGCCCAATCACAATAAGTCTAGTCGACTTGCATTTCTATGGTGCGGGGAGGATGGCCCGGGTGAGGTGGTGGCGCGACCCCCGAGGGCTCGGGGCCCTACCCGCCGGCGCCCTGCTGGCCCTCGCGTTTCCGCCGTTCGACCTGTGGCCGCTGACCTTCCTCGCCGTGGCGGCCCTGAGCCTGCTGACCCGCGGCGTCGGCGCCGGTCGCGCGGCGCGGATCGGCTTCGGGTTCGGCCTGGGCTTCTTCGCCGTCCTGCTGCGTTGGATGCACGTCATCGGCGTCGACGCACTCCTGGCCCTCGCCGCGATGCAGGCGGCCCTGCTGGTGCCCGTGGCCATGGCCTTCGCGCGGCTGTCGCGCCGCACCGACTGGTGGCTCTGGCAGCCGGCCGTCTGGACCGCCGGGGAGGCGTTGCGGGCGCGTCAGCCCTTCGGCGGCCTGCCGTGGGGTCGCCTCGCGTTCGCCCAGGCCGACTCGCCGCTGGCGCCGCTGATGTCGCTCGCCGGTTCGCCCGGGGTCACCCTGGTGGCGGCCGTCGGCGCCATCGCGCTCGCCGCCGGAGTGCTCGCCGTCTGGCGGCTGCGCCTGCTCGCCGGCCTGGTCGCCGCCGCCGTGCTGGGCGCGGTGCTGGGCGCGGGACTGCTCGCTCCGCAGGCGGGCGGGTCCACCGCCGGGCTGACCGTCGCCGTCGTCCAGGGCAACGTGCCCCGGCCGGCCCTCGAACCGCGGGAGGCCCAGCAGGAGGCGGTGTTCGCCAACCACGTCGCCGCGACCGCGTCGCTGGCCGCCGCCATCCGCGCCGGCACCTCGCCCCGGCCGGACCTGGTGCTCTGGCCGGAGAACTCCTCCGACGTCGACCCGTTCCTGCGCCCCGACGTCGCGGCACGACTGAACGCGATCGTGGACGACGTCGGCGCTCCCGTGCTGGTCGGGGCCGTGCTCGACGCCGGCCCCACGTACGTGCGCAACGCCGGGATCCTCTGGCTGCCCGGCTCCGGCGCGGGCGCGCTCTACACCAAGCGCCACCCGGTTCCATTTGGGGAGTACCTGCCGATGCGCTCGGTCCTGGAACGGGCGATCTCCCGCTTCTCCCGCATCCCGCGCGACTTCGAGGCGGGCCGCGAGCCCGGCGTGCTGAACGTGGCCGGGACGACGATCGGCGGAGTCATCTGCTTCGAGATCGCCTACGACAACCTGGTCCGCGACGTCGTCCGCGGTGGGGGACGGCTCGTCGTCGTGCAGACGAACAACGCCACCTACGGCCGCACCGGACAGCCGGAGCAGCAGTTGGCGATCACCCGGCTGCGCGCGATCGAAACGGGCCGGGACGTGGTGGTCGCGGCCACCAGTGGCATCAGCGCCGTCGTGCGCGCCGACGGCAGCGTGCAGTGGCGCAGCCGGGAGTTCGTCGACCAGGTGGGGGTGCGCCGAGTCGCTCTGCACACCCACACCACACCCGCCACACGGGTGGGCGCGTGGCCCGAGGCGCTGGTCTGCCTGATGGCGCTTGTCGGGATTGTGACCCACCGAGGTAGATCGAGATCCACTCGTGAGCGCCTCCCGCGGTCTACCGTGAGAATCGAGGGGTACGACTCAGGGCAACAGGTCGGGGGAGAGGCGAACATGTCGCAGTCGGTGCTGGTCTGCATCCCGACCTACAACGAGGCGCAGAACATCGCCGGAGTGCTCGAGCGCCTGTTCGTCGCCGTCCCGCAGGCGCACGCCCTGGTCATCGACGACGGCAGCCCCGACGGCACGGGAGCGATCGCGGACGAGATCGCGGCCGGAGATCCCCGCGTGCACGTCCTGCACCGCACGGAGAAGGCCGGCCTCGGCGCCGCCTACCTCGCCGGGTTCGCCTGGGGCCTCGAGCGGGACTACGAGGCCATCTGCGAGATGGACGCCGACGGCTCGCACCGCCCCGAGGACCTGCCGCGCCTGATCGCCGCGCTGCCGGAGGCCGATCTCGTCCTGGGGTCGCGCTGGGTGCCCGGCGGTGCGGTCGTGAACTGGCCGAAGTCCCGGCTGCTGCTGTCCAAGGCCGGAACCGCCTACGCGAACCTGGCGCTGGGCCTCGGCATCAAGGACGCCACCGGCGGCTTCCGCGTCTTTCGCCGCGCCACGCTGGAGGGCCTGAACCTCGACGGCGTCGCCTCGCAGGGCTACTGCTTCCAGATCGACCTCGCCGCCCGCGCCGTCGCTCGCGGCTTCCGGGTCCGGGAGGTGCCGATTACGTTCGTCGAGCGCGAGCTCGGAGCGTCGAAGATGAGCAGATCGATCGTGGTCGAGGCGCTGTGGCGGGTCACCGTGTGGGGCGCCACGAAGCGCTTCCGCACGTCGAAGAACGCCGCCGGGCAGAACGCCGAAGTGGGCGCTGCGCGCTCGCGCTGAGCCTTCCCGGGGCCGCCACGTCAGAATGGGCCCATGCCGTTTCTGCTGATCGCGCTGCTCGTCGTTCCGTTCCTGGAGCTCTACTTCATCATCCAGGTGGGCCGGGAGATCGGCGTCCTGCCGACGATCGCCCTGCTGATCCTGGACAGCGTGCTCGGTGCGTGGTTGGTGCGCCGGGAGGGCCGCCGCGCCTGGCAGGCGCTGAATCAGAGCTTCGGCGCCGGGAAGGTGCCGACCAGGGAACTGGTGGACGGGGCGTTGATCCTCATCGGCGGCACGCTGCTGCTGACCCCCGGATTCGCCACCGACATCGTCGGGTTCTTCCTGCTGCTGCCGTTCACGCGGCCGCTGGCCCGCCGCGCCCTCGTCGGGTTCGCCTCCCGGCGCTTCACCGCCGCGGTCGTCGGCACCCAGCCCAGGCGTACCGGACGCACCGCGCCCGGACACACCGCGCCCGGACACACGACGACCCCCGGCGGCGGAAAGCCGCGCGGGGGTCGGGTGGTCAGCGGCGAGGTCGTCGAGGACGACCCCGACCGCTGCTAGGCACTCTTCTTGCTGGTGGCCGGGTGGCCCTTGATGCCACCGGCGCGGAGCACGGCCAACCGCTCGGCGAGGATCTCCTCGAGTTCCTCGCGCGTGCGGCGCTCCATCAACATGTCCCAGTGCGTGCGGGCCGGCTTGACCTGCTTTTCGTCTCGGGACTCCCCGTCCGAGCGAATGGCCAGGGACCCGCAGACGCGGCACTCCCACACCACGGGGACCTCCTCGGCCTCGGCCGAGAACGGAACCTCGAGGTGGTGGCCCTTCGGACAGTCGTAACCCACGACGGTGCGCGGTGCCAGCTCGATGTCGCGGTCGTTCTCATAGCTGGTGGCCCCCAGCCGTGAGCCGCGTAGTGCTCGCTCACTCATGATGCGCACCCTTTCGGCCTGTGCAGGCCTGCGTAGGTCTGCTGCTCTGTACGCTCAACTGCTCTGTACGCTCAACGGACCGGTAGTTGCGGGAATTCCCTCGACTGGACCGTCCATGCCTTTCTCACAGCCATCTCCGAGAAAGGTCGGTGGACGAGCCGACGGCATCCCCTCGGCTCGGTCGACTGTACGGAACCGTTTCGTACCCTCCTGCATGGATACCGCGCCCCGGGCCCCGGCGCCACCCACTTTTCGTCGTCGTTGCCGGGGTGCAACGTTGGCGCCGGATATTCGTCACCGGACCCGGGGCGGCGTGCTCGCACCCGGTCACTGCCACAGCTACCCCGGGGGCGCCGGGTTACCCCAGGTGGCCTACGGGTCAGAACGCGCAGGGTGGTCAGGCCTGGCCGGCGGCTTCGAGGATTTCCCGCTCGTCGAACTCGCGGAACCAGCGCTTGACGACCTTGCCGTCGGCGTCCAGGACGATCACCGTCGGTTGGTTGGTCACCTTGTAGTGCACCCAACTCTTCCCGGAGGCGTCCCAGACCATCTCGAGCGGAGTCGTGCTCGTCTCCGTGCAGAAGCCTTCGGCCTGGCGCAGGTCGTCCTGGGCACCGAGGCCGAGGACGGCGATCTTGGAGCCGTGCTTGGCGCTGAAGTCCACCAGCTTCGGGGCCTCCGCGCGGCAGAAGGTGCAGTGCGGCGCCCAGAACCACAGCAGCGTCGGCTTGCCCGCCGTGTGCAGGCTCTGCAGGTTCACCTTCGCCCCGCCCTTGGTGACCCGGACGACCTGCACGTCGGGCAGAGCGGCGGAGTGCCCGGCGTGGGACTGCGCGGAGGTGGCCTCGTGGCCGGCGACCTCCGAGGTGGCGCCCTTGGCAGCGATCTCGGCAGCCGGCGTCTCGAGGGCAGGCTGCTGCTCGGCGGCGGCCGGGGCCTGGGCGTTCGGCTCGGCCCCGCCCCCACATCCGGCGGCCAGCAGGACGAGTGCGATCGCTGCGAACCGTGCACCGCGTGCCCTCATGCCGGATCCCTTCCTAGGTTCGATGAACGGATCGTAGGAGTCCAGAAGGCCCGGGAGACCCCCCACGTCGGGGTCCGATCCAGGACGTAAGGATTCCGACACCTCACGGTTCGACGAGCCCCGCACGGATTGCGTAGCGGGTGAGCTCGGTCCGATCCCGCATCCCGAGCTTGGCCAGGACGTTCGCGCGATGCCGTTCGACGGTCTTGATGCTGATGACCAGCAGATTCGCGATCTCCTTGGACGAGTGCCCCTCGGCGATCAGCTTGACGACCTCGTCTTCGCGAGGCGTCAGGAGCTGATTCGGACCCTGCCGATCCAACGGCGCGACGCCGCGCTCGAGGCGGTCCAGGTAGTCCCGCACCAGGGTCCGGACGGCGCCGGCGTACAGGAACGGCTCGCCGCGCACCGCGGTTCGGCACGCCTCGACGAGATCGGTGTCGGCGGCCGACTTCAGCACGTACCCCGACGCGCCCGCGCGCAGGGCGGCGAAGAAGTACTGCTCGTTGTCGTGCATCGACAGGATCAGAACCTTGAGGTGGGGATGACGGCGGGTCAGCTCCGCGGCGGCCTGCAGGCCGGTCGTGCGCGGCATGGCGACGTCGAGGATCGCGAGGTCCAGGTCGTGCGTGCGCGCGAGTTCGATGGCCTCGGCGCCGTCGCCGGCTTCCGCCACGACCTCGAGGTCGGGTTCGCCGTCGAGGATGAGTCGGACGCCGCGACGAACCAGGGCGTGGTCGTCGGCGAGCAGGATGCGAATCGTCACGACGCCTCCGGCGGGAGTGGAACGAGCAGGCCGACCTCGGTGCCGCCGCCGACCCGCGGCCCGATCTCCAGGAGCGCGTCGACCAGCAGCGCCCGTTCCCGCATGCCGCGCATGCCGGCGCCCGGCTCGGTGCCGCCGAGGCCGCGACCGTCGTCCGCGACGCGCAGGAGCACCGCCCGACCCTGCCTGGACAGCGTGAGTTCGACGGTGCCGGCGTTGGAGTGTCTGGCCACGTTGGTCAGGCTCTCCTGGGCAACGCGGTAGATCACCAGTTCCGCCTCCGGGCCGACCGCGGGCAGTCCGGGTCCGATCCCGCGCCGCACCGCGATCCCGGTGTGCTCGGCGAAGTCGGTCGCCAGCGCGCGCAGCGCCGTGTAGAGCCCGAGGTCCTCCAGAACGCCCGGACGCAGCCGGCGGGCGATCTCGCGCACCTCTTCCAGGCCGCCTCGGACGGTCTCGCCGAGCATTTCCAGTTCCGCGGCGACCGGTTCGGGCGCGCGGTCGGCGGCGCGGCGCAGGCCGAGGAGTACGGCCGTGAGGTTCTGCCCGATCTCGTCGTGCAGTTCGCGCGCGATCCGGGCCCGTTCGCTCTCCTGGGCCGCCAGGGCCGCACGCGCCCCGGCCGCTCGCTCGGCCTCGAGGCGGTCGAGCATCTGGTTGAACGATCGGATCAACCGGGCGACCGAGCCCGCGCCCGACTCGGGAAGTCGGCTGCCGGGACGCAGCAGGTCGACGTCGCCCATGAGCCGCCCGAGGCGGTCGAGCGGAGCCAGGCAGCGTCGCAGCAGCAGTCCGTTGGTCGCCAGGATGATCGCGAAGCCGACGGCGAGGATCGCGGCCTCGGACAGCAGCACGTCCGAAGACACGGTCGCCGGGGAGATCGCCAACAGCACCGTCCCGGCTGCGAACACCAGACCGTTCGTTCCGCAGACCAGCCAGAACAGGGAGATCTCCGGAAACCGGCCGGCCGGCGCGGTGGGGGGCGCAGCGCTCATGGGAGCAGTCTTTCCCAGCGCGCGGCGTCGCTTCGCGTTCGACGCCGTAGTCGGGGTCGCGCACCGATGGTGCGTCGGCTGAACCGGCAGCGGGGCGGCCGTCGGCTACGCCGGGTAGACCTGGGTTTCGTTGGCCTTGACGGCCATCCACACCTCCTGGCCCGGGGCGAGGCCGAGTTCGGCGACGGCGCCGGCGGTGACGTCGGCGGAGGCGGGCAGGGCCCCGGTCAGGCGTAGGCGCACGACGCCGCCGTGGAGTTCGAGGTCGGCGATCGTGGCGGGGAAGACGTTGCGGGGCGTGCCGTCGGGGCGAGTGCGGAAGACGGCGACGGAGGTGGGGGAGAAGGCGACGAAGACCGGACCGTCGGCAGACGAGGCGACCGACAGTTCGGTTCCGGAGTCCAGCTTCACGCTCTGGCCGACCGCCGCGCCCTGGTACAGGTTCAACCCGACCAGACGGGCGACGTAGGCGGTGCGGGGGCGTTGGGCGACCTCGGCGACGGTGCCGGACTGGACCACGCGACCGTGCTCCAGGACCACCACGCGGTTGGCCAGGACCATCGCATCGAGCGGGTCGTGGGTGACCAGGACCGCGGCGCCGGCGAACTCGCCGAGGTGGCGGCGCAGCTCGGCCCGGACCTCGATGCGGGTGGCGGCGTCCAGGGCCGCGAGCGGTTCGTCGAGCAGCAGCAGGTCCGGACCCGGGGCCAGGGCTCGCGCGAGCGCGATGCGCTGGGCCTGGCCGCCGGAGAGTTGGCCCGGCTTGGACCCGCCGCGGTCCGGCAGGCCGACGCGGGTCAGCCACTGCTCGGCCACGTCGCGGGCCGCGCGCTTGCGAACGCCGCGCGTGCGCAGCCCGAAGGCGATGTTCTCCGCGGCGGTCAGGTGCGGAAAGAGCCGGTGGTCCTGGAACACCATCCCGACCGGACGCCTTTCCGGCGGAACGTGCAGCCGCCCGGCGGTGTCGTCCAGGGCCCGACCCGCCAGCGCGACCTGCGCGAACGACGGCCGCAGCAGCCCGGCGAGCACCCGCAGCGCGGTGCTCTTGCCGGCGCCGTTGGGACCGAGCAGGGCAACGGTCTCGCCCGGCTCGACGACAAGTCTCATGTCGAGGTTGAAGGTTGCGCGATCCACCCTCAGGGCGGCGTCGAGGGTCACGGCGGGCTCGCCGTCGGGTTCAGCCAGCGCTCGCGCAACAGCGCCAAGACCACCACGCAGACCGTCAGCAGGACGATGCTGAGCACGATCGCCGCGGGCGGGTCGGTCTCCAGCGCCTCGTACACCGCGAGCGGCATCGTCTGCGTTCGGCCGGGAAAGCTGCCCGCGAAGGTGATGGTCGCGCCGAACTCGCCGAGAGCCCGGGCCCAGCACAGCACCGCGCCCGCGGCGACGCCCGGCAGCACCAGAGGGAGGGTCACCTTCCGGAAGGTGGTCCACCGGCCGGCGCCGAGGGTCGCCGCCGCCTCCGCGTAGCGCTGGTCCACCCCGCGCAGCGCACCCTCGACGGCGATGACGAGAAACGGCATCGCGACGAAGGCCTCGGCGATGACCACCGCCGCGGTCGTGAACGGCAGGGAGAACCCGGTGGCGTCGTAGATCGACTCGCCGACGACGCCGGTGCGACCGAGCGAGTTGAGCAGCGCGACGCCACCGACGACCGGCGGCAGGACCAGGGGCACTGTGACCAGTGCGCGGATCACCGAACGCCCCCGGAATCGGCCGTTCGCCAGCAGCACCGCGAGCGGCACGCCGAGGACGATCGAGATGCCCGTGGCCATGGTGGCGGTGAGCAGCGAAAGCTGCAGGGCCTCGCGCACCGCCGGATCGGCCAGGCGATCGGGCATCGTCCGCCAGGGCGCCCGCGTCATCAGCCCGAGCAGGGGGATCAGCAGAAAGAGCAGGCCGAGTACCGCCGGCAGGATCAACACCGGCGGTACTCCGGATCTCGCCCGCGGCTGGGCCAGCGTCTGACGGGCCGTCACGGCACCTGGAAGCCAGCCTCCGCGAACGCGGCCTTAGCCTCGTCGCCGGTCAGGAACGCGACCCACGCCGCCGCCGCGGCGGGATTCTTCGCCTCGTCGAGCGCAACCACGGGATAGTCGTTGACGGCGCCGGCGGATTCGACGAAGTCGATGCCCGTTACCCGGTCGCCGGCTGCCAGGACGTCGGTCCGGTAGACCAGTCCGGCGTCGGCCTCGCCCGTGGCCACCTTGTTGAGCACGCCTTTGACGTCCTGCTCGTAGCTGTCGATCGCCTCCTGGACCCCTGCCGCCGAGAAGACCCCGTCGGAGGCGGCTCCGCAGGGGATCGCGACGGCGCAGACGACGATCTTCAGTTCCGACCGCGCGAAGTCGGATAGACCCTGCACGTTGCCGGGGTTGTCCTTCGGCGTCGCGATCTGAAGGGTGTTTTTCACGAAGACGGTCGGGTTTGCGGCCGCGCCGCCCGCGTTCGTGACGATCGCCATCGTGGCCGGGGAGGCCGCAGCGAACACGTCGGCGGGAGCCTTGGCGACGATCTGCTGGGCAAGGGCGGAGGAGGCGCCGAAGGAGAACACGATCGACAGGCCGGGGTGCTTCGCCTCGAAGCGTTCGCCGAGCCTGGTGAACACCTCGCTCAGCGAGGCGGCGGCCAGCACCGTGAGATCGCCGGCGACCGATCCCGCGGGCGCGGACGCCGCGCCCTGCTCCACCGGGGTGTGCGCTGCGGGCCCGTCACTTTCCGCGCAGCCGCCGAGCACCGCCAGGGCGAACGCCACGGAGATCGTTCGTCGACGCAGACGGATCGGGGACATGCGGCGCCTCCCATGGGCGGGGAGTGACGGGTGCTCAGGACGACTCGGGGACCTCGACGACGACGACGGTCGACTTGACGCTTGCCACGGCGAGCACGCCCGGCTCCAGACCGAGTTCGTCCGCGGCCTCGCGGCTCATCAGCGACACGATGCGATACGGCCCGCACTGCATTTCCACCTTGGCCATGACGGTGTCCCGTACGACGTGGGTGACGATTCCGCGCAGCCGGTTGCGTGCCGACGCGGGCGTGACCCGGCCGGGGTCCGGCGCCTCGGCGAGCGCGCGGGCGAAGGCGGCAAGCGCCCGGCCCTCCACCACCCGGTGGCCGTGCTGATCGCGGGTGGCGGGCAGCCGACCCCCGTCGGTCCACCGCCGCACGGTGTCGGCACTGACACCCATGAGGTCGGCAACCTCGCTGATTCGAAAGGTCGTCACGCGCGAACCGTATCGCAGACACCACCCACTTTGGCTATAGAACCTGGCTCTTGCGACTGGCAGCGAGCACTTCCGCGCGCCGAACGGCGTTAGCTCGGGCTTAGCGATCGGTTGCGGTGCCGCTAGCCGATCGGCGGGCACATTGCTCCCAACGCACCACACCGGGTGCGACAAACCGAAAGCCACAGGGAGCACTCATGTCCACCCCGAACCGTCGCACGACCGTCCTGGCCACCGCCCTGATTCTCGGAGTCGCCGGGGTCGGCGCACTGGCCGTTGCACCCGGCGCGGTCGCCGCCATCGCCTCGGGCGAGGCCACGTCGGAGAAGAACGGCGCGTGCGGCGAGGCCCGCTACGACGCCGAGGTCGATCGCGAAGGCAAAAGCCTGGAGACCAGTTTCGAGATCGACGACGCCAAGCCCGCGCAGCGGTGGCAGATCTCGCTGAGCCACAACGGCGAGAAGTACTTCGACCGAGAACTGACGACCGATCGCGAGGGCGAGATCGACGTCGAGCAACTGCGCCCGGACGCCGCCGGCGTCGACGAATTCGTCATGTCCGCCAAGCGAATCGACGGACCTGGCGACTGCTCGGTGACCCTGACCCGCTAACCCTCCCCGGGAACGACGACGGGCGCCGTCAATCCAGGCGGCGTCCGTCGTCGCGACTCACACGCGGGGCAGGCGCACCAGCACCGAGGCGCCGCCGCCGGGGGACGAACCCAGCACCATCTCGCCCCCGGCGGCGCGTGCCGTGCGCTGCACGATGTCCAGCCCGAGTCCCGTGGACCCGGCAGCGGAGTCCCCGCGCGCGGTCGGGTTCAGACCGGCCGGAAAGCCGGGGCCGCCGTCGGACATCTCCACCTCGACGCTCTCGCCGATGCGGACGCGCAGGCGCAGCGCGGCGCCCTCCGGGGTGTGGCTGAAGACGTTGTCGAAAAGGGCGTCGAGCATCGCCTCGAGGTCCTGTTCGCCGGCCCGCACCGGTGCAGGGCCGGCGGGCAGGTCGACGTCGAAGGGGCGCGATTGGTCCTCGGCCAGGGGCCCCCAAAAGTGGGCACGGGCTCGGGCGACCTCGACGAGGTCGGAGTGCGCGGTCAACCCCTCGCGCTCGGAGCGTCGAGCCTCGCGAATCACCTCGTCGACGGCGCGGTCGAGCGCGTCGACGTACTCGACGACCCGCTGGCGGTCCTCGGGTTCGGACAGTCCCTCGGCCGCGAGCCGCAGCCGGGTCACCGGGGTGCGCAGCCGATGCTGCAGGTCGGTGACGGCGATCCGTTCGCGTTCGAGCAGTTCGTCGACCCGTTCCACCAGGGTGTCCAGCGCACCGGCGACCACGGCAACCTCCGCCGGACCCTCCTTCAGCGGGGGAGCGGAGCGGTCTCCGGTCGCAAGCCGGCCCGCGCGGTCGGCCAGGCCCAGGACCGGCTGGACGAAGCTGCGGCCGAGCCGGTCGGCCACCAGCACGGCGCCGCCGAGCAGCGCCAGACCGAGCAGTCCGAGCAGCGCCCAGGAGCGGCGGACCTCGTCGAGGAAGCCGTCGGAGAGGATCTGGACCCGGATCACCGGGGTGTTCGCGGGAAGGCCGCTGCTGCCGCCGAGCGAGACGGGCACGAGGATCTGCGCGCCGGAGCCGGCCGTGTCCGCCCGGGCCTGACCGGTCTGCCGGGCCTCGCGAACGCGTTCGTCCTCGCCGGGCGTCGGGCCGATCGCGACGCCGTCGGGATACAGCACGGTGGTGCGGATGCCGTTGTCGTTGCGGTTGGCGCCCTCGAGGTAGACCGACACCGAGCCCTTGTCCTGGCCGGAGACCACGGTCTCGGTGGCCTGTACCTCCAGCGCCGCGCGAGCCAGTCGATCCTCGAGGGCGTACTTGCGGACGAGCACGGCCATGGGCACGAGCAGGGCGACGAGCACGATGACCGTCACGGCCGCGACGGTGCGGATGAGGCTGCGCCTCATGGCGCGACGAGCTTGACCCCGACGCCCCGCACGGTGTGCAGGAACCGGGGCTGCTGGGCCGTCTCGCCCAGCTTGCGGCGCAGCCAGGACAGATGCACGTCCACCGTTTTGTCCGAGCCTCCGTAGGGCTGCTGCCACACCTCCGCGAGCAGCTCCTTCTTGGTGACCACCTGCCCGGCCCGGTCGGCGAGGTAGGCGAGCAGGTCGAACTCCTTCGGGGTCAGTTCCAGCGCGTTTCCGTCGAGGTGGACCTCGCGGGCGCGCAGGTCCACCTCGAGCCCTCCGACCGCGATGGTCGGCCGCGGCGCGTCCGGGGAGCCCGCGCGACGCAGCACCGCGCGAATACGTGCTTCGAGGGCATCGGCGGAGAACGGCTTGACCACGTAGTCGTCGGCGCCGTTGCCCAGCGCCGCCACCACCGAGGCGTCGTCGTCGCGGGCGGTCGCGACGATCACCGGCACCCCGCTGACGGCGCGGAGCATCTTGAGCACCTCGCCGCCGTCGACGTCCGGCAGGCCGAGATCGAGCACCACGATGTCCGGCCGGGACTCCACGGCCATGCTCAACCCGGCCATGCCGGAGGGGGCGGAGGCCACGGCGAAGCCGCGTTCGCCGAGCGCGCGGCACAGCAGCGAGCGGATCGCCGCGTCGTCCTCGATCACCAGAACCTGTGCCACGACCGGCACGCTAGTACCCGGCCGGGGGCGCGGGCCGGCTCGGGGAAGCGCCCTTAACCGTCCGTTAGGGGGCCGCTAGGGCAGGAGCCGCCTCCGGCGAGTCATCCTGGGGTCGTGAGCCACAGGGTCGGAACCGGAACGCTGCGTCTGCTCGGGTGGGCCGCGGCGCTCGTCGGATTCACCGGCCTCGGCCTCGTCGCCGTCGGCACCGTCGGCGACGCCGCGCGCGGCAGCGGGCCGCTGGGCGCCGCGGTGATCCGCGTCGACGCTCCGCCTCCGCCCACGGTGCCCGCCACGCCTCCGCCCGGGCTGAGCGTGGTCCGCGGCGACTTGACGCACGACTTCGGAACCTTCACCGTCTCCTGCACCGGGCCCTACGCCGCGGGTGAAAGCGCCGAGGCCGGGCAGGGGTGGCAGGTGGTTCGGTTCGAACCGGGGCCGGACGACGACGTCGAGGTCGTGTTCGCGAGCGAGACGGAGCTGGTCGAGCTGGAGGCGTTCTGCAACCGCGGGCGCCCCGAGGTGGCCGAGCTCGATCGCAGTCGGGTCACCGCAAAGCTCGGCGGCTCGCGATGAGCACGCATCGCCGGGCGAATCCGACCACCGGGCGCCGCACCTTCCTGCGGGCGGTGGGCGGCGCGGGCGTCGGCGCCGTGGTGTTGGGCGGCGCGGGGTGGTGGTCGCTGGCCGAGGAGTCCGCCGACCCGGTCCGGCCCCTCGCTCCGGGCGTCCCGCTGTCCGCGCAGCGGCCGGCCGCGCCGGTCGGTCCCTACGGCGTGCTCGCCGGGGCGGACGCCAGCGGACTTCGGCTTCCGAGCGGCTTCGTTTCCCGGATCGTCGCCCGATCCGGGAATCGGGTCGCGAACAGCGACTACCTCTGGCATCCGGCGCCGGACGGCGGTGCCTGCTTCGCCGACGGGGACGGCTGGATCTACGTCTCCAACAGCGAGATGGACGACGGCGTCGGGGGAGTCGGAGCGTTGCGGTTCGGTCCCGACGGGACGCTGCTCGAGGGCTATCGCATTCTCGACGGGACCGATCGGAACTGCGCAGGCGGCGCGACGCCGTGGGGCACGTGGCTCTCCTGCGAGGAGACCTCTCGGGGGCTGGTCTACGAGACGTTTCCCCAAGGCGGCCGCGACGGCCTGCGTCGCGATGCGATGGGTGCTTTCCGCCACGAGGCCGCAGCCGTCGACCCGGTCCGGCGCTGTGTGTATCTGACGGAGGATCGCTCCGACGGCTGCTTCTACCGGTTCGTGCCCACGCTCTACCCGGATCTGGGCACCGGCCGGCTCGAGGTGCTGTGCGGCGACCCGGGTGGACCCACCCGCTGGGAGCTTGTGCCGGACCCGGCCGCCACGAGGCGAGCCACCCGCAACCAGGTGGCCGGGGTGCTGCGCTTCGACGGCGGCGAGGGCTGCGTGTACGGGGAGGACTCGGTCTGGTTCACCACCAAGGGCGACGGCAAGGTCTGGCGGTTGGACGCCGCCACCGGGGCTCTGTCCGTCGTCTACACCGAGGACGCCGACGGCGCCCCGGTCTCCGGGCTGGACAACCTCGCCCGCTCCGCGGTGGGCGAGCTGTTCATCGCCGAGGACCGGGGATCGTTGGACATCGGCCTGATCAGTCCCAACGGCCGGGTCTCGGTCTTCGCGCATCTGGTGGGGCACCGCAGGTCCGAGATCACCGGCCCGGCGTTCAGCCCCGACGGCAGCCGGCTGTACTTCTCCTCCCAGCGCGGCACGACCGACCGGGACGCCGACGGCTACACCTTCGAGATCACCGGGCCCTTCCACCACCTGGACAGGGGCCTGCTCGGGACCGTGCTGGACGGTCCCGAGCAGTAGGTCCCGCGCGTTCTACTTGGCGACGAGCGCGACGGCGAGGGCGTCGATCGTCCCGGCGAGCTGCTGCACGTGCTCCTTCAGCGATTCGGCGACGGCGTCGGCCTCGATGGCCCCGCCGCTGGCGGTCTGGAAAAGCTTGCCGGCGTTGGCGCGGTAGGCGTCGAGGTCGGCGAGCTCCTTGGTCTTGCCCGCGGCGTCCTGGGTGGACGCGGCCTTGGCATAGGCGACGAAGTCGTCGATGTGCGCCTTCCAGGCGTCGTCGAACTGCTTCTCGGCGTCCGCGTTCACGCTCTTCACCGCTGCGGTCAAATCGGCGGTGTTCTGGCCGAGGGCCTGGGCCGCCGCCGTGAACGCGGCTCCATTCGCTCCGCCTTCGGCCGTGTAGGCCGTGAAGACGGCGGTACCCGCCATGTACACGTGACCCACCAACAGACCGCTCAGGTCGGCGCGCAGTTTCGCCCCCGCGGCGCCCGGATCTCCCGCGACGTCGCCGGCCTTGTCGAAGGCCTGCGCCAGAGCCGCCGCAGCCTTCGGCATGTGCTCGGCCGCCTTGTACAACCTCGGGTAGGCCGACGTCTCGCCGTCCTTCATCGCGTCGATCGCCGCAGTCAACGTCTCCACGTGCGTGTCCAACGTCGTGGCCACCGCGTCGGCGGAGATGGCGTCCTCGGTCACCTTCTCGAACAGTTCGCCCGCGCTCTGCCGGTAGGCGTCGAGGTCGTCGAGTTCCTTCTGTTCCGCGGCCTCGTCCTTCGCCGTCGCATAGGCGACGAAGTCGTCGATGTGGCCGCGCCAGGCCTGGAGGAAGGCATCGCGATCCTCCGTGGTGCCGACTTGCCCGACGGCGTCCGCCAGCGCCACGGAGTTCTTGTCGAGGGCTTCGAGGGCGGCCTCGGTCTTGGCGTCGGTGGCGCCGGCGACGAGGGCGGTGTTGATGCCGATGCCGGCCAGGTAGACGTGCTCGGAAAGCAGGTAGGTCAGGTCCGAGCGCAGCTTCGCGGCGGCGGTGTCCACCCCGTCGAGCTTCTTCGCCTGCGCGAAGCCGGTGGCGAGCGCGGTGGCCGTCATCGGCATGTGTTCGGCGGCGGCGCGGGCTCCGGTGAACGGGTCGGAGTACTGAGCCGGGGTCAACGCCGAGGCGTTCGCGGCCCCAGTGCCCGGCTGTTCGCCGGAACTGGCGGGCGGGTTCTGACCGACCTCGGCTTCGTCGCCTCCGCCGCAGGCGGTCAACCCCGCGGCCAATACGACCGCGGCGGCGGATGCGGCGAGACGGCTGTGCAGAACGGTGGTTCGCATTGCTTTCGATACCCCCTGGGTTTCGAACGTCGGACCGCGGCACGAGCGCGCCGTTGCGGTCCGCGGTTGCCCTCCGCCTACCCCCGGGCCCCATCGGGCTACTCGGGTGAAGCGTGCTCGATCCGCACTTCGTGACCGGACCGCGATCTTCCGTCGTTTCCCAGGCGGGGTCGGCCTTTCGGAGCCGTCCCGCGCCTGGATTGGTACGGCCGGGGCATTCCGCACCATCCGTCGGAAATGACCCAGCGAAGATCACGCCGGGCTTACGGCAGTCGCTCGTTCGGCGCAATCACGGCGAAAAAGGCCCACGCGACGATCAAGGAATGTGCACATTGATCGAGGAGGCCCGGCGATGCCGGACGGTCTTCGCTCCAGTGCGGCGTAGGTGGGGATCGGCCCGCAACCACGGGCCGACACGCGCTGGGGCATCGGCCGACCGGTCGTCCGGGCCTCCACCCGTGCCCGGACGACCAGCGTCCCAGTAGGTGTGAAGCTTTTTCTGCTCTGCGGGGCCGTGTGGGTGAGGTTGGCTCCGCGCCCTGGCAGACCCCGTTCTCGTTCGCCGGCTGGCGATCGACCCCGGATCCTAGGATGGCGCGATGCCTCATCGCGCGGACGGCCACGACCTGATCCGGGTGCACGGAGCCCGGGAGAACAACCTCAAGAACGTGAGCGTGGAACTGCGCAAGCGGCGGCTGACGGTCTTCACCGGGGTGTCCGGCTCCGGCAAGAGTTCGCTGGTTTTCGGCACCATCGCCGCGGAGTCCCAGCGGATGATCAACGAGACCTACAGCGCGTTCGTCCAGGGGTTCATGCCGTCGATGTCCCGTCCGGACGTCGACGTCCTCGAGGGGCTCACCACGGCGATCATCGTCGACCAGGAGCGGATGGGCGCCAACGCGCGGTCGACCGTGGGGACCGTCACCGACGCGAACGCGATGCTGCGCATCCTGTTCAGCCGCCTCGGCAGGCCCTACGTCGGATCGCCGCAGGCGTTCTCGTTCAACGTGGCCTCGATCAGCGGCGCGGGCGCGGTGACCACGTCCAAGGCCGGCCGCGAAGTGAAGGAACGACGAACGTTCAGCATCACCGGCGGCATGTGCCCGCGGTGCGAGGGAATGGGCCGGGTCTCCGACTTCGACCTCGACGCGCTCTACGACTCCTCGAAGTCCATCAACGACGGCGCGATCACGATCCCCGGCTACTCCATGGAGGGCTGGTACGGCCGAATCTTCAACGGCTGCGGGTACTTCGACTGCGACAAGCCGATCGCGAAGTTCACGAAGCGGGAACTGAACGACCTCCTCTACCGGGAGGCCACCAAGATCAAGGTCGAGGGCATCAACCTCACCTTCCTCGGCCTGATCCCGCAGATCCAGAAGTCGTTCCTGTCCAAGGACGTCGAGGCGATGCAGCCCCACGTCCGGGCCTTCGTCGACCGCGCCGTCGTGTTCACCACGTGCCCGGACTGCGCCGGGACGCGGCTCGCGGAGCACGCGCGTTCGTCGAAGATCTCCGGGGTGAGCATCGCCGACGCCTGCTCGATGCAGATCAGCGATCTCGCCGAGTGGGTGCGCACCCTGAAGGAGCCCTCCGTCGCGCCGCTGCTCGGAACGCTGCAGCACGCGCTGGACAAGTTCGTGGAAATCGGCCTGGGGTACCTGTCGTTGGATCGGCCGTCGGGGACCCTATCCGGGGGCGAGGCGCAGCGGACCAAGATGATCCGCCACCTCGGGTCCTCCCTGACCGACGTCACCTACGTCTTCGACGAGCCGACCATCGGCCTGCACCCCCACGACATCGCGCGCATGAACGACCTGCTGCTGCAACTGCGGGACAAGGGCAACACCGTTCTGGTCGTCGAGCACAAACCCGAGACGATCGCGATCGCCGACCACGTCGTAGACCTCGGCCCTGGCGCCGGCACGGCGGGCGGCGAGGTCGTTTTCGAAGGCACGGTCGCGGCCCTGCGCACATCGGGAACTCTGACGGGGCGTCACCTCGACGACCGGGCCGCGCTCAAGACCTCGGTCCGGCAGCGGTCGGGTGCGATGGAGATCCGCGGCGCGACGCTGCACAACCTGCGGAAGGTGTCGGTCGACCTCCCGCTCGGCGTGCTGTGCGTGGTCACCGGGGTGGCCGGGTCGGGCAAGAGTTCCCTGGTCCACGGCTCGGTGGCCGGCCGCGACGGCGTGGTGATCGTCGACCAGACCGGCATCAAGGGCTCCCGGCGCAGCAACCCCGCCACCTACACCGGGCTGCTCGAACCGATCCGCAAGGCGTTCGCCAAGGCGAACAACGTCAAGCCCGCGCTGTTCAGCGCCAACTCCGAGGGCGCCTGCCCGACCTGCAACGGCGCCGGGGTGATCTTCACCGACCTGGGCATGATGGCCTCGATCTCGACGGTCTGCGAACTGTGCGAGGGCAGACGTTTCGACGCCCAGGTCCTCGACTACAAGTTCGGCGGCCGGGACATTTCCGAGGTTCTCGCGATGTCGGTGGCGGAGGCCGAAAGGTTCTTCGGGGACGGCGACGCCAAGACCCCTGCGGCGCACGCGATTCTGGCCCGCCTGGTAGACGTGGGGCTCGGGTACGTCGGCCTCGGCCAGCCGCTCACCACCCTGTCCGGCGGCGAACGCCAGCGCCTGAAGCTGGCCGTGCACATGGGGGAGAAGGGCGCGGTCTACGTCCTCGACGAACCGACCACCGGCCTGCACCTCGCCGACGTCGAACAGCTCCTTGCGCTGCTGGACCGCCTGGTGGACTCGGGCAAGTCGGTGATCGTCGTCGAGCACCACCAGGCGGTCATGGCCCACGCGGACTGGATCGTCGACCTCGGTCCCGGCGCGGGCCACGACGGCGGCAAGGTGGTGTTCGAGGGCACGCCGGCCGAGCTGGTCAAGAAGAAGTCGACGCTGACCGGCAAGCACCTCGCCGCCTACGTCGGCGGCTAGCCCTCCACCGGCGGGCAGCAAACCGTACGGTTCCGTGCGGTTCCGTACGGCAGCGGCTAGCATGGTCCGGTGACAGAGATTCGCGCGGAAGACGTCCGCATCCCGAGGCACGCCAGGGACGCCTTGGCGCGGCGCGAGCAGGTGGTCGTCCTCAATCGGGACAGGCCGGTCTACGTCATCGTCAACTCGGAGGACCGGAGCGTGGCCGGGAGCCCCGCGCGTCGAGGCAGACCGCTGCGAGAGGCTCTGGCCATGCTGGCCGACGCGGCCGCGCCCGATCCGATGTTCGCGGCGGACATGGAGCGAATCCGCGCCTCCGTCGGCGCCGTACCGGATGATCCGTGGGCACAGTCCTAGACACCACGGTCTTCATCCAACTCGAGCGGGCCCTGCATACGCGGCCAACGCCGGGTTCGATGGCCGAGGTGAGCTCCAGGCTCCAGCGAGAGATTGGCGGGTCCGAGGAAGTAGCTATCGCCGCGATCACCGCGTCCGAACTGCTTCACGGAGTGCACCGAGCCACGCCCCGCCATCGGGCCCGCCGCGAGGCCTTCGTGGAAGCCGTCCTGGTCGCCTTCCCGCCGCTGCCGTTCGACTTGATCTGCGCACGCGCACACGCACGCCTATGGGCTCAACTCGCTTCCTCCGGGGCCGATGTCGGCGCGCACGACCGCCTGGTCGCCGCTACCGCAATCGCCGCGGGCTGGCGTGTCGGTACTGCCAACGTGCGCCACTTCGAGCGCGTGCGCGGGCTTGAGGTCGTTCCGATCAGGCTGCACGACTGATCCGGAGCGACTGTTGTCGATCGGTACGCGGGGCCGATCTCCGCGCGTCGGGACGCCGCCGGGGGAGCGGGGCGCCACTGCTCGCTACGGTGCTGATGTGTCGATGCAACCCGCCGATCTGGTGGTCCGCGCGCAGCGCGCGATGCTGCCCCACGGGGAGGCTCCGGCCACGGTCGTCGTCCGCGACGGGCGCATCGACGCGGTGCTTCCGCTCGACGCCTCGGTCCCGGCCAAGCGCATCGAACTGCTCGGCCCCGAAGTCGTGCTGCTGCCCGGCCTCGTCGACACCCACGTGCACGTCAACGAACCCGGGCGCACGCACTGGGAGGGTTTTGCGACGGCTACCCGGGCCGCGGCCGCCGGCGGCGTGACGACGCTGATCGACATGCCGCTGAACAGCCTGCCGCCGACGATCGACGTGGCCGCGCTGCGGACCAAGCAGGCCGTCGCGACCGCGCAGGTGCACGTCGACGTCGGCTTCTGGGGTGGCGCCGTCCCCGGCAACCTCGCAGGCGAGGATCTGGCCGAGCTCCACGCCGCGGGCGTCTTCGGGTTCAAGTGCTTCCTCGCCGACTCAGGGGTCCCGGAATTTCCACCGCTGGACGGCTCCGGCCTGCTGCGCGCCGCGGAGAAGGTCGCGGCGCTCGGTGGGTTGCTGATCGTGCACGCCGAGGACGCCGCGACGCTCGCCGCGGCGCCGGCCGCCGGTCCCGGGTACGCGCAGTTCCTGTCCTCGCGCCCGGCAGCGGCCGAGGTGGCCGCGGTCCGGGCGGTGCTGGATGCCTCGCGGCGCACGGGCGCGCGGGTGCACATCCTGCATCTGTCCGCCGCCGCGGCCCTGCCGTCGCTGGCGGCGGCTCGGGCCGAGGGAGTGCCCGTCTCGGTGGAGACGTGCCCGCACTACCTGACCCTGGACGCCGCCTCGGTGCCGCCGGGGGCGACGGAGTTCAAGTGCTGCCCGCCCGTGCGCGACGCGGCGAACGCCGACGCGCTGTGGAACGGACTGCGGGCCGGGACGATCGACGTCGTGGTGTCCGACCACTCGCCGAGCCCGATCGACCTCAAACGCCCCGCCGACGGCGGCACGGGAGACTTCTCCGCCGCCTGGGGCGGGGTGTCCTCGCTGCAGTTGGGACTGCCGGTGATGTGGACCGCCGCCCGAGAGCGAGGCATCGCTCTGGCCGAGGTCGTGGGCTGGATGGCGCAGGGACCGGCGTGGCTGGCCGGGCTGACCGGCAAGGGAAGCATCGTCCCCGGGGCCGACGCCGACCTCGTCGAGTTCGCCCCCGACGCCGAGTTCGTCGTCCACGCCGAGCAACTGGCGCACCGTCACCCGATCACTCCGTACGCCGGCCGCACCCTGACCGGCGTCGTCCGACGGACGTGGCTGCACGGCGCGGTCGTGGGGACGACGCCGACGGGCCGACTGCTCGCCAGGGAGGCAGCGTGAGCACCACCGATCCGAGGTGGGTCGACCTCGCCGGGCGGGCGCTCGGCGGCAGCGTCCTCGCGGCCAACGACGAGACCTTCGCCGAAAAGGAGAACCTCCTCCGCGCGGCCCCGCCCACGTTCACCCCGCACGCGTTCGGTCCGCGCGGCCAGGTCTACGACGGCTGGGAGACCCGCCGCCGCCGCAGTCCCGGCGAGGACTGGGTCCTCGTGCGCCTCGGCGTTCCGGGCATCGTCCGCCAGGTCGTCGTCGACACCGCGTTCTTCACTGGCAACTTCCCCACCTCGGCCCAGGTGCACGCCTGCTACCTCGACGGGTGGCCGCCCGCGGACGAGGTGGTCGCGCACGCCGAGTGGACCGCGCTGACCGATCGGGCGGCGTTGGCCGGGCACACCGAGAACGTGCTCGAGGTCCACACCCCGGTTCTTGCCAGCCATCTGCGGCTCACCATCCATCCCGACGGCGGCGTCGCCCGCCTGCGCGCGTTCGGCGAGGTCGTCCCGGATCCGCGGCGCTGGGCTGGGCTGACCGTCGACCTCGCCGCCTCGGAGAACGGCGCGACGGTGCTGGACTGCAGCGATCGGTTCTACTCTCCGCCGGAGAACGCCATCGCGCCCGGCAACGCCGCGACGATGGGCGGCGGGTGGGAGACCAAACGGCGACGCGACGGCGGCAACGACTGGATCCTGCTCGGCCTCGCCGCTGCGGGACGGGTGCGGCAGGTCGTCGTCGACACCACGCACTTCGTCGGCAACGCCCCCGGCGCCGTGGCACTGTCCGCGCTCGACGCCGCGGGGGAGTGGCGCCCGCTGCTGCCCCGCACCGCGATCGCCCCGGACACCCGGCACTGGTTCGGCCCGGATGCTGGACTGGACTGCGATCTGATCGCCCATCAGGTCCGGCTCGACCTTCTCCCCGACGGCGGGCTCGGCCGGATTCGACTGTGGGGCGATCCGACCGGCGCCGCCCGCGAGGACGTCGCGCTGCGCTGGTGGAACCTCCTGCCCGCCGAGGTCGCGGCCGCCGCGGTGCGCTCGTGCTGCGCATCGCCGGTCTGGGCCGCGGAGCTCGCCGCCGGACGGCCGTACCCGACCCTCGACGGGCTCGCGGCCATGTCCGACGCCCTGGTGACAGGACTGGAACGCGCCGAGGTGGACGCCGCCCTCTCGGCGCACCCTCGCATCGGCGAACGCCCCGCCGGCGGCGGTGCCGAGGCCGCGTCCTCGCGGCGCGAGCAGGCGGGCGTCGACGACGACCTGCGCGAGGCGCTCGCGGAGGGCAACCGGGCCTACGAGGAGAAGTTCGGCCACGTGTACCTGGTCCGAGCCGCGGGCCGCGACGGTGCCGAACTGCTCGCCCTGCTGCGGGAACGGCTGGGCAACGACCCGGCGACCGAACTCGCGGTGGTGCGTCGGCAGCTCGCGGAGATCACCGCGCTGCGCCTGCGGCGGCTGTGGAGCGGAGCATGAGCCTCTCGACGCACGTTCTCGACACCGCCGCGGGCCGACCCGCCTGTGGAATGACGGTCCTGCTGGACACGCAGACCGCCGACGGGACCTGGGCGCAGACCGGCGCCGGGACGACCGACGACGACGGACGCCTGCGGCTGCCGGATCCCGACGCCGGCGTTCACCGTCTCGTCTTCGCCACCGGGGACTGGTACGCCGCCGCCAACGTCCCGTGCTTCCACCCCCGGGTGACCGTGGAGTTCCTCGTCCTGGACCCGTCCGAGCACCACCACGTCCCGCTGCTGCTGAGCCCGTTCGCCTACTCGACCTACCGGGGGAGCTGAGTGGGCATCGCTTCCGCCGACCTGCTGGTACGGGACGCCGCTCTCCTGGTCACCTGCGACGCCGCTCGGCGCGAACTGCCCGGGGGGTGGGTCGCGATCTCCGGCGGTGCCGTCGTCGCCGTGGGCGCCGGCACCGAACCGCCGCCCGCCGCGACGCGGACGATCGACGCCACCGGCTGCCTGGTCACTCCGGGGCTGGTGAACACCCACCACCACCTGTACCAGAACCTCACCCGCGCCTTCGCCCCCGTGGTGAACGGCCCGCTGTTCGAGTGGCTGGTCAAGCTCTACCCGGTGTGGGCGGGCCTGGACGAGGAGGGCTCCTACCTGTCCACCTGGGTCGGCCTCGTGGAGTTGGCGCTCGGCGGGTGCACGACGACCACCGACCACCTCTACATCGCGCCCGCCGGCGGCGGGGACCTGTGGTCGGCGCAGATCGCGGCCGCCCGCGAGGTCGGTCTGCGCTTCCACCCGACGCGCGGGTCGATGACCCTGTCCCGCAAGGACGGCGGCCTCCCGCCGGACGGCGTGGTGCAGACCGACGACGAGGTCCTCGCCGACAGCGAACGCCTTGTCGCTCTGCACCACGACCGCTCGCCGCTGGCGATGGTCCGGATCGCGCTGGCGCCGTGCTCGCCGTTCAGCGTCCGCCCGGAACTCATGGCGGCCACCGCGGAGTTGGCCGAGCGGCTCGACGTGCGCCTGCACACCCACTTCGCCGAGGACCCCGACGAGGACGCGTTCTGCCTCGCGACCTACGGCCGCCGGCCCACCGAACAGCTCGCCGAGGTCGGTTGGCTCACCGATCGCACGTGGGTGGCGCACTGCGTGCACCCCAACCCGGCGGAGGTCGCTCGGCTCGGCGCGGCCGGCGTCGGCGTCGCACACTGCCCGAGCTCGAACATGATCCTCGGCGCGGGCGGACCGGCCCGCACCGTCTGCGCGGTCCAGGACCTGCGCGGGGCCGGATCGCCCGTGGGATTGGGATGTGACGGATCGTCGTCGGCGGACTCCGCCTCGCTGTGGATGGAGTCGCGCAACGCGATGCTGCTGGGCCGCCAACGCGACGGAGCGGCGGCGTTCAGCGCCCGCGACGCACTCGAGATCGCGACGCTCGGCGGCGCGGCGTGCCTGGGCCGCCGCGGCGAGATCGGCGAACTCTCCGTCGGCGCGGCCGGCGACCTGGTCGTGTGGCCGCAGGCCGGCGTCGTGTTCGCGGGCGCGCTGTCCGACCCCGTCGAGGCCTGGCTGCGGTGCGGGCCGACCGCGGCCCGCGAGACGGTGGTGGCCGGCCGCGTCCTCGTCGAAGGGGGCCGGTCGACGCAGAACGGTCTCGACGAGATCCTCGCGCGACACCGCCGAGCCGCGACGCTGCTCCAGGAGAGGGCCATCGGATGAGCGAGCGCGACGAACGAGGGACGAGCCAGGCGCCCGAGCGATCGACATTGCAGCGCGCGGTGTTGGGCCCGAACCGGTACGGCAAGGCCGAGACGCGGGTCGTGCGGGTGGACCGGGAACCGGCCGGGCACCGCGTGACCGACCTCAACGTCTCGACCGCGCTGTCGGGCGACCTGACGGAGACTCACCACACGGGCGACAACGCCGCGGTGCTGCCGACGGACTCGCAGAAGAACACCGTGCTGGCGTTCGCTCGCGACGGCATCGCGTCGGTGGAGGACTTCGCGCTGCGCCTGGCACGGCACTTCGTCGGCACCCAGCCCGCGATCGCCGCTGCCGACGTCGACGTCGAGAGCTACTCCTGGAGCAGCATCGGCGGGCCGCACTCCTTCTCCCGCGACGGCGGCGCGGTCCGCACCGCCTACGTCCGACACGAAGCCGGCACCGACCTCGTCGTGGCCGGGATCAAGGACCTGGTGGTCCTCAACACCACCGCGTCGGAGTTCGTCGGGTTCGCCGTCGACGAGTTCACGACGTTGCAGCCGGCGAGCGACCGCATCCTCGCCACGAGCGTGCAGGCGCGGTGGCGTTACGACGGGATTGCCGATCCGGGCAATTGGGACGAACTGTGGACCGCCTCGCGCGATTGCCTGCTGGCGGCCTTTGCCGAGACCTACAGTCGATCTCTGCAGCAGACCCTGTTCGCGATGGGGGCACGCGTGATCGCCGAGGTGCCAGCGGTGGCGGAGGTGCGACTGCGCCTGCCCAACCGCCACCACTTCCTCTCCGATCTGAGCGCGTTCGGCCGCGACAACCCCGGCACCGTGTTCTGGGCCGCCGACCGGCCGTACGGGCTCATCGAGGGCACCGTGCTCCGCGAGGGCAGCCCCGCGCACCCGGGCGCCTGGTAGCCATGGACTTCCTGCGCCCGGACGACCTCGCCGAGGCACTGCGGATGCGCGCGGATCGCCCCGACGCCCTGCCGATCGCCGGGGGCACCGACGTCATGGTCGAACTCAACCTCGGAGACCGCCGGCCCGCCGCCCTGCTCGACCTCGCCGGCGTCGCCGAACTGCGGGGACACCGGGACCTGGGCGCCTGCACCCGCATCGGCGCCGGCGAACCGTTCGCGACGATGGTGAGCAGGCTCGGCGATCGACTGCCCGCCCTCGCGGCGGCCGCGCGGACCGTCGGCTCCCCGCAGATCCGCAATCGCGGCACCCTGGGCGGCAACCTCGGCACGGCCTCGCCGGCAGGCGACGCGCACCCCGTGCTGTTGGCCTGCGGCGCGACGGTCGAGGTCGCGTCGGTGCGCGGCACCCGTCACCTCCAGGCCGCGGAGTTCTTCCTCGGGCCGGGGCGCAGCGCGTTGGCGGCGGACGAACTCGTCGTGGCCGTCGAGGTCCCGCACACCGGCCCCGCGCAGAGCTTCGCGAAGGTCGGCACCCGCAACGCCATGGTCATCGCCGTCTGTTCCTTCGCGCTGTCGATCGATCCGGTCGCCCGCCGGGTCGGCACCGGCATCGGGTCCGCCGGCCCGACGCCGCTGCGCGCCCCCGAGGCCGAGGCGCTGCTGGGCGCCGCCCTCGACGAGCACGGCTGGGATCCCGTCCGTCTGCCCGCGGCGACGTGCGAGGCGTTCGCCGAACTCGTCGCCGCCGCCGCGCGACCGATCGACGACCAGCGCGGCTCCGCCGCCTACCGCCGGCACGCTCTGAAGGTCCTGGCACGGCGCAGCCTCGGCTGGGTCGGACAGGTCGCCGCATGAGACTGCGCTGCACCGTCAACGGCGTCGAACGCGTCGTCGAGGACTGCTGGGCGGGCGAGAGCCTGCTCTACGTCCTGCGCGAACGCATGGACCTCCCGGGTTCGAAGAACGCCTGCGAGCAGGGCGAATGCGGCTCGTGCACCGTGCTGCTCGACGGGCTCGCCGTCTGCGCGTGCCTCGTCGCGGCGGGTCAGGCGCAGGACAGTGCCGTCACGACGGTCGAAGGCCTCGCCCACACCGATCCCGACGGCACCGACCGAGGCGACGCGCTCGGCGTGGTCGCCTCGGCGTTCCTGGCCTGCGGAGCCGTGCAGTGCGGATTCTGCACGCCCGGTCTCGTCGTCACCGTCCACGATCTGTTGACCCGTCGGAACTCCCCGACGGATGCGGACGTTCGCGAGGCCCTCGCCGGAAACCTGTGTCGGTGCACGGGCTACGAGGCAATCCTGACAGCGGTCCACTCGGCCGCCGCCCAAGCCAGGACCGAGCGATGACCCGCCGAACTCCTGGCGTCCGCTCAAGGGTGACCTATAGCTCACCCTTGAGCGGACG
>JBQTIB010000027.1:0-44160 GCA_052389435.1 Sporichthyaceae bacterium | reverse complement strand
CCCTCCGGCCGCTCCACCGGATCCATCTCGAACAGCGAATCGTCGGTACCCACGGCACCAATCGTCGCCGGCACCGCCGTCCGGATGTGGGACCTACCCGGGCGTGTTACTGACCCACGCTCCTAGGTGTCGTCGCATTCGGCCAACGTCAGGTCTCGCGAATCGCGACGGCGAAGAACTCGCGGCACGAGAAGGCGAAGAACCCCGCGCCCTCGGCCACGCGGAAACTGATGTCCTCCAGACCGTGCGCACTGACGTCGCCGATCTCGACCACGTCCAGACTGACCGGCTGCTGCTCGGGCCAGGACAGCTGCAGACCAACCACCCCGACGAAGGTCGCCTGAAGACGGGATCGGCCGTCCGTCGATTCGGTGGTCACGATCACGGTCTGTCCGGACGATCCGGCGCGAACCTCGAAGCTCCGCAGATCCGAGATGTCGACCGGTCGGAGGCCCGACCAGCCCGCAGGGTCGTTGGAGATCGTCTCAATCATCCGCGGAACCTCCCTGGAACGGGCGCCCGGTCTCTGCCAGCGGCACAACGTACGTGGCTGGTGTCCTGACCCTCAGTCAGGACACCGGCCAGGTAGGCGCTACTGGGCCTCGGACACCGACGACATGTTGAAGCCGTCCACGCGCACCGCGGGCATGGCGGCGCGGGTGAACCAGTCGCCCCACTCGCGGGGGAGGCAGCGCTCGGTGTTGCCGACCTCGATGAGACGGTCGAGCAGGCCGACGGGGGTTTCGTTGAAGCGGAAGTTGTTCACCGCGCCCACGACCTCGCCGTTTTCGACGAGGTACACGCCGTCGCGGGTGAGGCCGGTGAGCAGGAGGGTCTGCGGGTCCACCTCGCGGATGTACCAGAGGCAGGTGAGCAGCAGGCCGCGTTCGGTGTGGGAGACCAGGTCGGCCAGCGACCCGGACGGGTTCGGGACCTCCATGATCAGGTTGTCCGCGCCCGGGGTCGCGCCGGCGGCGCCGTACTTCTTCGCGGTCCACCGGGTGTGAACGAGGTTCTGTAGGACGCCGTCGCGGATCCAGTCCACGGCGCCGACCCGCGAGCCGTTGTCGAAGACCGACTCGGTGCTGCCGGAGGAGGCCGACAGGGTGAAGTCGCAGCACTGCAGGCCGGGCTCGTTCGGGTTGCTGCGCAGGGTCACCGGCAGCTTGCTCAGGCGTTCGCCGATACGGGTCTTGCCGCCGGGGGCGGAGAAGACCGTGCGGCCCTCGATGCTGTCCCGGCCCGCGGTGGACCAGTACGCGTTGATCATCAGGTCCGCGACCGCCGTCGGCGGAAGCACCGTCTCGTACCGGCCCGCGGGCAGGTCGATCTTCTTCTCCGCCCACCCGAGGCGCTCGGTCAGGCCGGAGTCGATCGAGGCGAAGTCGACGTCGGAGAAGTCCCGCGTCGCCGCGCCCGCCCACGCCGACCGCTGGTAGTCCTTCGACTTCGCGTTCACCTCGAGCCGACCCGTCGGCTGGACGTGACGAAGGCGAACGCCCGTCGAGGTGCCGAGGTAGGTGGTCTCTACGGAGTGCTCGGCGAAGCCGAACAGCAGACGTTCCGCCCCGCGCGCGGCCGCGAAGGCCTCGCCGAGGCCGGTGGCGAGCGCGCCGAACACCTCGATGGAGGTGGCCTCGGCGCCGGTGGCCCAGTCCGGGCACGACGGCGCCTCGGACGGCTGGATCAGGGGCATCTCGTCCTCGGCGGGCTCGCCGCCGCGGGCCGCGGTCTCCGCCGCCGCCACGAGGTCGGCGAGCGCGCCGCGGTCGGGGTTGCTGCGGGACAGCACGCCGGTGGCGGTGCCCTCGCGGCCGTTCACCATCGCGATCACCGTGACCTCGCGCGAGAGCGCGATGCCGTTGGTGGTCAAGGTGTTGGACGCCCAGCGCAGGTTCGCGGTGCTCGTCTCGCCGGCCACGACCATGGTCGCGTCGGCCTTGGACATCCCCAGTGCTGCCTCGACGAGGTCGGGCAGGTTGACCGGCGCGCTCACTTGCCCCCCTCGCTGACGGTGTTCAGGATCTTGACGCCGTTGAACAGCGCCGACGGGCAGCCGTGGCTGACCGCCGCGACTTGGCCCGGCTGGCCCTTGCCGCAGTTGAACGCCCCGCCGAGCAGGTAGGTCTGCGGACCGCCGACGGCGCTCATCGACCCCCAGAAGTCGGTGGTCGTGGACTGGTAGGCGACGTCGCGCACCTGGCCGACGATCTTCCCGCCGCGCACCCGGAAGAAGCGCTGGCCGGTGAACTGGAAGTTGTACCGCTGCATGTCGATCGACCACGACTTGTCGCCGACGATGTAGATCCCGTTGTCCAGGCTGCCGACGAGGTCCTCGGTCGACGGACCGTCGGGTGCCGCCGCGAGCGACACGTTCGCCATGCGCTGGATCGGGGTGTGGCCGGGGGAGTCGGCGAACGCGCATCCGTTGGAGCGGTCCTGCCCGGTGACCGAGGCGATGCGCCGATCGAGCTGGTACCCGACCAGGATCCCGTCCTTCACGATGTCCCAGGACTGGGTCTGCACGCCCTCGTCGTCGTAGCCGATGGTCGCGAGGCCGTTGGTCACCGTGCGGTCGCCGGTGACGTTCATCAGCGGGGAGCCGTACTTCAGCGTGTTCAGCTTGTCCGGGGTGGCGAAGGAGGTGCCCGCGTACGCGGCCTCGTACCCGAGGGCCCGGTCGAGTTCGGTGGCGTGCCCGATGGACTCGTGGATGGTGAGCCACAGGTTCGTCGGGTCGATGACCACGTCGTAGGTGCCGGCCTCCACCGACGGCGCGGCGAGCTTCTCGGCCAGCAGGTCCGGCAGCTGCGCGAACTCGGCGTCCCAGTCCCAGCCGACGCCCTTGGCGTACTCCCAGCCGCGGCCCGCGGGCGGCGCGAGGGTGTCCATGGTCTCGAAGCGGCCCCCGGCCTCGTCGATCGCCGTGGCCTCGACGTTCGGCTGGATCCGCACCCGCTGCTGCGTGGTCACGGTGCCGGACAGGTCCGCGTAGAACTTGTTCTCCAGGACGGCCAGCAGGCTCGCGTCGACGTGCGACACCGCCTTGTGCGCCAGGAGGCGCTGGCTCCAGTCCGACAGCAGCGCGATCTTCTCGGGCTCCGGCACCGTGAACGGGTCGATCTCGTAGGCCGAGACCCACTCGACGACGCCGTGCGACGGCTCGTGCGCGAGGTCGACCGGCTCGGTGTTCACCGGCCGGCAGGTGCGCGCGACCGTCACGGCCTGCCGCGCGACCTCCGCCGCGGCCTCCGGGGTCAGGTCGACGCCCGCGGCAAAACCCCAGGTTCCGTCGACCACGACCCGGACGGCGAAGCCGAGCTGGGCGGACTCGCCGCTCGCCTCGACTCGTCCATCGCGCAGACGGATGCCCTGTTGCCGCAGGCGCTCCAACCGGAACTCCGCGTGGGTGGCACCGAGGCTCTTCGCTGTGGACAGCGCGGCGTCGGCGAGGGTTTCTCGAGGGAGGACTAGGAAGTCCGCAGCGACAGAATGGCTCACCCCGCGAGCCTAGGACAGAGGTCTTCCGCCTGCTTGGCACGGCTGCTTCTGAGCTCGACCCGATCTCTCCGGGATCGGGCCGGCGCGGAAGTCGTTGCCGACCCCACGCGGCGCGGGACCCCAAGCCGAGGCGCCCGATCGGGCCAACTGCGGGCGGAGGAAGCCCCGCCCGAGCCGCCCCCCGTCGACGGAAAGGTGGAGAGGCAACTGGCGTGACACCCTGCCACAGGCAGACCACCTCAACTGTTTCCTTCGTACCTCTCCGTCGACGCACGACCAAACGACCCGACACCAAGACGAAGACAACGTCGACCACAACGGGCACCACGTCGCACGCCGCACCCACCCACCGGACGGCGGGGAGAACCGCAACCCCAGACCCCCGCAACCATCCCGATCGAAAATCCCTCCACGCGCCAAGGAAAGCTCTCGACAACAGGCCAGATCGCATCTCTGTCTACGAAAACTGTCGTACCCGACCCGTAGAGTTCGATCCATATAAGCCCTCCCGTTCGCAGCGTTCACGGCGCTCGAGGCCGCGCTCGACAAGGCGTTGGAATCCTCGGCGGCGCTGTGGCAGTTCGCGAACAACCGGGCGCAGGCGTACGCGATCCTCGACGCCCTGTGCCCGCTGCCCGCGGACCTCGACACCGAGACGATGGACGTCTGCCGCACCACCATGTTGGAGGCGGCGCGGAAGCTCAACGCGAAGGACCTGCGCGAGCTCGGCCGGGCGATGCGCCACGCCGCCGACCCGGACGGGGCCGAGCCCGAGGACGAGAAGGTCGCCAAGCTCCGCAACGCCGGTTTCCGCATTCACGGGGACGGTTCGGAGACTTTGACGTGGCGGGATTCGATCGAGAACATCGCCCACGCCAAGGCGCTGCTCGCGACGTTGGACGGGCCCCAGCCGGCCGACGACGGCACCCGGGACTCGCATAGCGGACCGCAGCGCCGGGCCGACGCCTTGGCGCTGGTGTTCTCCCAGACTCTGCGCCACGGCGAGAACGAGAAGTCCCGCGGCGTCCTCCCGCACCTACACCTGACCGTCGGTCTCGAGTGCCTGCGCAACGAAGCGGGCTCTCCGCCGGCGGCGCTCGCGACCGGTTCGGCGCTGACCCGCGAGGCCGTGCGGCGGTTGGCGTGCGACTGCGACATCACCCCGATCGTCGTGGACGAGCGCGGCGTTCCGCTCTCGGTCGGGCACACCTACCGCACCGTCACGGCCGGAATCTGGGCCGCGCTCGTGGCCCGCGACGGCGGCTGCGTCTTCCCGGGATGCGTCGCTCCGCCGTGGATGTGCGAGGCACACCACATTCGGCATTGGGAGGACGGAGGCCCGACAGAGGTGGAAAATCTGGCGCTGCTGTGCGGCCGGCGCCATCGTTCGGTTCATCACCGAGATTGGGTGATCCGCCTCGGAGTGGACCCCCATCCAGAGCTTCTGCCACCCGCGCACATCGACCCGAGTCGCGAACCAAGGCGCAACGACTACTGGCGAATCCAGCGGGAGCTGCTCAGGCCGCCGGACCCGAAACGCCGGGACTGACGCTCGGTCAGGTCCAGCCCGGCACCGTAGGGTCGCCGCCATGCCCACCTCGAAGCCGACGCCGCGCAAGGGGCTGCCGGGGGAGTGGCGCATGGTTGCCTGCGTCGCGCTCGTCGCCGTCCTGCTGCTGGCGTGCTTCCCACACCGGGCCGACTACGCGGGCCACTATCTCGCCGGCGCCGGCGCCACGCTGCTTCTTCTCGGCTTCGTCGCCGCCGTCCTCGGCGAGCCCAGCCCGGGCACGATGCTGTTCTGGGTGCTCGTGGCCGTCGGGCTCGGCGGTCTGTGCGAAGCGACGGTGTTCCGCCTCGCCGCCTACGACTGGGCGGACTTCTCGGTGCAGAGCATGGGCGCGGTGCTGGTGGCCGCGCCGCTGCTGGGAGCCGGTGGCGAGAAGCGCCAGCCCAGCGGGCGTCTCGGTGGCGCCGCTCTCGGCATGCTGCTGGTGGCGGTGGTGCTTGTCTCCGTCTAGGAAGCTGCGACTGCTGCTGCCATTGCTGGTGCTCGTCCTGGCCGCTGTGCTGGCCTGGGAGCTGTTCGCCCGGTCGGCCATTCCGGTGTCCTTCAACGGGACGGTCGAGTCGATCACCGTGAAGGACGAGCACCCCGGGACGAAGAACGCGTGGTTCGTGACGATCGGCGAATCGTCGCGTCAGGTCGATCCGGCGTTCGGTCGGCAGTTGGCGCTCGGGCAGCAGGTCCACAAGGACGCGTGGAGCCGCGAAATCCGCATCGGGCCGAAGACGGTCCGACTGCGGCCGAGCTCGGAGGCGAAGGCGGCCTGGCTGTTCGGGCCCGCCGCGGTCGCGGTGAGCGCCTTCCTCGCGCTGGCTCCGGTCAGCCCAGCCCGAGGCCGCGGGTCGCGAACGCCCACCCGAGGGTCACGACCGCGGCGGTGAGCACGACGGCCCAGGTCCAGTCGCTCCACCGCCACGCCCCGAGCTTGGTGCTCGGCGCGATCGTGGAGAAGTGGGTGCCGACGGGCTGCCAGCAGTGCTCGCAGAGGGCCGCGTCGGAGCCTGCGGACGAAGCGAGGCGGCCCTTCGCGCGATGCCACCGCCCGGGCAGGGTGCGCTCGACCTCGACCCGCCGGTACTCCGACCGCAGGATCGTCAGGTATTCCTCGTCGCCCATGGATCCCCCGGCACCAGCACCACGGCCGGCCACCCGCCGACTCCTACGAGTGTCCGTTTCGCCGGTGTTCGTCGGGACCTCCGAACAGCCCGACCCGGTTCCTCCTTTCGGTCAGGTCTAGGCGCGAACAAGACGCGCCCGCACGCCTTGACCGGATCTATCCCGACCTCGACTCTGTTGCGGTGATCGCCCCGCGCTCCGGTCGACAGGTCGTGTCGGCCCGGCACCTGCCGCCCGACAGCCACCTGTGCTGGGCGTATTCCGGCCGTGCCGACTTCCTGGAGCGTGCCGCCGAGTTCGTCGCCGACGCGTCCGCCCAGGGCTGGCGCGTGCAGTACGTCGGCGTCGGCCCGCACGAGCGGCTGCGGGAGGAACTCGCCGGGATTCTCGGCGGGGCGGACGCCGACGCCGTGGTCTACGAGCTCGAGGAGTTCTACGTCCTCGACGGCCGCGGGATCGTGGCACCGGAGCGCACCGTCGCGGCGCGCGTCGCGGCCGTCCGCGAGCACGGCCGAACGACGCGCACGGTCGTCGACGGGACCGAACTCGTCCGGACCCAGGAGCAGCGCGAGGCGTTCGCCCGGTATGAGTACCTGGTGGATCGACGGCTGAACGCCGCCGGCAGCGCCGCCCTGTGCGCCTACGGCGCCGAGGTCCTCGCACCGGCGGCGATCGCCGAACTCGCGTGCCTGCACCCCTTCGTCGGCCCCGGGACCGCGGCCTTCCGGGTGTTCGCCCAGCCGGGCGCCAGCTTCGCGCTCGCGGGCGTCGTGGACCGGTCCAGTCGTCCGCTGTTCGCCCGGACCCTGGCCCGGGTGTTGCCGTACTGCGCCGACGGAACCCTGATCGTCGACGGCCGCGGGCTGGCCTTCATCGACCACCACGGGCTGCACACCCTCGGCTCGGTCGCGCAGCGGCACGGAGCCCAGGTGGTACTGCGGACCGCGACCCGGTCGGCCGCCGCCTCGGTCGTGCGCCTGCTCGGCCTGCAGGACCTGATCGTCGCCGAGGCCGCGTAGCGCCGCGGTCGGCAAAAACACCGAAGGCGGTGCCGGCTCGCGCTCCCGAGCGAACCGTCACCGCCCCGGCTTTGGCAGCGTGCGAGCGTCCCGTTCTCGCCTGCTGCCGTAGGGCCACGCTGTGGGCTGTAGCGGAGCCGTCCCGTCCCGAGAACGGCTCCGACTACACAACCGAACGACTCAGGAGGTTGTTCCCTCGTCGAGGTCGCTACCCAGTACGACGTCGAGGGTCTTGGTCTCGTTCCCTCGGATGTAGGTCAATTTCGCCGTTTCGCCCGGCTGGCGCGATCGCACGCCCGCGACGAGTGCATCCGAGGAGTCGATGAGCCGGTCGTCGAGTCGGATGACGACGTCGCCCTTGCGCAGGCCCGCCTTCTCGGCGGGGCCGCCGCCGGTGAGGCCGTCGACGTAGGCCCCGCGCTGCGTCGGGTCGTCCGAGGGGCGTACGCGCACCCCGAGCAGGGCGTGGGCGACCTTTTCGCCTCGGGCGAGCTTCTCGGCGATGATCTTGGCCTGGTCGATCGGGATGGCGAACCCGAGGCCGATGGAGCCGCTCTGCCCGCCGAGCACTCCGCCGCCGAGCGTGGCGATGGCGGAGGTGATGCCGACGAGGTTGCCGCCCAGGTCGACCAGCGCGCCGCCGGAGTTGCCCGGGTTGATCGGGGCGTCGGTCTGGATGCCGTCGATCACCGACTCCTGGTCTCCGCCGGCGTTGCGCTGGGGGAGCAGGGGACGGCGCAGGGCGCTGACGATGCCGGTGGTCACCGTGCCGGACAGACCGAGCGGCGAACCGATCGCCACCACCGTCTGACCCACCGTCAGATCGCCGGAGCGGCCGAGCGAGATCGGCACGGCGTCGTCGACGCCTTCGGCACGGATCACCGCGAGGTCGGTCTGCCTGTCCTGCGCGACGAGCTTCGCGCGCACGGTCCGGCCGTTGGAGAAGGTGACCGACAGGTCACCGTCGCCCGCCACGTGGGCGTTGGTCAGGATCGTGCCGTCCTTGCCGATCACCACGCCGGTGCCGGAGCCCGCGACGCCGCCGCCCTGGGTGAAGCCGGGAATGCGCCCCTCGGCGTTGCGCACGTCGATGGACACCACGCTCGGAATGACCTTGGCGGCGACCTGCTGCACCGAGCCGGTGGGGGCTTCGGACTTGCTGCTGGTCACCGGGGTGGAGAACGAACTCGGTCCCGCGCTGGAGGAGTCGCCCTCGGCGGCGTTGTAGGCGACCGCGCCGCCGATCCCGCCGCCGACGAGCGCGGCGGCGAGCGCGACCGCGACGATCGTCAACGGACCGCCCTTCGTCAGGCCGCCGCTGCGCCGCGGGGGCGGGGCGGCCGGCGGCCACGGGGCCGGGGCAACACCCGGAACGGGCTCGCCGGGGTAGGCCTGCGGCATCGGGGTGGTCGCCGAGGCCCAGGCGCTGTCGGAGGACCCGGCACCCGGGTACCCGCCCGAACTGGAGTACGCGCCGGAACCCGAGTAGTCCCCGCCGCTCGGGTAGGCGCTCGACCCGGAGTAGTCGCCGGAGGAGCCGTAGGCGCTCGAGGAGTACCCCGAGGATTCCGCGGGCGTCCCGTAGCCGCTGGACCCCGCCGAACTCGCGGGGGTGCCGCTGGACCAGGTGCTCGAGTCCGGCCCGGGGTTGCCGGGTGCCGGGTACGACGAACCTGCGGCGGGCGCAGGCGGAGCGGCCCAGGGGTCTTCGGGCTCGCCGGGAGTCTTGGGTCCTTGATCTTCCATGACCCCATCCTGCCCAGGTTGTCTATGAACCCGCTTAGTGGGTCGTGTGAGTGACCGAGGAGGAATGGGGCAGCCGCATGCGCATGAGCGCACCGCCCTGCGGGGCGCGGTCCGCGGTGACCGTCCCGCCGTGCCGTTCCGCGGCCTGCCGGACGATGGCCAGCCCCAGTCCGGAGCCGGGCATGTCCCGGGAGTCCTCGGCCCGGTAGAAACGCTCGAACACGAAGGGAAGGTCCGCCTCGGCGATGCCGGGGCCCTCGTCGGCCACGCTCACGACGCCGTCGGACAGACGCACGGTGACGGTGGCGCCGGCGGGGCTGTACTTCCCGGCGTTGTCGAGCAGGTTCAGCACCGCCCGCTCCAGGGCGCGCGCGTCGCCGAACACCGTCCAGGGCCGCGTCCGGACGTCGAAGGTGACCTCCGGCGCGCGCCTGCGGGCCCGTTCGACGGCGGCGGAGACGACCTCGGCCATGTCGACCGGGCTGCCCTCGTGCTTTTCGACGTCGTCCCGCGCCAGCTCGACGAGGTCGCTGACCAGGACGGTGAGCTCCTCGACCTGCGCTCGGACGTCCTCGAGCAGTTCGGAGCGGTCCTGCAGCGACAGCCTCAGCCCGGTGCCCTCGGCCTGTTTGAGCAGGTCCAGGTTGGTCCGCAGGCTGGTCAGCGGCGTGCGCAGTTCGTGCCCGGCGTCCGCGACGAGCCGGCGCTGCCGCTCGCGGGACTTCTCGACGGTGGACAGCATCGAGTTGAAGGCCTTGCCGAGGCGGGCGAGTTCGTCGTCGCCGTGCACCTTGATCGGACGCAGTTCGCCGGTGCGCGCGACCTCCTCCGCCGCGGCGGTGAGACGTCCGACGGGCCGCAGGCCCTGCCGGGCGACGAGCACGCCGGCGTAGGTGGCCAGGGCGACGCCCGCGATGCCGATGATCAGCAGGGCGGTTCCGAGCGAGCGCAGGGTGCGCTCGGTGTCGGCGGTCGACTGCGCCAGGACGAAGGCGGACTTGAGGTCGTTCTCCTGCACCTTCGGCAGCGCGACGACCACGTACTCCTGGCCGTCGCGCGTCGCCCTGCGCACGGAGCCGTCCGCTCCCGGTTGCCCGGCGCGCCGGGCAACGTCGACCTCGGGTGCGCCGAAGGGCGGGGTGTCCTCCGGGCCGGAGGACAGCGGGGTGGCGTCCGCGTAGACGATCGCCATGCGGATGTCGGCGGCGCCGAAGATGCCCTTGGAGTTTTGGACCAGGGCGACGAAGTTCTCCCTGGGGGTAAGCACCAGGGCCTGGGTGCGGTTGATGACGCCCTTTTCGAAGGAGGCTTCGACCTGCGCGCTGATCGTGAAGAAGGCGGCCAGCGAGGTGATGGCGATGGTGGCGCCGACGACCAGCGCAACGAGGGCGCCGACTCGGACCTTGAGGGTCAGCGTGGCGAACCAGGCGCTGACCAGTTTCGCCAACGCCGCCCGCTCGGCCACCTTGACCGGGATGCGGTCGGCTGCGGACGGCCCGGGGGTGAGCGCGGCGATCTCGCGCAGGTCGGCGGGTTGGGCGTCCCGGACGAGGGAGTCCCACAGGGGGCTGGCCTGGGACTTGCTCCGCTGCACCACCCGCGGCGCGGTGCCCGCGATACGCACGCTGGTGTTGGGCTCGGGCCGCTGCAGCCAGCCCGGGGGAAGCCGAACCCCGCCGCCGGAGGGCGGGGTGCTCAAGGCGTCACGGAGGGGTCTCGCGCAGTACGTAGCCGACGCCACGCACCGTGTGGACGAGCCGCGGCCCGCCCTCGGCTTCGGTCTTGCGCCGCAGGTAGCCGACGTAGACCTCGAGGGAGTTCGCGGTGGTGGGGAAGTCGAAACCCCACACCTCCTCCAGGATCCGTTCCCGGCTGAGGACCTGACGCGGGTGGCGCAGAAAGAGCTCGAGCAGGGTGAACTCGGTGCGGGTGAGCTTCACGTCGTGCTCGCCGCGGCGTACCTCGCGGGTCGCGGTGTTCATCGAGAGGTCTCCGAAGGAGAGCACGCCGGTGTCGAGGTCGTCCTCGGCCTCGTGGCTGGAGCGGCGCAGCAGCGCCCGCAGCCTGGCCAGCAACTCCTCGAGCGCGAAGGGCTTGGGGAGGTAGTCGTCGGCGCCGGCGTCGAGACCGGCGACGCGGTCCGCGACGGTGTCCCGGGCGGTCAGCACGAGGATGGGGACGTCGTCTCCCGTGGCGCGCAGCGCGCGGCAGGCCTCGAGGCCCCCCATGCGCGGCATCATCACGTCGAGAATCAGCGCGTCGGGGCGCTGTGCGGTGATCTGCCCGAGTGCCGCGGCTCCGTCGGAGGCGAGATCCACCTCGTAGCCGTTGAAGGTCAGCGACCGCCGCAGCGACTCGCGCACCGCCCGATCGTCGTCGACAACCAGAATGCGCATGGGGCGATTGTGCCCTAACGCGCCTGGTCAGACACCAGGGGCGAGCCCAGGATCGTCGGTCCGGAACGTGCGAACCGGTCCCGGAGCGGGCGAGTCGCGCGTCTCGAACCGCACGGTGACCCGCCCGAGTCCCGCTCCCCACACCCACCCGGCTCCGTACTCGGCGTGGACCACGTCCTGTCCGGGATGCCAGTGCACGGGTCCGGGGTCGGACTCCACCGGCTCGGCGACGACGTCCGGCTCGGCGTCCGCGAACAGGTCGTCCTGGGTCCAGTCGACCAAACCGGACACGCCGACGCCGAGCAGGCGGATGCCGTCGGTGGTGTCGATGCCGGCGAACAGGCGCCGGGCCTGCGCGGCGACCGTCCGGGAGTCGTCGGTGGGCCCGGGCAGGGTGACCGACCGGGACAGCGTCGTGAAATCGGGATGGCGGACCTTCACGGTCACGGTGCGCGCCGACAGGCCGCTGGCCCGCAGCCGGGCGACGACGCGGCCGGCCATGCGGTCGAGCAGGTCGGCCAGAAGGGTGCGGTCCACGACGTCGCGTTCGAAGGTGTCCTCGATCGAGATCGACTTCGACTCGCGGTTGGCGGAGATCGCGCGGTCGTCCTCGGCGCGGGCAAGGCCCGCCAGCAGGCGCCCGTGGGCCTGACCGAGCAGTTCCACCAGGTCGGCCTCCGACTGCGCGGCCAGGTCGGCGACCGTCGCGATCCCGCGGGTCCGCAGGCGCTGCTCGGTGGCCGGTCCGACGCTCCAGAGCCGCTTGACCGGCATGGGGTCGAGCAGGGCCCGTTCGGTTCCGGGCGGGACGACGCGCAGGCCGTCGGGCTTGTCGAGGTCGGAGGCGATCTTGGCGATCAGCTTGGAGGTGCCGGCGCCGATCGACGCACGCATCCCGGTCGCGGTGTGGACGTCGGCCTTGAGCTTGGCCGCGAGCGCGGTCACCGACTCGACCGTCCAGTCCGTGCCGACTCCGGCGAGGTCGACGAAGCACTCGTCGAGGGAGAGCGGTTCGTACACCGGGCTGATCGCCTCGACGAGGGCCATGACGAGTTCGCTGGTGGCCCGGTAGGCGTGGAAACGGACGCCGAGGAAGGCCGCGTGCGGGCACAGCGCCCGGGCCTGGCTCATCGGCATCGCCGAGCCGACGCCGAAGACGCGGGCCTCGTAGGAGGCCGTGGACACGACCCCGCGGGGGCCGATCCCGCCCACGACCACCGGCTTGCCGCGGAGCGAGGGCTTGTCGCGCTGCTCGACGGCGGCGAAAAACGCGTCGAGGTCCAGGTGCAGGACGCTCGGCTGGGACCTCACGGTCCCCAGTGTCGGCTACACCCGGACGTTGACCGGCTTGGAGGCCGCGCCGGACTCCTCGTCCTTGACGCGGTAGGAACCCGAGCGGCTGGTCTTGATCCACAGCGAGTAGGAGCCGTCGTCGTCGACGTTGGTGCCGGCGGGGAAGTCGCTCCAGCCGGAGCCCTCCTTGCGCTGCACGGTCAGCCGGCTGCCGGGCTTCACGCCCTCGGCCCGGCCGGACAGGGTGATCCGGCCGTCCTTCTCCTTGACGGCCTCGGTGGTGAACTCGCCCTTGGGCTCGGCCTTCTTCTTCGTCGCCGGGGTGGCGGCCGCCTCGGCCTGCTCGGAGCCCGGGCGGAACTCGACTGCAGACCCGCCGGGACCGTCGTCGCCGCCGAGCAGGCCGGCGGCACCGGCGCCGGTGGCGAGCATGAAGACGACGACGAGGGCTGCGACGCCGTGACGGAGGCGCATGAGGTACTCCCGATGGACTGTGCGGTGGGCTCGAAGGGCTGTACCCATCGAGCGGCCGGGTCACACCTGTTCGGTCGAACCGACGATGTGGGCGCGTCGCGGGTCCACGTCGTTGGGGCCTGTGCGCGCTGCCGACGCACCAAGTTAGACCGGCGTGGTCTACGGCGCGGGCGTTATTCGTAGCCGTGATCGGCCCAGCTTGGCGAATCGCCTGCTGTGTCCGAGTTCGCACCCCACCCTCCGCCGCCCGGTGTCCAGATCGTTAGGCAGTCGCCCGCCTCCGCGTCGACTCGATCGCACCCGGCGAGTTCCACCGAGGTGCCGTCGGCTCGTTCCAGTCGGTTGACGCCGAGTGCCCCGGGCCGCCCGCCCGCCAGGCCGTACGGTGGGACGCGTCGGTGGCCCGAGAGCAGGCTGACGGTGACCGGCGCGGTGAACCGCAGGCGCCGCACGGCTCCGTCGCCGCCGCGATGCAGGCCGTCGCCGCCGCTGCCGGGTCGGATCGAGAACTCCTCGACCAGCACGGGGAATCGCGTCTCGAGGACTTCGGGGTCGGTGAGCCGCGAGTTCGTCATGTGGGTCTGCACCACCGGCGTTCCGGCGTAGTCCGGACCCGCGCCGGAGCCGGAGGCGACGGTCTCGTAGTACTGGTGCTCGGCGTTGCCGAAGGTGACGTTGTTCATCGTGCCGGAACCCTCGGCCGCGACGCCGAGCGCCGCGTAGAGCGCGCCGGTGATCGCCTGGGAGGTTTCGACGTTGCCCGCGACGACCGCGGCGGGCCTGCGGGGGCGCAGCAGCGAGCCCTCCGGGACGCGGATGCGCAGCGGGCGCAGGCATCCGTCGTTGAGCGGAATGTCCCGCGAGATCAGCGTGCGAAACACGTAGAGCACGGCGGCGGTGACGATGGAGCGCGGCGCGTTGAAGTTGCCGGGCAGCTGCGCGGACGTGCCCGCGAAGTCCACGGTGGCCTCGCGTGCGGCGCGGTCCACGGTCACGGCGACTTCGATCACCGCCCCGTTGTCCATTTCGTAGCGGTACTGACCCTCCGTCAGGTCGTCGAGGACTTCGCGTACCGCGGCTTCGGCGGCGTCGAGCACCCAGCCGCCGTAGGCGAGCACGGCAGGCAGCGAGAACTCCGCGACGGTTCGGGCGAGCTCGGCCAGACCCGCGGACAGCGCCGCAACCTGCGCGCGCAGGTCGGCGAGGTTGACCTCGACGGCGCGCGACGGCAACGGTCCCGCGGTCAGCACGGCGCGGGTCTTCTCGCTCAGGAAGGCGCCCGAGCGCATCAGCAGGTGTGCGTCGAGGACCACGCCCTCCTCTTCGACGCTGCGACTGTCCGACGGCATCGAGCCGGGCGTGCTGCCGCCGATCTCGGCGTGGTGGCCCCGGGCGGCGAGGAAGAAGACCGGTCCGGCGCTCTCGTCGAGGCCGAGTTGGGAGGCGAAGACCGGCATCACCACGGTCACGTCGGGCAGGTGCGTGCCGCCGCGGTAGGGGTCGTTGCAGGCGTAGGCGTCGCCGGGGGCGAACTCGCCGCTGCGCGCCTCGAGGAGTCCCTGCACGCAGGCCCCCATCGACCCGAGGTGCACCGGCATGTGCGGGGCGTTCGCGAGCAGTTGGCCGGCGCCGTCGAAGATCGCGCAGGAGAAGTCGAGGCGCTCCTTGATGTTCACCGAGCGCGCGGTCGCGGCCAGGCGTGCGCCCATCTGCTCGGCGATCGCCATGAACCGGTTGGCGAACACCTCGAGCAGCACCGGGTCCGCGGCCTCGCCGATCTCGACCTCCGCGCGGGCGTTGCCGCCGGTGCGGGCGAGGACCAGGTGCCCGCTCGTCTCCGCGACCGCGGACCACCCCGGCTCGACGACGGTCGTGGCGCCGTCCTCGACGACGATCGCGGGCCCGTCGACCCGCTGGCCGGCCGCCAGCCCCGCCCGATTCAGCAACGGCGCCTCCACCCACTCCCCGTCGCAGTACATCGGCGCGTGCGCGCCCTCTGTGGCCGCAAAATCTGTTGTCAAATCGGTCGAAGGATGACTGTGGGGGCTGACAGCCTCCACAGTCATCCCAGCCGCGGTGGACTCCACGCGGATGGACTCGACGGTGAGGTCGGCGTCGGGGTCGAAGGCGAACATCTCGCGGTGCGCCGCGGCCGCTGCGGAGCGCATCGTCGCCGGATCGCCCCACGGGACGCCGAGGGCGGTGTCGCTGCCCGCGTATCGAAGCTGCGCGAGCACCCGGGGCTCGACATCGTGCGCGCCCTGCGCGTGCAGGGATTCCACCGTGCGCGCGGTCAGGTCGGCGACGAGGCCGGCGAGGTCGAGATCCTCGGTCAGCGGGGCCTCTACGGCCTGCTCGGCGATCGAGGTGAGGTCGGCGGCGCCGATGCCGACGGCGCACAGCAGACCCGAGAGCGGCGGGACGAGAACGGTGTCGACCCCGAGCGCCTCCGCGACCGCGCAGGCGTGCTGCCCGCCCGCGCCGCCGAAGCAGACCAGCGCCGAGCGGGCGAGGTCGCGACCCCTGCGCACGGAGATCGTCCGGAGCGCGTCCGCGATCTGCTCGACGGCGACGCGCCGGAATCCGGCGGCGACCACCTCCGGCGCATCCGTGCCGGCCAAGTCGGCGAACGCGGCGCGAACCGCGTCGAGGTCGAGCGGCAGGTCGCCGTCCGGGCCGAAGACCGCAGGGAAGTGGCGCGGGTCGATCCGGCCGAGCAGCAGGTTGGCGTCGGTCAGCGCGAGCGGTCCGCCCCGTCGGTAGGCGACCGGGCCCGGGACCGCGCCCGCGGACTCCGGCCCGACGCGGTAGCGGCCGTCGAGGATCGAGAGCACCGAGCCGCCGCCGGCCGCGATCGTGTGGATGGCGAGCATCGGGGTGCGCAGCCGGACTCCGGCGACTTCGTTGTCCGTGCGCCGCTCGTAGGCCCCGGCCCAGGACGAGACGTCCGTCGACGTCCCGCCCATGTCGAAGCCGACGACCTCCTCGCGCCCGGCCGCCCGCGCCACCTGCGCCATCGCCACGATTCCGCCCGCCGGTCCGGACAGCACCGCGTCGACTCCGCGCACGTGCGCGGCGTCGGCCAGCCCGCCGTGGGAGCCCATCACCAGCAGGCGCACGCCGGGCAGTTCCGCGGCGAGGCCGTCGAGGTAGGCGCGCAGCACGGGGGAGAGGTAGGCGTCGACGACGGTCGTCTCGGCGCGGGGGAGCAGTCGCAGCAGGGGGTTGGTGCTCGAGGAGCAGCAGACCTGTGCGAACCCGACCTCGCGGGCCACCGCGGCCGCGAGCCGTTCGTGCGCCGGGAAGAGGTGCCCGTGCAGGCAGGCGATCGCCACCGCCTCGCACCCCGCGTCCCGCGCCGCGGTCAGGTCCGCCCGCAGTCGCTCGAGGTCCGGAGCGCGCAGCACGGTCCCGTCGGCGCCGACGCGCTCGTCGTAGGCGATCGTCCGCGCCGGCAGCGGCTCTGGCCGGCGGATCTCGCGGGCGAAGATGTCCGGCCGGTCCTGACGGCCGATCCGCAGGGCGTCGACGTGCCCGGCGGTGATCACCAGGACGGTTGGGGTGCCGCGACGCTCCAACAGGGCGTTGGTGGCGACGGTGGTGCCGATGCGGACGACGTCGACACGCTCGGCCGGAATCGGGTCGTCCGGGGCCAGACCGAGGAGCAGTCGGATGCCGGCGGTTGCCGCGTCGCGGTAGCGCTCGGGGTTGCTCGAGAGCAGCTTCGCGCTGGTCAGAGCGCCGTCGGGGGCCGCGCCGACCACGTCGGTGAACGTGCCGCCGCGGTCGATCCAGAATCGCCACCCAGTCATCCAGTCCCCATTGGTCCCGCGTGCCTCCACAGATTCGTTTAGTCACATGAGTAACTTCAGTCGCAGACAGCGCTCCCGTCGCACGTCCGTCAAGAGGGGTGGCCGCGCTCAATGATCGAGGCAAGAAATCTCAGCAAGCGTCGTGGGTCGGAGCTGGCCGTCGACGGCCTGTCCTTCGACGTACGACCCGGCGCGGTCACCGGCCTGCTCGGCGCCCCCGGCGCGGGCAAGTCCACCGCCATCCGGCTCATGCTCGGTCTGGACTCGGGCGCCGGTCGCACGACGTTCAACGGCCTGGAGTACCGGCGCCTGCGCAACCCGCTTCGCGAGGTCGGCGTCGTCGCCGACGGCAGCGAGTTCCACCCCGGCCGGCGCGCCGAGGCACACCTGTTCATGATGGCCGGGGCCGCGGGCGTGGGCCGCGAGCGGGTCGACGAGGTCCTGGAATGGGTCGGCCTGACCGCCGTGTCCCGCCGGCGGATCCGCACCTACTCCGCGGGCATGCGCGCCCGCCTCGCGCTGGCGACCGCCCTGCTCGGCGACCCGGCCGTCCTCATTCTCGACGAGCCGACCCGCGACCTCGACTCCGCCGCCTCCCGGTGGCTGCGCGGCTTCCTGCGCGCCTTCGCCGCCCAGGGCCGCACCGTCCTGATCAGCGGCACCGACCTCGCCGAGCTCACCGCGGTGGCCGACCACCTGATCGTGCTGGAGAACGGCCTGATCACAGCCGACGAGCCGGCTGCCGCGTACACCGCGCGCATGGCCGCCTCCGAATGCGTGCTCGCCCGCACCCCCCACGTCGAACGCCTGCGTCGCCTGCTGGCCGACCACGGCGCATCCGTCGTGCGCGCCGAGGACCAGCAGCTGGCCGTGGCCGGCCTGGACCGCGCCACCGTCGGGGACCTGGCCTTCCGCAACGGCATCGTGCTGCACGAACTGCGCTGCGGCGTCGCGGACTTCGAAACGCCGTTCGGCGACCTTGGGGGCCGAACAGACGGCGCTGTGGGAGGTGCCGGCACCGACGGCGACTCGTTCATTCCGAACCAGGCGCCGCCCGTGCGTTGGCGCCGTGCCCGGCACGCCGCCCTCGCCAACGAAGAGACGGGCCCGATCGACATGACGCCCGAGCTCGCGGGTGACGACACCCAGACCTTCGACATCGAGGCCATCCTGGCCGGGAGGGGACGCTGATGTCCGCACTGTCCACGAGCCTGCGCTTCGAGTGGCGTCGCATCCGCTCGGTCCGCTCCACCGCCGTGCTGTTCGCCGCCGGCGTCGGGGTCAACGCGCTCATCGCGCTCGCCCTGACCCGCGACGTCCGCTCCGGCGCCAAGCCGCTGGGCGACCCGGAGAACGTGGTGAGCCTGCTCACCGGCGCCTCCGGCGTCGGCCCCGCCTCGTTCGTCGCCCTGGCCGCCGGTCTGTTCGCGGTGCTCGCCGCGGGCGCCGACCTGCGCGCCGGGCACACCGTCGACTCGCTGCTCGCGGTGCCGCGTCGCGGCGTGCTGATCACGGCCCGCGCGCTGGTGATCCTGCTCTGGTCCGCCGCCCTCGCGGTCGTCTCGCTGCTCGCGTCCTACGCGGTGGTCGCGTTGGCGCTGCGCGAGGACTGGTCCACGAGCATGCTCACCGCCGGTGCAACCCCGCGCGCCCTGGGCGGCTTCGTGCTGCTGGTGCTGGCCACCGCGCTGCTCGGCGCCGGCCTGGTCGGGATCTTCCGTAAGACCGCCGTCGCCGCCCTGGTGCTGCTGGCCCTGCCGCTCGTGGCCGAGCCCGTCGCCCTGTACCTGGTCGACGACCGCTCCGAGCGCTTCGCCGCCATCGCCGACTGGCTCCCGTTCACAGCCGGGCAGCAGCTGGTGGACCTGCCCGGCGGCGAGGGCCCCGGCTACGGCATCGCCTCCCTCGGCGCCACCTCCGGCGGCCTGCTCTTCGGCTGCCTGGCCCTCGGCGTCGCCCTGCTCGCGGCCATGGCGTTCACCCGCCGCGACGCGTAGTTCTCCCGGCTTCTCTCGGACGCCCCGGCAATCGCCGGGGCGTCCGGCGTTTTCGGGCGATCGAGTCGGCGCCCCGTGTAGGCCGACGCTTCCGCGGAAACTTTGTCGAGAACGATGTTCAACAAAGTTCCCGCGGAAGCACGCTCAGTCGCGGACGTAGTAGTGGCCGTTGGTGTCGTCGAACCGGCCACCCGGTCGGCAGCACCGGCGAAAACCGCCGCCCGGAGCCGCACGGGCACGGGTCGTTCCCGCCGAGTTTCTCGATCAGTTCCCTGTCCGCGCCGACGATCCGGTCGCCGCGTTTGACCTGTGTCTCGCTAGAGGGAACCCCCGGCGGCGCTTGCTGATCGGCTCAAAAGGAAGTCTCTGCATCGTTGCGCTTGCCCATGGCCGGCTCCTCGGTTGACGTCGACGAACCGTAGGCGACCACCACCACGCGACGCAGGCCCTTTTCTGCCGCGGCTGAGAAGATGCCCACATGGGCTTCCAGATCACCGGCCTGCCCGAGGCCGACGCGGTTCTCGACGAGTGGCCGCTGGCCGTCGTCATCGGGATGCAACTGGACCAGCAGTACGGCATCGAGCACGCGTTTCGGGGCGGGTGGAAGATCCTGACCCGGTTCGGAACGTTGGAGACCGGCGCGATCGCCGCGGCCGACCCGGAGGCGTTCTCGGCGATCTGTCGCACGCCGCCGGCCATCCACCGGTTCCCGGCCGCGAAGGCGACCGCGGTGCAGAAGCTCGCCGGGCTGGTCGAGGCGGAGTACGGCGGCGACCCGGCCCGGATCTGGACCGAGGCCGCGACCGGCGCCGAGCTGCTGAAGCGGCTCAAGGCCCTGCCCGCCTTCGGTCCGCAGACCTCGAAGATCTTCGTCGCCCTGCTGGGCAAGCAGTTGGGCGTGCAGCCGACCGGCTGGAAGGCGGCCGCGGGGGACTACGCGCTGAAGGGCTACCGGTCCGTCGCCGACGTGACGAGCCCGGAGACGCTGCTGAAGGTGCGCGAGTACAAGCAGGCGGCGAAGGCTGCGGCCAAGGCGTCGGCAACGGCTCCTGCCTCCTGACGGGAGGGCCTGCGCGGTTGGGACGCGCCGATGTGGGAGCATGCCGGGTGCCCGCCGCCCGCCGGCTAGGCCGTTCGCGTGTCACTATTGGTTCGAATCACGGCGCGCCCGCTTCGATGGGTCGCGTCCCAAGTCCGCTGTCCTGCGAGAGGTAGTACGTGTCGGTCAGGAAGCCTGAATCCTCCGTGGACGTCGATGTGACGAACGCTGCGCCCCGCCGCGCCGTGCCCGCCCGGGCTGCCGCCGCGCGCACCGAGGCGACCGAGACGATCGACAAGGACGCCGTCGACGCCCCCGGGGGCGCGGACGCAAAGCCCGCGCGCGCCGCCAAGAAGGCCGCTCCGGCCAAGAAGGCCGCCGCCAAGGTCGAAGGCGACGCCCCGGCCGAGGGCGAGGCCGTCCCCGCGCCCGCCGCGGAGGGCGAGACCGCTGCCGCCGGTGAGGACGCCGCCGCGGGTCCGGACGACAAGGAAGTCGAGGCCGAGGAGTTCGTCCTCTCCGACGACGACGACGACGAGCCCGCCGCGCAGGTCGTGCAGGCCGGCGCCACCGCGGACCCGGTCAAGGACTACCTCAAGCAGATCGGCAAGGTCCCGCTGCTCAACGCCGAGCAGGAGGTCGAACTCGCCAAGCGCATCGAGGCGGGCCTGTTCGGCGAGGAGAAGCTGAACTCCGACGAGAAGCTGACCCCGAAGCTGCTCCGCGAGCTGCAGATCATCGCCGAGGACGGCCGCCGGGCGAAGAACCACCTGCTCGAGGCCAACCTCCGCCTCGTCGTCTCCCTGGCCAAGCGCTACACCGGCCGCGGCATGCTGTTCCTGGACCTGATCCAGGAGGGCAACCTCGGTCTGATCCGCGCGGTCGAAAAGTTCGACTACACCAAGGGCTACAAGTTCTCGACCTACGCGACGTGGTGGATCCGTCAGGCGATCACCCGCGCGATGGCCGACCAGGCCCGCACCATCCGTATCCCGGTGCACATGGTCGAGGTCATCAACAAGCTCGCCCGCGTGCAGCGCCAGATGCTCCAGGACCTGGGCCGCGAGCCCACCCCGGAGGAGCTGGCCAAGGAACTCGACATGACCCCCGAAAAGGTCATCGAGGTCCAGAAGTACGGCCGCGAACCCATCTCGCTGCACACCCCGCTCGGCGAGGACGGCGACTCCGAGTTCGGCGACCTGATCGAGGACTCCGAGGCCATCGTGCCCGCGGACGCCGTCTCGTTCACGCTCCTGCAGGAGCAGCTGCACTCGGTGCTCGACACCCTGTCCGAGCGCGAGGCCGGCGTCGTGTCGATGCGCTTCGGCCTCACCGACGGCCAGCCCAAGACCCTCGACGAGATCGGCAAGGTCTACGGGGTCACCCGCGAGCGCATCCGCCAGATCGAGTCCAAGACCATGTCGAAGCTGCGCCACCCGTCGCGCTCGCAGGTCCTGCGCGACTACCTCGACTAGTCCGAAAAACGCGGGACGTCCGCCTAAGAGTGATATATGGGACACCCTTCGGCGGACGTCCTGGTTTTGGGGCGGTCAGGCCGCGGCGAGGAGCTCCGCGTACTGCTCGTCGGTGAGTTCGACTGCGGCGGCCGCGACGTTCTCCTCGAGGTGCGCGACCGACTTCGTGCCGGGGATCGGCAGCATCACGGGGGAGCGGCGGAGCAGCCAGGCCAGCGCCAGCTGGGCCGGGGTGGCGCCGAAGCGTTCGGCGGCGCCGTCGAGGATCCCGCCGGGGCGAGCCAGCTCGCCGGTGGCGACGGGGAACCAGGGGATGAACGCGATGCCCTGCGCCGTGCAGTACTCGACGACCACCTCGGAAGCGCGGTCCGCGAGGTTGTACCGGTTCTGCACGCTCGCGATCGGGGCGACCGCGCGAGCGGCTTCGATCTCCGCGACGCTCACCTCGGACAGGCCGATGGCGCCGATCTTGCCCTCCTTCTGCAGCGCGGCGAACTCGCCGACGGAGTCCTCGACGGGCACCAGCGGGTCGATGCGGTGCAGCTGCATCAGCGGGATCTGCTCGAGGCCCAGGCGGCGCAGCGCCATCTCGGTCTGCTGGCGCAGGTACTCCGGACGGCCCAGCGGATGCCACTGGCCGGGGCCGGTGCGCAGCAGGCCGGCCTTCGTCGCGATCACGACGTCGGGGTAGGGGTGCAGCGCCTCGCGAATCAGCTCCTCGGAGACGAACGGGCCGTAGGAGTCCGCGGTGTCGACGAAGTCCACGCCGAGCTCCACCGCCCGGCGCAGCACCGCGATGGCGCCGGCGCGGTCCTTCGGCGGACCCCAGACGCCGTCGCCGGTGATCTGCATGGCCCCGTAGGCCATTCGGCGGACGATCAGCCCACCGACCTCGACGGTTCCGGCGGCGGCGGCGGGCGGGAGCGATGACGGCATGGGGCGATCCTCAGGGAGTCGAGACGACTCCGGACCCAACGGGGCTGCGGCCCGGACCATTCCCAGCAACGGTGCCCGAAGCGAGTCAGGGCGCCAGGGGGAGTGCTTGAGAGTGAACCAAAACTGCGTGAGGGCGCCCGCGCTTGCGGACGCCCTCACGGGTGGCACCTGACTCGAGGGGCCTTGCCGAACCGGCTGCTGCTGCTACGGGTTGAGCTCGAAGTAGCAGGTCAGTTCCTCGGTGTCGTCCTCGGCCAGCGGGACCTCGTCCCACTCGGCGGTGACGGCGATCCACTGCACGTCGTCGACGTTGTTGTCGAACTTGGCGCGGCCCTGCTTGACGCGCTTGGTCTCCCGCTCCTTGGCGCGGAGGTCGCGAAGGTCGCGGGCCTCTGCGACGAAGTTGTCGCTGTAGAAGGCGATCTTCACCTTGTCGGCTTCGACGTTCGGCACGTCCAACTGGACCTCGTCCGGGCCGCCTTCGTTCTCCATGTCCTCGTCGGACACGAAGACGGTGACCTCTTCGATGTCGTCGCGGTCGGTGAACACGCCGCCGGAGGTCAGGGCGAAGACGTTGATCTGCAGAGCCGGGTTGAGCGGGTGCTCGCAGTCGTCGTTGCCAACGCCGACGGTAACCAGGCGGGAATCGCCGACGCGGTTCGCGTTGCCCTCGACCCAGTTGGTCGAAGCGGCGGCCGCGGAGCCGACCGAGGCGATGAAGGCAAGCGGAGCAATAGCGCTGATGGCCAGGCCGCGCTTGAGAATCGGGTTCATTAGTGGGGGTCCCCCTCTGTCAAGTGACCGTGACCCGTTCGGATCAGGTCTCTAGGTTGTAAGGGTGAACCGAAGGCGGCGCATTAGCTCTTTCGAGTGAATGAAGATCACCCGAATCGGGCCATAAAGGGCCTATGCCGCAGAACTACTGACGCACCGTCACGAGAGAGTCACTGGGTGCGTTGCTGGTCCGCGGTTCCCAGTGGGTGGCGGAGTAGCTGGTGACGCCGACCGCCGTCAGGAGGGCTCCGATGAGAGCGAGGCGGACACCGAGCTGAGTCGCCAAAGCGCGTGCGTTCATGGCTTGCCCTCCTCGATCGACGCGGAAACCCGTTACCAATCTGACGGGTCGATCAAGGAGGTGGTTTCGGCCGTTCGGTCCGATTCGCCTCGGCCGAACGGAGGATGGACGAATCGGTACACAACGACCCGCAGGCGGTGCAAGCCAACCCGCGAAGTGTTCGCCGGCCGACATCGCAAGGGGCCGAACAGGTGATCTCCTACGGGCAGCAGGGCACCCCACCACAGCCCCCGGAGTCGAAAGCAGGTAGCGAGATGAACTCTCGAACCCGAACCAAGGCCACCGCTGGAAAGGCCGCCGGGGTCGCGCTCGTGGCGGTCGCCGCAGTGCTTCCCGGCACGGCGGCGGTCGCCGTCGCGGATCACCACCAGGGCGGCGGCAAGCGAGGCGCGATGGTCGTGTGCAACCACGGCGGCTACGGCTTCGGCGTCTACGCCGACGGCCCGGACTCCTTCTCCGACGACCTCGCGGGCAGCTTCGACGAGTGTGCCGACTGGTCGCCGGCCCGGACGGGGCAGTACGAAGTCGGCTTCTCGTTCCCGTACGCCACGCCGCCCGGCACGCTGTTCGAGGTCCGTATCAAGCGGAACGGACACACGACCTACCGGACGTTCAACGACGAAGGCTCCTTCAGCACGAACGTCGGCAAGAACCAGACGACCCGGATCGACTTCTATGTGAAGTAGGTCTCCCTGCGCGCCGAGCGCAGGCGGGCCGAAGACGCCGAAGGCGACCGTCCCGGCGGGGGACGGTCGCCTTCGGCGCTCGTGTGTCTGGTGCTGCCGTGTCTAGTGCTCGTCGTCGGGCGCGCCGGGCGACGTGCTCAACCGCTCGGATTCGTCGTGGATCTCGGCTGCGAGTTCTCGCAGCCTGTCCTCGTAGCGGCGACCGTGGTGCGCGCAGAACAGCAGTTCGCCGGCGCCCAGGACAACCCGGACGTAGGCCTGGGCACCACATCTGTCGCAACGGTCAATGGCCGTCAGGGACTTGGTGGGGGCAAGCAGCGTGGTCACAATCGCCTCATCTCTTCGTGGCGGTACGAGAGTTGAACAACCCGGCGGACGCGATTCGTTCCCGTCCTGGGACGTTACCTCGTTACCCGCTCCGATGCGCTCGTCCTGGGTCTCCCAACGCCAACACTTGGCGTTGGTCCTCCGTTCGGCCAGTGGTTGCGCCTGTTCAGGCGATTCGTTCTGTCCTCGTCGGTGGTGAGCTCTTGGACCGAGTTCGGTCTACCCGGGTTCCACGGGTCGACACGAAATGTCCGAAAGTCCACCGCCGTATCGGCCGTTCGGCCGATGGGTCCTCCGGGTCGGAATGGTCCCACGCGAGGAGCCCGGGGCGGTCCAGGAGCCGGGCGCGGCGTGCCGAAACAGTCGGCGGCCGCCGGTAGATTCTCACTTCGTGACCGCCGCGACGTCGTTGACCAGCAAGGGTGCCGTCGAGGCGCCCGTCGGTGCGGGATACACCGCACGCCACCTCATGGTGCTGGAGGGGCTGGAGGCGGTTCGCAAACGCCCGGGCATGTACGTCGGCTCCACGGACAGCCGCGGGCTTGTGCACTGCCTGTGGGAAATCATCGACAACGCGGTCGACGAGGCCCTCGGCGGCCATTGCACCTCCATCGAGGTCTACCTGCACTCGGACGGCTCCTGCGAGGTCCGCGACGACGGCCGCGGCATTCCCGTCGACAAGGAGCCGCGCACCGGCTTGTCCGGCGTCGAGGTCGTCATGACCAAGCTGCATGCGGGCGGCAAGTTCGGTGGCAGCTCCTACGCCGCCACCGGCGGCCTGCACGGCGTCGGCGCGTCCGTGGTCAACGCGCTGTCCTCGCGCCTGGACGTCGAGGTGGACCGGGACGGCTCCACCCACGCGATGAGCTTCAAGCAGGGCACGCCCGGAACCTTCGAAGGAGACGGGCCCAAGGGCAAGTTCGCCGTCGCCTCCGGGCTGACCAAGACCCGGCGCGTGGCCAAGCGCGTCACCGGCACCAGGGTCCGGTTCTGGCCGGACCGGCAGATCTTCCTCGCCGAGGCGAAAATCCACTTCGAGGACGTGTCCGCCCGGGCGCGGCAGACCGCGTTCCTGGTCCCCGGACTCACCATTCGTGTGACGGACGCCACGGGCCCCGACGGCCCCGTGGAGGAGACGTACAGGTTCGACGGCGGGGCCACCGAGTTCTGCGACCACCTCGCCCCGGACAACGCGTTGATGGACACCCTGCGGCTGGCCGGCTCGGAGACCTTCGTCGAAAACGTCCCGGTCCTGGACGAGGGCGGACACATGACGACCGTGTCCGAGGTCACCCGGGAGCTCAGCGTCGACATCGCGCTGCGCTGGGGGACCGGGTACGACACGACGGTCCGCTCGTTCGTGAACATCATCGCCACGCCCAAGGGCGGCACCCACGTCCAGGGCTTCGAGCGCGCGCTGGTCAAGACCTTCGGCGAGGTTGCCCGCGCCGCCAAGGTGCTGAAGGTCAACGACGATCCGCTGACCAAGGAGGACGTGCTCGAGGGCCTCACCGCCGTCGTCACCGTCCGCCTCGCCGAGCCGCAGTTCGAGGGGCAGACCAAGGAGATCCTCGGTACCTCGGCGGCGACGCGCATCGTCCAGAAGGTCGTCGAACGAGAGCTGAAGGCGTTCCTGACCACCACCAACCGCGCGCAGAAGGCGGCGGCCAGGACGGTGCTGGAGAAGGTCGTCGCCGCCTCCAAGACCCGTATCGCCGCTCGCGCGCACAAGGAGCACCAGCGCCGCAAGAACGCGCTGGAGACCTCCTCGCTGCCGGCGAAGCTCGCGGACTGCCGCAGCGAGGACGTGGACCGCAGCGAACTGTTCATCGTCGAGGGAGACTCGGCGCTCGGGACCGCCAAGATGGCCCGCAACTCCGAGTACCAGGCCCTGCTGCCCATTCGCGGCAAGATCCTCAACGTCCAGAAGGCCGTCGTCACCGACGTGTTGAAGAACGCCGAGTGCGCCTCGATCATCCAGGTCGTCGGCGCCGGCTCCGGTCGCACGTTCGACCTCGACGCCGCCCGGTACGGGAAGGTCATCCTGATGACCGACGCCGACGTCGACGGCGCGCACATCCGCACGCTGCTGCTCACGCTGATCCACCGGTACATGCGCCCGCTCGTCGAGGCCGGCCGGGTGTACGCCGCGATGCCGCCGCTGCACCGCATCGAGGTCGTCAACTCGGGCAAGAAGAAGAACGAACTGATCTACACCTACAGCGACGCGGAACTGCGCCGCACGCTCGCGGACCTGACCAAGAAGGGCCGCTCGTTCAAGGACCCCCAGCGGTACAAGGGCCTCGGCGAGATGGACCACGGCCAGCTGCGCGAGACGACGATGGATCCGGCGAGCCGCACCCTGCGCCGGGTGGGCCTCGGAGACATCGAGGAGGCGGAGAAGGTCTTCGACCTGCTCATGGGCTCGGACGTGGCCCCGCGCAAGGAGTTCATCGTCTCCAGCGCGGACACCCTGGACCGCTCCCGCATCGACGCCTGAGCAGGAAGACCGACGAAACTGTCGGAGGTTCCCGCGTGGGGGATGCGGGCCTACACGGGCCCGCCGACCGCGGTGAGGGGTACCGCCAGCGCGATGCCGGACCCGTCGCGACGGTTGTCCACGTCCGGCAGGTCCACCGGGGCCCCGTTGGCCGAGCAGCCCTTGGCGGGGGAGTAGCCCACCCAGGCCAGGGTGAGGACGTCCTCGCCCTTGAGGAACTTGTGGCAGCGCACGCCGCCGGTGGCCCGGCCCTTGGCCGGGTACTCGGCGAACGCGGTGACCTTGATCGATCCGCCGCCGACGTCGAGGGCGCCGGAGCCGTCGGCGACGGTGACGACGACCGCGTCCCACGAGGTGTCGACGGCGCCGAACCAGATGGCGGTGGCGCCGGCGCCGAGGTTGATACCGGCCATGCCGGCGGCGGTTCGGCCCTGTCGGCTGACCTTCGCCGATTCGAAGCGCAGCAGCTGCGCGTCGCTGGTGACGAAGACCAGTTCGGTGGTCTCCTCGGCCACGATGTTGGCCGAGCCGACGATCGAGTCGCCCGGGCGCAGGTCGACGATCTGCCAGTCGTCCTTGTTGGCCGGGACGTCGTACTTCAGGCGCTTCACGACGCCCTGGGCGGTGCCGATCGCCAGCACGGGTCCGTCCTCGGCGAGCGAGGCGAGGCCGACGACGCGTTCGTTCTTGGCCAGCTGAACGAATTCGGTCACCGCGCCACCGCCGGACAGGGCCGGAGGAGTCGCCGTCAACGGAACGGACGGCAGGTCGATCACGGGGATGCGAACCATGCGCCCGGCGCTGGTCACCAGTCCCACGTGTCCGCGAGCCGTCGCGGCGACTGCTGCGACCAGGACGTCGTGCTTGGCACGCGGGCCTTCCGTCGGCAGCGGCTCGGCGCTCGGGGTGCGGGCCAGCAGGCCGGTGGCGGACAGCAGCACCCAGCACGGGTCGTCGGTGACCTCCAGCGGCACCGCGGTGGCCGGGGTGCCGGCGGATTCGAGCAGGACGGTGCGGCGTGGGTCGGCGTACCTGTCCGAGACCGCCTTCAGTTCGGCGGAGACGGTTTTGCGCAGCAGCGCGTCGGACTCGAGCAGTTCGGTGAGCTCGGCGATCTTCGCGCGCAGTTCCTCGCCCTCGCGCTCCAGGGCGATGGTGTCGTAGCGGGTGAGGCGGCGCAGCGGGGTGTCGAGGATGTAGTTGGCCTGGATCTCGGAGAGATCGAAGATCTCCATGAGCCGGGTGCGCGCCGCGGCGGTGTCGTCGCTGCTGCGGATGACCGCGATGACCTCGTCGATGTTCAGCAGCGCGATCAGCAGACCGTCGACGAGGTGCAGGCGGTCCTGGGCCTTGCCGCGCTGGAACTCCGAGCGGCGCCGCACCACCGAGAAGCGGTGCTCGAGGTAGACCTGGAGCAGTTCCTTCAGTCCGAGGGTCAGCGGCTGCCCGTCGACCAGGGCGACGGCGTTGATGGAGAAGGAGTCCTCGAGCTTGGTCAGGCGGTAGAGCTCGGCGAGCACGGCCTCGGGGTTGAAGCCGTTCTTCACCTGGATCACCAGGCGCATGCCCCGGTCGCCGTCGGTGAGGTCGTCGACGCGCGAGATGCCCTGGAGCTTGCGGGCGGCCACCAGGTCCTTGACACCCGAGATGATCTTCTCGGTACCGACCCCGTAGGGCAGTTCCGTAACGACGATGGCCTTCTGACGTGCCGTCACGTTTTCGATGGTTGCGGTGGCGCGCATCTTGAACGAGCCCCGGCCGGTCTCGTAGGCCTCGCGGATGCCCTCGAGGCCGATGATCTTGCCGCCGGTGGGCAGGTCCGGGCCGGGGACGAAGCGCATGAGCGCGTCGGTGTCGGCGTTCGGGTGGGCGATCAGGTGGCGCGCGGCGGCGATGACCTCGCCGAGGTTGTGCGGTGCCATGTTCGTGGCCATGCCGACGGCGATGCCGGCCGCGCCGTTGACGAGCAGGTTCGGGAACGCGGCCGGAAGCACCGAGGGCTCGTTCTCGCGGCCGTCGTAGTTCGGAACGAAGTCGACGGTGTCCTCGTGGATCGAGCGCACGAGGTCCATCGCCGGCTCGGCGAGGCGACACTCGGTGTAGCGCATCGCCGCGGGGCCGTCGTCGAGCGTGCCGAAGTTGCCCTGACCGTGGATGGTGGGCAGACGCATCGAGAACGGCTGCACCATCCGCACGAGCGCGTCGTAGATCGCCGTGTCGCCGTGCGGGTGCAGTCGGCCCATGACCTCGCCGACCACGCGGGCCGACTTGACGGTGGAGGTGTCCGGGCGCAGGCCCATCTCCGCCATTTGGTACAGGATCCGTCGGTGCACCGGCTTGAGGCCGTCGCGAGCGTCGGGCAGGGCCCGGGAGTAGATGACCGAGTACGCGTACTCCAGGAAGGAGCCGCGCATCTCCTCGGCGACGTCGGTCTCGACGATGCGTTCGTTCGGGTGCGTGGGCGGTGGGGTGGCGACCATGGCCCCATTCTTCTGGCCCGGACCGTCAGGTCTCGGATCGGCTCGCCAGCGCCACGGCGATCCGCGCCGCCAGGCGGGCGTTGGAGCGCAGCAGCGCCACGTTCGCGGCCAGGGCCGAGCCGCCGGTGACGGCCTGCATCCGGGCCAGCAGGAACGGGGTGAGCCGCTGGCCGCGGACGCCGCCCTCCCGCGCCGCGGTCAGCGCGGCGGTCAGCGCGGCGTCGTGCTCGGCCGGGTCCAGGGCCGCCTCGGGCGGGACGGGGTTGGCGAGGATCGTCGCGGACGGCACGAGCAGGGCCCGCCGCGCCCGGAGCACCGCCGCCGCCTGCGCCGGGTTCTCGACCCGCCAGTCCACGGGCTGTCCGCTGTCGGCGAGGTAGAAGCCGGGGAAGCGATCGGTCCGGTACCCGAGCACCGCCACGCCGAGGGTCTCCAGTCGCTGGCAGGTGGCCGGGACGTCCAAGAGCGACTTCACTCCCGAGCAGACGATCGCGATCGGCGTCCGCGCCAGAGTCTCCAGATCGGCCGACACGTCCCAGTCGGCGGCGGCATCGCGGTGGACGCCGCCGAGCCCGCCGGTCGCGAACAGCTCGATCCCCGCCGCGGCTGCCAGATGGGCGGTCGCCGACACGGTCGTCGCACCGGTCCGTCCCAGCGCCACCGCCGGCGCGAGGTCCCGCACCGACAGTTTCGCGACGTCCTCCCGCGTCGCGAGCGCCTCCAGCGCTTCGGAGTCCAGGCCGATGCGGGCCACCCCGTCCAGGACGGCGACCGTCGCGGGAACCGCGCCCTCCGCGCGCACGATCGCCTCGAGGTCGCGAGCCAGCACGAGGTTGTCCGGCCGGGGAAGGCCGTGGCTGACGACGGTGCTCTCCAGCGCGACGACGGCTCGGCCGCCTGCCAGCGCCTCGGCCACCTCCGCATCGACGCCCATCGAGGCACACGCTAGCGACGAAGCCTGGAATCGGCGCGGAGGCCACGTACTCTCGGGTGCATGCCGTGGCACTGGAAGCGTGCGGCGGGGACGCGATCCCCGTCCGTAGTTCCGGCGCTGCTGGCCGCCCTGGCGCTGCTGTTCGGGCTGCCGACGGCGGCGGCGGCGAGCGCCGCCGAGGCCGCCCGATCCTCTGGCGGCGTCGTCGCCACGGCGGGACCGGCCGGCGATCGGGCCGAGAAGCTCGCCCGCCAGAGCGCTCCCACCCTCAAGCTCGGCCGAGCGGACGCGCAACGCTTCGGCCCCGTCGACCGGCTCGACAACCTCGGCGCCGCCGATCTCGCCGGCGCGGCCTCGGCCAGACGGTCGCCGCTGTTCGAGGTGGCCTCGGCCCCGTCGATCGACCCGTTGCCCAACCCGGCCCGCGCGAACCTGCACAGCCGCGCTCCACCGACGCCGCACGCAGTTCTCGCCTCCGGCGTCCCTCTCCACCGCTGACCTTCACCCAGCGGCGCCGGTAACGACCCCCGCCCGACGCCTCCGCGCGGCCCGGGGTCGGGAGACCCCTGCCGTCGTGGAGTCCCTCCGTGTCCAATGCCACCCCTTCGCGCGTCCGTTCCCGCTGGATCCGAGCGTTCGTTTCCCTCGCCGTGCTCGCCGCGGCCCTGGCCATCGCGCTGACCACCCCGCCCAAGCTCGGCCTCGACCTGCGCGGCGGCACCCAGATCGTGCTGGAAACCAAGGACTCGGCACTGGTCGAGGCCGACGGTCGCTCCACCGATCGGGCGCTGGAGGTGCTGCGGCGTCGAGTGGACGCCCTCGGGGTCGCCGAGCCGAGCATCGCCCGAGCGGGAGAGCGGCGCATCATCGTCGAGCTGCCGGGGCTGCAGGATCCGCGCGATGCCGCCCGTGTCCTGGGCCGCACCGCCCAACTGCAGTTCCACGAGGTCCTCGGGACCGGAGTCCCGGGCGCGGAGGACGCCGCCGGCCTGTCCACGGACGGTTCCGGGGTCCTGCCCGACGAGACCGGCACCCCGCTGCGCCTGGCCGCGCCGGCGCTGACCGGGTCCGGGGTGGGCAAGGCCGCACCGTCGTTCCAGGGCACCGCGTGGATGGTCGAGGTGGACTTCACCGGCTCCGGGGACAAGGCCTGGCGCGCGCTGACCGGCAAGGCGGCGTGCGCCTCGCCGGGGGACCCGCAGCGGCGGATCGCGATCGTCCTCGACGGAAAGACGATCTCCTCCCCGCAGGTGGATCCCAGTGTCGAGTGCAACGTCGGAATCGTCGGCGGTCGGACCTCGATCACCGGTTCGTTCACCGCCGCCGAAGCGAAGGAACTTTCGACGCTGATCGCCGGCGGCGCGCTGCCGGTGCCCGTCGAGATCGTCGAGCAGCGCGTCGTGGGGCCCACGCTCGGCCAGGACGCGATCGACGCCAGCAGCCAGGCCGCGCTCATCGGCATCGTTCTGACGGGGCTGTTCATCGCCTGGGTCTATCGACTGATGGGGGCGCTGGCCACCGTCGCCCTCGCCTGCTATGCGCTCATCTCCTACGCAGCCCTCCTTGCGCTCGGGGCCACGTTGACGCTGCCCGGCCTGGCCGGGTTCGTCCTGGCGATCGGCATCGCGATCGACGCCAACGTGCTGGTCTTCGAACGCGCGAGGGAGGAGTACGCCGAACGAACCCGAGGCGACCTGGCGGGCTCGCTCGCGACGGGCTACCGCAAGGCGTGGACGGCGATCCTCGATTCCAACGTCACCACCCTGCTCGCCGCCGGGCTGCTGTTCTACCTGGCGAGCGGCCCGGTGCGCGGCTTCGGAGTGACGCTGTCGATCGGCGTCCTCGCCTCCATGGTCTCCTCCCTGGTGGTGGCCCGGTCGCTGACCGAGTGGGCCGCCGCCCGCGGCGCCCTGCGCCGGCGACCCGGCTTCAGCGGCATCGCCGCCACCGGACGGGTACGGCAGTGGCTGACCGTTCGGAATCCCGATCTGATGGGCCGTCGGCGGCTGTGGTTGGCCACCTCGGCGGTGCTGCTGGTGGTCGCCGTGGCCGGGATCGCGACGAAGGGCCTGAACCTCGGCGTGGAGTTCACCGGCGGCCGGCTCGTTGAGTACCAGACCAGCCGCGTCCTCGACGCCGACACCGCCCGGGCGGCGGTTGCCGACGCCGGGTATCCGCGGGCGATCGTGCAGAGCTCCGGAGACTCGGCCATCAGCGTGCGCACCCCCGCGATCTCCAACGACGAGGAGGCGAAAATCGGCGCCGCGCTCGGCGAGGTGGGGGGAACGATGGAAAAGCTTCGCGACGAACTGATCGGCCCGAGCCTGGGCGAGGAACTGCGCAACAAGGCGGTCCTGGCGCTGGTCGTCGCGCTGGCCGCGCAGATGGTCTACCTGGCGATTCGGTTCCGCTGGATCTTCGGTGCCGCGGCGGTGCTGGCGATGTTCCACGACGTGCTGTTGGTGGTCGGGGTGTTCGCGTGGCTGGGCAAGCCGATCGACGGGGTGTTCCTGGCCGCGACGCTGACGATCGTCGGACTGTCGGTCAACGACTCCGTCGTGGTCTTCGACCGCATCCGGGAGAACTGGGCCGCCGATCCGCGGGCGCCGTTCGCGAAAATCGCGAACGCGTCCGTGCTGGCGACGGTGCCCCGCACGGTGAACACGGGGCTCGGCGCGATGTTCATCCTGGCCGCGCTGGCCGTTCTCGGCGGCGACTCGCTCACCGACTTCGCGATCGCCCTGCTGCTGGGGCTGACGATCGGCACCTTCTCCTCGGTGTTCACGGCGACACCACTCGCGGTGGTGCTCCAGGCCAGGGCCCGCGCAGAGGTCCCGACGAATCGGGCGGCGACCAAACGACCCGCGTCGCGACGCGACCCACGCGACAGTGGGGCGGTGGTGTGAAGGGGCGTGACAGACTTGCGGCATGGACACGGGTGTGGCGCGCGAGATGCGCAGCGCAATTCAGCGCAGCGGCTACTACCCGGAGTTGGTGGCCGAGGCGATCGATCTCGCGGTCGGCGAGGAGGTCCTGACCTCCTACCTGGTCCACCAGGAGACGACCTTCGACTCCGAGGAGGTCCGCCGCCACGTCACCGTGCTCGCGCTGACCGCCACCCGCCTGATCGTCGGCCACACCGACGAGCACGGCGCGGACGACGCCAACCCCGCCGGCTACGCGACGACCTCGACCGAGAGCGTTCCGATCCGGCGGGTCGGCACCGTCATGACCAGCCGTACCGTCGCCGATCCCGCCCGCCACAAGGTCGGCGGCACGCCCGCCGAGGTCGTGCTGAACGTCGGCTGGGGCGCGCTGCGCCGCGTCGACCTCGAGCCCGCCGGGTGCGGGGACCCGTCCTGCGAGGCCGAGCACGGCTTCACCGGGACGATGACCGCCGACGACCTGAACCTGCGCGTCAGCGAGGCCGCGGACGGGCGTCAGGCCGTCGTGGACATGCTCGCGTTCGCGAACGCGCTGTCCAAGGCTGTCGGCTCCGGCGGGTGAACGCCGCCGCGCCCCAGGCTCCTCCGCCCTACGGCTCGGCCACTCTCGCCGAGGTCATGCCGACGGTGTTGGCGGCGATCGGCGTGCCCGACGAGGTCGCGGCCCTGCCCTTGGACCTGCCGCGCCGGGTCGCGGTGCTGCTCGTCGACGGCATGGGCTCGGAACTTCTCGCGGCGCACGCCCACCTCGCCCCCTGCCTGGCCGATCTCGCGACCCGCGGCGGCACGCTCGGCGTCGGCTTTCCGTCGACGACGGCGACCTCGCTCACCTCGCTCGGCACCGGGCTCCCGCCCGGCGCGCACGGCGTACTCGGTCTCACGCTCCGCAAGCCCGACGGCGGTCTGCTCACCACCCTGCACTGGGACGCGGAGGCCGTCGATCCGCTGACGTGGCAGCCGTACCCGACGGCGTTCGAGCGGGCGGCCGCCGCCGGTGTCGCCGTGAGCGCGGTGGGCCCGCGCAGGTTCTGGGGCAGCGGGCTGAACATCGCCGCGTTCCGTGGCGCGCGCCCCGTGGGGGCCGAGTCGGCCGGCGAAGTCGTCGCGGCCACGCTGACCCAACTCGCCGCCGGGCCGATCGACGACCCGGCGCTCGTCTACTCCTACTACGGCGACCTCGACGCAACCGGTCACCGCGAAGGCTGCGGATCTCTGGCCTGGCGCCTGCAACTCGCCCACCTCGACCGACTGGTGGAGCAGCTGGTGGCGGGCTTGCCCGCGGACACCGCGCTCGTCGTCACCGCCGACCACGGAATGCTCGACGCCCCGCAGTCCGGCCGGGTGGACTTCGACGCCGAACCGGAACTGGCGCGGGGCGTCGAACTGCTGGCCGGGGAACCGCGAGCCCGCTACGTCTACGCGGTGCCGGGCGCCGCCGCGGACGTCCTGGCGGCCTGGGGTTCCGTGCTCGGGCCCGACTGGTGCGTGCTCTCCCGCGGCGAGGCGATCGCGACCGGGTGGTTCGGTCCGCCGCACCGGGTGCGAGCCGAACTCGTCGGCGACGTCGTGGCCGTGCCTCGAACGACCGGCGCGATCGTCGCCAGCGTCTCGGAACCGATCTTCGTCTCCCAGCTCGTGGGCATGCACGGCGGACTCACCTCCGCCGAACAGCGCGTGCCGCTGCTGGTGAAGCAGGGCTAGGACCGCCGGCGGCGACCCGTGCGCTGCTCGCGCGGTCCCGCGGGCGCGACCGCGGTGTCGCCCGTGGTCCCGACGCCTTCGAAGCCGACGCGCAACGGATCGACCAGGCGGCCGACCGGACGGACCTTGGTGCGGTTCGCGAAGGCCCAGTCCAGCAGGCGTGCGGCCTGCGGAGCCGTCGCGCCGTTGGAGCCCATCAGCGTCACGACGATGGTGCGGCCGTTGCGGGTGGCCGCCGCGATGAGGGTGTTGCGGGCCAGCGTCGTGTACCCGGTCTTCACGCCGAACGCGCCGCGGTAGCTCCCAAGCAGACGGTTGGTGGTGTAGATCCGGTACTGCTTGCGACCCTGGGAGACCTTGCTCGGAAAGAGCTTGCTGGACGTGCCGGAGTACCGCCGTACGTCCGCGCGGCCCACCGCGGCGCGGCCCCACAGCGCGAGGTCGTAGGCCGAGGAGTACTGGGCGGGTTCGTCGAGGCCGTTCGGATTGACCACGACGGTGTCGCGGGCCTGGAGCCGCCGGGCGCGGTCCTGCATCAACTGGATCCCGCGGGCGGTGCTGCCGCCGGAGCCGATGCGGGCGAGCATGTTGGCCGCGTCGTTGCCCGACTTCAGGAACAGCGCGTAGAACAGGTCGTCGGCGAGGTACCGACGGCCGGCCACGAGCCCGACCTTCGACCCGATGACGTTGGCGTCCTCGCGGGTGGCGGTCCAGAACTCCTGCTTGTTCAGACGCGGGAGCACGGTCAACGCCAGCAGCGTTTTGAGCGTGCTCGCCGGGCGCGCGAGGACGTGCGGGCCGCGGGCGGCGAGCACGTTGCCGGTGGCGGCGTCGGCGACGACCCAACTGCGGGACGGAACGTAGGGCAGCGCCGGCGCGGAACGGTCGACGACGACCCCGCCGCCGGTCAGCCGCGATCCGCCGACGGGTCCGGCGTTCCCGTCGAAGGCTGCCGCGGTCGTGGCGCCGGGACCGAGCAGCAGGGGCACCGCGACGGCGAGGACGGCCGCGGTGCGAAGGGCGTGCCCACGCGGGGCCATGGGAAACGTGTGCATGACGTGACTCACGATACGAATGGGGATCGGAGTTGCGGTGCCACCACGCCCAAGATCGATCGACTTCATCCACCGCCGAAGCAGGTGAAGGCGGCCACGTCGGTCTGGGCGCAGGCCCGGGCGAGCGCGGTGGCCGGGGCCTGACCCGCACTCAGGAAATCGTGAAGGGCGCAGGTCAGCGCCTTCGCGTCGCGGTCGGCAACGGCGGTCGCGGGAGCGAGGAGCGTCTGCGCGCCGCGCCCGAACAGCGCGGCGGCAAACCCGAGGAGTTCTTCGCCCGGTCGCACGGCGGTGCGCGCGGCCTCACAGGCGGAGAGCACGAGCAGTCGGGGCACTCGGCGCACTCGATGCAGGTCGTGGACGGTCAACGCGCCGTCGGCCAGTTCGAGTACGGAGAAGTCCGGATGGTCGGCTCGGAAGCGGCCGTGGCAGGCCAGGTGCGCGAGATCGGCGCCGTCGAGAGCGGCGAGGACGGCGGCGACGGTCGCCCGACGCCCGGTCAGCACGACGGCGTTCGGCCACCGCCGCGCGATGGCGCGCACCTCCGCGGCCGCGTGGCGCAGCCCTGGCCCTGCGACGAGCACGACGCGCCCGTAGCTCCGCGCGGCTGGTGGGTTGCGCTGCCACCAGGTCAGGGAGGGAAGGACCTGGACGGGCCTGCCCGCCGTGGACGGCAGCAGGTTCCAGGGGAGGGCGTGCAGGTCGGCGGTCGGCACCACCACCAGTCCGGCGTCGACCGGAACCCCCGCCAGCAACGCGGAGTCGAGGGCGTGGGCCGCGTGATCCAGGGCGGCGTGGGCTGCGGTCCGCGACTGCGCCGTTCCCGTGCTGCGCCACAGCCGGTGGGCGGCGAATCGGGCGGCGAGGATCTCGGCCTCGATCGGCGCCCACGCCCCGAGGTCGTGCAGCCGATACCGTCCCGCGGCCAGCACGACCGAGAACAGGTCTTCGCCGCTGCGCACGTACTCCACCAGCGATCGATCGCCGAGCCTGGCACCCACCGCGTCGAGGTCCAGCGCGCCGCGGTCCAGCGCGCGGGCGCGAGCCCCGCGAGCCGAGGCGGCGCGGGCGCGGTCGCGCACCGACCGTTCGAGGCGGGCGCGCGCCCCGAGCCGGTCCGGGTCCAGGAGTCGTAGTGCGGTGAGGTCAGCCGCGAGGCCGGCATCGCGCGGTGGACGGGTCGGCGGGTAGGCCAGGCTGCGCGCCCGCAGCGCCTCGGCCGCCCGCAGCACCTCCCGCGGCCTCCCGCCGCCGAGGGCGAGGCGGACCCCGATCGCCGCGAGTTCCCGCCCGTCGCCGGCGGCACCGATCCGCAGGTCGCTCGCGTGCAGCGCGGCCGAGAAGTCCGCGAGCACGGCGAGGCCGGATCGCACGCCGCGCCGTGCCGCCTGCGCGTCGCCGGCCCGTTCGTGCAGCAGGGCGTGCGCGGTCCACGCCGCGACGCGTGCCTGCGCCGAGTCCCGACCGTCGGGCCGGGGGCCGAGCAGCGCGGAGGCTTCGTCGAGCCGTCCGCGTTGGATCAGCATCCGGACCAGAAGCAGCCGCCCCGCCGAAATCGATCCCCGGTGCGAAACTCGCTCCAGTTCCGCGAGACTGGCGCGAGCGGCGCGCAGCAGGGGCGCTCCCGTCTCTCCCGCGGCGTGCCGGGCGCGCAGCGACAGCGACATCGCCTCGGCGGCCGAGGCCTGCCGACCTTGACGGCGAAACTCCAGCGCCGTCGCCACGGCCAGGTCGGCCGCGGCGGTCGGATCGTCGTCGGCGAGCAGGGCGCGTGCCAGGATCAGTCGCGCGTCGGCCGCGTCGAGGGCGTTCCCGATCCGATCCGACAGTGCGGCCGCGCGGGCCGCGTCCGCGGCGGCCTCGGCCGCCAGCCCGACGCCCAACAGCGCCGACGCGCGATCGGACCAGGTCGCGGCGAGTTGCCCCGGCCCGGCGCCCGGGACCCGTTCGGCCCGACCGAACGCGGCCAGGGCCGCGGGTAGGTCCCCGCGGCAGGCGGCGAGGTAGCCGAGGTTGTTCTCGGCATCGGCGCGGACCTGGGCGAGGTCGGCGGAGTCTGCGAGTTCGACGCAGCGCCGAAGGTCGGCTTCGGCCGGCCGCAGATCCCCGCGCAGCGACCGCAGACCGCCGCGGTTGCACAGGGCCAGTGCCTCGAAGCGGACGTTGCCGTGGCGGCGCCGGATCGGCAGCGCGCGCCGATAGGCCGCCATCGACTCGGCGTAGCGCCCGGCGCGGCCGAGGATCAGGCCGCGCTGGGCCAGCGCTTCCGCCCGGTCCACGCCGCGCAGCACCCTCGCCGCCCGGTCCAGTTCGCGCAGGGCCGCAGCGACCCGGCCCCGATTGGCCAACGCCACCGCGAGGCTCATGCGGGCCTGCGCCGCCGGATGGTCGAGCCCGTGTCGCGCGGCGACGTCGATCGCCTGGCCGAACCGAAGCACCGCCGTGTCGACGTCCGCCAGATCGGCCAGGGCCAGCCCCGCAGCCCGGTGGGCGATGGACGCCGCGACCGGTCCGGGGCCGTCGGCCAGCAGTGCCTCTGCCGCCCGCAGCGCCGCGCTGGGATCGCGCAGGGCCAGTCCGAGGAGGCCGTGCGCAGTCGCGAGGTGGTGGAGGTCCGAACCGGTGACCGACGGTCTGAGCATCCCTCAGATGTCGATCCAGGCGGTGTTGTACGCACCGCCCGTCGCCGGTTCCCACACCAGGCCGAACGGTCCCGGCACCAGGTCGGTCAGCAGGAAGCGTCCGAGGGCGTCGGGTTGCACCGCGCGCCCACCGCTGCGCGGCCGAAGCGATCCCTGCGCTGCGGGCACCACCTGCCCCACGACCCGTCGGGTCCGTCCGGTCGTGTCCACTTCGATCTCGATGGTGTGCGCTCCGGCGGCGAAGGTCACCAGGCGCGGGCCACCGCGACTGCGGATCGGGGCGTCGGTCAGCAGGCTGTCGGCCCGGACGTCCGCGAGTTCGCGATCGACGTCCCGCCACGCGAACGCTGCGAGGGCCGCCGTGCGCATGCGGTCCGGCGCGGGATCCACCCCGTCGAAGTGCTCGCGAAGCAGCTCGCGCAACGCCTCCTCGGCCGCGTTCATCCGCCCGCCGTCAGGTAGCCCACGGACTCGAGCCGTCTGCGCAGCCTGTCCAGGCACCGAATTCGGGTCGGCCCGATGCTGCCCACGGGCATGCCCAACGCGGTGGAGATCTCGGCGTAGGCCGCGTCGGGGGAGTAGGCGAAGACCCGCAGGAGCGACCGGCATTTCTCCGACAGACGCGCGAGTTCCGTGCCGACGATCCGCGAGCGCTCCTCCGACAGGACGGACTCGTCGGTGGCCCGTGCGTCCGGGAAGGACTGCAGCGCCTGCCAGTCCAGCGCAATCTCCGGTGCACGACGACTCGCGCGCAGGCACTCGTTGCGGGTGGTCTTTCGCAGCCACCCGGGCAGCGCCTCCGGATCGCGGAGCCGGCCGAGATTCTCGACGAGCCGAAGCCACACGGTCGCGTTGACGTCCTCGGCGGCCGCCGCCTCCAGGCGGTGGGCGCGGATCACCGACCACACCAGTGGCAGGTACCGGTCGACGAGTTCGGCCCAGGCGCGTTGATCGCCGGCCGTGGCCGCGTCGACCAACGCGGTCACCGGGGCCCTGGCCGCTGGCATGGGCCGACGGTAGCGCCCGGCAACCGCGTTGGCGATCACCGAAGCGGAGATCTCGCCGCGCGAGGTCACGGCGCGGTGTGGACCACCGCACCCAGTCCCGGCCTTCTCGGCGCGCCGCCCACCAGTGCCGCGTAGGCCTCGCGCGCCGAAGCGCCTCCCTCGGCGAGCGCTCGAGCCACCGCCGCGGCGACCGCCGGGGCGGCGAAGGAGGTTCCGCTCCACCGCGCGTACGCGGGCGCGCCGTCGAGCGACACGAACGCGCTGTGCACGTCTTCGCCGATCGCGCAGGCGTCGACCCACGGACCGTGGTTGCTGAAGTGCGCGGGCTCGTCGCCGGCGGCGTCCAACGCCCCCACCGCCACCACGCCGGGCAGCGCGGCCGGCCAGAACGGCCGGGCCGACCCGTCGTTGCCGGCCGCTGCGACCACCAGTCCCGGCAGCCGATCGATCTCCTGCGCCAGCGCCGCCGGGGCGGCGTCGTCGAAGGAGTGGCACCCCAACGACAGGTTCACCACCTCGACGGCCGGCAGTCGGCGCAGGGCGGCGATCAGGTCGAGTTCGTCGCACACCCCGTCGGACCCGAGAAGTCGGACGATCTCCAGCCGGGCCGACGGCGCGAGCCGAGCGAGGACCCCGGCCACGAAGGTCCCGTGCCCGGCCAGCACGTCCAACCGCTCGTCCCGGTCCGCGTCGAGCACCTCGATGCGATCGGCGGTCACCTCCTCGAACCACGGCCGGTCGAGGAACCACGGGTGCCGGGCGATCCCCGTGTCCAGCACGGCCACCGCAACCGGACGGGCGGAGCGTGCAGGCGCGGGCGGGCTCGGCGGGGCAGCGGCCAGCGGAACGGGTCGGTCCGCCGGGCCACCGCGAAAGCGCGGTGTCGCCTGCATCAGATGCACCGGTGCCACCGCATCCCCGGCGTCGGCGAGCAGGGACGGGACCGAGGCTCCCGTGCCGGTCGACACCGGCAGCCGCCACACGCCCGGGACCACCGGTTCGGCCGAACCGACCCAGCGTGCGAGCGTGCCGGGCACCGTTCCCCCGCCGCGCAGCATCAGCGCGTCGGCACGAATCAACGCCTCCGGCGCAGAGGTCGCCACCGCTCGATGCCGGGCCAGCAGCAGGCCGAGGACCTCCTCGAGCCGGCCGTCGCCATCCATCGCGCCAGTCTGCCGGTCGGGCGCTAGCGTGATCCATCGACATGACCGAGCCCTGGACCCGCGCCGACGCCGCAGCCCTGGACGCCCGGGACGAGTTGGCCGGATTCCGCGAGCGCTTCCTCGACACCGCGCCCGGGCGGATCTACCTCGACGGCAATTCCCTCGGCCGCGCGCCGCGCGCGACGGCGGAGCGTCTCGCGGCGATGGTCGCGGGCGAGTGGGGGAGCGACCTGGTCGGCTCCTGGGAGCACTGGTTCGATCTGCCCGTCGGCGTCGGCGACCTGATCGGCACCGAACTGCTCGGTGCCCGCCCAGGCGAGGTGGCGGTCAGCGACTGCACCAGCGTCAATCTCTACAAACTCGCGGCCGCGGCGATCGCGGCCCGCCCGGGCAGGCGGGTGATCGTGACCGCCGCCGACGAGTTCCCCACCGATCGCTACGTCCTGGACAGCCTCGCCCGCGACCACGGCTTGACGCTGCGTCGGGTTGCGGCCGACCCCCAGCTCGGGCCGATGCCCGAAGACGTCGTCGCGGCGCTGGACCACGACGTCGCCCTGCTGTGCCTGAGCCACGTCGGGTACCGCACCGGGGCCCTGGCCGACCTGCCGCGGTTGACCGCCGCCGCCCACGAGGTCGGGGCGCTGACCCTGTGGGACCTGAGCCACGCGGTGGGTTCGGTGCCCGTCGACCTCGCCGACGCGCGCGCAGACCTCGCCGCCGGGTGCACCTACAAGTACCTCAACGCCGGCCCCGGCGCGCCCGCGTTCCTCTACGTGCGCAGCGAGCTCCAGGAGCAGCTGCGCCAGCCCATCTGGGGCTGGTTCGGCACCGGCGACCAGTTCGCGATGGCCGCGAACTACGACCCGCAGCCCAGCGTCCGACGCTTCCTCACCGGCAGCCCGTCGATTCTCGGCCTGGCCGCGGTGCAGGAGGGCGCCAAGCTCCTCGCCGAGGCGGGCATCGGCCGCCTGCGGGCCAAGGGCGTCGCGCTCACCGAGCTCGTGGTGGGCCTGCACGACGCCTGGCTGGCGCCGCTGGGGTTCGAACTCGCCTCGCCGCGCAACCCGGCCCGGCGCGGTTCGCATGTGACGCTGCGTCACCCACACGCGTGGGCGATCTGCCGCGCGGCGATCGAGGCGGCCGACGTGGTGGGGGACTACCGCGTCCCGGACGGCCTGCGGCTGGGCCCGGCGCCGGTGTACACCCGCTTCGTCGACGTCTGGGACGGCCTCGACCGCCTCCGCGGGATCGTGCAGGCGGGGGACTACGTGCGCTTCGCCGACTCTCGGCGCCGGGTCACCTAGAACGCACCGGAGCCCCGGCCGAAGGCGAATCGACCGGGGCTCCAGGGTTCTGCGCGGGGCTACGGCTTGGCGCTCGCCGATGCCGAGGGAGCGGCCGACGGCGCCGTGGACGGCGCCGGCGTGGACGGCGCGGCCGGGGTCTGACCCGAGGCCGGAGCCTCGCCGGGCGTGCCGGCGGCCGGGGCCTCGAGCGGGCTCTGGAACAGACCCTGCTTGCCGCCGTCCTTCCACACGAGGTAGGCGTCGATGTAGGTCTTCGCCTTCGCCGCGTCGTCGGTGCCCACGGAGGTGTTGCCCGGCTTGTTGATCGAGTAGATCAACTTGCCCGGGCCGTTGTCCTTGGCCTCGCGGACGTCGAGCGCCGCGCCCTGGTAGGTGGCGCCCGCGTTCCACAGGTAGAACCCGTTGATCCCGACGGCGCGAGCACCCTCGATCTGCTTGCGCACCATGTCCGGGCCGTACTTGATGTACGGGGAGTAGCCGACGGGAATGGAGAAGTCCTGGATCCACGGGATGATCGCGCAGTTCGGGTTCGTCGTCAGCACCAGGCGGTTGAAGTCCATCAACGACGCCTTGAGGATGTCGAACGGCTGCCCGTTCGGGTTCGCGATGCCGTAGACCCCCGGTCCCCAGTGCGACGGGTAGGTCATGGGCGCCAGGAAGTCGAGGTGCTTGGCCATCATCGGGATGTCCTGCGCCACGAGGGTCGGGGTGTAGGCCGAGATGCCGTACACGGCGGCGCCGATCTTGCCGTTGACGGCGTGGATGCGCTTGGCCGCGATCTCCACGAAGTCCGCGACGGCCTGGCGCGGGGTGCGGTCCCCGATGCCCTTGTAGACCTGGCCCTCGTTCTCGGGCTTGCGGATGTAGTCGTACATGATCTCGTCGAAGCCGAGCTTGGTGGCTTCCTCGCCGAGGCGGGTGTTGTACTCGATGACGTCGGGGTTCGCGAAGTTCGTGAACGTGCCCGTGCCGTACTTGGCGGTGGCGTAGGGGCCGCCGCTGGTGTTCTGGATGACCATGTCCATCTTGCCCGAGTTCACGGCCCACTTGCCGAGCTTGGGGTCGCGGAAGGCGACGATGCGGCCGACGACGCGGGCGCCCGCGGCGTGGATCTCGTCGATCGCGGCCCGCGCGTCGTAGAAGTTGGACGTCGCGCCGGCCGCCTTCGCCGTGGCGTTGTCCCACTCGTACCCGATGACGCCGTCCTCGTCCTTGATGTCGAGCTGGACGGTGTCGATCTTCTTTTCCTTGACCAGCGACATGATGCCCGCACGCAGGCCCGAGTTGCCCCAGCCGCGAGCGGTGATGTGCGCGGCGCGCACGCCGGGCACGGCGGTCTGGCCGGAACCGTTGATCGAGACCGACTGCTCGGTGACGTTCCCGGCCGCGTCCTGCGCCCAGACCTTCACCGACGACGGGCGCTGCGGGTACTCGACGCGGAACTTGCCGTCGGACAGCGAGACGTCCTTGTCGTCGATCTTGACTGCCTGGGCGCCCTCGATCGAACCGGTCAGCACGAACGGGCCCTCGGCGACGTTCTCCTGCTTGTCGACGGCGACGATCGGCGCGACGGTGTCGACCTCGAAGGCGTGGGTTTCGGTGGCGGCGCGGCCGAAGCGGCCCTTCGCCGACGCGACGAACTCGTGCTTGCCCTCGCCGAGGGCGGTCGGGCGGTAGACCAGAGAGTTGCCCTCGCGCACGCCCTCGACCGGCTGGCCGTCGTAGGTCAGCTTGACCTCGTCGAGCTTGTCGCTGGTGACGGTGAAGGACAGGTCCTTCACGCCTTCGGCGCTCAGGTACTTCACCGCCAGGTCCCGGTTGCTCGTCAGGTCGATCGAGGCGCCGGAGGCCAGCGACGTGCCGGTGGCGGCGACGCCCACGGCGACGGGGCGGGCGGTCGCCCCCCCGGCCGCGGCCCGGCGGGCCCCCGGGCGCTTGATGCCGGGCGGGGTTCCCGCGCCCCCCAC
>JBQTIB010000026.1:0-7830 GCA_052389435.1 Sporichthyaceae bacterium | reverse complement strand
GGACGTACCGGTCCAGCAGGTAGCGGTACTTCTCGCGGGTCGTGGCCTCGATCAGGTGGTTGGGGAACCACTCAATCTGCGCATAGTGCGACAGCGTCTGCCGACCTCGCTTCGGGTCGCCGACGCGCCCCTGCGCCATCGCCTCCTCAGCGCGATGCCACGCACGCACTGCCTCCCGCTCATTCCGGTAGGTACCGGCCGAGCGCTCCTCGCCTCGCACGTCGCGATACATAGCGGTGTACCGCGTCCCGCCACCCGGGCCCGTTCGCGCCTTGACCCAACCCACGCATCGCCTCTCGATCAAGATCATTTGTCCGCAATCTGTCCGCACAGCGCGCCGGACGCGCCTGGATTCGTGCGGACCGCTGTGGACGTCGAATGCCCTCTCACCTGCGATTATACCGTCGGACCGAGAACGCCGCTGGCCTAACTTGAACCTGGTTATCGCGTTCGGGACGAAGAGGTCGTGGGTTCAAATCCCGCTACCCCGACAACGCAGGTCAGGGCCCTCTCCGGAGGGTCCTGAGTGCTTTTTGGTCCGCTTCACTCGTCGTAGTGCCGCCTCACGCGCCAGGGACCGAGGCGCCTGGCGCGTGGAGCGACACCCGAGCGAGTGAAGTCGGCAGTCCGCGCCCTGGTGGTGGGGTGGCTAGCATCGCCGCGATCCCCGACGACGACACCGAGGTGGTCCCCGGATGAGCACTCAGCCCCTCGCCTCCTCCGAAGACGAGGTCAACCCATTCCGCGGCCAGCGCGCCCACTTCGCCGCGGCCCTGGACAGGGCCCGCCTCGGGCGCGTCGGGCTGTGGACCTTCGACTTCGACGTCCAGCCCTGGGCCGCGGTGCGCCCGACGCTGGAGCTGCTGGAGAAGGAAGGCGTCGGCACCGTCTGGTTTCCGGAGCTGTTCGGGCGCGACGCCCTGACGCAGGCGGGCCTGATCCTCGGCGCGACCGAGCGGATGGTCGCCGCGAACGGGATCCTGCGCACCGACAGGTACAGCGCCACCGCGGCGGCCGCGGGCGCCATGACCCTGGCCGACGCCTACCCGGGCCGTCACGTCCTCGGCCTCGGTGTGGGCCCGTTCCCCGACGGCGACCCGTTCGCCCTGCTCGGCGCCTTTCTCGACGGGCTCGCTCAGGCGTCGACCTCGTTCCCGCCGCCGAACACCCCGCCGCCGATCGTCGTCGCCGCGTACGGGCCGAGGATGTGCCAGTTCGGGGCCGACCGCACGGCTGGGCTGCACACCTACCTGGTCACCGTCGAGCACACGGCGCGGGTGCGAGAGCAGGTCGGCGCGGAACCGTTCCTCGCCGTCGAGCAGGCCGTGGTGATCGGCGAAGGCGCCGCGGCCCGCGACGCAGCCCGCGCGCACGTCGGCTTCTACCTGAGCACCCCGTACAACGTGAACAAGTTCAAGCGCCTCGGGTTCACCGACGACGACCTCGCCGGCGGCGGCTCGGACCGCCTCGTCGACGCTCTCGTCGCCTACGGTCCCCCGGCCGTGGTGGCCAACCGCATCCGCGAGCAGCTGGCCGCGGGCGCGGACCACGTGGGTGTGCAGTTCCTCGGAACCGACGGCGCGGGCGGCCTGTGCGCGGCCTGGGCCGATCTCGCCGGGGCGCTGGGCGAGGTCTGACCCCACTCCGGCGGACCTAGGCGCCTATCGAAGGCGGGCGACACCCGCGTACCTACGCCGTAGTGGAGCGGCGTGCCGTGAGCAGCAGGTAGCCGAGTTGGGGCGTGTCGGCGAGCTTGGTCCAGCCGGCCTCCGCGTCCGGGGCGCCCGCCTCGCGGGCCAGGCGGGCGAACTCCAGGTAGGTCGGGCGGACCACGTGCTCGGTGACGTCGAGGTCCTCGACGATCTCCAGGCCCGCGGCGTCGGCCCACTCGGGGTACCGCGCGCGGTCGGCGTGGGTCATCATCGCGCCGCTCATCGCCTCGGCGGCGTCCTGCTCGGACATGGGCGAGCGCTGGAAGAAGTCGGTCAGGACCAGGCGTCCGCCCGGGCGCAGGACCCGGGCGATCTGGGCCAGGACCTGGCCGCGGTCCGGCATGTGGATCATCGACTCGAGCGCGAAGACCGCGTCGAAGGAGTTCGGCGCGAAGTCCAGGGCGGTCGCGTCGGCGTGGGCGAAGCTCACCCGACGGGCGAGGCCGGCCTCGGCCGCCGCCGCGTTCGCGCGCTCGACCTGGCGACGGCTCACGCTGATCCCGACGACCTCGGCCCCGGTGAGCCGGGCCAGGCGCAGCGCGGGGCCACCGACCCCGCACCCGACGTCCAGCACTCGGTCTCCCGTGCCAGCGCCGAGCCGCTCGATCACCATGTCCGAGAGCCGATCGGTCGCGTCCGCGAACGGCTCTGCGGCGGCGGTCCAGTAGCCGAAGTGCAGGTTCTGGAACTCCATCGGCCCGGTGCCGAGGAAGGCGTCGTACAGGCGGCCTACGTCCTCCGGCACGGGTGTGGCGGACTGGGTCACGGCGGTCCTCTCGGCGAGCGGCCCCGTCCACGCTCGACCGGTTGGTTCGACTCTGTCCCCCCGGGAGCCCGTCGGCACGGCTTACCGCTGAACTCGACGCGTCGGATCGTCCGCGCGTTCCGCTTCCCCCCGGCTAGCGTCGTGACCGATCCGCAGAGGGAAGCGAGGAACTCCGTGCCCAGCACGCTCATCGAGGTCCGTCGGTCCTACTCGCCCGTCGAGGAGATCCGGTTGATCGACGCCGTCCACGAGGCGCTGGTGGAGGCGTTCCAGATCCCCGCCGGGGACAAGAACGTCCGCCTGCTCGTCCACGAACCGCACCGCTTCGCCGTCCCGCCGGGCAAGGCGCAGCCGGACCGCTGCACGCAGATCGCCGTCGACTGCTTCGCCGGCCGCTCGCTCGACGCGAAACGCGCGCTGTACAAGGGGATCGTCGAGCGCCTCGCGGACTTCGGCATCCCCGCGGACCACGTGACGATCCGCCTGCGCGAGATCGCCGCCGAGAACTGGGGCATCCGCGGCGGCCAGGCCGGGTGCGACGTCGACCTCGGCTTCAGCGTCCAGGTCTGACGTGCGCCTTGCGATCCCGGCCCTGACCTTCCGCGTCGACGAAGAGATCGACGTCGCAACGACGACCTCCTACGCCCAGCGGGCCGCGGACTCGTGGCTCTCGACGTTCCTGCTCAACGGCACCACGGCCGAGGGCGCCTCGTTCACCGTCGCCGAGCGCGCGCGGGTGCTGGACCTGTGGCTGGGCGTCGCCGCTCCCGAACGGCTGCTCGCCTGCTGCTGGGAACCGGCCGACGTCCTGAACGCGACCCTGCGGGAGGTGCGCCCGCTCGTCGTCATGCGCGGTCTCGCCTCACCCGACGAGGCGCTGACCCTGTTCGCCCGCCTCCCCGCAGGCGCCTATGTCTACAGCCACCCCGGCTACACCGCGACGGTCCTCGACGCCGACCTGATCGCCCTCGCCCGCGACAAGGGGGTCCTCCCCGAGGGGGCGAAGATCACCAAGATCCCCGTGGGCGCGATCCCCGCGCTGCGCGCCGCGGCGGGCCCCGACCTCGACCTGTGGGACGGGTCCTCGCGCCGCATCGCCGCCAGCCTCGCCGAGGGCGCGAGCGGCGTCATGTCCGCGCCGCTGACGGTCCTCCCGACCCCTTTCCCCGCCGCCGATGCCGTGCAGGCGACCGTCGACGTATGGCAGCAGCGCCTCGACGCCATCGCCGAGACAGACCGATCCGCGTGGCTACGCGCGACGGCCTCGGCCAAGCTGGCACCGTGACCGTGCCGCGACGATTTCCGTAGCGAGGACTGTGCGAGCAGCAAGGACAATGGGCTGGTGCCGCCTGGACGCTCCGACGCCATCGCCAGGGCGATCGAGGAGTTGACCGGCTGCATCTGGGCGTACGAACATCGCGACCACCTGCGGTCCCTGGACGCCACCGGTGGCGGCGTAGCGCTGCACGCGCTCTCGGTCGGTGCGGGCATCTCCGCGGAGGCAGCCCTTGCCGCCCTCGGCCCTCTGGACTGGACCGAGGACGACCTCGCACCTGCCCGGCGGGCCATCGAAGACCTGCGTGTCTGGGCCGAGCAGGGCGACGACGTTCTGCATCCGGCCGCGGGCCGGGCTCTCACGCCCGTGCTTGCCGACCTGACTCGCACCGGCGGGCCGGCCCTGCGGGTCGAGCACCGCACGTGGGAGCTCGGCCTCGATCTCGAACTCTGGGTAGGCGGCACCGGCGTCGCGGTCGACCAGTTCGGCGACGACGAGGAGAACGTCGGCCTGGCCGCGTCGGACGTCCAAAGGATCGTGATGGAGACGATCTGGAACGCCTGGCCGCCCTGCCCGCGCCATCCCGACAACCACGCGCTCGAGGTCGGCGATACGCACTGGACCTGCCCCGACGGCACACCGATCGCGGTGATCGGCCGGCTCGGCCTACCTGGAACCTGACGCCCGCCCCGCCGGCGACTCGCGACGTCAGCGCTCCCCGACCCGTCCGATCGTCATGACGGCAACGCTCCGTCGAGCGGGGTCCACCTCGTAGAGCACGCGCAGGTCTCCGACGTGCAGCCGCCGAAACCCGGTGCCGCCCACTGCGTGCTCGCCTCAGGCTTGGGGTCGCTCGCCAAACCGCGGATCGCGCCGGCGACAACCGCCGCACGGGCCGCATCGGATTCCCTGAGGCGGCGAAAGGTCGCCACGGATTCGGCGGACCAGACGACTGTGAAGGTCAAGCGGACTCCGCGTCCTCCGCGTCGAGCATCGCCATCAGCGCGCTGTGCTCGATCCACTCGCCCGCGGAGGCCGCAACCCGTTCGCACGTCGCGATGTCCACCGCGTCCTGCGCTCGCTGCAGAGCGGCCAGATCCTCGACGGCGATGACGGCCGCACGCGGACCTTCTTCGTCGGTCAGGAAAACCGGCTCGTGCGTAGTGCGGCTGCGTTCCACGATCTCGACAAGCCGCTCCCCGGCGTGCGGCAACGGGACGCTCTCGGTCATGCGTCCCACAGTAGACGGCGGGTCCGACAAGACGGGCCGAACGGGCGGGCGAAGGCTGCCAATCCAGCTCAGTGGTCGCAGAAGGCGATTGAAGCAAGCGTTGGGTGGATCTTCGCGCGACCGGGCGACAGGGTTGACGCACCACACATCGCGACGAAGGCGACTCGATGCGCTACCCACTCGACGAACCCCCCTCTGCCGACTTCCGCAACCACCGCCTCTGCGAGGGCTGAGATGCCGCCGAGCCGCCGGCAGCGGTTGATCCGGCCCGTGCAGAAGTTCGTCGCCAACCCGCTCCTGCGGCGAGTGCCGACGCAACCGCTCTTGGAGACGATCGGCAGGAAGTCCGGGCAGCCGCGGCTCACGCCGATCGGCGGCCGGAAGGTCGGCGACGAGTTCTGGCTGGTCTCGGAGTTCGGCACGAATTCCCAGTACGTGAGGAACATCGAAGCCAATGCGCACGTCCGGGTGCGGGGGCGCTGGTTCGCCGGCACCGCGCACCTGTTGCCGCAGGACGACGCGAAGGCTCGACTGCGGTCGCTGCCGAAGGTGAACAGCGCCGCGGTCCGGACCGTCGGCTCGAACCTGCTCACGATTCGCGTGGACCTGGACCCCGATCCCGTTGGCTAGAAATCGCTCGCGCCGATCGGCCTCCGCCGCCACCCTGGACCGATGACCGAGACGACGACCCTCTGGCGCCCCACCGGGCCTCGGGAGCTGGAGCTCGTCGAGGCGTCGGGGTGGCGGCGCTGGCCGCCGCGCCTGCCGGACCAGCCGATCTTCTATCCCGTTCTGAACGAGGACTACGCGATCCGCATCGCGCGGGACTGGAACGTGCCCGCGTCCGGCAGCGGCTTCGTGACGCGCTTCGAGGTGCGCACCGCGTTCCTCGACGGCTTCGAGGTCCAGCAGGCGGGGGGCCGAACGATCCTGGAGTACTGGATCCCCGCCGAGCGCCTCGAGGAGTTCAACGACAACATCGTCGGGCCCATCGAAGTCACGCGACGGTTCGGCGACATCGGCCCGTCGCCGGAGGCCCCTCGCCAGACATAGATCTCCGCCCCCAGGCTGCGATGCTGTTCAGGTGAGCGAAGGATCCAACGTGGCGGGAGAGACCTACGAGCAGGCTCGACAGGCCTACCTCGGGGCGGTGGAGAAGAACGCTGAGCACGTCGAGTTGTTCGAGCTCGCACGGAGGGCAGTGGTGGCGGCCCAAGCGGAGGGAGCACACCCTTCCGAGGCCACCCCGACGCTGTGGCGGAACCTTGCATCGGCCCACTACGCAGCCAGTTGGGGTCCGTCCAGACCCAACCGGCAGGGCCGTGCCTTCGGCCTCAGGGACGCGTTTGAGCACCCCCTCGACTTTCAGATCGCGCAGCAGGACGGCGTTGCGCTCTACTGGAGCCGCGCGATCCTGGCTGAAGCCGTGCACTGGTTCTTGGAGGCGGGTTACCACCTCGTCCGCATCGACACCGCACGCTGGGAGAGTCCCGCCGTCGCCCACGACGATCTCTCGTCGTGCTTAGAGTTTCCTGCCTACTACGGCCGGAACATGATGGCGCTCGCCGACTGCCTCAGCGACGTCGCGAGAGGCGACTACGGCTGGCCGGCACAGGCTTCGGGTCTGTTGGTCGTGTTCGACAACTACCACGTGCCACTGCAACACGAGCGGGCGTTCGCCGAGGCCGTGCTCGACGTGATCGCGGGGTGCAGCGCAAACGCCGCTCTGGTGGGCAACCGCGTGCTCTGCCTCGTGCAGACCAACGACCCACGCACGCAGCTGGGTCCCGGCACACCCCGTCAGATCGGCTGGAGTCTCCGCGAACACTTCGACCGCACGCGTGGCGTCTGACGACAGAAAGCTGGCCCTCCCGGCGGGGAAAGCCAGCGACTGACGCTATGTCAGAACGACGAGCCCGCCTCTGCCGCGCGCTTCAGCGCGGCGGCGAGGTCGTCGTCGCGGGTCGCGGTGAGGATCGAAGGCTGGAAGCGGACCTCGGAGATGTCGGTGATGCCGACGAACTTCAGCCAGTCGTTGAAGAAGGTGGACTGGTAGTCGACGCCGAACGCGGGCGGAACGCCGGGGGCGTAGACGCCGCTGACGTAGACGACCGCGGCCTTCTTGCCGTTGACGAGGCCCGAGTACCCGTCGGTCGGGGAGAACCCGAAGGTCCAGCCGGGCTGGGTGATCAGGTCGATCCACTGCTTGAGGACGTAGGGCACGCCGCTGTTCCACATGGGGACCGAGAAGAGGTAGGCGTCCGCGGCGGCGAAGCGCTCGAACACGGCGCGCGCCTTGTCCCAGGCCGCCGCCTCAGCGCCGGAGGGCGTACCGCCGCCGAACACCGTCAGCTTCGCGTTGGCCGCGTCGGTCCCGAACGGCGGCAGCGTCCCGTCGTGCAGATCGAAATGGTCGACCTCGACGTCGGGATTCACCGAACGGTAGCTGTCCAGGAACGCCCCCGCGAGGGCGAGGCTGTCGCTGGCGGTGCCTCGCGGGCTGGCCGATACGTGAAGCAGATTCATCGGTTCTGGTCCTCTCCTGAGATCGCGGTTCCGGCACAACCACCCCGCACCCACATTCAGTCCCTCACGCCCTCCCCGCCCGCCCTACGAGGCTCGCTTCACCCGCCCGCGTCTCACTTCACTCGCCCCAGACCACGACCTAGGAGCTTGGGTCGGTAATCGGTTAGAGGGGCCTTGATCGATCCGGAGATTGTCTGGCCGTTCGCGGGCGGGTGGTGCCGCCGGTGCGCCCGCGGAGCGGTGTCGGGGCGTTCTCGGCGGCGTTGGGTGCCCGTGGCACCGTTGCCGGCTGTGTCAGGCGGTGGCCAGGGCGCTCAGG
>JBQTIB010000025.1:0-62310 GCA_052389435.1 Sporichthyaceae bacterium | reverse complement strand
TGGGGGTCGATCCGCTGAATCCGTCCGCGGCGATCGACGGCGCCGGGCGCCTGCTCGCCGCGCCCCTCGACCGCTTCGACTCCCTGCCGCGTGCGCTGGCGGCCAACAACGCCGGCGCCGGCGCGTTCGACCGCGCGGGCGGCATTCCCCCGTACGCGGAAACCCGCGCGTACGTGCAGAAGGTCCTCGACACGTTGGGAGCCGGCGCATGACCACCCCCGCCATCCTTCCCGGTCCGGCCGTCGGCCGCGGCGCCGGTGCGACGGGCTCCGCCGCCGGTGCGAGGGCCGTCGCCGGTCTCGGTGCGAGCCCCGGTGCCGGTGTCGGTGTCGGTGCCGGTGTCGGTGTCGGCGGAGAGTTCGCCGCCCTGGTGGCCCTCCTGCTCGCCGAACCCTCCTCCGCGACCCCGACGCCCACCGCGCCCACCGCGCCCACCGCATCGGGCAACGGCGACGCCGTACCCGACGGCACCGATCCGGAGCAGTCGGGCGAGACCGCAACGGCGAGCACGTCGCCCGGACCGTTGCCGGCCCCGTCGCCGGCGCCCTTCTCTGCGCCCGACCCATCGTCCGTGCCCGCTTCCGGGGCGAACGCCGCCTCGGCGGCGGCCATCGCGGCCGGGGCGCCGAGCGCCGGGCCGGCGACGGCCGAATCCTCGAGCCCGGACTCGGACCCGCGGCCCTCGGCTCCGTCCCCCGTGGCGGCTCCCGCGCAGCGGTCGGCGATTGCGGCCGAGCCCGCTGGTCTTCCCACTCCGGGCGCCGCGGGCGATCCCCCGACGCGGCGGGAGTTCGGCGCAGCCGCGGACGGCACCGCCGCCGCGGCGAAGACCCGCTCGCTTCCGCCGGCCGTCGGAGCGGAACGCCCCGCCACACCCGGTGCGACGCCGCCGGGCAACCCACCGGTCCCCCCAGGCCAGGCCGTCGCCGCCGCCGTCCGTGCAGCGGCGGGAACCGAGCACGCAGCGGTCCCGCCGACCCGCCGCGGCCACCTCGAGGGCAGTACCCGACCGGAGGCACGGGCCGCGGCCGGCGCCGCCATCGCGGCACTCCCCGGCCCCGCGGACGCGTCTCCCACGGCGCCGCCGACCGCGGCGCCGAACCCCGGTCCCGATCGCCTGCCCATGGTCCCAGCGCACACCGCCGACCCGCGCTTCCGTTCCGGGACAACGGTTTCGGGGTCCCCGGCGGTCCCCGTGGAGCGCGCCGCCGCCGATCCGGCGCCGCGGACCGCCGCGACGGAGCCCGGGCCAACCCCGGGTGCAGCCGCGGGCCCGGCGCCGCTCGCGAGCACGCCCGCGGCCGCGGCGGCGACACCGCCGCAGAGCGCCGCGGCGCACCCGGTGGCGGCGGCACAGCTCCTCGGACCGGTCGTCGCGGTGCACAGTCGCGGCGTCGACGGCACGCATGTCGTGACCGTCGAGATGACCCCGGATCTGCTGGGCCCGGTACGGCTGGAGATCGAACTGCGCGACGGGCGAGTGGACCTGCGACTGGCCGGCGGCAACGACCTCGCCCGCGACGCCCTGACCGCCGCCCTTCCCGACCTGCGCCGGGCCCTCGAGGCCGCCGGGGTGGCGACCGGGTCGGTGCAGATGAGCGCCGAGGTCGGCGTCGGTGCGCCGTCGACCTCCGATCCGCTCGCCGCCGGCCGCGACGGCGGCCCGGACACCGCCGGCGGCCGGTCCCACGACGGTTCGGACCGGCCAGGCCGCTCCAGCCCCGACCGCCCCGCTTCCCCGGACGCCGAGCACGAACCCGCCCGCGACACCCACCCGTCCGGCAGACCCGGTCTCGACCTTCAGCTGTGATGAACCGTCAGGAGATCCGTTGACCGTCCTTCCGCCCACTCCGATCTCGTCCCTGCTCGGCACGTCCCCGATCACGGGGCCCTCGACCCCGGGCAACTCCCTCGGCAAGGACGCCTTCCTCAAACTCCTCGTCGCCCAGTTGAAGTACCAGGACCCCACCGCCCCGACCGACAGCGCCCAGTTCATGGCGCAGACCGCTCAGTTCACCCAGGTCGAGAAACTCGAGGAGATCGCCGCCGCGGTCGCGCAGTCCCTGGGCGCCCAGAGCCTGCTGTCGGCGGCCGCCCTCGTCGGGCGGACCGTCACCTGGCACGCCCCCGACGGCACCGAACTCTCCGGCCTCGTCGGCGGCGCCTCGTTCACCACCGCCGGTGCGACGCTCACCGTCGGCCCCGATCGGGCCGTCGTCGCCATGGGCGACATCACCTCCGTGCAGGCCGCGCCCATCCCCACCAGACCCGCCGTCAGCTCCCCGGCTGTCGTTCCCTTCCCGCCCCCACCCGTAGGAGACACCATGCTTCGCTCCCTGTTCGCCGGCATCTCCGGGCTCCGTCAGCACCAGACGATGATGGACATCACCGGCAACAACATCGCGAACATCAACACGACGGGCTTCAAGTCGAGCACGACCGTCTTCCAGGACACGCTCTCCCAGATGCTGCGCGGCGCCGGCGCGCCCGTCGGCGAGGAGGGCGGCACGAACCCCGCCCAGGTCGGCCTCGGCGTGCGTCTGTCGGCGATCACCACCAACTTCGCGCAAGGCTCGGCGCAGAGCACGGGCCGCTCGACCGACCTGATGATCCAGGGCGACGGGTTCTTCGTCGTGCGCAACGGCGGGGAGAACCTCTACACGCGCGCCGGAGCCTTCTCCTTCGACACCAACGGCCGCCTGGTCTCCCCCGAGGGCGCCTCGGTGCAGGGCTGGTCGGCCAACGGGGGCGTCGTCGACACCAACGCCCCCGTCGGCGACATCGTCCTGCCCGTCGGGTCGGTCCTCGCACCGGTCGCGACCACCACGGTGAACTTCGGCGGGAACCTGCCCTCCGATGCCCCGGTGGGCACGGTCGTGCGCTCCGCGATCCGGACCTTCGACGCCGCCGGCACCGCGATCGACCTCGACGTCACCGCCACCCTCGGCGCCGGCGGCGTGTGGTCGCTGGCCTCCGGCGCAGGCACCCTGAGCCCGGCGACGCTGTCCTTCACCGGCTCGGGCGCCACGCCGTCCTCCACCGCGATCTCCTTCACCGCGACCGGCGGCCAGGTCATCGCCCTCGACACCTCCAAGGTCACGGGCTACGCCGGGCAGACCTCCATGGCGGCCACCGCGCAGAACGGCTCCGCGATGGGCACCCTGCAGGCGTTCACGATGTCCCAGGACGGCACGCTGATCGGGGTGTTCTCCAACGGGCTCAAGAGCCCGCTCGGCCAGGTGGCCCTCGCCAACTTCAACAACCCGCCCGGCCTGGAGAAGGTCGGCGGATCGATGTACCGCACGACGGTCAACTCCGGGACCGAGCAGCTCGGTCAAGCCGGCACCGCCGGGCGCGGTCTGCTCAGTTCCGGTTCCCTGGAGATGAGCAACGTCGACCTCGCCGCGGAGTTCACCAACCTGATCGTCGCCCAGCGCGGCTTCCAGGCGAACTCCCGCGTCATCACCACCAGCGACCAGATCCTCGAAGACCTGGTCAACCTGAAGCGCTGATAGTCGCTGCGGCGGGGTCCCGGCTCAGGTCGGGCGCCCCGTCGCCGAAGTGAACCCCGAGGGCCGACGGATCGGCCCTTCCACGGAACCAAGGATGGTGCCCCCGTGATTGTCGTGACGCGCCTGGGCGGGCCGGCGTTCGCCGTCAACCCCGACCTCATCGAACGTGCCGAGAGCAACCCCGACACCGTTCTGACGTTGGTGGACGGGACGAAGTACGTCATCGCCGAATCCCTGGACGAGCTGATCGAACGCATCCGCGACTACCGGGCCTCGATCATCGCGGCGGTCGGCTCGGCCGAGCACCTGCTGCGCGCCGAGGCCCCGCCCGCGCCGGCCCGGGTCCGGTCTCCCGACGGCACCGTCGTGGCGCTGCCGCACCGGGAGCGCTGATGGATCCGGCAACCCTGATCGGCATCGGCCTGGCCTTCGGCGCCATCTTCCTGGCGGCGATCCTCGAGGGCGCCTCGCCGATGTCGATTTTCCTTCTGCCGCCGATCATTCTGGTCTTCGGCGGCACCTTCGGGGCGGGCCTGGCCGGGTCGACCATGAAGGACTTCACGGGGGTCATGAAGGGCCTGCCGAGATACCTCACCGCGAAGGTCACCCCGCCGGACGAGACGGTCGCCGTCCTGGTCGACCTCGCCGCCACCGCCCGCAAGGAGGGCCTGCTCGCCCTCGGCGACAAGGTGCGCCACATCGAAGATCCCTTTCTCAAACGCGGCCTGGAGGCCGCGATCGACGGCACCGATCCCGACGAGCTCGCCGAAATCCTCGAGTCCGAAATTCGGGCCTTCAAGAAGAACGCGAAGATCTCCTCCAAGATGTTCACCGACTTCGGCGGGTACGCCCCGACGATCGGCATCATCGGCACCGTCCTGTCGCTGGTCCACGTCCTCGGCATGCTCTCCGAGCCGGACAAGCTCGGTGCGTCGATCGCCGTGGCGTTCCTCGCAACCCTGTGGGGCGTGCTGTCGGCCAACGTCATCTGGCTGCCGATCGCCAAGCGCATCGAACGGATCGTCGAACTCGAGGCGGCCCGGATGGAACTCGCCGTCGAGGGCATCATCGCGATCCAGTCCGGGTCCAACCCCCGTCTGGTCGCGCAGAAGTTGAAGGCCCTGCTGCCGCCGGGAGCGATCGCCTCGAAGGCGGCGTGAGATGGCGCAGGTCAAGAAGCGCCGCCGCCGGCCGGAGGAGCACGAGGAGCACGAGAACCACGAGCGGTGGCTGGTCTCCTACGCGGACATGATCACCGTGCTGATGGCGCTGTTCATCGTCCTGTTCGCGATGAGCACCATCGACGACGTCAAGTTCTGGGAGCTGCGCGCCAGCCTCGCGGAGAGCTTCGGCCACGAACTCGCGGCCGTGCAGGGCGGGAAAAGCCCCACGCCCGGAGACTCCGCCCCGGAGGGACCACTGTCCTCCGGGCCGATCGTGCCCGGCAGCACCGACGTGAAGAACAAGATCGACCAGGCGGTGAAGGTGGCCCGGTCGAAGGAGGCGATGGCGCAGGCGCAGGCCACGCGCGCGCAGGTGGCGCGGGAGGTCGAGGCGCTGGAGAAGATCCGCAAGGCCATCGCCAAGGCGCTGCGCGGAACGGACGCCGCCAAGTCCGTGCGCTTCCGCTACGACGAGCGCGGTTTGGTCGTCTCGGTCATCACCGACTCGGTCATGTTCGCCTCGGACCGGGCCGACCTCACCGGCACCGGCCGCGAGATCCTCCACGCCCTCGGGCCCGTGCTTCGGTCCGCGCCCAACGACCTGCTCGTGGAGGGGCACACCAACACCGTGCCGGTGGCGCCGAAGTTCTACCCCTCGGAGTGGGAGCTGTCCAGCGCGCGCGCCTCGACCGTCGTGCGGGTGCTCGTCGCCGACGAGGACATCGCCGCCGACCGGCTCTCGGCCACCGGCTGGGCGGACCAGCGGCCGCTGATCGCGGGCACGTCGGCGGAGGCCAACCGCGTCAATCGACGCGTGGAGGTCGTCGTCGCCTCGACGCTTCCCCCGGAGAACCGCACCCTGCTCGGCGCCATCGCCGAAGAGTTGGCCCCCACCCTCGACGAGTCCGCACAGGAGAACCCATGAGCACGACGATTCCGCGGCCCTCGGACGGCCCGGTCCGCGACGCGAGCAAGTTCGCCGCCGACCCTCCCGAGGAGGGCGGCAAGAAGAAGGCGAAGAAACCCGGAAAGGACGCAAAGCCCGCGGATCCGGCGAGTGCGAAGAAAAAGAAGATCGCGATCGCGGTCGTCCTGCTCGTCGCGCTCGGTGCCGCCTACCTGTTCGTCCTCAAGCCCAAGCCCGCCGCAACCACCGGGCCGCCCGAACCCGGCATCGTGGTTCAGCTCGACCCGTTGACCCTCAACCTCGCCGACGGGCACTACCTGAAGCTGTCGATGGCGCTGCAGTTCACCGCGGCCGCGTCGGCCGGGGGCGGACACGGCGGCGCGGCCGAGGAGCCCGACGGATCGCAGGCCCTGGACATCGCGATCGCCCAACTGTCCAACCGAAAGGTCGCCGAACTGAACAGCGCCGCGGCGCGCAAGAAGGCCAAGGCCGCGCTGCTCGAAGCCGTCGCCAAGGCCTACCACGACGACGTCATGGACATCTACTTCACCGAGTTCGTCATGCAGTAGCAAAGGTTTCCCCTCAGCCCCGCCCGCGAACTGCCGATCAGTGCGGCATGAGCGTCGAGGCGGGGACCGGGATGCGGTCGCGACGGTCGGCGCGTACCGAGCCCAAACCGTACGACTTCCGGCGTTCCACCAAGCTGTCGCGCAAACACGTCCGGTCGCTGGAGATCGTCTTCGAGACCTTCGCCCGCCAGTGGGCGACGCTGCTGACCTCGAGCCTGCGTTCGCTCACCGTGGTCAACCTCGCGGCGATCGAAGAGCTGACCTACGACGAGTACGTCTCGCGGCTGCACACGCCGACGGTGGTGAACGTCCTGTCCGTAGAACCGTTGGCCGGGGCGGGAATTCTCGAGCTGTCGATGAGTTCGGCGATGGTCTGCGTGGACCGCCTGCTCGGCGGCCCGGGCACCGGCGCCCAACCGCAGCGCCCGCTGTCCGACATCGAGGTCGGTCTGCTGCGCCAGTTGACCGCGCGGGTGCTGGGCGAGTTGCGGTGGGCCTTCGAGCCGATCGCCCGGATGGATCCCGCGATCACCGCCGTCGAGCACAATCCGCAGTTCGTCCAGGCCGCGGCCGCCGCCGACGTGCTCATCGTCGCCAGCTTCGAACTGCGCATCGGCGAGGTCGAATCGCCGGCCACGCTGTGCCTGCCGTTCGCGAGTCTGTTCCCGCTGCTGGAGATCGCCATCGGCGTGACCAACGACGGAGACCGGACCGCCGCGCCGCCCGTCGTCCCGATTCGCGTGCAGGACCGGCTCGCCGACGTCCCGATCGACGTCGCGGTCGGCTTCGCCCCCACCGTGTTGACCCCGCGCACCCTGGTCGATCTCACCGTCGGCGACGTCCTGCGCCTCGCCCACCCGGTCGCGGCCCCGTTGGTCGTCACCGCCGCGGACGTGACCTTCGCCCACGCCGTCGCCGGGGCGCGGGGCCGGCAGTTGGCCTGCCGGATCGTCGAACCCCCCGCCGTGCCACCTCCCGGGAGCAGCGCGTCATGACCGAGTCCACCGTGCCCGCCCAGGTCCTCGCCGCCACCGCGGCGGCCGCAGCGGTCCTGCCGCTGCCGCAGGCCCCCACCGTCGGAGAACCCATTCCCGCCGGGCAGGACCCCGCCGACCTCTTCGCGGTGCTGCCGCCCGGCGCGTCGAGTCTGATCGTCGCCGAATGGGAACAGGCCGGCGAGCCCGGCGCCTTCGGCGTCGTCGTGGGATCGGCGCTGACGCAGGCCCTCGCGGACAGCCCCCTGGGCGCGCTGGACCTGGCCGCCGCCGTCCAGCCCGCCCTCGACGCGGCGGCGGCGGCGGTCGGCGCGGTCGCCGGGCCCGGCCAGAGCGTGGACCTGAACGCCGCCGTCGGCGAGGTTTTCCCGCACCCGCAGGCGTTTCTGGTGCCGCTGACCGACGCCGACGGCTGGGTCTGCGCCACCGTGTTCGTTCTCGTCCCCGCCGAGACCGGGGCGTTCGTCGCCGACGTCCCGACGCCGCCGGCACCGGCCCCGCCCGCACCGTCCGCACCGTCCACACCTGCGGCGGCGATCGCCCAGCCCGCGATTCCCCGCCAGAGCGCCGCCCCCGCCCGCACCGTGGCACCGGCCGGCGGACTGACCGCCGGGGCGGGCCTGGCCCTGCTGCGCGACGTCGTCATGGAGGTCACCGTCGAACTCGGCCGCACCCGCATGACGATCTCCGAACTGCTCTCGCTGTCCCCCGGCGCCGTGGTCGAGCTCGACCGGGCCGCGGGATCGCCCGCCGACCTGCTCGTCAACGGCACGCTGCTGGCCCGCGGCGAGGTCGTCGTCGTCGACGAGGACTTCGGCATTCGCATCACCGAGATCGTCGCCGCCGTCGGAGCGGACACCGCGGGAGCGTCGGCGTGAACGGCAACCTGGAACTGCTCCTGCGCGTCGGGTTCTCCTTCTCGATCGTGCTGGGCCTGCTGTGGATCTGCGCCCGCGTACTGCGCAACCGCACCGGCGGCAGGCCCACCGACACCGTCGAGGTCCTGGCCCGGACCCAGCTCGGCCGGGGCGCGAACGTGACCGTGCTGCGCGTCGCCGACCGGGCGATCGTCCTGGGCGTCACCGAACGCGGCATCGTCCAACTCGGCGAGTCCATCACCGACCTCGCCGCCCTGACGCCGCAGCCGCGCGCGGCGGAACAGCTCCAGCCCGCCCTGCCCACTCCGGACATCTCCGCCGTCGAGGTCAATCCCGCCATCGACCTCCTGCCCGCCCAACGTTCGCGCCGCTCCCGCGCCGCCTCCTCCACCACCGTCCCGTCCGCACCCCAGGCCATGGCCGGCCAGGGTGCGTTGGCGGGCTCGATTCTCTCGCCCGCCACCTGGCGGTTGGGCATGGATGCCCTGCGGGAGAGGACCGTCCGGAGGGGATGACCCCAACCCGTGGGTTCGCGCCTTCCCGGCTGTGCCGGGCCGCCGCGGCCGTACTGTCCTGCCTGCTCGGCCTGTTCGCCCTGGCCGTGTTCGTTGCCTCCCACGCGGCCGCGGTCGACGCCCCGACCCCCGGCCCGACCGCCCCGGCGAAACCGAAGCTGCCCGGCGCCCCGACGGCCGGCGGCGGCACCGTCACCGTGGACATCGACGGGCTGACCGGCGGCAAGCCGAGCAGTTCGCTGACCGTCATCGTCGCCATCACCCTGCTGTCGGTGGCGCCCGCGCTGCTGCTGATGACGACGAGCTTCACCAAGATCGTCGTGGTGCTGTCCCTGACCCGCAATGCCCTGGGCCTACAGGGAATTCCGCCGAACCAGGTCCTGGTCGGGCTGGCCATGTTCCTGTCCCTGTTCGTGATGGGTCCGGTGCTCTCGGCGGTCAACGACGCAGGCGTGCAGCCCTACCTCGACGGGTCCAAGTCCCAGTCCCAGGCCTTCGACGACGGCGTGGCGCCGCTGCGCGAGTTCATGCTCGACCAAACCCGTCAGGACGAGCTCGCGATGCTCTCGAAGGTCGCCGAGAAGGAACTGCCGGAAACGCGCGAGGACGTACCGCTCACCACCCTCATCCCGGCGTTCGTGCTCTCGGAGCTGAAAAGCGCCTTCATCATCGGCTTCGTCATCTTCATTCCGTTCCTCATCATCGACCTCGTCGTGTCCGCGGCGCTGATGTCGATGGGCATGATGATGCTGCCACCGGTGATGATCTCGTTGCCGTTCAAGATCCTGCTGTTCGTCCTCGTCGACGGATGGGGGCTGATCGTCACCGCCCTCGTCCAGAGCTACGGTTGACATGACGAGCCCTCAGATCTCCTACGCCCTGACGGACACCGAGGTCGTGTCGATCGGCCTGCAGGCCATGATCGTCGGCGCGAAGCTGTGCGCGCCCATCCTGCTCACCGCGCTGGCGATCGGCTTTGCGATCTCGCTGTTCCAGTCCGTGACCATGATCCAGGAAGTCACGCTCTCGTTCGTGCCGAAGATCATCGGGGTCGGCGTCGCGCTGCTGATCAGCGGCAACTGGATGCTCGCCACGATGATCACCTTCACCGAGTCGCTGTTCGCACAGCTGCCGGAACTGCTCGGCTCCGGGTAGTGCCTCGATGACGATCGAGCTGGCGCTGCCCACGATGCTCGGCCTGCTGCTCGGCAGCGTCCGCTCCGCGGCGTGGCTGCTGGTCAGCCCGCCGTTCGCCGGGCGAATGCTGCCCGGAATGGTCAAGGCGGTGCTGGCCGTCGCGCTCGCCCTGCCGATGGCTCCGCGCATCGGCCCGCAGATCCCGGAACTGTCCACCTCTGCGCTGATCGGCGCGATCGTCCTGCAGGTGGTCACCGGCGCCGCGCTGGGCTTCCTGACCTATCTGCTCTTCGCGGCCGTGCAGGCGGCGGGCGACCTGATCGACCTGTTCGGCGGCTTCACCCTCGCCCAGGGCTACGACCCGCTGTCGATGGCGCAGTCCTCGGTGTTCGGTCGCTTCCACCAGCTCCTCGGCCTGATTCTGCTGTTCGTCACCGACGCACACCTGGTCATCGTCGGCGGCTTCCTGCGCTCCTACGACGCGATTCCGGTGACCGAAGGCATCGCGTTGGACGCGAACGCGGACGCGTTGGTGAACGGAATCGGCGCATTCTTCCTCGCCGCGTTGGAGATCGCCGCGCCGATGGTCGCCGTCCTGTTCCTCGCCGACGTGGCCCTGGGTCTGCTCACCCGCGTTTCGCCCCAGCTGAACGCCTTCGCCCTCGGGTTCCCGATCAAGATTTTCCTGACCCTCGTGCTCATCGGCTTCACCTTTCCGCTGCTGCCCGGAGCCGTCGAGTCCCTGTCCGACCTCGGCGCCGACGCCGTGCTGTCGGTGGTGAACGCCTCGTGAGCGCCGACAGCGCGGACAAGACCGAGAAGCCGACACCGAAGAAGCTCCACGAGGCCCGCAAGGAAGGCCAGATCCCACGTTCGCAGGACATCGGGGCCTGGGCCGGGGTGTTGGTCGGCTGCTTCCTGCTCCAGTTCACGATCGACTCCGGCGGTCCCCGACTGAGCAGGCTGTTCGAGCGGATCGTCGCGATGGTCGCCGAACCGACGCAGGCCGCAGCCCTCGCGCTGTTCGTCGACGGACTGGCCATCGGCGCGATCCTGCTCGCCCCCCTGTGCCTGGGACTGGCCATCGCCACGTTCGCCGCGGGCGCCGCGCAGGGCGGCGTGCACCTGGCGACCAAGCACATGAAACCGCAGCTCAAACGCCTCAATCCGATCTCCGGGTTCAAGCGCATCGCCGGCCCGCAGGCGGGCTGGGAGGCGACGAAAACCCTGGCGAAGACGGCGATCGCGGCCTACGTCGCCTATCGGGCCGTCCAGGACACCGCGACGCTGCTGACCGCGCGCGGCGGGATGCCGCTGTCCGCGTCGCTGGACATCACGGCCTCCACCACCGTCCGACTGATCCGCGACGTCTCGATCGCCGGCCTGCTCATGGGCTTTGCCGACTACGCCTACCAACGGCGCCGAATCGGCAAGCAACTCAAGATGTCCATGCACGACGTGAAGCAGGAGCACAAGCAGACCGAGGGCGATCCCCACCTCAAGGGCGCGATCCGGTCCAAGCAGATCGCGATGAGTCGCAACCGCATGATGAGCAAGGTCCGCGACGCCGACGTCGTGCTGGTCAACCCGACGCACGTCGCGGTCGCCCTGCAGTACCGGCCCGATCGCGGGGCGCCGCGCGTCGTCGCCAAGGGCGCCGGCCACGTAGCGACCCGCATCCGCGAGGAGGCCACCAGGCATCGTGTGCCGATGGTCTCGGACGTTCCACTGGCCCGGGCGATCCACGGCGCGTGCGCCCTCGAGCAGGAGATTCCCGCCGAACTGTTCGCCGCGGTCGCGCAGGTCCTCGCCTTCGTCCTCTCCCTCAAGGCCCGCGGCTCCGCGGCCGGCACCCATCGCCTGCCGCCGACCCCGGCCGGGCGACGTTGACGCCGGCGCGACACCGAGACCGGGCGACGCCGGCACCGAACCCCGACCACGCCTCAGATCTCCGCCGTGGCTGCCGATAGGGCCTCGCCAGGACGGCACAGCACGGCCCAGCCACGGATCGGCCCGATTGCCCCACCCGGGGCGATGCCCCGTGAGATTGGGTGCGCGTGTCGAACTCCCCGCAGTTGCCGGGCCGGCCGTCCGGCACCGCCGGCGCGTCGAGCGCCGGACGCCGCCTGGCCTCGATCGGCATTCCCATCGGCGTCGTGTCGATCGTCATCATGCTCGTCGTGCCACTGCCCGCGGTGCTGCTCGACGTCCTCATCGCCGCGAACATCGCCTTCAGCCTGCTGATCCTGCTGCTGGCCATGCAGGTCTCGCGTCCGCTGGACTTCGCGGTCTTCCCCTCGCTCATCCTCGTCGCGACGCTGTTCCGGCTCGCGTTGAACGTCTCCTCCACCCGGCTCGTCCTCGACGACGGCTACGCGGGGAAGGTGATCGAAGCCTTCGGGCACTTCGTGATCAGCGGCAACCTCGTCATCGGCCTGGTCATCTTCCTGATCCTCGTCGTGATCCAGTTCCTCGTCATCACCAACGGCGCCGGCCGCGTCGCCGAGGTCGGCGCGCGGTTCACCCTCGACGCGATGCCCGGCAAGCAGATGGCCATCGACGCCGACCTGAACGCCGGCCTGATCGACGAGAACACCGCCCGCCGCCGGCGCGAGGAGGTCGCCGCCGAGGCCGACTTCTACGGCGCGATGGACGGGGCTAGCAAGTTCGTCAAGGGCGACGCGATCGCCGGCATCGTCATCATCGTCATCAACCTGCTCGGCGGCTTTGCGATCGGCGTCATGCAAAAGGGCATGTCGATGGGCGAGGCGATCGAGAAGTACAGTCTGCTGACCATCGGCGACGGCCTGGTGACGCAGATCCCGGCGATCCTGCTGTCGGTGGCCACCGGCCTGATCGTCACCCGGTCGACCACCAAGGGCGGCATGGGCGACGACCTCGTCGCCCAGTTCGGCGCGCAGAAGCAGTCGATGCGCCTCGGCGGCGGCTTCGTCATCGCCCTGTGCCTGATTCCCGGCCTGCCCAAGCTTCCCTTCCTGCTCGTCGGCGGTCTGCTGCTGGTCGCGGCCTCCCGGATCCCCGCGGTCGCGGAGGCCAGGGCCGAGGCGGCGGCCGAGGCCGAGACGCCCGTGGCCGCCCCCGACTCCCCCGCCGAACTGGCCGAGTCCATGCGGATCGACCCCATCGAGCTCGAGCTGTCCGCCGACCTGCTCGACCTCGTCGACTCCGGCATGGGCGGGGACCTGCTGGAGCGGGTGCGTGCGCTGCGCCGCAAGGTCGCCGCCGAGATCGGGCTGGTCCTGCCCCGCGTCCGCACCCGCGACAACCTCGACCTGCCGCTGTCCACCTACGCCATCAAGCTCAACGGGGTCGAGGTCGCCCGCGGCGAGGCGCCGCCCGGCTGCGTTCTGGCGATCGGCGACGGCCTCACCAAGCTGCCCGGGCGACCCACCGTGGAGCCGGTGTTCGGCCTGCCCGCCACGTGGGTGCCGCAGGAGATGCGCGCCCACGCCGAGGTCGCCGGCGCCACCGTCGTGGACCGCGCCTCGGTCCTGACCACGCACCTGTCGGAACTGGTGCGCTCGCACGCCGCGGACCTGCTCGGCCGCGAGGACGTCCGCACCCTGCTGGACCTGGTCAAGCGCAGCCACCCCAGCGTCGTCGAGGAACTGACCCCGGCCGCGCTTTCGGTCGGCGAGGTGCAGCGCGTGCTGCAGGCGCTGCTGGCCGAGCAGGTCCCGATCCGCGACCTCGTCCGCATCTTCGAGGCCCTCTCCCTCAAGGCGCGCAGCGGCGCCGACGTCGACGGTCTCGTCGCCGCCGTGCGCGCCGTGCTGGGCCCCGCGATCTGCGCGACGCACCTGGTCGACGGCCGGCTGGCGGTCCTCACCTTCGACCCGATGCTCGAACACACGCTCCTGGAAAGCCTGCGGCAGGCCGAAACCGGTGCCTACCTGCTGCTCGACGGCGCCCGCGTCGAATCCCTCGTCGCGAACGCCGTCGCCGTCCTGGAGCAGGCCGAGCGCTCGGGCCAGACGCCCGTGCTCGTCTGCTCGCCGCAACTGCGCGCCGCCGTCCGCCGGCTGCTCGCCCCGACGGTGCCGCGGCTTGCGGTCCTGTCCTACACCGAGGTCCCCGCGGGCCTGACCATCGACGCGTTGGGAGTGGTGACCGGTGCCCCGGTTGCTGTTGGAGGGTAGGAGCATCACCGAGCTGCTCGCGCGCGTACGCGCCGAGCACGGCCCGGACGTGCGCATCGTGTCGGCGGATCGAGTCCGCACCGGCGGCGTCGGCGGCTTCTTCGCGCGCGAGAGCTACGCGCTGACGGTCGAGCTCGACGGCCCGGTCGAGGCCTCGGCCGACTCCGCGGTGGACCGCGCGCTCGACGGCGCGCTCGCACCGAGCGCGGCCGTGGCCCAGAGGGCGGAGCGCTCGTCCGTGGACCCGCAGGCTCCCGGCACCCTGCTCGACCTGGCCGCAGCCATCGACGCGGCCGAGGCGGCGGAGCGCGGCGTGGTGCTCGGTACGGCGCCGATGCACGCCACCGCCGCGGCCCCGGCCGCCCCCGCCGTCTCCACAGCCACCGCCACCGCCGCGCCGTCGGGTCCGGCGCCGTCGGGTCCGGCACTGTCGGGTCCGGCGCTTTCGGGTCCGGCACTGTCGGGTCCGGCGCCGTCGGGTCCGGCGCCGTCGGGTCCGGCGCTGTCGACCAGCGGTTCCGGGTTCGCCGAGATCCTCGCCCGGCTCGCGGCGCTCGAAGGCCCCGCACCCGTCGCCGTGCCGGACCCGGAGCCGACTGCCGGGCCGGGTGCCCTCGCCCTGGACGCGGCCGGCTGGGACCGCCTGCGCGGGCTCCTGTCCGAACTGTGCGGCTACGACCTCGCGGCCGAGACCGGCGCTCTCGTACTCGTCCTCGCTCCCCCGGCCGCGACCACGCCGCCGGCCCCGCCCCTGCCGGCCGCCCAACCCGCCGCCGCCCCGACCCAGGCCCCACCGGCGCAGGCGGCAGAGCCGTTCCTCCCCCGCCAGGGCCGACACCGTCGCGGGGTCGTCGCAGAGTTCGCCTCGACAAACTGAGCCTACGTCACTTCGGTCGTCGGGCGGAGTTGAGCGCCCGCAGGCAAAAACCGATTCAACTTCATCGCGTGCTTCCCCTCAACCGTGGCAGCCCCGTGCCGATCGTGGCAGGCAGAGACCCGACGACAGGCGATCGGGACTCTTCGTCCTCCACGGGGAGCTGCCTTGAGCGATCGGCCGGTGTTCGCCGAAGGCCTCGACGACATTGCCAACGAGTTCCTCGTCGAAAGCTATGAAAACCTCGACGAACTCGACCGCGCGCTGGTCGCCCTCGAACGCGAACCGGGCTCCAAGCCGTTGCTCGCCTCGGTGTTTCGAACCATCCACACCATCAAGGGCACCAGCGGGTTTCTCGCCTTCAACCGGCTCGAAGCGGTCACCCACGTCGGCGAGAACGTGCTCAGCAAACTGCGCGACGGCGAACTGGCCCTGACCCCCGAGATCACCACGGTGCTGCTGGCGATGGTCGACACCGTGCGGGCCCTGCTCGCGAGCATCGAACAAACCGGCGCCGAGGGCGACATCGACATCGAGGCCGTGCAGGGCGCGTTGGCCGCCTGCCTCGATCCGGCACCGCTGGTGCCGGGACCACGCGCGCGGGCCGAGGCCCCGGCCGGCGCGGACGTGGTCGAGACAGGGACGGAGATCGCCGCCGCACAGGCACCGCCGACGGCCGATGCCACGGCGATCTCCGCCCCACCCGCCCCTGCCCCGCCGCCGCCCACGCCGATGCCCACGCCCGCCGCCGCCACGCCCGTCCCGGCAGCGCCCGTCCCCGCAGCGCCCGTCCCCGCCGCGGAGCAGGCCGAGCAGGCCGAGGACGACGGCTCGCGGCGCAGCGTCGCCGACTCCAGCATCCGCGTAGACGTCGGACTGCTCGACCAGCTGATGCGCATGGTCGGCGAGTTGGTGCTGACGCGCAATCAGGTTGTCCAGTACGTGGGCGAAACCCAACACACGGAGCTTCAGCGGGCCAGTCAGCGCCTCAACCTCATCGCCACCGAGCTGCAGGAGGGCGTCATGAAGACGCGCATGCAGCCGATCGACCAGGTCTGGTCGCGCCTGCCCCGCGTCGTGCGAGACCTCGGCGCGCAGTGCGGCAAGGCGGTCCGCCTCACCATGGAGGGCCGGGAGACCGAGCTGGACCGGACCCTGTTGGAGGCGGTCAAGGACCCGCTGACCCACCTGGTCCGCAACGCGATCGACCACGGCCTGGAGTCGGTCGCGGGCCGAGCGGAGGCGGGCAAACCCGCGGAGGGCACGCTGAGCCTGCGCGCCTACCACGAGGGCGGGCAGGTCGTCGTCGAAGTCGGCGACGACGGCCGGGGCATCGACCCGGACCGGGTCGCGGCCAAGGCCGTCGAGAACGGCGTGGTCTCCCGCGACCAACTCGGCCGCATGAGCGAACGCGAGATCGTCGATCTGGTTTTCCGGCCGGGATTCTCCACCGCCGACGCGGTGTCCAACATCTCCGGCCGCGGCGTCGGCATGGACGTCGTGCGCACCAACATCGAGAAGATCGGCGGCACCGTCGACCTGGTCAGCACCCGCGGCGTCGGGACCACCGTCCGGGTGCGCATCCCGCTGACGCTGGCGATCATCCCCGCGCTCGTCGTGGGGCAGGCCAACGACACCTACGCCATCCCGCAGGCCAACCTGCTCGAACTCGTGCGGCTGGAGGGCGAGGCCGCCAACGCGATCGAGCACGTCGCCGGGGCGCCGGTCTACCGACTGCGCGGCACGCTCCTGCCGCTGGTCTACCTCGACGAACAGTTGGGGCTGCCCTCCCCCCAGGTGCGCGAGTCCCTGAACATCGTCGTGCTCGCCGCCGACAACACCCACTTCGGCCTGGTCGTGGAGGAGATCCGCGACACCCAGGAGATCGTGGTCCGCCCGCTGTCCCGTCAGATCAAGCACGTCGTGGCCTTCGCCGGCGCGACGATCACCGGCGACGGCAAGGTCGCGCTGATCCTCGACGTCTCCGGCATCGCCCAGCGCGCCACCCACCAGAAGGCGGCGACCGGTCCGACCCGGATGAGCGACGCCGAACGCGGCCGGGCCAGCCAGACCACCCGCCTGCTGATCTGCCAGGTCGGAGCCGATCGTCGCCTGGCGCTGCCGATGACCGACGTCGCGCGGCTGGAGGAGTTCGCCATCTCCCAGGTGGAGCGCGCGGGCAACGCCGAAGTCGTGCAGTACCGCGGCGACCTGCTGCGCCTGGTGCACGTCGGCCCGCTGCTCGGCAGCGCAGCGGCGAGCACCGCGGACACCGAGACCTACTCGGTGGTCGTGCACCGCCACCGGGACGAGACCGCCGTCGGCCTCGTGGTGGACCGGATCCTCGACGTCATCGACGAGGAGATCACCCTGTCCAGCGTCGGCGCGCGGCGCGGCCTGGCCGGCTCCGCCGTGCTGCAGTCGCGGGTCACCGACATCGTCGACATCCCGGCGCTGGTCGCCGCCGCCCAGGGAGCCTGACATGCGCGAATCGCGTCAGCTGTGCACCTTCCACGTCGACGACCTCTACCTCGGGGTCGACGTGATGGAGGTCCAGGAGGTCATCCGGTACCAGGAGATGACCGCCGTCCCGCTCGCCCCCGAGGTGGTGCGCGGACTGATCAACCTGCGCGGGCAGATCGTCACCGCCCTCGACCTGCGCCGCATGCTCGAACTCGAGCCGTTGGCCGAGGGCGAACTGCCGACGAACGTCGTCATCCGCGACGGCGCCGACGAGGCCGTGAGCCTGCTCGTCGACCAGATCGGCGACGTCGTCGACACCGACCCGGAGGAGTTCGAACCGGTCCCGCTCACGCTGTCCGGTCCGGCCCGCGACCTCGTGCTCGGCGCCTACAAACTTCCGCACGCCCTCCTGCTGGTGCTGGACACCCAGCGGGTGCAGAACTCCCAGCAACGCCCCGCCGCCCCCCGCAACTGACGTCCCATCGAGGAGAGCTCCACATGCCCATCGCCACGAACGGCCAGGCCCAGACCACCGTGCCGGCGCCCGCCCGCGGGTCTCGGTCCACCGCAGCCCGCAAGGCCGAGGCCGCCGACGCCGGCGGCGACCTCGCCCGAATCGAACAGCTCGAGGCCTCCCGCCGCGACGCCGAAGCCGACTTCGCCGCGTTGACCACGGTGCTCGACGCCCTCGCCGCCGCGAGCTCGACCGAGCAGGCGATTCAGGCCGCGCTGAACTCGGTGCGCCAGTCCTTCGGCTGGGCCTACGGCTCCTTCTGGGCCCTGGACCGCCGCGACGCGGCCCTGAAGTTCGCCGCCGAGTCCGGCGACGCCGGCGAGGAGTTCGCCAAGGTCACCCGCGCGGCCTCCTTCCGCGAAGGCGTAGGCCTTTCGGGCCGGGCGTGGAAGAACCGCGACCTGTTCTTCACCCCCGACATCGGGGAGATGACCGACTGCGTCCGGGCGCCGATCGCGCAGAAGATCGGGGTGAAGTCCGGCGTCTGCTTCCCCGTGATCGTGGGCGGGGACGTCGTCGGCACGATGGACTTCTTCACCACCGAGACCCTGCACCCGAGTCCGCAGCGCCTCGACGCGCTGCGCAGCGTCGGGCGGATGGTCTCCCAGTCCATCGAACGGATCCAGGGCGAGGAGGCCAACCGGGAAATCGCCGCCGACACCGGCGCCGTCGCCCAGGTCCTCGGCGCCCTGTCCGCCGCGAGCACCAGTTCCGAAGCCGCCACCGCCGCGCTCAACACCGTGCGCGAGTCCTTCGGCTGGGCCTACGGCTCCTACTGGGCGATCGACCCGAGCGATCGCGCGCTGAAGTTCGTCGTGGAGTCCGGCAACGCCGGCGAGGAGTTCGCCCGGGTCACCCGCGCCGCCTCCTTCAAGGAGGGCGTCGGCCTGTCCGGTCGCGCCTGGCAGAGCCGGGACCTGTTCTTCACCCCCGACATCGGGGAGATGACCGACTGCGTCCGCGCCCCCGTCGCGCAGAAGATCGGCGTGAAGTCCGGCGTCTGCTTCCCGATCCTCGTCGAGGGCGAGGTGATCGGCACGATGGACTTCTTCACCACCGAGACCATCGAGCCCAGCCCAGCCCGCCTCGACGCGCTGCGCAACGTCGGCCGCCTGGTCTCCCAGTCCTTCGCGCGGATTCGGGGCGAGGAGGGCAACCGCGAGATCGCCGCGGACACCGCCGCCGTCGCCGAGGTCCTCGGCGCCCTGTCCGCCGCGCACACCAGCGCCGAGGCTGCGACCGCCGCACTCGACACCGTGCGCGAGTCCTTCGGCTGGGCCTACGGCTCCTACTGGTCGGTCGACCCCGCCGACCACGCACTGAAGTTCGTCGTGGAGTCCGGCAACGCCGGCGAGGAGTTCGCCCGGGTCACCCGCGCCGCCTCCTTCAAGGAGGGCGTCGGCCTGTCCGGTCGGGCCTGGCAGAGCCGGGACCTGTTCTTCACCCCCGACATCGGGGAGATGACCGACTGCGTCCGCGCCCCCGTCGCGCAGAAGATCGGCGTGAAGTCCGGCGTCTGCTTCCCGATCGTGGTGGCCGGCGCGGTCGTGGGCACGATGGACTTCTTCACCACCGAGACCATCTCCCCCCGCCCGACTCGCCTCGACGCGCTGCGCAACGTCGGCCGCCTGGTCTCCCAGTCCTTCGAACGCATCGGCAACGAGGAGGCCGAGCGAGCCGCGGCCGACACCCTGCGCGGCCAGGTCGACCAGATGCTCAACGTGGTCTCCGCCGCCGCGGCGGGCGACCTCACCCGGGACATCACCGTGTCCGGCGACGACGCCATCGGGCAGATGGGCGAGGGTCTCGCGGCGTTCTTCACCACGCTGCGCGCGTCGATGTCGGAGATCGGCCACACCGCGCAGGCACTCGCCGCCGCGGGCGAGGAACTCTCCGCAGTGTCCGAGCAGATGATCGGCAACGCGACCTCCACCTCCTCCCAGGCCGAAAGCGCCTCGGGGATCTCCTCCGAGGTGGCCTCCAACATCGAGACGGTGGCCACCGCCGCCGACCAGATGACGGCGTCGATCGCCGAGATCGCCCGCAACGCCTCCTCGGCGGCCGACGTCGCCGGTCAGGCCGTGGAGGGTGCGTCCTCGGCCAACCGGACGGTGTCCAACCTCGGGGACTCCTCCCAGGAGATCGGCAAGGTCATCAAGGTCATCACCTCCATCGCGCAGCAGACCAACCTGCTTGCGCTCAACGCGACGATCGAAGCCGCCCGGGCCGGCGAGGCGGGCAAGGGGTTCGCCGTCGTCGCCAACGAGGTCAAGGAACTGGCCAAGGAGACCGCCCGGGCAACCGAGGACATCTCCCAGAAGATCGAGGCGATCCAGGCCGACACCACCTCGGCGGTGACCGCGATCGGTCAGATCTCCACGGTCATCAACCAGATCAGCGACATCCAGAACACCATCTCCTCGGCCGTGGAGGAGCAGACCGCCACCACCAACGAGATCGCCCGCAGCGTCTCCGCGGCGGCCAGCGGGTCGCAGGACATCTCCCGCAGCATCACCACGGTGGCCGAGGCGGCCCAGAGCACCCGCCAGGGCGCCGAGGACAGCCAGCGGGCGGCTGCCGAACTCGCGGCGATGGCGGCGGAACTCCAGCGCCTGCTCGGCCAGTTCCAGTTCTGACGTAGCCTCACCCGGCGCGTCGCCCTGCCCGAACGAGTCGCACAGAAGGGAAGCCATGGCTCCGATTCGCGTCCTCGTCGTCGACGACACCGTCGTCGTGCGTCGCCTGGTCGCCGAAGTCGTCGGCGGAGCAGAGGGGCTCGAGGTGGTCGGAACGGCCGCGAACGGCGAACTGGCGTTGGCCCAGATCGAGCTGTGCAGGCCCGACGTGGTCACCCTCGACATCGAGATGCCCGTGATGGACGGGCTGGCCACCCTGGGCGAAGTCCGCAGGCGGTGGCCGGAACTGCCGGTGATCATGTTCAGCACGCTCACCTCGCGCGGCGCGTCGGCCACCCTCGACGCACTCGCGCTCGGCGCCAACGACTACGTGACCAAGCCTTCCGCGTTGCGGGACCGGGAGGCTGCCCTGGCAGCGGTGCGCACGTCACTCGTGCCCCTGCTGCGCATGTGGGGAAGGGTAGGCGCCGCCGGCGCCCGGCGAGCGGGTCTTTCCGTCACGTCGGGCGCCGCGGCGCCCATCTCGGCCCTGCCGGTCGTCCCGGCCTCGGCGGCACCCGCCCCACGCGGACCGGAACTGGACTCCCGACCGGCGCTCGGCGTCGTCGTCGGCGTCTCCACCGGCGGTCCGGTGGCGCTGTCGGCTCTGCTGCCCGCCCTGCCCGCCGACCTCGGCGTCCCCGTGGTCGTCGTGCAGCACATGCCGCCGGTGTTCACCCGCCTGCTGGCCGAACGGCTCAACACGGTCTGCGCCCTCGAAGTCGTCGAGGCCGAGGACGAGATGCCCCTGCTGCCCGGACGGATCCACGTCGCCGCGGGCGGCAGGCACCTGACGATGCAGAGCGTGCGAGGAGCGCCGATGCTGCGATTGGACGACGGACCGATGGAGAACTCCTGCAAGCCCGCGGTGGACGTGACGCTGCGATCGGCGCAGGCCCTGTGGGGCAGCCGAACGCTGACCGTCATCCTCACCGGGATGGGCAGCGACGGTCTCGCCGGCGCGAAGGCCCTTCGGGGCGCCGGCGGACGGGTACTCGCCCAGGACGCGGAAACCTCGGTGGTCTGGGGCATGCCCGGGGCCGTCGTACGGGCCGGGATCGCCGACGCGGTCCTGCCCCTGTCGTCGATCGCCGCGGCGATCGTCGAGGGCGTCCGGTCCCCGGCGCGGGTGCCGGCGGCGACCCGATGAGCCCGTTGAGTCCGACGAGCACGCTGAGCACCCACGGCAGTGCGAGCACCGCGGCGTCTCCCGCGGACCTCGCGTCGATCGGCGCGTTCGTCGAGTCGCGCTCGGCGATTCTCTGCCCCGAGGACAAGCAGTACCTCTTCGAGGCGCGGCTGCGTCCGGTGCTGCGCAAGCACGGCGTCGCCGACCTCGGCGAACTGGCCCGGCTGCTGCGCACGGCTCCGCCGCCCGCCCTCGCGGACGCCGTCGTGGAGGCGATGACGACGAACGAGACCTCCTGGTTTCGCGACGTCCACCCCTTCGAGGCGATCCGCACGGGCATCCTGCCCGAGCTGCTGGGCTCGCGCGGCACGACGCGCAGGCTCGCGATCTGGAGCGCGGCGTGCTCGACGGGGCAGGAGCTCTACAGCCTCGCGATGATGCTCGACATGCAGTTCCCCGAACTCGGGAACTGGGAGGTCAAGCTGCACGGGACCGACATCAACCTCGAGGTCCTCGCCAAGGCCAGCGCCGCCCGGTACTCGGCGCTGGAGGTCAACCGCGGCCTTCCCGCCCCGTACCTCGCACGCTATGCCGAACGCGACGGCACCTCCTACGTCCTGGCCGAGCGCATCCGCTCCCGCGCCAGCTTCGGCAAGCTCAACTTCGTCGGCCCGTGGCCGGTCCTTCCGCGCTTCGACCTCGTGCTCTGCCGCAACGTGCTCATCTACTTCGACATCGACGTCCGGGCCCGCATCGTCCGCAAGATCCGCGACACCCTCGCTCCCGGCGGCTTTCTGGTCCTGGGCAGTTCGGAGACCTCGCTCGGCGACGTCGACGGCTTCGCCCGGGTGGTCTTCGGTCGCACCACCGTCTACCGGAAGGAGGCGAGCTAATGCTCGCCATGGTCATCGACGACTCCCGTGCGATGCGCTCGATTCTGCGGCGCATCGTCACCGATCTCGGCTTCGAATGCGTCGAGGCCGGCGACGGACAGGAGGCGCTGAACAAGATGGGCGAGGGACAGATGCCCGACGTCTGTCTCGTCGACTGGAACATGCCCGTCCTGGACGGGCTTTCCTTCATCCAGTCGGTGCGGTCGCGGCCGGAGTACCGGCAGGTCACGCTGATGATGGTGACGACCGAGGGCGAGCACGCACAGATCGTGCGGGCCCTGGCCGCCGGCGCGCACGAGTACGTGATCAAACCCTTCACCCCGGACGCCATCGGCGACAAGCTCGCCCTGCTCGGGCTGGTGGGGGTGCAGGCGTGAAGGCTCTCGGCCTGGCCCCGGAGGACCTGCGCGGCATGGTCGACGACATCTGGGGTTCGCTGTTCGACCCGCCGCCGATCGACGAGGAGCTCCCGCTGGGTCGCGACGCCCTCACCGCCTACGTCGACATCAGCGGCGGATGGACGGGCCGGGTCCACGTCTCGACCTCCGCCGCCGGCGCGATCGCCCTGACCGCGCACATGCTGGATCTGCCGCCGGACGAGGTCGGCCTGGCCGATCTCGCCGACGCGATCGGCGAACTGGCCAACATCGTCGGCGGCTCGGTGAAGGCGTGCATCGTCGGCGCCTCGAGCCTGTCCCTGCCACACGTCGGCGCCACCGCACCGAGCGCCGCCGAGCCCGACGCGCTCGAGGTCAACGCCACGTGGAACGACCACCCGCTCTGCGTGCGGGTCTGCGCCCGCCACAACCCGCTGATCCCGTCCCGGAGGCTTCCGTGAAGGTTTTGATCGTCGACGACAGCCGAGTCATGCGTCAGATCGTGGGGCGCACGCTGCGCCAGGCCGGTTTCGGCGACCTCGATCTCGTCGAGGCCGAGAACGGCCGGCAGGGCTGCGACCAGGTCGCCGCGGAGCGACCCGACCTCGTCCTGTCGGACTGGAACATGCCCGAGATGAGCGGCATCGAGTTCCTACGCGCGCTGCGCGGCAGCGGCAACCAGATTCCGTTCGGCTTCGTCACCAGCGAGGGCACCGCCGAGATGCGGGAGGCGGCAGCGGCCGCGGGCGCGCTGTTCCTCGTCGCGAAGCCGTTCACGCCGGAGTGCTTCGCCGAGGCGCTCACCCCGGTCCTCGGCTAGCCAACCCTACGATCCGTCAGATTCGGGAGTCTCGATGAGTACCGTCCTGCTGCCCAGCCCCAAGGACGTCCGCGACATGGTCGAGGGCCTGCTCGGCCGGGAGGTCACGGTCGCGCCGGGGCGTCCGGTCGTCCCGACCGCCGAGGTGCGCGCCGGGATCGGGGTGTACGTCGACGACTCGCTCGCCATGGCGGCCGTCGCGGCCGCCGACGTCGCGCTGTGCGCGTTCGCCGGGGCGGCCCTGGGCCTGATTCCGGCGGGCACGGCGCAGGGTGCGGCCGAGGAGGGCATGCTGACGGCGTCGATGTGGGAGAACTTCTCCGAACTGCTGAACATCGGCGCCTCGCTGCTCAACGGCGACGGCGCCGCGCACGTGCGGCTCTACTCCACCACGGCGCCGGAGCAGTTGCCGCCGAGCGACGTCGGAGAGCTGCTCCGCGGCTTCGGCCACCGCATCGACCTGCGCCTGACGATCGCCGGCTACGGCACGGGCGGCCTGTCGATCGTCCGCAAGGCGTTCTAGCCGTCGGCGGGCGGCTTGGCCAGCCGCCTGCTCAGCTCCGCCTCGGCCGCGGCGTCGCCGCCTGCCGCCGCCTCGCGGTTGGCCTCCTCGAGCGCGCGGTAGACCTCTTCGCGGTGGACCTTCACGCTCTTGGGCGCGGCGATCCCGATGCGGACGACGTCGCCGCGGATCTCGAGCACCGACACGACGATCTCGGAGCCGATCATCACGCTCTCGCCTTCGGAGCGAGTGAGAACGAGCACCGCAGTCCCCTTCCGTGGGAGTCGACGGCGGCCGTCCGTGAGCGCCGCCGTCTGGCAGCCTAGAAGACGCGCGCGCGCATTCCTCGCAGGGCGGCGGTCCAACGGTGCGCGTGCCGACTCGCCGGTCGACCTCGCGGGTCGACGCCGCGGGTCGTCTCCGGGCGCGTCTGCGGTCGGTCAGCCGATGCCGAGCGGCGCGCGCATCGGCAGCGCGGGATCGCCGAGCACGATCTGGGCGGCCCGGCGGGTCCCGGTGTTGATGACCACGGGCGCCAACAGGTTGACCGTGGCGTCGGCGAGCGCGGCTCCCGGGTTGAGGATGACCAGGACCAGTGCGTCGGCCGCCGCGGTCAGACCGAGGGCCTCGGCCCACTCGTCGGTCAGTTCGGGGACGTAGTCGGGAAAGAACGGTCCCGGGGGGACGACCAGGAAGCGCACGTCCGGGTCCTGCAGGGACCGCAGGGCGCGCACCATCGACGCGGGGTCGATCTCGGCCAGGACGAAGGACCGGTGCTCGGGGAAGCCCGCGACGGGGCCGACGAACTCCAACGTCGGCAATTCCCCCGCCGCCGGCTCGGCAACCGCGGCCCGTTGGGCGGGAACGACCTCGCTCGTCGGCACCGTCACAGTCTGCTCCCCACTTTTCTGATGTCCCGTCAGACCGGCACGCGTCCTCATCGGAGGAAGTCCACCAGCGAGGGCGTGATCACTTTCTGCGTGGCCGCGAGCGCGGCCTGCTGCGCGACCTGCGCGAGCGAGAGTTCGACGATGGTCGCCGGCAGGTCGATGTCTTCGACGTCGGACAGCGCCGTACGGAGGGTCAGCACCCGATCGTCGGCGGCGGTCTGCAGCTGCTCGAGCCGGTTGTACGCGGCGCCGCTTTCGGCGAGCCTGCCGGAGATGCGGTTCATCGCGACGTCGAGGTTGCCCAGCCCGGCGCGCAGTGCGGTCTGGTCGCCGGCGCGCAGGGCCGCGGAGATCTCCGCGAGCACCGTGAAGGCGTCCGCGCCCGCCGGCCCGAAGACCTCCGGGCCGGTCTGGTCGACGCGCACTCCGGTACTCGCTCCGACGGTGCGCAGCACGGGCGGGGAGCTCGCCGGACCGAGGTAGGCGCCCGCGGCGTCGTAGGCCGACGCTCCGCCGGTCGTTCCGCCGAACACGGGACGGTCCAGATAGCGGGTGTTCGCCAGGCCGAGCAGGCCCGAGCGGAGGCTGTCGACCTCGAGGGCGATGGCTTCGGCGGCGGCCGGAGTCATCGCCCCGGCGTTGAGGCCTGCGACGGTCAGGTTGCGCGCACGACGGGTGGACTCCAGGGCGCTGGTGAGCGTCTGGTCGATGGTGCCGAGCCACCCGAGACCGTCGTCGGCGTTGCGCGACCACTGCTGGTTGTCCCGAATCTCGCTGCGCAACTGCATCGCCGAGACGGTGCCGGTCGGAGAGTCCGAGGGCCGCGAGATCTGCTTGCCGCTGGACATCCGCTCCTGCAGATCGGCCATCCGGCTCAGGTTGCCCTGCAGGTTGGCCATCGTCTGCGCGGCCATCGAGCGCTGGGTGACGCGTCCGATCACGGTCATCTCCCCACGAGGCCGGTGCGGTTGATCAGGGTGTCCAACGCCTGGTCGACCGCGGTGATCATCCGCGCGGCCGCCTCGTAGGCACGCTGGTAGGTCAGCAGGTTCACCATCTCCTCGTCGGTGTTCACCCCGGCCGCGGAATCGCGCGCGGCCTCGGCCTCCGCGCTGATGCCCGCCTGGGTCTGCACCCGACGGTTGGCGGTCTGGGCTGCGGTGCCCAGTTCGACGATCAGCTGCCGGTAGGCCGCGTCCGGCGAACCCGGCCCGCTGCCGAGTTCGGCGAGGGCGGCGGCGTTGGACCCGTCCAGGGACGGCGTCGGACTCGGCGCCTGCGTGGAGGCCGCCACCCGACGCGGATCGGTCGTGACGACGGCGATGTCCCGCGCGGTGGCCGCGGGATCGAACAGCGGGCCACCCGCATTGCCGTCGAGGTCGAACCCCGCGGAGTTTCCGGCGTTGACCGCGTCCCTTAGCGCCACCGCGACGTCGTCCAGGCGGTCGGCGTAGGCCGGAATCGTGAGTCCCAGGGCCTCCACGCGGCCGCCGAGTTCGCCGGAGAGTTGCGCGGGCAGCCCGATGCCGGACCAGGACACCGAGGGCGGAACGGCAGCGCCGGACCGCAGCTGGGTCAGGGTGGTCGCGCCGCCGACGGCGAGGGTCTCGGCGTGGTCGGCGCGCACGAGCGCGACGCCGCCGACGTAGACGTCGATCGACGTGCCGTCCGCGCCCGCCCTGGCCGTTGCCCCGGTGGCCTCGGCCAGCTGGGAGATCAGCACGTCGCGACGGTCGGCGAGTTCGTTGAAGGGCAATCCGGCCGAGGTGCTGCGCGCGATGGCCGCGTTGAGTTCGGCGACGCCGGCCGCGGCGGAGTTGACGGCGGCCACCGACGTCGTCAACTGCTCGCGCGCCGAGGTCCAGTGCTCGTCCAGGGCACTGTGGGCGGTACGCAGCCCGTCGGCCACGGTCGCGGCGCGGGCGAGCAGTTGGGCGCGCGAGGCGAGGTCGCCCGGGCGATTGGCCACGTCGTGCCAGGCCGCCCACAGATCGGACATCTGCGCGGCCAGTCCAGTGTCCCCCGGCTCGCCGAAGGCCTGCTCCACCGTCGAAAGCGTCGTCTGACGTACCGTCATCTGCGCGAGGGTGCTCGACTCCTGCCGCGCCCGCGCGGTGCGGAAGGCGTCGTCGAGCCGGGCGATCGCCGTGACCTCCACGCCGCCGCCCGCGCCGTCGTAGGTCGACCAGAGCGCCGGCGTCGTCGGAGCGCCGACCGACTGCTGCTCCACCCGCTGCCGGGTATAGCCCTCGGTGTTGACGTTCGCGATGTTCTGCCCGGTGACGTCCAGTCCGCGCCGCGCGGCCTGCAGTCCGCTGAGCGCGCCCGACAGACCGGAGAAGGTGCTCATCTCAGAGCACCTCGTTGACCAGCCGCGCCCGCGGCACGCCGGCCGCCTGCGCTCCGCGCGGGGTGTAGGTGGGCCCGGTCTCCCGCTCGGCGGCACCGATCGAGGTCAGGGCGCGCAGGGTCTCCGTCGTGGCCTGGCTGCCCGCGGTGATGAGGTCGCGGTTGTGGGCCGCGAGCGCCGTGATCTCGGCCGTGAGGGTGTGGAAGCTCGTGCGGTGGTCGCGCAGGATGCCGGACCACGGTTCGGCGCAGGCCTCCGCCATCGCGGCGAGGCTGGGGTTGGGGCCGAGCCCGAGCTCTCCCGCGACCGCGTCGACGGCGACCGCGCGGCCGAGTTCGGTGCGGCGCAGTTCGGCCAGCACGATCTCGACCTCCTTGGTCGCCCGCGACAGCCAACGGGTGCCCCCGGAGGTGAGCAGCAGTTGCTCCTCCTCGAGCTTGAACAGGAGCAGTTCGAGCAGCTCCCGTTCGCGCCAGAGGATCGTGGAGACCTCGGCCAGACCCATCGCCTCGCACGCCTTCCGTTTCGAAGAGTTCGAAGGAACGTCGCGTTCCCACCGGCCCTATCGACGGCGGCCGCGGACTCCTGAGGTCGGCGCACGGGCGTGCAGACCATTTGACCTGTGAATTACCTTCGACAAAGGCCTTTCGGCCCTACGTCGCCCAAGATTTTCACGCGGAGTTCCGGGACAGAAAGGGAAGTCTGGGACAATGCTGTGAGGGCCAAGGTCCCCGGTCTTCAGTTGAGGAGTTGCCGGACCGACAAGGTTCTCGTGACCAACGCTTTGCTTTCCCCCACCGCCCTTTCGGCCGCGGACGAAGAGGCACTGGTCCGGGAGAACCTTCCCCTCGTCGGCTACCTCGTGGCCGAGATGCTGGCCAAGGTCCCCGCCCACGTCAGCCGCGCCGACCTGGTGTCCGCCGGTCAGGCCGCCCTGCTGCTCGCGGTGCGCGCCTACGACGCGGCGCGCGGCGTCCCGTTCCCCCGCTTTGCCGCGATTCGCATCCGGGGCGCGCTGATCGACGAACTGCGCACCTCGGACTGGGCCACTCGATCCGTGCGCGCGAAGGCCCGTCGCCAGGACGCCGTCAGCACCGCCTTGACCGCCGAGTTGGGCCGCACCCCCACCGACGCCGAGATCGCCACTCGCCTCGGCGTCGACCTGTCGGAGATCGACGCCGATCGCAACGACGTGCACCGCTCGGTGGTCCTGTCCCTCGACGGCTTCGCCGACCCGGAGGCCGTCGCGTCGCTGGCGCCGTCGGTCGAGCCCGGCCCGGAGGAACAACTGCTCGCCCACGAGCGCATCGGGTACCTGCACGACGCGGTCACCCTGCTGCCGGAACGCCTGCGGACCGTCGTGCTGCAGTACTACTTCGAGGAACGGCCGATGTCGGAAACCGCCGCCGAACTCGGCGTCACCGAATCGCGCATCTCCCAGTTGCGCGCCGAGGCGTTGACCCTGTTGCGCGGCGGCCTCGACGCGGCCCTCGCCCCGAACGAAAGCGCCGCCCCGACGGCCGGCGGGAGCCGCTCCGCTCGGCGCAACGAGGCCTACTACGCGGCGGTGGCCGGCAGCAGCGACTATCGTCGCCGCCTCGCCGCCCGTCCGGTCGACACCCGTCCCGACGTCGCCTGACGCTTCCTCAGAATTTCTGGCCGCGTACTACTCAGGTCGCCGACTTCGGCGCCGATGCTGCAGGGTGACGGGCCACGGATGGCCCTCAGTCAACGTCAGAGCCCCCAGGAAAGGACTCCATCATGGGACTCCGCATCAATCAGAACATCGCGGCCATGAACGCCTACCGGAACCTCTCGGTGACGTCGGGTCAGATGGAGAAGTCGCTCGAGCGCCTCTCCAGCGGCTTCCGCATCAACCGGGCCGCCGACGACGCGTCCGGCCTGAGCATCTCCGAGGGTCTGCGTTCGCAGATCGGCGGCCTCAAGGTCGCCGTCCGCAACAGCCAGGACGCCATCTCGGTCGTGCAGACCGCCGAAGGTGCGCTGACCGAGACGACCTCGATCCTGCAGCGCATGCGCGACCTGTCCGTGCAGGCGGCCAACGGCGGTTCGCAGGACGTCAAGGCGCAGGCCGCGGCGCAGACCGAGTTCGCCCAGCTCCAGGGCGAGCTCGACCGCATCGCCAAGACCACCTCCTTCGGCGGGCAGAAACTGCTCGACGTCGGCGTGGCCAGCTCGGCCGGCTACGACGGCGCCTTCCAGGTGGGCGCGAACAACACCACCGACGACCGGATCAACGTCGACCTCACCGCAGCCGTGTTCGGCGCCGCGACGACCAGCGTCGTGGGTTCGGCGGCGACCGCTGGAACCCTGGTCGGTACCGGTACCTTCGCCGCCCCGACCGCCGCCGAGGAGTTCGAGGTGACGATCGACGGCGGCGCGGCCGTCACGGTCACCCTGACCGGCGCGGAAGCCGACTTCGGCGACATCGCCGACGCCATCAACACCGCCGTCGGCAGCACCGTGGCCACCGCGACCGGCGGCGGCGTCACGCTGACCTCCGGCACCACCGGCGCCTCGTCCTCGGTCGCCGTGGGCAACTTCACCGGTGTCACCGCTTCGGAGATGGGCCTGACCGGCACGGCCACCGCCGGCGCCGCGGCGGTCACCCAGGTGCTCGGCACCGCGACCGGCTTCGACAGCGCCGGTCTCGGCGTCGGCAGCGGCATCACGGTGGACTCCACCGCCAACGCCCGCAACGCGATCGACTGGGTGGACAACGCGGTCAAGAACGTGTCCACCGCGCGGGCCCAGCTCGGTGCCTACCAGAACCGGTTCGAGCACACGATCAACAACCTCAACGTCGCGGTGGAGAACCTGTCCGCGTCCGAGAGCCGCATCCGCGACACCGACATGGCTTCGGAAATGGTCAGCTTCACCCGCAACCAGATCCTGTCCCAGGCCGGTACCGCCATGCTCGCGCAGGCGAACTCGGCGCCGCAGGGGGTCCTTCAGCTGCTCCGCGGCTGATGGCAGCGTTCGCTCCGGGGGAGTTCCACGCCTCCCCCGGAGCGCGCGCTCTTTCCGCACGCCACCGACCGGTTCACCACCGGTAGCCGAAGGAGGTTCCCATGGCCGGCATGTCGGTAGACGGACTGATCAGCGGCATGGACACCACCTCGCTGGTCAACCAGCTCATCCAGGCCGAGGCCGCACCGCAGACCGCGCTGCGCTCGAAGGTCACCGAGGCGCAGGCCACCGTGACGGCGTATCAGAACGTCAACTCTCGGTACAACGCACTGCGCACGGCAGCCGAGGCCTTGGCGGATCTGGACACCTGGACCTCGCCGATCGCCAAGTCCTCCTCGACGTCGGTGTCCGCCTCCAGCGTCGCCGGCGCCACGTCGGGCCAACTGGACTTCGACGTCACGTCGCTGGCCAAGACGCACTCGATCGCCACCGGCACCTTCGCCGACATCTCCGAACTCGCTCCCACCTGGCCGGTGGTGCTGACCGGGGTGAAGGGCGGCGTCGGGTTCACCATCACGGCGACGACCAACTCGGTGTCCGGGGTCATCGACGCGATCAACAACGCCGCGGCCGTGGGCGGCGGCTCCCTCGGCCTCACCGCCAGCGTCGTGCAGGTCTCTCCCGGCGCCTTCCGGCTGCAGATCACCTCGAAGGACTCCGGCAGCGCCAACCAGTTCACCCTCGACGGCTTCGGTGCCACCTCCGTGGTTCGCACGGGCACCGACGCTGCGATCGACCTCGGCGGTGGGCTGGTGGTCACCTCGGCCACGAACACCTTCACCGACGTCCTTCCAGGCACCACCTTCACGGTGGGCAAGGTCGAAGCGGGTGTCTCGATCACCGCCTCGGTCACCCCAGAGTCCATGGCCGACAAGATCGCCGCGATGGTCAATCTGGCCAACTCCGCCCTGAGCGAGGCCGCCCGCTACTCCTCCTACGACGCCACGTCGAAGAAGGGCGGAGCCCTGTTGGGCGAGGCGACGATCCGATCGCTGCAGTCCGCGACGCTGAGCGTGCTCGGCGAGATCGAGGACGCCGGATCCCCCGGCCAGGCCGGTCTCGCCCTCGACCGCAACGGCCGGCTCACCTTCGACCGAGCCCGCTTCCTGGAGTTGAGCACGCAGGACCCGGCGCTCGCCCAGGCGCTGGCCTCCGGAGTCGCGTCGAATCTGGCCGCGGTCGCCAAGGGCGCCACCGACACCGAGTCGGGATCGCTCACGCTGGCCATCCAGGGCCGCGACTCGGCCATCAAGGATCTCGGCGCACGCATCGACGGCTGGGACACCAGGTTGGTCGCGCGCAAGGCGGCACTGCTGCGGCAGTTCACTGCGATGGAAACGGCCCTGTCGGGGCTGAAGAACCAGTCCAACTGGCTTTCCGGCCAGCTCGCCTCGCTGCCCTCGTGGGGCTCGTAGTGGCCGCACCTGGACCGACCACGACACCGTTCGGAGACTGCACATGAGCATCACCGCCGCCCAGCGCGCACGGTTCGTCGACGACGCCGTCGCCACCGCCTCCCCGATGCGCCTGGTCACGATGCTCTACGACCGCCTGCTCCTCGACCTCGCCCGCGGCGTCGACGCCCAGGACGTCGGCGACCGCTCCGCGGCGAACACCCACCTGCTCCACGCGCAGGACGTCGTGCTCGAACTCGCGAGCAGTCTGCGCCGCGACGCGGGCTGGGACGGCGCTGCGGGCCTCGCGTCCCTCTACGCCTTCGTGCACTCCGAGCTCGTGGGCGCCAACGTCGCCTGCGACTCCGCTCGCACCACGGCGGTACGCGCCCTGATCGAACCGCTCGCCGAGGCGTGGCGTACCGCCGCCCTCGAGGTCGCCACGCTGGCCGCCCCGGTAGACCGGGCCGGCTGAGGAGGTCGCCATGACCAGGTTCACCCTCGTTCCGCCCTCGCCGGCCGCCGCGCAGTCGCCGTGGGAGCAAGCGTGGTCCGACGCCCTGACGGCGTTGGAGCTCGACGTCGCCCGCGCGGAGGCGCTGCTGCTCGACGGCACCTACGCCCGCGAGATCCCCGAACGTCCCACCTGGGTCGCCCCCGAACTCTCCGGCCCACTGCCCGACGGTCTGCGCAGCCGCGCGGAGGCCATCGCGGCCCGCCAACTGCGCGTCGCGGAGAGCCTGTCGCGGGCCATCGCCAGCGCACGCCAGGAACTGCGCCTCGCAGATCGCATCCAGTCCCACGCCCTCGACCGCTCCACGCCGGCCTTTCTCGACGCCAGCTACTGACACCTCGCCGGACGCAGCGGGCTCGGTACCGTCGGGGCCGGCGGCGTCGCGGGGAGGTCCCCCGGGGGAAACCCGGGGTTGATCGCGATTCCGTGGGGGTTGTCATCCCCCACGGCAGACCGCGACGCGGCGTCAGCCCGCGGCGGTGCCGAGTTCTGCCGGCGGTCGCCGCGACGATTCGTTCGCCAGCGGCGGGGATCGGCCCGAAATCCACGAGCGGAGCAGGTGGGAGGCGAAGGCGCCCTCCAGCGCGAGCCACCGACGTCGTCTCGAACACGCACAGGTGATCGACCAGCGCGCCGCGCCAGCGGCGGTGCAGACCAAGCAGCGAGACGAGGTTCGTCGTCGCCGGCGTGACGCCCGGCAGCCGGTCGAGGGAGGCGCCGTAGCCGATCGTGGGGGCGCACCGAAAGGACTTGGCCCCTCCCCGGGCTTCCCGGGAGGGCTTTCTCGGCGCCGGCTCAGCGACCACCTGTGCGCCAGCCCCCCCGGGTAGGAGCCGATCGACGAGTTCGGCACGCGCGCCTGACCCCAGGTTTGGTGCACGCCGCGGGCGGCTAGGGCTGAGACGGACTTCCGTTTCGCCCGCGCCCAGGAGCTGAGGACGACGTCTGCCCGACCGATTCCGCTTCGCCCCCGCCGGGCGAGGGTCGGGCTCGCGTCCACGGCGCTCGCGCTCCTGCTCGCCGGATGCGGTCAGGCCGGGCTGCAGGCGGTGGACCGGGGCGAACGGCCCTTCGTCGCGGCGATCGGCGGCCAGCCCGATCAGCTCGACCCGCACAAGACCACCGCACACGCGAGCTTCCAGATCCTGGAGAACGTCTACGACACCCTCGTCGTCCCCGACGCCACCGGCGGCGCCTTCTCCCCGCAGCTGGCCGAATCCTGGACGATGGCCGAAGACGGCAGGTCCTGGACGTTCACGCTGCGCCAGGGCGTGAAGTTCGCCGACGGCAGCGAGTTCGACGCGGCGGACGTCGTGTACTCCATCGAGCGCATCGTCGACGGGAAGCTGTCCAACGCCTACCGCCTCGAGCCGATCGCGGAGGTCGTGGCCGTCGACCCCCACACCGTGCGCTTCGAGCTGAAGCGCCCGACGCCGTATCTGCTCTCCCAGCTCGGCGGCTTCAAGGGAACCGCGATCCTCCCGCAGGGCGCGGCCGAGCGTCTGAACCTCGCCCGCGAGACCGTAGGCACCGGGCCCTTCCGCGTGGTCCGCGACACCGCGGCGGGGGTGACGCTGCTGCCGAACGAGCACTACTGGGGCGAGCCGGTCGAGGTCAGCTCGGTGGAGTTCCGCTACGTGAGCGAACCGACCACGGCGCTCGTGGCGTTGCAGACCGGGCAGATCGACTGGACGGACAACCTGCCGCCGGCGCGGGTCCGCAAGCTCGCCGAGGACGACGACGTGAGGCTCGGTCAGATTCCCAGCGTCGACTACTGGTACCTCGGACCGAACTTCCAGCGCGGGCCGTTCGACGATCCGAAGGTGCGCCAGGCGATCAACCTCGGTCTGGACCGCGAGGCCATCGCGGAGGCCGCGCAGCCCGGGCTCGCCAAGCCGATCCAGACCGCGATCCCCGAGGGGGTCTACGGGCACTCCGACTACGCGCCGGCCTCCCGCGACGTGCCGCGGGCGCGCCGGTTGCTCGCCGAGGCCGGACAGCCGCGGTTCACGATGGGTCTGATGGTCACCGGCGAGTACCCGGAGACGGTCCAGGCGGCGCAGGTGATCGCGTCCAACCTGCACGAGATCGGGATCGACGTCCGGGTCGAGGTCGAGGAGTTCGCGACCTGGCTGGACCGGCAGGGCAAGGGCGAGTTCGACACGTTCCTGCTCGGTTGGCTCGGCAACGCCGACCCGTTCGACTTCTACCAGTCCCAGCACGCCTGCGACGGCTCGAACAACTACCAGGGCTACTGCGACGAACGGACCGACGCGCTGCTCGAGCAGGCCGCGGCGCAGGCCGATCCGACCCGACGAGCCCAGCTCTACGACGAGGCGGCCAGGCGGATCGTCGACGCCGGCAGCTACATCTACCTCTACAACCCGCAGGTCGTGCACGGCTGGTCGCCGAAGCTGACGGGGTATCAGGTGCGAGCCGACCGCGCGGTGAACTTCGAGAACGTCGAGTTGGCGCCGTGACCGCGTCGGCGGTCGAGGCGCCGCGCCGTAGGCCGACGGCGCCGACCGGGTTTCTGGTCCGGCGCGTCGCGTCCACCCTCGCGGTGCTGTGGGGCGTGAGCGTCGCCGTGTTCGCTCTCGTGCACCTCGTGCCCGGCGATCCCGTCCGCCTCGCGCTCGGCACCCGCTACGACCCGGAGACCTACGCGGCGCTGCGGGCCGAGGCGGGTCTGGACCGGCCGTTGCTCTCCCAGTACCTCCACTGGCTCGGCAACGCACTGCAGGGCGATCTCGGGGTCAGCTTCCGCAGCGAGGATCCCGTCTCGGCGGTCCTCGCCGAACGGCTCCCGGCGACCGTTTCCCTTGCGGTGGCGGCCATCGTCGTCGCGCTGGCGATCTCCATCCCGCTCGGTCTGCTGTCCGCGCTGCGGCCGCGATCCGTCCTGGACCGAGCGGGCACGATCGTGAGCCAAATCGGCATTTCTGTCCCGGACTTCTGGCTCGGCATCCTCGCGATCCTGGTCCTGGCCGGATCGTTCGGCTGGTTCCCCGCCGGCGGGTACGTGCCGCTGACCGAGGATCCGGCCCGCTGGTTCGTCCATCTCGTCCTGCCGGCGGTCACCGTCGGAGTGGTGTCCGGCGCGGTACTGACCAGGTTCGTTCGAGCGTCCGCACTCGAGGTCCTGGGCGAGGACCACACCCGCACCGCCCGCGCCAAGGGCCTGCCGGAGCGCACGGTGCTCCGGCGCCACGTCCTGCGCAACGCCTCGGTGCCGGTCCTGACCGTCGCCGGCATCCAGCTCGCCTACCTGCTCTCCGGCGTCGTGGTGGTGGAAATCGTCTTCTCCTGGAACGGTCTCGGCCAGCTCGCACTCCAGGCGGTGCAGGCCCGCGACTACCCGGTGCTGCAGGGCGCCGTGCTCCTGTTCGCGCTGGTGTTCCTGGTCGTCAACCTCGTCGTGGACCTGCTCTACGCGGTGCTCGACCCGCGGATCGGCCTGCGGTGACCGCGCAACCGCTCGCGCTCCGCCGCCGCCGCGCCCGCGCGGGCGGCGGCACCCTGCGCACCGTGCTCGCCAACCCGCTCGGCGCTTTCGGCGTCTTCGTGCTGGCGGTTTTCGTCGTCGTCGGACTCTTCGGCGACCAACTCGCGCCGTACGGACCCAACGACGTCGACGTCGTCGACGGCCGGCTCGCCTCCCCGAGCCTCGCCCATCCCTTCGGCACCGACCAACTCGGCCGCGACATCCTCTCCCGCGTCCTGATCGGCGCCGCGGTCTCGCTGCGCGTGTCCGTCCTGGCCGTCGGGCTCGCCGCGATCGTCGGGGTCGTCGTGGGTCTGGTAGCCGGGTACTACCGCAGGTGGCTCGACGCCCTGCTGATGCGCGGCATGGACGTGCTCTTCGCGTTCCCGGCGATGCTGCTGGCGATCGCCGTTCTCGCCGTGCGCGGCCCCGGCCCGAACAACGCCACCGTCGCCATCGCCGTCGTCTACGTGCCCATCTTCGCCCGGGTGGCCCGCGCCGGCGCCCTGTCCGTCAGCGAGACCGTCTACGTCCGCGCCGCCCGTTCCTTCGGCGCCTCCGACGGCCGAATCCTCGCGCGGCACGTGCTGCCGAACGTGGCGAACCCGATCGTCGTGCAGGTGTCGATCAGCCTCGCCTTCGCCCTGCTCGCCGAGGCGGCGCTGTCCTTCGTCGGCCTCGGCACCCAACCGCCGAATCCGTCCTGGGGCGGCATGCTCGCCGAAGGCCGGGACTACATGCAGGACCACTGGTGGGTCGCCGCCTTCCCCGGCTCCGCGATCTTCCTTGCGGTGCTGGCCTGCAACCTCGTCGGCGACGCGCTGCGCGACGCCCTCGACCCACGCCAGCGCTCGCTTCTGGAGGCGAACGGCCGATGAGCGAACGGCAGACCACCGGCGTCCGCTCGAGCGTGACCCATAGCTCACCCTCGAGCGGACGTCCCGAGCCCGTGTTGTCCGTTCGCGAGCTGAGCGTCGACTTCGGCGCCGCTCGCGCCGTCGACGGGGTCTCCTTCGACGTCGGCCCTCGCGAGGTCCTCGGCATCGTCGGGGAGTCCGGCAGCGGCAAGAGCGTCAGCGCGCTCGCCGTCCTCGGCCTGCTTCCCCGCGACGCGACCGTCCGCGGGTCCGTTCGCTTCGACGGCGTGAACCTTCTGACGGTCCCTCGGAAACGGCTTCGGGAGATCCGCGGCCGCGGCGTCGCGATGGTCTTCCAGGACCCGATGACCGCGCTGAACCCGATGCTGACCGTCGAACGGCAGCTCACCGAAGGCATGCAGGTGCATCTCGGGCTGCGCCGACGCGCAGCCCGGGAGCGCGCCGCCGAACTGCTGGACGCCGTCGGGGTGCCCGACCCGCGGACACGGCTGCGGGCCCACCCCCACGAACTGTCCGGCGGGCTGCGCCAGCGCGTCGTCGTCGCGATCGCGCTCGCGTGCGATCCCGCGGTCCTGATCGCCGACGAGGCCACCACCGCCCTCGACGTCACCGTGCAGGCCCAACTCCTCGAGGTCGTCGATCGGCTCCGGGAACGGCTGGACACCGCGGTGGTGTGGATCAGCCACGACCTCGGCGTCGTCGCCGGAATCGCCGACCGCGTCGCGGTGATGTACTCCGGACGGATCCTCGAGCAGGCCCCCGTCGCAGACCTGTACGCGCACCCGCACCACCCGTACACCCGGGCCCTGCTCGCCGCCCGGCCCGTCCTCGGCGAAACCCGCGAGCGGCTCCTCTCCCTGCCCGGCCGTCCCCCCGATCCCGCGGACCGCCCGCCCGGCTGCGCGTTCCTGCCGCGCTGTCCGGTCGCCGCCGATCCCCGCTGCGCCACCGAGCGACCACCGCTGCGGGAGGTTGCCCCCGGCCATCGCGCCGCGGTGTTCTACGACGCTCCGGAGGCCGGCGGATGACCGAGGCGCTGTTGGCACTCGACGACCTGCACGTGCACTTCCCGGCCCGACGCGGCGGTGTGCTGCGCGCGGTCGACGGCGTGAGCCTGCGCCTCGAGCGCGGCCGAACGCTGGGCCTCGTCGGCGAATCCGGATGCGGCAAGTCCACCCTCGGCCTCGCGGCGCTGCGCCTTGTCGAGCCCACCTCCGGTCGGGTGCACTTCGACGGCGCCGACGTCACCACCGCGCGACGCCGCGCGCTGCGGACCCTGCGCCGGCGGACCGCCGTGGTCTTCCAGGACCCCTACGCCTCGCTCGATCCGCGGCACCCGATCGGCGCGAGCATCGCCGAGCCGATGGCGGTGCACGGCCTGGCCCGCGGCCGCGAACGAACCGACCGGGTCGCGGCCCTGCTGGACCGCGTGGGGCTGGACCCGAGCCGGGCCGGTCGCCGGCCCCACGAACTGTCCGGGGGTCAACGCCAGCGCGTCGGCATCGCCCGTGCCCTGGCCGCGGAACCGGACCTGATCGTGTGCGACGAACCCGTCGCCGCCCTCGACGTCTCGGTGCAGGCTCAGGTGCTCAACCTGTTCACCGACCTCGTCGCCGAACGCGGCCTCGCCAGCGTCTTCATCGCGCACGACCTCGCCGTCGTCGAGCACGTGAGCGACGAGATCGCCGTCATGTACCTCGGTCGCATCGTGGAGACCGGGGACGCGCACGCGATCGCCCGCGACCCGCTCCACCCCTACACCCGAGCGCTCGTCGCGGCCGTCCCCGCGGCCGACCCCGGCACCCGCGAGCGGGTCGTCCTGCACGGGGAGCCACCGAGCCCGCTCGCCCCGCCGTCGGGCTGCCGGTTCCGTACCCGCTGCCCGCACGCGTTCGATCGGTGCGTTTCGGACGATCCGGTCCTTCTCGACGTGGCACCGGGCCGCCGGGTCGCCTGCCACCTGGTCGAGAGTCGAATCTCTCCCACATCGTGACCGAGGTCTCGGGGTGGCCGACCGCGCGCCGGGCAAGAGCCATCCAACAGTTCGACGCCCCGAACCGATTGGCCCGCCATGCTCCTCGTCCTCGCCATGCTGTGCCTGATGGCCGTGCTCGTCGCAGTCGCCGTCCGCCAGGAGGAACGGCTCGTCGCGGCCGTCGGCGATCCCCGAACGCCGCGCCCCGACACCCGGCGCCACCGCGGGGCCACGCTCGGCTGACCCGCCGCCGACCGAACGAACGCCTCCTACGACCCCGACAGCCGGTCCTCAGCCCGCCCACAGTTCGCGGGCGCACCCTGCCTCGGGAGTGGAGCAGTCGCGGAACGCCGACGGCGGTCCGGACGACTTCTCGGTCGTGAGCAACCTGCGGGGAGGCGGCGTGGCGCACCAGAGCGCGTGGCGCTCCGGCGCCGTGCTCGCCGCCGCCGGATCGTTCACCGCCGTGGGCACCCACGTCGCGCTGCGCGCGAGCAGCGACGGCGCCGCGCCGCCCTCGACCGCCCTGCTCGGAGCCTGTCTCGTCCTCGGGGCGGTGCTGTGGCCGCTCGCCTCGCGGACCACCCGCGTGCGGAGCCTGGCCGCGGTGCTCGTGCTGGCCCAGCTTGCAACGCACGTCGCGGTGGGGTTGGCCACGGGCCGGCCGATGAGCCTGACCCCGGCGGGCCTGACCTGCTGTCCACCCGGCACCCAGACGCGCGGGGGCCCGCTCGGCGCGCTGACCGCCCAGGCTGGGTGGGCACTGTTCGCCGCGCAGATGCTCGCGTGCGTACTGCTCGCCTTCGCGGTGCACGGCAGCCGCCGCTCGCTCGACGGCCTCGCCGCCGCCCTGACCCTGCTCCGCGAGGCGCTGCGCCCGTCGCGGGTCCTGCGCCTCGTTCTGGCGCTGCGTCAGATCGCGCAGCCGGCCGTGCCCGCGGCGTCCGTGCCGGCGGCCGAGGACCGGCCCCTTCCCCGAGTCCTGCATCTGGTCCGCACTCTCCCGCGCCGTGGTCCGCCCGCCCCGCGCGCGTATCGAGTTCGGCCCAGTACCGCCTAGGTTCCGCGACGTCGGGGCCGGGCGCCTCAGACCTCGTGGAGACCTCTCGTGACGACCGCACTGCATCCTGCCGCCCAAGACCCTGCCCCGCTTCCCTCCCGACGCCTCGACCGTCCCGCGCTGCCCTGGCTGGCCACGGCGGGCCGGCTCGCCCTCGCCGGGGTGTTCGCCGTCGCCGGGCTGAGCAAGATCGCCGATCCCGCCGCGAGCGTGCGCGCCGTGCGCGCCTACGAACTGCTGCCCGAGGGCCTGGAAACCCTGGTGGGGCGTGGCCTCCCGGCCTTCGAGCTCCTGCTCGCCGGCGCGCTGCTGCTCGGCGTCGCGCTGCGCCTGTCCGCCGCGATCGCCGCGGGTCTGCTGGCCGTCTTCACGGCCGGTATCGCCTCTGCCGCCGCCCGCGGCCTGCGGATCGACTGCGGCTGCTTCGGCGGCGGCGGCCCCACCGACAACCCGCAGTACGCAGGGGAGATCGTCCGCGACGCGGTCCTGCTCGCGGTGGCGGTGACGGTCGCCCTGATCGGCCGCTCGAGATGGGCCGTCGGTCCGCGGCCGCCCGCGGCACCGGACCCGGCGGTGCCGGCACGGACCGCAGTCCCCCGGGCCGCAGCCGCCCGCGAACGGTACTCCCGCCTCCAACGGCGCGTGTCCCTCGGCGTCGTCGCCGCCCTGCTCGTCGGCTCCGGTTCCGCCGTCGCGATCGCCGCGGCCACCGCCCCGGGCGCGCCGCAGCGCATTCCCGCGGGCGTCACCGCGGCCGGCGGCATCCTGGTCGGGCAGGCGGATGCGCCACGGACCGTCGTGGTCTACGAGGACCCGCAGTGCCCGATCTGCAAGCAGTTCGAGGACGGCCCCGGCTCGGTGTTGACCGACGCAGTGGAGACCGGACAGGTCCGCGTCGAGTACCGGATGCGCAGCTTCCTCGGCCCGGAGAGCGTGCGCGCCGTGGCCGCGCTCGGCGCCGCGCAGGACGCGGGCCGATTCGCCGACCTGCGCAGGGCGCTGTTCGCCCACCAGCCCGCCGAGCACAGCGGCGGCTACACCGCCCGGGAGCTGATCGCGCTCGGCCGGGGCATCGGTTTGACCGACCCCGCGTGGGTGACGGCCGTCCACGAGCAGACCTACGCCGCCTGGGCCCGCCGCATCGACGACCGAGCCAGTCGCGACGGCAACACCGGCACCCCGCAGCTGCTGCTCGACGGCGCGGCGCTGCCTCCGGCGACGACCTTCGACGCGGCGCGGCTCAAGCAGGCCCTGACCGGCTGAGACGGCTTTCGGGGCGTCAGATCGCATCTCGGCTTGACGATTTCGAGACCCTGATCACTCGGATCGCGGCGGTGCGTCGCCTCCGACACGCCGCCGCGACCTGCGGGTTCGGCTACACCGTGGCCTGCCTCACGGCCGCGAACGTCGTCCACCCGACGCAGGCGTGCCCCTAGCGTGGTGACCGCCGCGTGAACGTGCGCGGTCCGGGACCCGCGCACCGACGCCGTCCGGCGGGACCGGAACCGATGTGCTCGTCGGACGGCGCGGAGTTCCCTCTCCGACGGTGCTCGGGGGAATTGTCTTGTCCACGTCTCGTACGTTTCGCACTGTCCGCAACTCTGCCCTCGCCCTCGCCCTCGCCCTGCCGATCGGCGCCGTCGTCTCGGCCGCGCCGGCCTCGGCGGCCTCGATGAACACCTGGGAGGCCCTGGCCGAGTGCGAGAGCGGCGGCAACTGGCGCGCCAACACCGGCAACGGGTTCTACGGCGGCCTGCAGTTCGCCGACGGAACCTGGGACGCGATGGGCGGCGAACGCTTCGCCGAACTCGCCCACCGCGCCAACAAGCTCGAACAGATCCGCGTCGCGGAGAAGGTGCTCGACACCCAGGGCTGGGGCGCCTGGCCCGCCTGCTCGAACAAGCTCGGCCTGCGCTGAGCCGTAGACCGGTTGGAGTCGGGCCGTCCGGACGTCGTTCGGGCGGCCCGCTCAGCCCTCGCGCTCGAGCACGAACAGCAGCGGGCGGTCGAACCAGGCCATTTCGCTGACGCCGAGCAGCGTTGTCCCATCGACCCGGCGGAACACGTCGTGGATCGGCAGGTCCCGGTAGACCATCGTCGCGGAGACGACGCCGCGGTAGTGCGTCGCGCAGACCCGAGCCTTCGGGCGGCGGGTCAGCAGCAGCGGCCGGACCAGCGGGAAGATCCGAGCCGTCACCGGATGGTGGGCGACCCGCGGCGCCCGCGCGACCAACGGCATCGCCAGGCGCGCCGGGTCGACGTAGCGCAGCCCCCGAGGCGTCCGGACCACGAGCGGGTGGACCGCGTCGACGCCTTCGAACCGCTTCCCGTGCCACGCGAACTGCTCGAGCAGACCGTCGAGTGGGTGACCCGTGTCGAATCCCGACCCACGCCAGGCGCCGAGCATCTCCTCGACTTCGACCGCGGGCAGCGCGTCGAAGTAGGCCAGGCCCGCCGCGAGGTCTCCGCCCGCGCGGAGGTCGGCGAGGGTCTGCGCGGTGGCTTCGTCGGTGGTCATCGGTCCATCTTCGCCGGTTCGGTGCGCCGACGAAAGAATCCGCCGCGGTCCGGACATCCTGCCTACGTGCCGACTGCTGCCGACCGACGCGCCGAGTTCGAGGCGTTCGTGGCGACCGCCTACCAACCGCTGGCGCGCTACCTGCGTCGCCGCACCGACCGCGCCACCGCCGAAGACGTCCTCGGCGACGTCCTGCTCGTCCTGTGGCGCCGCGTCGACGACATTCCCGCCGAGGCGCCGCTGGCCTGGGCCTACGGCGTCGCCCGCGGATGCCTGGCCAACGCGGTCCGCGGCGGCAACCGCCAGGACCGGTTGACCCTGCGCATCGCCCGGGAGCCCGCCGAGGGCGAGGGCCCAGACCATTCCGCGCTCGAGGAGGCGCTGGCGGAGTTGCCCGAGGCCGACCGCGAACTCCTTCGCCTCTGGGCCTGGGAACAGCTTGCCCCGCGGGAGATCGCCACCGTTCTGGACATCACCCCGAACGCCGCGAGCATCCGCCTGCACCGGGCCGTGGGGAAGTTGAAGGAAAAGTTGGGAGCCGCGAAAGAACCAGGAAGGGGCCGGACATCTACGGATCGACAGGGAGGGAGCGAGCAGTGAGCGAAGACGAAGAACTGCGCCGAATGCTCTCCCGCCTCGACCCCATGGACGGGGTCCCCGTCGAGCCAGTGACCAGTCCGCAGGCCCGCCACCTTCTGGAGCAGATCATGCAGTCCACACAGACCGAAGAACCCGCCTCCGCCGCCGTCCTCCCGCTCCGTCGCCGCCCCCGCGCGATCCTGGCAGCCGCCGCCTCGGTGGCCGTCCTCGCGCTCGGCATCGGCGTCTCGCAGCTGGGAGGCGGCGACGGCGGCGCGCAGACCGCCGATCTGGCTCTCACCTCCCTTGCGCTGAAGGCGCCGGGCGGCGATCCGGCGATGCAGATGTGCCTCGCCTTCGACGCCGAGGGCCTGCGCACCATGCCCGTGGCCTTCGCCGGCACGGCCACCGCCGTCGGAGCGGAGACCGTCACGATCGACGTCGACCGCTGGTTCCGGGGCGGCGACACGGACCTCGTGACCATCGCCCTTCCCCCCGGCGACCTCTCCCCCGCCCTGATCCCGGGCGTCGAGTTCGCGACGGGCCAGCGGTACCTGGTCACCGCGACCGACGGCACCGTCAACGGCTGCGGCTTCAGCGGCCCCGCGACGCCCGGGTACGAGAAAGCCTTCGACGAGGCCTTCGGCGGCTGAACCGTCCGCGAGCCCCTAGGCCGCCGAACCTACGGTCCCGGAAGTTACCGCCGATCGCCGTGGGGGTCCGGGGTGGCACTGGCGACAGTACGCCTCCGCCCGCGCCGAGCCGGGTGGCCGGACCAGCACCGGTCGACATCTCGTCGTGACCCGGTGCGCGTGGGACAGATGGGGCGAATGAACACAAAGCAATCAAGCTTCTCGGGAAAGATCAAATCTCTAGAACCCCTCCTGACACAGACACCACTTTCGCCGCAGGGTGTATCCGACGGGCGCTTGGCGTCGGGTCCCGTCGTGGTGTCGTCGCCGACGCGACCTGTGAACGGAGCCCCCGCCATGGCCGTGATCGACGCCAGTCCGCGCTTTGAGACCGCCCTGCGCGGCTACGACCGCCCCGCAGTGGACGCCGTGATCCGCGCCGAGGCGGGACACCTCGAACAGCTCAACGCCCGGATCGCCAAGCTCGAAGAGCAACTCGCGGCGGTCGACCGTTCGGCGCAGTTCCGCCAGGACGACCCCCAGCGCGACCAGGCGATCCGCGCGGCCGCCGACCTGCTCGTGGGCTCCTGGGAGCACGCGCGCCGGGTGGTGGCCGCCGAGGAGACCTCCGCCAACCTCCAGCGCGATCGCGCGAACTCCCTCGTCGCGGCCTACCTCGGGGAGGTCTACGGCCGAGCCGAGGCCGAAGAACGCCGCGTGCAGGCCATGACCGACGACTGGCTGGCCAGCGCACGCGAGGAGGCCGACCGCGTCCTGGCGCAGGCCGACGAGTTCGTCGCGAACGTTCAGCCGATCGCCGAGCAGATCCTGGCCGACTCGGCGGAGCAGGCCTCGCAGGCGGCTCTGGCGGCGGAGAACGCCGTGCACGTCGCGCACGAGGCCATCGAAGCCGACCTGATGCAGCGTCAGACAGCCGCCGACCACGCGCTGCGCACCGCGCAGCAGATCGCGCAGCAGCTGCGCAAGGAGAGCGTCGCCGTCGCCGAACGCGCCGCTCGGACCCAGGAGTCCACGCTCGCCGAGGCCCACGCCGTCGCCGCCGACCTGGCCAACTCGGTCGCCGACCAGCTCGCCGTCCTCGAGGAGGAGTCCGACCTTGCGCTGGCCGAACTGGCCGAGCACATGGCCGCGGTGAGCACCCAGCTGACCTCGGCCCGCAAGCCCCGGGCCGCCCGCGCACCGCGCAAGGCGGCGGCCTCGCAGCCGGCCGCCCCCTCCCACATCTCCCGGGCTCCCGCGGCCCAGCCGGTCGTGGCCGTCCGCCAGCCGGTCCCGGCCGCCCCGCCCGTCCCGGCCGCCCAGCCCCTCCCGGCCGCCCAGCCCGTCCGTGCTACCCAGCCCGCCCAGCCCATCCCTGCCGCCCAGCCGGTCCCCACCTGCGCACCCGTGCCGACCGCCGCACCCGTGCCGACCGCCGCGCCCGTCCCGACCGCCGCCGCAGGCGCTGCGCCGCCGCGCATGCTCGCCCCGGCCGATCTCAGCCTGTTCGCCCCGGCAGGGTCCGCAGTCCAGTCCGCGCCCCAGCCGACCTCCGAAGCCGGACTCGACGCCTCCTTCGAACCGCTCGCACCGCAGCCGCCGGCGAAGGCCAAGGCCACGTCCAAGGCCGCGCCGAAGGCTCCTGCGGCCGCCGACGCCGGTCCGGCAAAGCCCAAGACTCCGCGCAAGGCCGCCACCCGCCGTCCCAAGGCCGCGGCGGCGGAGCCGGTCGTGCCTGCGGCCGACGGGGAGGACGCGGTCGCGGCGCCCGTCGCCGCGCGCGTCGCACCGCTCGGCTCCCGTCCCACCATCAAGATCGCGACGGTTGCCCCCTCGATCATCCGCCTCTGACGCGCCTGCCACGGTCGCCCGCGGCCGGCGCAGGCTCGCGGCCCGTCACCCAGACGTAACTCCGCGGGGGGTGTGTCGCGCGATCGGGCCGGCTAGCGTCGGGGCATGGCAACGGTGCCGCGCGACGTTCCGACCCCCTTCCGCTGGAGTCTCGTGCCCAGAGAGCAACTGGGCACGCTCGTGGCCGGCATCGATCCGCCGCGCCTGCCCGACCTCGACGAACTCGTCGACTGTGCCGCGAAAACCCTCGCGCGGTGCGGCGGCGGTCGGCTGCTGTTCGTCGGCCGCTCGGCCGATTCACTGTTCGATCTGCTCAGCGGCGTGCTCGCAGGCACCGACCACCGGGACCGCCTCGCGCGTCTCGCGTACTCCGTGCGCGAGGACCCCGCCGTCATGTCCGCGGACCAGATCGCGCAGGCCCGCGCGATCCTGGCCGCCAGCGGCCTGTCCCCCGAGCACCTGACCGGACGCGAACCGATCGCGCTGGTGGATCTCGTCGCCGGGGGCCGCACGTTCACCGGGCTTTTCCACCTCCTGCGCGAGTGGGCCGTGGAGCAGGACGTGCCGTGGGAGATCGCTCGCCAGCGGCTGCGCTTCGTCGGCATCACCTCCCGCAGGCCGACGAGCCCGAAGACCTGGCGGTGGCAGCAGCACGTCGACTGGCTCGAGGAGCTCCCCGCGGGCGCCGTCGTCAACGTGTCGCTGGACCCGGACCTGTGGACCTACTGGGCCGAGCAGCAGCCCAAGCTGACTCGTTCGCTGCACCCGGGCCAGTGGAACATTCCCGAGCAGCCCGGCCCACGCCACGACGAGGCGGCCCGCGCCGCGCTCGCCGAGGCCGTCGCCCTCGTCGACCTCGGGGGCCGGCGGACCACGCGCGTGGCGATCGCCCGAGTCCTCGAACGCGAACCCGCCTTCGCCCACCACTGGCTGCGCCTGCTCGCGGCCCAGATCCGCCAGCCGATGGACTCCTAGGCCCTCGCCGCTAGGCGCCGAGTTGGCGGCGGCCCGCACCGCGCAGGTCGGCGCGCAACCCGAGGTTGGCCTGCGCGCCCGAGGCCGCGCCTCGGCGAAAGCCGCTGCCGCTCAGGTGCCGCGGCCGGCCCGCAGCCAGCCCCGGGTACCGCTCGCGCAGCGCCTCTTCCACCTCCGCGGTGCGATCGGCCAGCACCAGCGCGACCGAGGCCCCGGACCGTCCGTTCCCGTCCGAGCACGCCGGGGCCGACTGCGCCGCCTCGGCTTCGGCGCGGTCCTCGGCCTCGCGCAGCCGCCGGCCGACGGCGGCGGCGAACCCGGCGAGCCAGGACCGCCGAAAGGCCCGCAGGTCCTCGCCCCACGGCGCAGCCGCCGCCTCCCGGGCGATCCCGGCCGCCGCCTGCACGAGCAGCGAGGTGTAGAGCAGTTCGGCCCGGTCGAGGTCGGCCGCGTGGCCGAACAGGTGCAGGCTCCACTCGGTGCCGCCCTCGAGCGCGGGCTGCCGCTTCTGCACGCACCGGCAGCGCAACGCGATCGCCACCGTGGCCAGCAGGTTGCACTTGTCCCGCGCGTACGGCGGGTGGATCGGGATCACCCGGTCCCCCACCACCCGACTGGACTCCGGCATCGCCTCGGCGAGCAGCGCCATGTCCACGCCGTACTTCGCGATGAGGAACGCGGCCTTCTCGTTGAGCGCCTCCGCCTCGTGCGGCGGGCAACTCGGGTGCTCGGCCTTCGCCAGGATCTTGCGAATCCGTTCGAGCTTGTCCTCCACGACATCTCCCCGTGTCGATCCGATGTCGCGGACGCTAGACGGGCCCTCCGACAATTCGCCTACTGCGGGCGCAACTCGTCGAGCAGGCGCGCCGGGACTACCGTCACCGGGAACGGCTCGGTGAGCGCCAACTCCTCGTCGCCGGCGGCCGAGCCGACCTCGCGGTACCGGTCTCCGACGAGCGTGTACGCGGCGATCGAGCCCGGCTCGGTGGGGTCCAACACCCAGTACGACCGCACGCCGATCCGCGCGTAGTACGCCTGCTTCAGGTTGCGGTCGTACAGCCGTGTACTCCGCGACAGAGTCTCGACCGCGAGCAGCGGAGCCACTGGAAGGTTCTTGGCGGTGAGGTCGGCGTAGCGCGTGACCAGCACGTCCGGCTGGACCTCGCTGTCGGAACTCGCCCGCACCGCGAACGGCGCGATCAGCACGCGCAGGTCCGGCGGGCGGATCGCGAACAACTGGCGGTAGACCGCCGCGGACATCTCCTGATGCGCCCACCCCGGTGCCGGGGCCACCAGCAGCATCCCATCGATGAGCTCGTACCGCCGGCCGTCATCGGGCATCGTCTCCAGGTCGTCCACCGTGAAGGGACGACCGTGTTGGGCGACGAACGCAGTCTCCACTGCCGGTTCAGCCATGCCCGCCATTGTCGCTCCTCTCCCGTTGCGGCGACAGGCTGCCGGCGGCCACCGACAGTTCGGGGCGCTGTCGACGATTCGGTAGAGAGGTAACGGATGAGGCGATCTCGGACCCAGGATCGCCTCAGCTTTCTCTTCTCTACCTGTCCGTCGACGGTCGGCCTACGTGAACGCCCCGATCCCCGTGATGTCGCGACCGACGATGAGGGTCTGAATCGTCTCGGTGCCCTCGAAGGTGTGCACGGACTCGATGTCGGCCATGTGCCGCATCACGTGGAAGTCCAGCAGGATGCCGTTGCCGCCGAGCAGATCGCGCGCCTCGGCGAGCACCGTGCGGGCCTTGGCCGTGTTGTGCAGCTTGGCCAGGCCGGCCAGGGTGTCGGTGAGCTTGCCCGTCTCGGCGAGCCGAGCGATCTGCAGGCAGTAGAGCTGCATGGCGGTGACGTCGGCGAGCATGTGCACCAGGCGCTGCTGCACGATCTGAAAGCTCGCCAACGGCTTGCCGAACTGCATGCGCCGTTGGGTGTAGATCAACGCCGCCTCGTAGCCGGCGACCGCGTGCCCAAGCGCCATCCACGCGCACGAGGAACGGGTCGCGGCCAGCACCCGCGCGGTGTCCTTGAACGACTCGGCCCCGGGAAGCCGGTTGGCCTCGGGCACCCGGACGTCGGTCAGCTCGATCTCGGCCTGCCACACCGCGCGCAGCGAGGCCTTGCGTTCGATGACCTTCGCCTCGTACCCGGCGGCGCCCTTCTCGACGAGGAAGCCCTTCACCCTCCCGTCGGCGACGTCCCGCGCCCACACCACGACGACGTCGGCGATGGACCCGTTGCCGATCCACTTCTTCGCGCCGTTGAGCACCCAGTGCTCGCCGTCGCGGCGGGCCGCGGTCTCCAGCGACACCGAGTCCGAGCCGTGGTCGGGCTCGGTGAGCGCGAACGCGCCGATCTTCTCCGCGCGAGCCATCCCGGGCAGCCAGCGTTCCTTCTGCTCCTCCGAGCCGCAGTCCCAGATCGACCGCATCGCCAGCCCGGCCTGCACGCCGACGAACGTGCCGATCGACCCGTCGCCACGGGAGAGCTCCATCGTGACCAGGCCTGCGGAGAGCGGGTCCATCGCCGGGATGCCGTAGCCGGAGAGTCCGTCGCCGATCAGCCCCGCCGCACCGAGCTTCGGCAGCAGTTCGAACGGGAACTCGGCCCGGTCCCAGTAGTCGTTGATGACCGGAAGCAGGTCCCCGTCGACGAACTTCCGCGCCCGGACCAGGTGGTCGAGTTGGACGTCGGTCAGCTGGTCTCGGATGAAGAAGTAGTCGGTGGCGAGGGCATCGCCGATGCCCACCTGCAGCTCGTCCGTCACACGGCCTCCTCGACGTGGATGCAACGAGAGGAGTCTGCCCTCCGCCCGAACGGAGCGCGCAGGACCCCCACGCGCGCGGTGAACGTTCTGCCCTGCGGCCGCGTCCTTCCCCACGACGACTTCACCTCGGGGGATCTCATGCAGTTGCTCTTGGTTTTGGCCATGCTCGTCACCGGCGGTCTGCTCGTCGCCGTCGCCGCGCGTCAGGAGAGCGGCCTCGCGGCCACCGTCGGCGATCCGCGGATCCCGCGACCCGACGATCGGCCCCGGCCCGTCAACTGACCCTACGTCAGACTCGTTCGCGGCGGGCGCGCCTGGCCGCCTCCACGATCTCCCCGACGACGAACTCGACGTCGTCCGTTCGCTTCACCACGATCCCCCGCTCCCCCGCGCCCAGCGGCTCGAGGGTGGCGAGTTGACTGTCCAGGAGCGTCGCGGGCATGAAGTGCCCGACCCGCGCCGCCAGCCGTTCGCGCAGCACCTCGACGGGCGGGTCCAGTAGGACGAACCAGAGCTCCAGCCCACCGGAGCGCAACCGGCCGCGGTGGGAGCGCCGCAGCGCCGAACACGCGAGGACCATCGGCGAACGCGCCGCGATCTCCGCCGCCACCCGATCCAGCCACGGCTCCCGCTCGGCGTCCGTCAGCGGCGAACCGGCGCGCATCTTCTCGACGGCCTCCGGGGAGTGCAGGTCGTCGGCGTCGCAGAACGCCCACGCGAGCCGGGCCGCGAGCGCGCGGCCGACCGTCGACTTCCCCGCTCCGCCGACCCCGGCCACCACGATCGCCCGCACCGACTGTTCCATTCCGCGGTCCTACCCCGCTCCACCCCCACAAGCCCACGACGTCCGATCTCCGAGGTCCCGCAGGCTCCGCACCGTCGGAGCCCACGAGTTCGCATGGGCCGAACGGAGGACCCCACGCCGGCCGAGTGGCCCATTAGCAGAACCCCACGATGCGGACAGGATCGAAGCATCGGCCCAGATCGGGCGGCACGGACGGAGGGGCGGGCATGGCGCGGCGCACGATCGAAATCGACGAGGACGTCGTCGCAGTGCTGCTCGCCAACATCTCCACCTTCGGCGAGACCGAGAACGACGTGCTGCGCCGGCTGCTCCTTCCGGCGGCGGACTCCACACCGGTCGCCGACGATCGCCTGCCGCGGCAGCGCCGGTACGTGGACGAACGTTGCGAGGACACGATCACCCCGCTGCTCGAGGCCGGGACCGTACAGGCCGGCGACTTCCTCGTCTACGACCGCAGCGGCCGCAAGCTGCGCGCGGTGGTGCTGGAGGACGGCAGCCTGCGCCTGGCCAACGACGAGACGGCCTACGCCTCGCCCGCCGCGGCGCTGCAGGCCGTGCTCGGCCGGCACGAGGCCGACGCCTGGTCGGCCTGGCGCCAGGTCGCCACCCAGCGGACCCTGTCCGAGCTGCGCGCACTGCAGCTCACCTGAGCCCGGGCAGGATGGGCGGGTGACCATCCGCGCACTCGGCCCGCCCGACGCCGACGCCTCCTGGCAGCTCGGCCGTCTCGCCTTCGGTGGGCCGGGGCAGCCGCCGCCGGACCGGGTCTATCCCGTCCCCGGCATGCGGCCCTTCGGCGTCCTCGAGGACGGCCGGCTCGTCGGCAAGGCCGTCGGGCTGGCGCACGAGTACTGGTGGGGCGGCCGTTCAGTACCCGGAGTCGGCATTGCGAGCGTCGCGATCGCGCCCGAACGCCGCGGCCGAGGCCTCGTCCACGGACTGCTCGCGGCCGTGCTCGCAGATGCCCGCGCGCACGGCGCCGCGGTCTCCGCGCTGTTTCCAACGACGGTCCGCCCCTACCGCCGGGCCGGTTGGGAGATCGCCGGACGCCTCGAGTGGACCGCGTTGCCGACGGCGTCCTCGGCCGGCACGGTCCCGCCCGGCGTGGAGACGCGCGCGGCGACGGAGGCCGACGTCCCGGCGATCCTGGGCCTCTACGCGGCCGCCGCCGCGGCGGGCAACGGCCTGCTCGCCCGCACCGGTCCGCTGTTCGCGCTCGATCCGCCTGCGCTGCTCGCCGCCCACGACGGGTGCACCGTGGCCGAGCAGGACGGCGCCGTGACCGGGTATGCGAGCTGGGACCGCGGACAGGGCTACGACGCGAACGCGGTCCTGACCGTCCCCGACCTCTTCGCCGGAACCCCGGAGGCGCTCGCGGCCCTGCTCGCGGTCCTCGGCAGCTGGCACAGCGTCGCCCCGACCCTGCACCTTCGGCTGCGCCCGGACGACCCGATGTGGCTGGCCTGCCCCATGGCCGGCGCCCGCCCGCACGCCACCCAGCCCTGGATGCTCCGGCTCGTCGACGCACCCGCCGCCGTCGCGGCCCGCGGATGGCCCTCGCCGCTGAGCGGCGCCGTCGACCTGCGCCTCGACGACGACCTGTGCCCCTGGAACGCCGGCCCGCACCGCCTGGTCCTCGACGGCGGCGACGGCCGCCTCGAACCGGGCGGCACCGGCGCGGTCCGGGTGGATCCCGGGGCCCTGGCCCTGCTCTACGCCGGAGCCGCGAGCCCCGCGACCCTGCGCAGCCTGGGCCGGCTGTCCGGCGGAGACGCCGCCGCGGACGCGTTCCTCGCCGCGGCCGGCGCCGGGCCGGTGCCGGCGTTGCTCGACTACTTCTGAGTGTGCGTCAGCTCTCTGGACTCGGGGCTCGCTCGATGCGCAGTTGGGTCTCGGCGGGCACGAAGCCGACGTCGCGATACAGGTCGATCGCGACGTAGCCGGGGTCGGCGACCATCACCAGCGTCTCGGCCCGCAGGACCGCGAAGCCGTAGTCGCACACGTGGTGCAGAAGCGCCCGGGCCAGGCCCCTGCGCCGGTGGAGCGGGTCGGTTTCCACGGACTGGAACCGTGCCAGCCCGCGCTCGGCGAGCACCAAGCCCATCTGCGCAACCGGCCTGCCGTCGAGGAAGGCACCGAACCACGCGCCGTGCCCGGCCTCGGCCAAGGCGCGGTTGGTCCGCGCCTGCGCGAGGACGAACGCCCGATAGGAGGCCGCCGGCTCCCGCCCGTCGTGGCAGCGCATCCGCAGTTCGACACTGTCCGACCAGTCCCGGTCGGTGACGAACCTGCGGCAGCGGACGTCGGCGCCAGGCCGCTGCCGCAGGGTCGTCGCGGTGGCCGTCATCACGGTGTCCTCCACGACCTCGAACCCGGCCGCGGCGAACTCCTGGAGGTCGCTCGCTCGATCCGCGACGCCGTCGAAGCCGAGCGCCACGTGCGCGGCCCCGGGAAACTCGGCCGCGAAGCGGTCGAGCCACCGCCGGCCCTCACCCGGAGCCGGCACTCCGTCGAGCAGCAGAAAGTTTCCCCACCAGAAGGATGGATTGTGCGGACTGCGCACGACGAGGTGGTCGGCGTGCGCGGAGATCTGCGTGCCGCCGAGGCCGAGCAGGCCCAGGTCGGTTCGGTAGCCCAGGGACTGCACTCGCACGGATCGGGCCTCTTCGTCGACGGACCGACTCAGCCGACGGGATGTCCCTCGAGCATGCCCTTGAGCGCCCCGAGGTCCTCGGTGGTGGTCTGGCGCAGCGTGCGCGTCATCAGCGGGTCCTTGGTGCGCTGCTTCAGCGACGGCGATCCGGTCGTCTGGACGGTCATCGCGGTCTTGCCGCCCTTGGCCGCCCAGGTGTAGGTCCGTTCGATCGGGAACGGCCCGGAGGAGGTGCGCAGCACCATCCGCTGCTCCGGTTCGTACTCCGCGATCTCCCACACGTACTCGGCGCCCTGCCCGGCGACCGTCGAATCGAAGATCACCTTCGAGCCCTTGGCGATCTCCGCGGCTCCCTCCCACCGGGCCCCGCTGACCGCGGACACCCAGTGCCGGGCGTTCATCGGGTCGGCGGCGTAGGCCGCGACCGTCGACAGGGGCTTGTCGATCGTGATCTCGACGCTGACGTCCAACGCGTGGTCCTCCGGTTCTGCCAAACGCGAATGCCGGGCGGGGCAGCGTGCACCCCACCCGGCAATCTACGACCTCGCGACGCGACGAACGTGCATCAGTAGACGCGAACCTCGAGCCGGTCGCCGAGGTCGACCTCGAACTCGGCGCGGCCGACGGCGTCGGCGTTCACCGTCGAGGTGAGCGCGCCGACGACCGTGTAGGTCCGGTAGGGCACGAGCCGCTCCACGGCCAGCCTGGTGCGGACCGGGCCGTTGCCGGGCCGCAGCACCAGGTCCAGGGCGCGGCCGTCGGTGACTGCCTTGGCGACCAGCACGTCCGGGTACCCGGCTTCGGCGAGCACCGGACCGGAGCGCCACTCCCCCGGCACCCCGAACGCGAGCAGGTCGCGCAGGCCGCTGTGCCGCCCGAACCGGCCGAGGGTGGCGTAGGAGTTGGTCCACACCGAAGCGCCCTTGTAGCGGCGGGCGCCGTCGGCGTCGATCGTGGGCTTGGCGTCCAGCGCGCGCTGCGCGGCGTCGGCGAACTCGACGTCGCCGAGTTCGCGGGCGGCCATCACGCAGGCGACCTGGGCGAAGGTGTCGTTGCCGAGCTTGTAGTTGCCCGGGTCCAGCCGCGCGGAGAGCTGCGTGGGCAGGACCGCCTTGCCGCCCTCGATCCGCAGGTCCTTGCGGCGCAGCAGCCACCAGGTGCGGTGCGCGAGGTCGGGGTAGGCGGCGTGCAGCCAGTAGACGCTGTTGACCTGGACCATCGGCCCGGCCCACATGTTCCACGACAGTCCGAGCAGCTTGCTGCGAACGCCGATGACCTTGCCGTCGGGGCGGGTGAACTCCTGCTCGAACGCCTGACGCAGCAGCCCGCGCCGGTCGGCCAGGTGCGTCGTGCCGTGCAGCGTGTCGTGCCCGAGCAGGGTGTTGATCCCGAACATGTTGCAGACGCTGTAGATCCAGTTCGGCTCGCACGGGAACATCGTGAACGCGCACTGCCCGAAGTTGCGGTCGGTGATCCGAGCCAGCGCCCCGAAGTCGTACTCGTAGGACGCGCCGCCCTTGTGACGGAACGTCAGCGAACCGGGAGCCGAGTACCGGTCGTCGTTCAGCCACTCGTACATCGCGATCTGGGTGCCCCAGTACCCGGTGATCATGATGTTGTCCGGAGTGTCGATCGGGTCGCGGTTCAGGCGCAGGTTCCCCCACGCGTTCTCCAGCGCCCAGTAGTTCCAGACCTCGGGCTGGAGCATTTTCTCGATGAGGTTGCGCTGGGCTTCGCCGAGGTAGCCGGTAAAGGCCGGGGTGCGGGTGTACTGCGCCATCGACAGCCCGTACCCGATCGAGTTGAGCTGGTAGCGGGTGGCGCCCTCGCGGAACTCGTCGAGCCGGTCGAAGCCGGCGAACTTCTCGATCGGCTGCAGCGCGAGGTCGAGGTTGGTGCGCAGGTGCGCGAGGTCCTCGGCGCTGCTCTCGGCGACGGGCAGGCGCGTGCCGAGCGCCGGCGGGCCGGTGACCAGGAACGGGACCCGCGCCAGTTCGGCGTTGAGCGAAACACCGGTCCGGGCCTGCGCCCGGTGCCGCAGCAGGTGCAGGAGGGTGAAGAACACGATCAGGACGGGCAGGGCGAGCAGCGCGAAGGTCTGCGCGCCGCTCCTCTCGGTGTCGGCGACGGCGCCGGCCCACGCGGCCGTGCCGATCCACGCGATCGCCGGCGCGAGCACGATGCCGAGCGCCCACCACAGGAAGACGCCGAGGAAGAGCAGCACCAGCGAGATGCCGAACAGCACCTCGTGGCCGCCGTAGAGGAATCCCCCGCCGGGCAGCGTCAGGCCCAGGCCGGCGGCCGTCAGGCCGCGGCCCGCGTCGAAGACCGACGGCAGCGCCCCGGCCAGCCACAGCACGGCGTACCCGATCAGCACGGTGCCGAGCTTGCGCGCCGTCACCGGCGGGAGCGCTGCGACCGGCGGCGGGATCGCGACGGTGGTCCGCAGATCGCTGTCGTGCGGTGCGAAGGTCGTCATGGAGTCCTCGGATTCTCTGCGGCCGCGAGCGGCCTGGGAGCGGTGCGCAGGGCCGACAGCTGGGGGTCGGCGGAACGGAGCAGTTGGCCGAGGCCGAACGCCAACGCGGCGAAGCCGACGGCGTGCAGGAGCAGCGCCGGGATCGAATGGTGCGAGGCGATGGCGGCGAACAGGTGCATGTCCGCCAGGCTCGCCGCGGTCCAGGTGCCGCCGACGGCGGCGAGCACGAGCCCGCGGCCCCGGGCCGGTGCGACGGGACGACCCGGCAGCGTCGCCGCCCCGACGAGCGCCGCCAGGCCCGCCGCGGCGAACAGCAGATGCCGCCCGAGCGGGGCCCCGGAGTGCAGGACCCCGGTGAGCGCGAGGGTTTCGACGACTGCGGCGTAGCCGGCCACGGCGATGGCCGCCGCGCCGAGCAGCGTTGCGGTCCACGGCACCGCGGCGCCGGGCACCGAAGGCGAGGGCCGCGAGGACACCGAGACGGCACCGGGCGCCGGCCGGAAGGCCTGGGGCGCGAAGCCGGACTCGGGAGGGCGACGGTGCGGGAACAGGCGGAACCAGGCCCCGCGCACGGCGGCGATGACCATCGCGATCGCGATGCAACAGCCCACCGACGCACCTCCCACGCTGGAGTGTGACTCGCAAGTCACATTAGGCGGGCGGGCAACCGCGAACAAGTCGACCGACCGACATACGCCGGTCTACTCCTGCTCGCCGCCCCCGCGCTAGGCCGGGGTGTCGAAACGATCGACGTTGCAACTCGCGAGGTTGGGCCCACGCTCATCCCGGACCAGCCAGCACCTCACCCGTTGCAACTCCGATCGTTTCGCTACGGGAGGCGAGCAGGGCCTCCACCTGTTCGAGCACGACGTCCGGTCGAAACCTCACGTCCTCGTAGCTGAAGCGCAGCAACACCAGACCGCGCACGGCGAGCAGATTCGCCCGGCGTCGGTCGCGACGGTAGGAGTCGCGGTCGGCGTGGAACGCGAAGCCGTCCGCCTCGACGACAAGCCACCCGTCGAGGACGAAGTCGACCCGGCCCAGGCCGTTCATTCGCACCTGCAGCACGACCCGAGCGGAGGTCTGCCACAGCAGCAGACGCAGCACGGATTCGAGGGCCGACTCGCTGCGCGCGTCCACGTGGGCAACGGCTCGACGCAAGGCCGCGGACCCGTGGCCCCGCGCCGCTTCGGCCGCGGCCTCCAGCGTCGCCAGGTCGACGACTCCCCGCCGGAGGGCACAGTCCAGGACTACCACCGCCTCCACGAGCGACAGCGCGCGGCCGCAGTCCAGCAGCGTCCGCAGCGGCGAGGTCACCGGCCGGCCGCGCTCGACGTCGTGCGACGAAAGGTCGTAGCGATGAACGGTCACCCCCGGTGCGGTACGCCTACTGCCCGCGGACACGGTGACGTGCTTGGCCGAGGTCCAGGTGGCTAGCTCGTGCAGCTCCGCGGCCATCGCGTGCGAGGCGACTCCCCCTAGTCGAACCGCGAGGGCCAGGTCCGGATGCGTGCCCGGCAGGGCGAAGGTGCCCCGACCCGCCTGCACCACGGTGCCCGCCGCCACCGCCGCCGCCAGGGCGCGGTCGCTCACGCGGGTGCGGCGCAGGACCGCGCGGCGCGCGGCTGCTCCGGCGGCTGTCAACGCGGCGACGGGATCCATCGGCGCAGCGTCGACGAGCGATCAGCGCCCGGCCAGGGTCAATCTCAGATCTGTGGACAACTCGGGGCTTTGCCGGGTGTGGACAACTCCCGGAGCCGTGTAGCGATTCGATCGAGGTTGCACGATGTGGGACTCGGCCCATGCCCGAAAGCGACCCCAGTCCCTCGCTTGCGTTGCGACGTCGATCGTTTCGCTACGGGGTGGAGGACGGGCTCGCGCTCGGAGTCGCCGGGCTCGCGCTCTCGCTCGGGGCCGGGGTCTGGCTCGGGGCCGCGGTCTGGCTCGGGGCCGGGGTCTGGCTCGGCTCCGACGTGGCGGCGGGCGACGGGAGGACCGGGGCGGCGGTGACGATCGGCAGGCTTTGGAGCGTGCGGAGGGCGTCGAGGGCCTTGATCATGGCCTGCACAGCGGGCGCGATGGCGCCGGTGACCGCCGCGACGTCCAGGGAGCCCTTGCTCGCGTCGGCCAGGAACGCCCCGACGCTGCCGGGGAAGCCCGCGAGCCGGGCCCCGGCGGCGCTGCGGCCGGTCTCGTCGCCGGCGGCGTAGCCGTGGAGGTCGTCGACGTAGGTGCGCCACTGCGAGATGAACTCCGCCTGGCGGTCCCGACCGATCGTCGCGCCGACGGCCGTCGCGAGCGACTGCGCAGTGGCGTCGGCCGCGTCGCGGACCTTCACCGCGGCGGGAGCGGCGGCGCCCTCCGGGGAGGTGTAGCCGAAGAACGCGGAAAGCCCGCCCAGGTAGACGCCCTCGGTCAGCAGCCCCGCCAGTTCGGCGCGCAGGGTCGGGGCCGTCTGGTTGGGGTCTCCGGCGAGCTCTGCCGTGCGGTCGAGCCCGGCCGCGAGCTTCGCGGCGAGCGCGCCGGCCTGCTCGCCGGCGGTCCGGAGCTGGGTGGGCGCGTCGAGGGATCCGGTCCCGAGCGCGTCGAGGACGGCGGCGATCCGCGTCGCCGAAGCGACGAAGTCGCGCTGCACCGCGGCGGAGGACAGCACGCCGTCGGTCGCCACGGAGAAAAACCTGCCGAGGTCCTTCGCGTTGGCCAGCAGTCGGGCGCTCGCGTCCCGGCGCGCGGTCTCCCCCGCCGATCCGTCGTCGGCCGCCGCGGCGTAGGCCAGCTGCGCCAGGTTCCGCTGCTCCAAGGCCGTCGAGAGTTCCTCGCGCTTGGAGGCGTCGATCCGGCCACGCAGGAGAACGTCGGTCGTCGCCGAACCGTTCTCCCGCAGCGCCGTGAAGACCGCCGTGACGGCGTCCGAGCCGTCGCCGAAGCGGTACCCGGCCACGGCGCCGAAGGCCGTCAGATGCACGCTCTCCACCAGGCTCGCGTGCAGTGCCGCGCGGAGGTCCGCCGCCGCGGACCCGGCCTCGCCCTCGAGGGAGCCGGTGGTCGCCAGGCCCGCGGAGAGTACGGCGGCCGTCGTCGGCACGAGTGCCGCGGCGGCGCGGAGGTCGGCGAAGACGGCCGTGGGGTCCGCCGGCGGGGCGGCCGTCGGGGTCGGGAGCGGAGCGGGCGGGGCGGCCTCCTCGCCTCCCACGCAACCGGTCAGCAGGACCAGCAGAGCGAGGGCGGCGGCGGGGCCGCGACGACGCAGGGCGGGCAGCGAAGACATACCGATCATGATCGTCCACGGCTGCGGGCGGCTCCCGCGTCGACACGGAATCGTCACTCGATCCCCAGCGTGCGGCCGGCTAGGTTTTGGCGCCATGAGACCCGAAGAAGGACAGATCGTGACAGTCTTCCGCTCCCGCCTGCGCGAGGAGGCCCGCGACGCCTACGACGAGCACGCGGAGCGGATGGACGCGCTCGCCGACACGATGCCCGGCCTCCTCGAGCGCAAGGCCTTCATCGCCGCCGACGGGGAACGGCTCACGCTCGTGACGTTCGCGGACCGGGCGAGCCACGACGCCTGGCGCGACCGTCCCGAACATCTCCAGGCCCAGCGCGCCGGCGTCCGGTCCTACTACGAGTGCTACTCGATCGCGGTCGCGACCACCGAACACACGTCGTCGTTCGAAAGAAGTGACAGAACGTCAGGTGGCTAGCCCGTGAACGGCTCGGTGCCGTCCACCATGCGCAGCCCCTCGATGCCGGAGTTGGTCTGCGCATAGGCGAGCGCGTGGGCCAGGTCCCCCACGCCGTTGCTGGCGGGCGGGACGTCGTTGAAGTCGATGAGCACGCCGAGCGCCTTGCCGGTGCCGTCGAGGAAGCCCGCCCCGGAGTCGCCCGGGATGCCGGTCGGGAACTCGTAGACGAGGTGGTACCAGCCCTCGGAGCCGCTGCCGATCGCGAACCCGCGCTGCGGGGACAGCGGGGCGGCGCCGCCGCGGAGGTTGGAGTTGCCGTAGCTGAGCACCTTCGCGCCGAACTCCGGTTCGGAGCGGACGATGCCGCGGGGTCCGCCGAACACCGGAATCGACGGGTTGACCTTGGCCACCGCCTCCTCGGGGATGCGGATCAACGCGAAGTCGTTGTTGCGGCAGACGTTCTCGTCGGTCTCGCCGTTCTCCTGCATGGTCGCCCAGCTGTTGTAGGCGATCGCGCCCTCGACCCCGGAGTTTCCCAGCGAGACCTTCGTGCCGACGGGCTTGACCCCGCTGCGGCACCCGTCGACGTCGGTCTCGGCCATCCTCAGCGAGCAGTGCGCCGCCTGCCCGATGTACACGGCGCCGGAGCCGTCGACGAACACGAAGTTGGCCGTGCACGGACCACCCTCGGTGAGGGTCGCGATCCCCGGGTGGATGGACGCGGTCGCCGCGTCGGCCCAGGTTCGCTCCGCGCCGACGGCGGGCACGGCGCTCGCCAACACGAGGGCCAGCGCGGCCGGGACGAGCGATCGCCGCCCAATTCGGGACACACCGTCATGGTAGGCGCCTTGCGCACTGTTCTAGAGTCGCTTCGACGGGTCGCGCACTCTGCGGCCCCACCGATGACGAACAAGGGAGTCCGTCGTGGCAGACGCCAGGATCGCCGCCGCAGTACAAGCCGCCGCCAGCCCGATGGAAACCTCGGGCGCCGCGTTCATGCTCCACGGAGACACGTTCGCCGCCGCCGCCGAGCAGGGATACGAGCACCCGTTCGCCGGCTACTTCGCCGGCCGCGGCGGCATGCTCGGCGACGTCTCCACCGAGACGATCACCGAGACCTTCTTCAGCTTCCCCCAGGAAGTCGTCGCGATGTTCTGGGAGCCCGGCAAGGCCGTGCACGGCCCCGAGGGCGGCGCGGACCGCTACCACGCCCAGCTCGCCGCGTGGGGCGAGAAGTACCTCTCCGGCGTCGAGGGCATCGCGCGGTTCGCCGAGCTCGGCGAGAAGGTGATCGCGTCGAAGCCGAACACTGGCCCGGTCTCCACCGCGTGGGCCGCGAAGCCTCGCGCGACCTCCCCGGGCGGCAAGGCCGCACAGGTCCTGCTGATCCTGCGCGAGATGCGCGGCGAGGTGCACTTCGGCCTGATCAAGGCCGCGGGCATCTCCCCGAAGGAAGCCCACCTGCTGAACAACCCGGGCTTCTGCCCGAACCGCCCCGAGGCCGGCACTCCGTACGCCGGACTGTTCGGGTTCGCCGAGCCGTGGCCGGACGTCACCCCGCTCAAGGCCAAGCGCGACGAGGTCGAAGAGGCCACGCAGGCGAAGATGACCGCGATCTACGCCGCCGCCCTGACCCCGGACGAGGCCGAGGAGTTCGCGCAGGTCGCGCAGCGCATCGAAGCCACCGCCTGCAAGCCGGCCTTGGGCCCCCACCCGGCACGGAAGCGCCCCCGCCGGAACGGCGGGGGCGCTTCGCGTTCCGAGCGGCTAGGCCGTCGCGCCGAGGCAGTCGCGCAGGCGGATGAGGCCGTCGCGCATGCGGGTCTTGACGGTGCCGAGCGGCAGGTCGAGGTATTCGGCGACTTCGCGGTAGCTGCGGCCGGTGTAGTACGCCAGCGTCACGGACTCGCGCTGCAGGGCGGTCAGCGAGCTCAGGCAGTCTCGGACGGCCTCGCGGTCGAGCTGGGTGTGCACGGCCTCGGACACCGAGTCGTAGTCGGGTTCGACGTCCCGCACGCCGAGGCGGTGGTGGCGGTCGGAGGTGGCCTGCTCCGAGCGGACCCGGTCGACGGCCCGGCGGTGCGCCATGGTCATCACCCACGCCATGGCCGAGCCCTGGTTCTCGTCGAATCGGGCGGCGCCGCGCCAGACCGCGAGCAGAACCTCCTGGGCGACCTCTTCGGACTGCGCCGGGTCGCGCAGCACGCGGCGGATCAGGCCGTACACGGGAGCCGAGAGCCGGTCGTAGACCTGCTCGAACGCCTGCTGGTCGCCCTTCGCGACGGCGACCATCAACACTTCCAGACGCTCGGGCGCCGCGGCGTCTCCGTCCACGACGCGCAGCCTCGGACTCTTCTCCGCCATGCAACTCCCAGCGCTAGGCAATGGGGCGAACTGTCCGATAATGCACCGTTCGCAGACTCCCGGAAGACCAAAATCTCCGGATTCCGGCGATCTCCTGGGGGGACATCGCCCCCGGTCAGGGGATCAGCCTACGCCCGCTGCGTTCTTCGGGGTGCGGACAACGGTCCGGCTGGCCCGCGGCTTGTCCCGCTCGGCGGGCGGCGGGGCGATCGACAGCGGCGGTTCGGCCTCCAGGACGGTCGCTCGGGAGGCCGGCGCGGGTTCGATCTGCGGCGCCGCGTCGGCCCCGGAACCGAGGACCCAGGTCCCCACGCCCACCGTGGTGGTGACCGCGACCACGGCGGCGACGAGACCGATGCGCGCGACACGGCCCGTCCGGCCGGCGTGGCGGCGGCGGGCGGCCGAGGTGGGGGCGTCGTCGAGGTTCATGGGCGAACGCAGAGAACACCCCAAAGCACCCCTCGTGAAGGGTGCCACCCCGTGCGCATACCGCCGTTGGGCGGAAACTTTGCCTACCGCCCGATTTGCCCGGTCCTAGAGCCGGGCCTTCTCGCGCCAGGAGTCCAGCACCGAACCGTCGCCCCGCACGTCCAGCCCGGCGGCCTCGCGTCGGTTCCAGACGAGCAGCAGCAGCTCTCCCGCGGTGGCGCGGACGGTCGTGGTCGCGCCCTCCGGCGGGGCGCCGCGCCCGAAGGCGGGGGCGTCCGGGCCGATCCGGCCCCACCACGCGTGCGGAGCGTCGGTTGCCTCCAGCGCGAGCGTGACGGGTTCGGGCAGGGCGAGCTTGGCGTAGCGGGAGGTGAAGCCGAGCATCATCTCGTCGACGCCGTCCGCGGCCAGCGCGGGATCGAGGTCCGCGCCGCCCACCACGTCGGGTTCCGTGCGGCCGGCGTTCTGGGCGTCGACGCGGTGCACGACCGTCTCGTGCAGTTGGCGCCGGATCCAGAACGCCCGCCCCGGCTCGGCGCCCCAGATGGTCCAGCAGGCCAGGTCCTCGGGCGCCTCGCGCAGCGCGCTGCCGACCGTCTGGGCGCCGGCCGCGAGCCGCTCCAGAACCCCGGCGTCGTCGGTCGGGTCCGGGTCGGCGAACAGCGCGGCCCGCCGGTCGCGGTCCGGCGGCGCGTCCAGCCCCTCGCCGACGATGACGGCCACCCAGCGGTAGACGCCCGCCAGGTGCGTCGCGAGGTCCCGCCCGGTCCAGTTCGGGCAGTACGCGATCGGTTCGTCGAGGCGGCCCGCCAGCGCGGCGACGGTCAGCGCCGCCTCGGCGGCGAGCAGTTCCAGGGAACGGTCCGCAGACAGCGCGGTCGGCGACGGGGCGGCGGTGGGCGACGCGGTCATGGCAGGCCTCGATCGTGGGCGGGCGGGAGTGGGCGG
>JBQTIB010000024.1:0-143481 GCA_052389435.1 Sporichthyaceae bacterium | reverse complement strand
TTCGTCCGCAGGCCCCCGACACCGCCGGAGCTACCTGCCGCTGCGTGGATCAACAAGCCCGAGGAGAGGGAGCACCCGACTCAGTAATTACGAACCGAAGGTGCCTCAAACAGGTTGACAGGTTCCGTCGTCGCGGGGTCAGAAAGTGCACCTCATCCGTCCTCACTCCAAACTCGCGTCGCGACCGAAGTGGTTGGTCCAACACCTCTCCAAAGTCACAGAAGCTCGCCCAGATGCTTCTTCGCCCACTTACGTATCACCGACATGCCGTGGAGGATCGGCTGCTGCCAGGCGATGCGGAGACGATCGTCGCGGCATACGAAGCCGGTGGCATCGCACGGGAAGTCGGTGCGCCGTACGGACTGAGTCGAAACTCGATCGTTCGGCTGCTGCGACTTCGTGGGGTGAAGGTTCGGGCGGCAGGGGACCATCCGACTGTGCGGGCCTGCTCCGTCATGGGAGCTTCGGTAGCAGGCGCTTGACGTCGGGGCGGTCGAGGATCTCGACGGCGACGATCACTCCGTTGATGACGTCAAGAACGACCATGCCTCGGGCCACATCGACCATGACGTTGGTGTGTCCCTCACCCCAGGCTCCGTCGGGGGGAGGAACCGCGTAGAACATCGCGCAATTCGACTGCTTGCAACTGCAGTAGGAATGCATGCCGAGCACCGGGATTTGAGCCGCCAAGGCTCGCTCGCCGTCCTTCTCGAGCGCCTCCACCACCTCAACGGTGAGGCCCGGCAGCACGAGTCCCATCAGGCGGTCCACGGTCTCAAGGTACGACGCTGAACGAGCCCGCCGACTACTGGGATTCGACCAGCGGCAGGCCTTCCAAAGGCGACGATTCCTCACGAAGTTTCCGCGGAAGCGTTTCCGCGCTAGCCCCTCAAGATCGGCGCCGTTCATCGAGCAGGACGTAGTAGAGCTCTGAGCCCCAGGCCGTCCACTGCACGGCCACCGCGGGTGCGCCTGGCTGTTCGAACTCGAGCTGTAGCCCGTCGAAGTACCCGTTCTGATTGGTCATCGCCCAACGCCACCCCAGTCGGCGGCCGAGCAGCTGCGACCAGGGCGGGGTGTCCGACAGGTCGACGGCCATGGGTTCGGGCTCGCTGGGGCGCAGCTCCGGTCGCGGCCCGACGCGAACTTCGAGCGAGTCGAATTCCGGATCGACCTCGATCAGCAGCACGGCCTCGGCGAATCGCAGCATGTAGGCGATGCGCATCGGCGAGCTGCCGTCCTCGAAGACCTCGTCGTAGGCGATCACGCGACGCAGCGCAGTGAGTTCCTCGTCCGACGGAACGTAGGGCTCGCTCATGCCGGAAGGCCGAACCAGCTGGGGTTCAACCCCTCCTCGCGCAGCCGGTCGGGATCGGCCATCCGGTCGAACGGGATCTTGCCCTCCCGCCGCAGCCTGGCGCCGAGTTCTTCGGCGTAGCGATGCGCGAAGACCTCCTTCTCGCGGTTCGACTTCGCCCAGTAGCGCTCGCCGAGCCGGTCCCACTCCGGGTGGTCGTACGGAAGGGCGTCGCGCGGCCTGTCGACGGAACGGAGGTAGTCGGCCTGGTGGCCCGCCTCGTGCAGAAGCGTCCGGTACAGCTGCGTCGCCCGGGTCGCGTCCAGCATGCGCGGTTCCCAGCGGTAGCCCCATGAGGTTTCTTCGACACGGTGACCGTCGGCCACGAGGCGCTCGAACTCCCGGCGCTCGTCCACCGACATCGATCGCCTCTCCCGGGACGGGCGCCCGAGTTCCTGGGCCTCGAGATACACGGCAGGTCCGCTCAGGCGGCCCAGGTCCGCGAAGTAGGCCATCCGCCCCCACACCGACGACAGGACGAGCTGCTTCCTGGTCGGTTGGCGCAGGACGAACAGCCGCAGGTCGTCGAGGTCGTCGACCGGAATCATGTCGGCGACCGCGAAGACGTCGTCGGGCGTACAGCAGTGGGTGAAGCCGTCCAACACCGGCTCCACGAGGACGACGAAGTCCGTCTCGTCGTCCGAGCGGCGAACGACCACGGGGTCGCGCAGCCGCTCCCAGAAAACGCGGTCGTCCGACCAGCGCTCGGGAATCGTCAACCGGTTGTCGCGGCCGTGGCCGCTCTTCGCGGTGCCGATGTTCCGGTTGCGGCGACTCGGATTCCACCCGCCTCGGCTCACCTGTCGATTTTCGCATTGCTGGACTGCGGGCTGTCACGGTGAGCCGCAGGGAGTTGCCCGTCCCGGTGACCACCGACCCGGCGATGGACGTCGGGCTGTGCAATCCGATCGCCAGACCACGCGAGCCGTGCTCGACCAGCGCCGTCAAGGGCCGGCTCGACGGATGCTTGCCGTCCGCCGTCAGTCCGCCCGGCCCGGACCCGTCGCCCGATCATGCAGCAGACCCCGGCAACTGCAAGACACCCCAAGAGGCCGACTCGAGTCTCGCATCGACACAGGAGACTCAAGGGGTGGATCATTTCGACCCGTCCGCAGGTCCAATGATCGGCCAGTCCGGTCGCTTGTCAGGGTACGGAGGCGCCTCCGTGGGCTGCTTCAAGTTCTCAGCCGGGTCCCTTATCGCCAGTACTGCGCTGGCTGGCAGCATGCTCCCCGCGGCGGTCGCCTCAACCGAGACCGAGAAGGCATCGACCACCGACGGCGCGAACGCGCTAAGCACCTTCCCCCAGTTCGCCGCCATTCCGGACAGCGCGACCCTGGACCTCCCCCTGGTCCTACGGGGCACGGTCGAACAGATCACAGGAGCGGTCATGCCGGGCTCCCAGGTGCTCCTGGCGGCGTGGCCGAGCAACGAATCGGTCGTCGACATGCCCGTGGGCGCGGAGTTCGACGTCGTCCCCATGGCTCGGACGGTGGCAGACGAAGCCGGAAACTACGTGCTGCGCGCGAGCGTCACGGATCTGCTGCTGTCGCTGGCCGGACCGGACGGCATCGACGTCGAGTTGAACGTATTCCACGGTGATCGGCACTACACCTACCTGTCCCAGGTCACCCCGACCGAAAGCGGCGGCTGGGTGCGGCAACTGAGCCGACTCGATGCGCCGGTCGGTTCGGTGGTGGACGCCGCAGACAACCTCCTCGACCTGACCCTCGATCGCACCAAGTCCGCCGTCGAAGGCGGCCTCGGCGTCACGGGCGGCGGCCCCGTTGCAGTCGCCCACCGCAAGCCGGTTCCGCCCGGCTGCGAAGGACTACCCGGTGGAGAAGGAACGTGCCGCAGTCTACGAACGCGGATTCGAGTTGACGCCGCTACCCGGCGTGACGTTCGGCGGAAAGTCGCTCAGCGGCTACAGCAGTGCTGTGTCGGTCGTCGTGAAGTTCCGGCTTCCGCGGAGCTCGCCGTTTAAGCACAAATGGCTGTGCGGTGACACGGCTACCCCGGACGACCCGGGTCAGCGCATCCAAGGTTTCTTCGAATGAGGCCGGTGCTTCCCGCCTGCCCCCGTCGAGGTTCTCGACGCGGCCCAGGCGCCGTTGCCTCGCTCGGGGTCGCCTTGACTCTCGCGCTGACCGGTTGCGGGGGCGAATCGGCTTTGAAAGCCGCCGCTACACCCCCGGTGGGGACGATTGAGGACCTTACGGAACAGGCATCCGACTTCACGATCGGTGCGATCACGATCAGGGAATCCGGAGAGGACGTCGAGGTACTTCGTGTCCGTGCGCTGACCTCGCCCAATCTCGAATACCTCGGCGCGATCACCACGTGGCCTCGCGACGGCGAGACCTCGGCCGTTGGCAGCAGCCTCGGCTATCCGCCGAGCAGAGGCGTTCACCATCCGGCGTTCGGAACGGTCATTCCGGCCGCCGAGACCGCCCAAATACTCCCCGGCGAGTCCATCGCTCGCCCAGTCGTCGTAGCCGCAGGTTTCCGCCTGGCTTCGGGAACGGTCGGCCTCCTCAACGTCATCGAGGTCACGTATCGGGTTGGAGACGACGTCAAGACCGAACGCAGCAGCATGGCCATGCTCGCCTGTTTCGACCCGTGCAAGGCCAAACCGAAGGACGTCGACCTGAAGGCCTGGGAGCTTCAACTGCGCGACGAGCTGGGTGTCGTGGTGCGCGACAGCAAGGCCCCAGCGAGCTGAGGTGCCTCAATGGCGCGACGGATGAGACCGTGCTAGCCGATGTGCGACTGTCCACCCGCGCTCCGGCTTCACACATGGGGCGCCCCGCGCCCGCAATTGGCTGCGCGAGCGCAGCGCAGACCGCGGACCGAGAATCCGCAGGTTCGCTTCTCCTCCGGTCGATTGTCAACGGCACTCGAATCTTGACCCCCTGGCGGCAGGCGAATTCTGACCCCTGGCCCGTCAGTTCTTCGGTGACTCGTCTGGTTGGTTGGCCGCTGGAACGCGGCCGAGGTCTCGGTCTTTGAGTCGGTAGCTGTCTCCCTTCAGCGAGATGACTTCGGCGTGGTGGACGAGGCGGTCGATCATGGCCGCGGCGACGACGTCGTCGCCGAAGACTTCGCCCCAGCGCCCGAAGGGCTTGTTCGAGGTCACGATGAGCGAGGCGCGTTCGTAGCGGGTCGAGACGAGTTGGAAGAACAGGTTCGCCGCCGCGGACTCGAAGGGGATGTAGCCGACCTCGTCCACGATGAGCAGCGGGTAGCGCCCGAGTCGGGTCAGCTCGTCCTGGAGCCTGCCGCCGTTGTGCGCCTCGGCCAGGCGGGTGACCCACTGCGAGGCGGTCGCGAACAGGGTCCGGTGCCCGGCCTGGCAGGCCCGGATTCCCAACCCCGTCGCCAGATGGGTCTTGCCTGTCCCGGGCGGGCCGAGCAGCAGCACGTTCTCCTTCGCGGTGACGAAGTCCAGGGTGCCGAGGTGGGCGATCAGCTCGCGTTTGAGGCCGCGGGCGTGGTCGAAGTCGAACTCCTCCAACGACTTGCGCGCGGGAAACCGGGCCGAGCGGATGCGGCCTTCGCCGCCGTGGGAGTCGCGGGCGGAGACCTCGCGCTGCAGGCAGGCGACGAGGAACTCCTCGTGGGTCCAGGACTCCGCCCGGGCCCGTTCGGCCAGGCGCTCGACCGCCTCGCGCAGGGTCGGGGCCTTCAGGGCCCTGGTCAGGAACGAGAGCTCGGTGCCGAAATCTCTTGCGGGGGCGGGGTTCTCGGCCGCCGCGGCGCCGGTGCGGGCGGCCATCACGCGGCCCCGCCCTCGAGGTCGCAGGTTCCCAGGAGGCGGTCGTAGTCGGACAGTTCGCGCTGCTGGACCGGTGCCTCGACGGGCGGGCGCACGACCGAGGCCCGGTGTTGGCGCAGGGCGTCGGCCGCCGCCCGATGGACCGGGTCGGTGACGGTCTGGTGCCAGGCCCAGGCCCGGACGTGGTCGGCGACCGGGCGCCCGCCCTGGAAGGCACGGACCCGGTGCAGATCGGTCACGACCTCGATCCGCTGTCCGATCACCGCCGGGTGCACCGAGTAGTCGTTGGAGTCCACGCGCACGTAGTGATCGCGCGGCAGCAGCAGCGACCTGCGCCCGCCGGTGACGGGCGCGACCGGCGGCAGGCTCAGCATCGCGGCGCGGTCCGCGCCGATCCGCTCGGCCGGCGCGCAGCCCAGCGTCCGCTTGCGCCGACCGTTGGCCACCGCGAGCCATTCCCCGAGCTGAGCGTTGAAATCCCCCGGCGAGGCGAACGAGCGACCGGGCAGGAAGCTGGTCTCCAGATACCCGTGCGAGCGTTCGATCACGCCCTTGGTCTCCGGATCGCGCGGTTTGCAGACGAACACCCTGCTGCTCAGCGTTCCGCGGAAGGCCTGACACTCCCCGGTCAGTTCGCTGCGCCCGCCACGACGGCGCCCGACCGCGCCCTCGCCGTCCCAGACCAGCGTGCGCGGCACCGCCCCGAGGCCGTGGATCAGCGCCCACCACCCCGCGAACAGGTCCTCCGCCGCCCGCGCCCGCGAGCTCGTCGATCAGGGGACGCCGGCATGTCGGGAACGCCTTGAGCAGCTCGCGAATCGCAGATTCGTACCCGTCGACCAACGACCCGGCCGGCGCACGCTCGTACTTCGGCGGCCCGTTCGAGGCCAACGCCGCACGCACCGTGTTCCGGCTGACCTTCATCACCCGCACGATCGCCTTGATCGGCATCCCTTCGGCCCGATGCAGCCGGCGAATCTCCGCCCAGTCCTCCACCCTCAACACCCCAGGTCCTCCCGGCTCGACTGGAGCCAGGCTCGGTGGACGAGGGGTCAGATTTCGGATGCCGCGCGGGGGTCAGTTTTCACGTGCCGTCGACATCGATTTCCATGCACGGGGACGGGCAGTTCGCAGGAGAGGACGCGAGACGCATACCGCCTCTGTCAATGAGTTTCATTGACAGATCCACCGACACGAGGCTCGGATCTGGTGCACGTCGCAGGTCAGAGGGTGGGCCGCCGGGGGATCGAACCCCGAACCCGCGGATTAAAAGGGGGCTGCTGGGCCTGGACTGTGCTGTCTCAGGCGCGAACGCGTGACCGCGGCGCTGTCCACCGTGGCTCGCTTGCCCCGCGAGAACTGCGGTTGATTGACACGATGATTGACAGACGATCACCGGCGCCGGGGCTCGGCGGGCGCCAGATCCGACGATTCGCCGCCCTCACCGCGACTCGCCAGCGCTCAAGCCTGCCGAGGATCTAGTCTTCCCGCGTACTGCCCCCGCCGCGCCAGATAGCGGCGGCAGCTGCAGCCCCAGGCGTCTTCGAGGCGATCACCGACGGCGTACGCCAGCGCCTCGATGTCTTTGCCGGTGGGCAGCGCCTCGATCTCGACGTGCCACAGCAGGTGTTCGTCCGGGCAGGGACCGACGTCGTTGTCGAAGCTGCCCGGTTGAGCCCAACCTTCGCCAAGGCTATGTCCGAAGCGTTGACGAACTTCCCCACAGGACGTAGTGTCATCTGTGACACTTGAGGCATCTATGACACATAGGAGGCGGGCGATGGAAACCATCAAGACCTCGAACATCACCGCCCAGCAGCTCGACGCCGTCGAACAGTTTGCGACGAACAGCGACGCCATCGGTCCCGAGCTGCGCGACGTGCTGCTGAGCGTGAGCCGGTGCGTTCGCGAAGGGGCCGACCTCGCGGTGGTCGACTCCGCTGCCGCACTCACGCCCCAGCAGGCGGCCAGCCGGCTCGGCATGAGCCGCACTCATCTCTACAAGCTGCTCGACCAAGGGGAAATCGTGTTTCACCACGTCGGCCGCGACCGTCGCATCGCCGTCCGAGACCTGGTCGCCTTCGAGGCGCAGCGTCAGCGAGACCGCCGAGAGCTCGCCGAACGCTTCGCACACCATGACGCAGGTCGCGCGCGAGCAATCGACGAGATCGCCGACAGTCTCTGAGCGGTCGTGCCGCAGCGGCGGCGGTGCATAGGCAAGATGAGAGCCGTGCACAGTCGCCGCGCTCGACCAACGCTCCGCTGTCTCGCCGAAGATCTCGCCGACGGCTGGGACTCGCCCCGACCGTTGAGGTTGATCGCCGCGCGCGCCTTCGACGACCTGCACCCGCTGGGCGAGCTACCTCATCCCATCGTGGCCAAGGCCGCGGAGTCGTTCGCCCACGATGCGGAACTCGACAACTTCGTCGGCCTGGTGCAGAGCTGCACCGCGTTCCCGCTCATGGAGATCAAGCTCGGGCAGTGGCGCGGCGGGGTGTGGAAGGACCCTGAAACCGGCGTCCACTGGCTTGTCGTCGCGGGCCTGGCCAAGGGCGGTCACCAAGACCACGACGATTTCTACGTCCGCGTGAAGCGCGAGAACGACGCCGGCGAGTCGAACCGGTGGCTGCCGACCACCGAGGACATCCGCCTGCTCCGAAGGGAGACCGCGTCTCGGTTGATGACCGAGTGGGAGCTGACCGTGCAGCGTCAGATTCACTCCGCACTCGAAGATGTACACGCGGGCGGGTCGGTCGGATTCGGTATAGCCCATCCGCTGCAGTCGGAGGGCGACATCGCGGCTCTGACGATCAACGTGACGGCGGTCCGCGACGTCGACTACGACGCCGACGAGATCGAGCTTGAGATCAGGCCAGTGGCCCGCTGGGCGGGCAGCGACCTGCTCTGGCAGCTGATCCTTCGCGCTCTGATCTCGTTGAGCCCGCCGGAGCAGGGCTGGGATCGGTACCGCGACACGTTCTCCACCATCGCGGAGCCGGGCGGTCTCACGCATCGGTTGACCGAACTCGGCGCTCTGGTGTTCGCCCATGAGCTGGCTCAGTCGGAGCCCGGCACGCACAGCCACTATGCCCATCGTCGGGGCTTGGCCGGAAGCACGATTCAGGGCGACGGCATCCGTGCCATCTGCGGCGTCTTCTTCGTTCCGACCCGGGACCACGAAACCCTTCCCCGCTGCCCGGTATGCGCGCAGCGTTTCGCCGAACTGCCGAAGTAGACGAATGCGCCCGAAACGCCTTCGCCAGATCGCGAAACGCCGACGGCGGTCTTGATCAACTCAGAGCGCCGGTCCGCCTGGGCCGGCAGGACGCGGCGGCGAGTGTCGTCGAGTTGTGCCTGCCCTTTCCTTGGCGCGCCGCGAGCCTCTCCAGTCGGCGGGATGCGGGGCGAGTGGCCGCCCAGAAGCGTCCCGGTCTGCGAGCGCGGCCAGCCGGGTCGCCGGACGGCTGGCAGCCAACTCTGCTTGCGGCTCGCGTTGGCTCGTTAGCTTCACCGCAATCCGAGCGGTCGCCTCCTGGGTCGCGTAACTCGCGGCAAGCGCTTCTACCTCCGCCTTCCCATCCAGCGCGGTCGCTCGCATCCATCGGTACGTGGACGCGGCCGGCCCAACCGAGGGCGCGAGCAGCAGCGCTCGCTCGTGACTGGCGCGCAGCCCGGCATCCACAGCCGCCGCGACGTTCGCCGCCTCTGCGGCCCATGGCAGCAGGGCCGCGGCGACCGCGCGCCGGTCGGAGGGGCGCGCGATGGAGTCCGCGTCGAGACGATCCAGAATCCCATCCGCGGCGCGCAGTTGCGCGACGATCTCGCCGGCAAAGTAGCGGACTGGCGCCGAAGGCATCGTGAGCGTCTGCATGGGCGTTGCGTCGAGATGCTGCGCGTGTCGCATGGCCTCGACGAGCAGACCTGCGAGCTCCTGCGACTCCTTATGCCCTGCGAGAGCGCGGGCCGTGGTCGCCATGCCCTCGACGAGCACGCTGGAGGCGGCTCTCACCTCGGTGGCGGTCAACTCGCTCCCGCGGGCGTGGAGCATCGCCGCGAGCCTCTGAGTCGCGTGTGGCAGGTCTCCGATGGTGGCGACTCGAATGGGCCGCGGGGGCGGCGGCAGGGGGATCTGTGGTTGCGTGCGTTCGGCAGGCACGCAGGCGCACAGCTCGTCCGCGGCGATGCGCAACGCGCCGTGACGGCCGGGCTCTGCGTGCCGCGCTTCGCGATGGGTCGTCAGGGCGATGTCGAGAAGCAGCACGGCGCGGGACAGGTCTGCTATACCGCGCAGCGTCGTCCATGCCGTCGGACCGTCCAGGGTCCTCAAGGTTTCGGTGTACGGCTCGAGGTAGGCGCAGGCGCGGGTTGCTCGCTGCCACGGCCCGGGTTCGTGTCGGGGTCCGGCGAACAGCAGGTCGGCACGGCGTCTGTGGTCGGTGAGGGCCGGCGGCAGGTCGGCGAGTGCGGCGTGCAGAGCGTGGCCGGGGTCGGTGACGACCAGTCGCACCGGGAAGTCCGCCGGGCGCCGCGATGGGGCGTTCACCACCGCCGCGGCCATGGCCGTCAATCGGGTCGCGATCACGTCGCGCACGGCGCACGCCGAGCGAGCGGACGTCGGGTCCGATGCCCACTCGTCGCTGCTTCGACCGACGAGGTCGGCCAGAGCTCTGGCCAGCGAGTCGTACTCGCGGGCGAAGGTCACGAGGACGGCCACGCTTCGGCCGCGACGTGGAGGACCCGCAGCGCTCGGCCGCACGCCAACGCCGTCGTCGCGTCGGCGTGCGGGATGGTTCCGCGCAGCGCATCGATCGTGGCGTCGAGGACCGCCTTCGGATCTCCAGCGGGCAGCTCGCCGACCGGGATGTAGTCCGGGAGGACAAGGGGATCGAGCAGTTCGTCCGCGGCCTCGGAGATCGAGGTCGTCACCCGCGCGGGTAGCGACGTCGCGTGCGCGGCAAGCAGCGCGGCGAGCACTGCTTGATGGTGTCGCGCTGATTCTGCAGGGGTCACAACGGCTCTCCTGTCGTGTCGGGCTTCGAGGGTTACGCCGTTTGAGCGTCGCGACCGCTGTTCCACCGCGATCTGTGGACAACCTCTGCTCGGCCCGTCTGTGGATTCGTTGCGGCCTGCTCGTAGCTTTCGAGCTCGTAGGCGCTCGGCCGGTCGCCGTGCTTGCCTCGCTGGCAGTCCTTGAGCGCGGTCTCGCCGAGGGCATCGGCCATGCGCACCTGAAAGGCCTGCAGGTCGACGTGCCAGTCGCGCAGGTGGTCCGGGAGGGTCGTGCGGGCAGCGATTTCACGTCCGAATGCGAGGACGGCGAGCTCGAGGGCCAGATGCGGGTGCCGAGCCCAGCACGGCGGGACGACCGTGGTCGGCTGCCAGCCGCCGCAGAGGTTGATCCACCGCACGGCGGCCTCGAGCCACGTCCAGGTCGGCTCGCGCAGGGACTCGGGCAGAGCCGCGAGGTCCCATGGACGGGGGTGACGCGGACCGGTCTCCTGTTCGGCCTCGATGTTCAGGAGCAGCGACTCCAGGTCCGGCGATAGCTCGGGCCATTCCGGGATCGGGGCGGCGAAGTCGAAGCTCACGAGACCACCGGAACCTCTCGGGCGACGACGTTCTCTGCGCGGACCTCCGCGAGTTCGGGCTGGATGACGTCTCGCCAGAGGTTGCGTTGTTCGAAGAGGGCCGGCTGGCGCGCGATGAGCGGCGGCAGGTTCTCGGCCAGGACCAGCGCGTGTCCGCGGTCGACGTTGAGGGTCCCGATCTCGTGGGCGCGCAGGACTGGCTCCCACGTCTCGTGGGTCGAGGTCGACGCTCCGCCGTGCGCGCCGCGGCTGTGCGAGCGAGATCGACGGGAGACCTTGGTTTGGCCGCACAGTTTTTCCATGTCGGCAAGGAAGTTCGGGTCTTTGCAACCGCCGTACACGACGAGGTTGGAGGTGATGGCGGCGAGTTCGGCAGCCTCGGCGGCCCCCCACCGCGCGACGACGCTGGCCCAGCCCTGCACTGCGTAGACGACGCAGATCCCGCGACCGCGGCCGTCCGCTACGCGTTGGCGCAGGCTGGGAATCGGGCTGATGTTGGGGGCTTCGTCGAGCGCAGCGAGGAACGGCGGGTCGAGGCGCCCGGTCGGTGCGGTGTAGGCGAGTGCCTCGGCGGTGTCCAGAACGTCCTCGACGATCGCCGTCACCAGGGGCGCGACAGAACCGTAGGGGGTGTCCTTGCCGAGGGCGTAGACGGTGCCGTTCTCGCGAATCAGTTGACGCAGGTCGGTGCAGCGCTCGACCGGCAGGTCGATGCTTGCGGCGATGTCGTCGTGGTCGAAGGGTGCAAGGGCCTGTTCGAGGGTGGCGAGGGTGTTGCCGACGGTTCGGTCGTCTCCGGCGACGAGTCCGCTGAGCTTGTCCGCCCAGCCCGGTGCCGCGTTCGGGTGGGTGTCGAGGATGCGTCGCGGTGCTGGGTCGGTCAGCCGCTGCGACCACGCCAGCACGTTGCGAATGGAGGCGCCGTCGAGAGCGGCGGCGTGGAGTAGGCACATGAGTAGCGCGCCGGCGCGTTGCCGGTAGAAGATCGCGCCTTCGCTCGCGCCTGCGTTGGACCGCGCGCCAGCGGCGAACGCGCGGCCGCGCACCTCCGCGACGCGCGAGTCTTGGGCGCCGTGAATCGGCGACCAGCGAAGGGGTTCGGCGCCGGGCACGATGCGCAGCGGGTCCATGGTCGCGACCGGTCCGCGCTGCCGTCGAGGCACGACGGTCAACTCGTACAGGTCGGCTTTCGTCGAGGTGGCGAGCGCCGCCCCTGGCGCGTCCCGCAGCGCCGGGGCGATCAGCCGCATCGTCTTCCCGGAGCCCATCGGCCCGACGACGCGGGTGGACCGGTCCAGGCGCGACCACAAGTCGACGCCGCGCGGCCGGACGGATCGCCCGAGGCTGTAGCCGAATTCGGTGGGCGTCTGGATGGATGTCACCGTCCACCGCCCCAAGCGCGCTCGGTCTCGAATCGCCTTGCAAGCGACGGTCGTTGCTCCCCGGCCGACCGCTTCAGCGCCGCGGAGCCGAGGGTGCGCCGGACCTGAGAGCGGGTCGCCATGCCGCATCGTCGTCCACGGCTCGACCACGCGAACCACAGGAGAAGGAGCGTCGCCACAGCCAGCAGCACAACGAATGCGGTGGCCGGTACGGTCGGTCCGAGCGTCCGGTCGGTTTCGGCGTAGATCTTTAAACGTAGATCTGATGACACGTCAGGCAACCATTCTCTCGTTGGTTTGGAAAAGCATTCGTTCACGCGGAGTGAGGACGGTTCGCGCGATGTGGCTGGAGGCGCGGCCGATTTTCCAGAGTGCGTAGCCCTTGTGTTCGGCGGTCCAGCTGGCGATGTGGGCGCATTCGGCGTCGGTGAGGCCGATGGCCTCGCGCGTGAGCGCGAGCGGTCCGGTGTCCTGGGCGAGGAGCACGCGGGTGTCGCAGGAGGCGATGAGGTTGCGGGCGATGGCGACTTCCTCGGACCCTGCGGCGCCGACCTGTTCGAAGTCGGACAGGCGGTGGGTGGACAGCATCTGGATCGTGCCGTGGGCACGGGACAGCCGAAGGTCGGAGTCGATCTTGCGGACCATCGCGGGGATGCGCAGGGCGCGCCAGACCTCGTCGCGCACCACGGCGCGGACTTGCCCGGGTTGGTCGATGGCGGCTTGAGACCAGGAGGAGACGCAGGCCATGACCATGGCGAGGGTGTCGTCGCCGCGGCCGTCGAGGCGGGACAGGTCGACGGTCTGGATCGGGGCGTCGAAGTCGAGGCGCACGGTGGAGGCCGCGTCGAACAGACCGCCGAGGCTGCCCTCGATCATGTTGCCGAGGCCGTGGCGAACGTGTTCGAGCTTGTCCGCGGCGGCACGGGTGTCGCCGTGGAGGCCGAGGTCGCGGGTCAGCTCCGAGTCCGGGTTCGCGAGGATCCGGCAGACCTGCGGGACCGTGGGGTCGACGAGCCTGCTCGAGCCGTGTTCGGCGTTGGCGGCACGGCGGATCGCGTAGGACAGCGCGGCCTTCTCGAAAGCGGTGAGCGGTCGTCCAATCTGCATGACGAGCAGCGTGTCGAGCAGGGTGACGCGGCGGCGGTGGATCTCGTCGAGCCGCTCGCGCGCGGCGGCGGGGTCGGCGGGCAGGTTCGCGCCGAGCGGTCCGGCGTCCAACGGGTTGAGCCGGGCTGGCAGTCCGGGGCCGATCTCGACCGGTTGGACCTCGAGGGCGCGCGCCAGGGGTGCGTACTCGTTCTTGACGTCGCCCGCGACGAGAATCCTGACCCCGAAGGCCATGAGCCGCAGAGCGAGGGCCTTCATGGTGGCGGACTTGCCGGAGCCGGGGACGCCGGTGAAGAGCATGTTCGGGTTGGTCACGAGGTTGTGGTGCAACCACTCCACCGGGTGACAGGTGAACGTGGCGCGGGAGAGGACGTCCCAGCCTATGACCGCCCCGACCGGCGGAAGTGCCGCGGCGGTCAGGAACGGGAAGATGCCCTGCGCCTGCGCCGTGGTCGCGCGGTGCGGGTCCGGGCGCAGCAGCGACGCGGTTCGCCCGGCGCCGGGATGCGGCCAGCCTTTGCGCGGCGCGGCCCGGCGTCGCGGCTCGGGAACGGCGACCTCGATCTGACGGTTGATCATCCAATCGCCTTTCGCTTCGGGAGTCCGATGCCGAGGGGGACGGCAGTGGCGTGGAATCCGGCATCCTGTGCGCCCCACAGCCGCCGCACCTCGAGCCCGGCTTGAGCGGCGTCGGTCTCCAGCTCCGAGCACGCGAGGTCGAGGTCGGCGTGGTCGGTGACGGTCACGGTCAGGTACCCCACGAGGCGCACCAGGCCGTGGCCCTGGGCGCGTTGGGCGTCCTGCTCGTGCGCGTCGCGCTGGGCGAGGCGTTCGTGTTCCGGCACGAGCTGTCCGGTGCGGTGGCGCATCGCGACTGCAACCGAACGCTTGGTCCGGGCCCGCATGACGACCTTCTCCGCCTCGCGGGCGGCCACGGGTTCGACATGCAGAGCGACGGAGCGCCGGGCGGTGGACTGCGCGGTCAGGACCGGGCGCAGGAACCACGCCGGGACCCCGGTCCGGGGCCAGTCGTGCACGCCGTAGGTCACCGACCACGCTCCGTCGTGGCGGTAGTGCCCCCACGCCGCCTGCGCCGCCGCCGGACCGGCCAGGCTCGGCTCGACCCCGGCCGCCAGCGGCCCGACACCGTTGCGACGCGCGGCGAGCCCCTCGGCGGCGTCGGGGTCGAAGGCGGTCCGAACGACCTCGGCGAGATCGCGCACGCCGAGCCACTGCACGACCTCCAGATGCGCCGCGCCGACGGCGGTCGACACGGCCGCAAGCTGGCGGACCAGCACCGTCGCCGCAGCGGCGTCTCCCCCGCCGTTGGCGCGGATCTGCGCACGCGCGCGGGCGGTGTCGAGGGTGAACACCAGCCACGCGTCGTGCGCGGCCCCGGTCAGACGCGCCTGCGCGGTCAACTCCTCCACGACGTCCACCGCGATCGCGGGGGCGTCGGAGCGGACGGCGTTCGCGGTCCACCGGCGTAGCGCGGACCCGTCGTCGGGCAGGGTCCGCTGCACCACGGACACGCGGGTGAACGGGCTGGCCTCGGAGCACAGCTGCGCGAGAAGCCCGCCCCAGCCGGCGACGCGTGCGTCGCGGCGTTCGGTGTCGGCCAGCGCGATACCGGGCCAACGGACCCGCGCGACCGCGGTGAACGTGCGGTCCAACGGGTGGTGCACGACCGCGATCCGTCCCGACGGCGCGAGCCCGCCGAGCAGGCCCTGAGTATCGGTGTCGAGAAACCGCAGCGGCGCGAGCAGACCCGGCAGGTCCATCGGCGCCGGTCCCGCCGGATCCGCCGCCCGCGGCGCCATCGCGCCCGACAGGAACGTCGCGCGTCCGAGGACCCGGTTCAGGCCGTGTCCGAGCGCGATGCCGGTCCACTCCACCGCCGACCGGCCCAGCACGCGGGTCCAGGTCAGGGCGGCCACCAACAGCGCGAGCGGCCACGCGACGACCAAGACGGCGAGCGACCCGGTCGCGACGGGCGCCACGGCGAGCAGGAGCGCGAGGACGGCGAGCGCGAACCGGGGTCCGGACAGGCCGAAGAGGAATCCGAGGCGTTCGCGCTGCCACCCGCCGTACAGGGCGGTCGGGGCTGATGTGCGGCTGAGAGTGGTCACTGCGGGTCTCCGTTCGAACGGTCCGGGCGAGGCTGCGGAAGGGTCGGTGACGGCCCATCAGAGGAAGGCGGGCCGTGGGACGGGCGGTCGAGCCCGCCTCGGTCGGCGGCCTCCCCCACCCCTTCCTCGATTCGGTCTTTCACGGCGGTCGCGGTCCGCCCGGCGACAGCCAGGCCCGCGGTCACGCCACCTGAGGCTGCCGCCGCAGCGCCGCTTGCTGCGCCGGACCCGGCCAGAGCGCCAGGCGCACCGAACGCCCCGTCGATGGCGGCGCTGTTGCGCGCCATGGTGGCCCGGTCGGAGTCGAACGACGAACCGTTCGCCTGGGCCGACATCACCCGCCGCGGCAGCCGCGAGGCCTCCGCACCCAGGTAGCCGCCGACAAAGGCTGTCGCTCCCCCGGCGTCGGCGACGTGGGCGGACGTCCACGTGCAGAACCGCGCGAGGATCGGCCACGCGAACGCGGCGATCAGCAGCGTGACCAGACCGGCGAGAACCCCCAGCACGTCCTTGCTGCTGCCGGCGACGCCGAATCCGATGGCGAAGACGAGCACGATCAGCGGCTTGAGGAAGATCAGCTGCAGACCGGCGACGACGAGCTTGCGCCACCACCCCGTCGTGCCGGCGGCGACCAGGCCCGAGGCGCCGATCGGTGCGGTCGCGACGATGGCGACGACAGCGACGTGGCGGAACAGCATCTCTGCGAACAGGATCGCTCCGACGAAGACCGCCAGCAGTCCGAAGACGAGCAGGAGCGCTACCGGCGCGGCCGGGTTTCCCTGACCGATGCCGGCGAAAGTCACCGCTGTGGCGAACCGTTCGGAGAACTCCTCCGTGCTGCCGAACGTGGCCTCCATGATCGAGCTGCTCATCGCGTCGGCGGCCGCCAACAGTGCGGTCGCGACCGCCAGCACGGTGCCCGTGGCGAGGGCGGCCTTGAGAACGCCGGTGATCCCTTGCGCGAGGTGTTCTCCGCGCATGGTCAGCCCGGTGCGGACGACTTGGAAGAGGAGCAGCAGGACGGCCAGTCCCATGCCGATGGAGGTGGTGACCACCAGAACGCGGTCGATGCCTGCGTTGCCCAGATTGATCGTCGAGGTGGCCAAGAACGCCCCTGCGACCTCGCGCAGCACCGCGGCCCCGGCGTCGGCGAAGGCCTGGCACATCTTCTCGAAGGCGGATTCGACTACACCGGTGACGGCGCCGGTGAGCGAGCTGCGGGTCTTGCAGCCCAGGTCGTAGAAGGAGCAGTCAGCCACCGCGGGCCGCCTTCCATCCCTTGGCGACCGCTTCGCTCGTCAAGGGCGCGACGGCGAGGGCCGCATCGGCATCGTCGAGGAAGGTGCGGGTCGCGAGCCACCGCTCACCGTCCCACCGAAGTGTCCAGCGGAATACGAGGGTGCCGGTGGCGGTGGTGCCGTCGGCCGATGCGGTGGAGACGACGTTGAGAGTGAGCACCGTGGTCGCCCCTGCGGGGCCGGGAACGATCTGGTAGCCGGAGGGGCTCACGGTGATCAGTGCGGATCCGGTTGAGCCGACGGCGGCGAGTCCCAGGCCCTTGCGCTGCGCGACGATGCCATCGGCGATCTCGTCGCGAGCGCGCGGGAACCAGCCGGCCTGTGGGTCGGAGATCGCCTTCAAAGTGTCCAGGGTCTGTTGGACGTCCAGCCCGGTGGCAATGCGCGAGTACCCGTACGCGGCCGCGACGGCGCCCGGGTCGGTCTGCGGGTACCCGGTGGGGACGCCGTTCGCGAATCCGGTGGGCTGGGGCAGCTTCAGCTCGTCGGTTGGGTTTGGCCTCGTGTCGGGCTGCTCCGGAGCCGAAGCTGCGGGCACGGTGGGCGCCTCGGTCGGTGACGACGGCTGTCCGGCCTCGTCGGACGGCAGAGCGCGGATAGCGAGGGCGATCAGGACACCGAGTACGACCAGGATCGCGGCACCCGCGGAGAGGATGGATCCTCTGGATCGTCCTCGGTTGAGGGCGTCGAGCGGTGCAGACGGGTTGGTGAGCATCGCCATCAGGCCAGCCCGTAGCCGGTGTTGACCAGACGCACGGCGGATCCGGCGACGATGGCGCCGATGACCGCGGCGATCAGCCCAACCTTGCCGCGTTCGGCGAGGTGGGGGCGACTGGACAGGTGCCCGATACCGATGGCGGCGCCTGCGCCGATGGCGCCGAGGACACATGCCGCGAGGGCGAGGGACATGGACCAGCCCATGATGGTCTGGATCGCCGCGGCCCCGGGAAGTCCGGTGCTGTTCGGGGTGACCGGCGGGACGACGTCGGCGGCGGGTACGCGCGCCGCGACGGCGGCGGAGGCGGTGGAGAGCACGAACATTGCGTTGGTCCTTTCGATTGATGACGGACAGTCAGGTTCAAGATTTCGAGGTGGCTACACGCCTTGCGGAAAGTTGGGTGGTGTCCAGCCGAGGTAGGTCGCGTTCCACCGCTCGGTCACCGTCGTCAGCGCGACGGCGGCCACTGTCCCGGCACCCGCGATGTCGGTGGACACGACGGTCCCGTTGCCTGCGGACAGCGCAACGTGGCCGTCGCGGTGTCCGGTGTCCCAGAACACGAGCGCGCCGGGCGGCGGGTTGGTGTCGCCGATGTGCCTGTCCGCGGCGGTCGACCAGTAGGCCGCCGCAGAGCGCACCCCGGAGGCCGACCATCCGTGCGCTCGTGCGACGAAGTGCAGGCACTTGCGTTCCCAGGAGGGGGCACCGTCGCTCTGGGCGAGCGCCCATCGCACCGCATCCGGGCAGCTTCGAGGATTGGCCCGCGCGGCAGACAGGGCGCAATCGCCGACAGGCACCTTGCCGAGGCCTGCCATCTCGTCTGCGCACGGACCCGAGTCGGCTTCCGCTTCGCGTTCGGCAGCTGTGACCGCCGACACCACGCTGGCCGTGATGGCGGATGCGCGGGAATCGTCGCGGACACTGGAGCTCGCGGTCTTGTCCGCCTCGGCTCGACCGGCGACCCGGAGCACCTGGTGACGATCCGTCAGACCTTCGAGCAGGGCTGACGTCTTCGAATCGTGGTCGACCCAGTACACGGTGCGCTCGCCGAGGGCGGCGAGTGCTCGAGCCGCGACTGCGGCGTCCATCACTCGGCTCACGGTCTTCGTCTTCGCCTCGCGCTTCGCGCCGACGCGCTTGGTTTGCTTCTTGCCAAGGCTGATCACGACCGTGTCTGGGAGGTTGTCGCCCATCTGAGCGAGCAGCGCGAGGCCCTGCCGGGCATTTCGGCTTGGGTCGGCTTCTACAGCGACGGCGCCGCCGTGGAACCGCCGCGGCCACCCCGTCGCGAATGGCGCCAACGGGCCGTCCGCCAGGACGAACAGGCCCGGCGCGTCCGTTGCCACGCTCTCGGCTCGCTGCGGAGGCGAAGGCCTGCCGAGAAGCCCGGCCACGACGTCGATCGCGAATGGCTCCCAGCGGGCGTAGGCCTCCGGATAGGCGCTGCGCTGAACGCTCTGCGCCGCGACGGTCAGCGGCAGCACAGGCCACGACGGGACGTCGTCGAGTCTGGCGAGAAACGAGTTGGTCGCCGCCACCGGATCCATGACCTTCGACCGCCCGCCCCAGCCCTGAGACGGGCGCTGCTGGAACAGGCCGAGCGAGTCCCGGCCTCCGTAGGGCAGGTTGCGCAGCCCCGACTCCTGCAAGGCGGTAGCCACCGCGATGACCGCAGCACGAGAAGGCAGACGTCGGGCGACTACGGCCTGTACGACGAGCTTGGCGTTCGCCTGCTGTTCGGCGTCCAGGCGCAGACGCGAGGGCACCGCCCCGTCGACCTTCACGCCCGAAGGCAGGCACGCGAGGGAGCTCGCGGGGGCGGACACGGCCGCACCGGCCGCTGCCGCGACCACCAGCGTCTGGGCGCAGACGAGCGCCACGATCATGCGTTCCATTGCCCCCCGGCCCCTCGCGTTGCGCTCAGGCCCCCCGGCCCGCGGCGCTTCGTCGTGGCCCGCCACCGGTTCTGGCGGGATTCACCCGTTCGTCCTATCAAGGCCCGCTCGGACGGCGCAGCCATATCGTGGAACTTCATCGGATCTCGTGATCCCTCCCGTTAGGGGCTTTCGGGTGGGACGCCCCGGTTTGAGGCGGTCCCACCCGCTGCAAGATCAGGCCTGGGCGACGGAGATCCGGCCGCTACCTGCGATGGCTGCGCTGGCGTGCCGCAGGCTGAGGCCTAGGTCTCGGCGGTGATCTCCCAGGCGATGCGTCGCTCGCCTGTTTCGGTGCTCCACTCCCGCTGCGCGATCCGACCGCAGAGCAGGACGCGGTTGCCCTTGCGTACGGTTTCGGCGATGTGCTCGGCCAGCGGACCCAGGCGACGACGGTGTGCCAACTGGTGGGACCGTCGACCCAGGCGCCGGTGGCGCCCTGAAAGCTGTCGGCGACTGCGACGCGCATCCGGGCGGCCGTCTTGCCGTTGGCCCGACGAATCTCGGGGTCGTCTCCGCAGTTGCCTGCAATCGTGATGCGGGTGGTGTTCATTCTGATTCCTCTCGTGGTGATGGCTGCCGTTCGACAGTCGATTGGTGCCTCAGCGGGCGATGGCCCGCTCGTCTTCGAGGTCGCGCGCCGACTCGACTTGTAACTGACGTCTTGTCAGTTCGATGGCTCGGCTCTCTTCCGCGGCGCGGCGGGCGTCGCCCACCTCGCGTCGCTGCAGCTCGTCCAAAGCGGCACGCGCCCGCATCAGCGTCGCGGCGGTTTGCTCGGTAGTCGGCACGCGGACTTCGTCCTCGGAGGCCGTCGATGCTGCGGGCGGCCTCCGGATGGCGGGGGCTCGGTTGGGCGTGGGGAGGACCCCGTCGAGGGCGGCCCGTTCGGCCGCCTGCTCCCGCAGGAGATGCGCGAAGTCGCTCGCTCGTGTGATGCGGCGGTGCGGATCCTCGGCCCGGTTGGCCGCTCGGTGGGCGTCGAGCCACTGCTCGGCCGTCACCCGCGGCTCGTCGGGCAGCTCCGGCTCGCGGGTGGCGAGTTCGAGCTGTGCGCGTTCCGCCGCCGCGCGGGTAGCGGCGGTATGTGCGTACCAACGCGCCCGGACGTCGTCGGCCTCGGCGAGGTCGACACACTGGTTGTGCAGCGCTCGCGCCAAGGCCGCCGCCTCGTTCGCCTGCCTCGTCAGGTCGACTCGCTCCGCCGCGGTCGGCGCCGCGGACGACTCCGCCACTCGCAGTGCTGCCGTGCGTTCGGCCGCAGCGACTGCCTGGCTCGTCGCCGCCAGCTCGTTGGCGACGTAGCGGGGTGCCCAGTTCTGTTCGCGGTCCCAGGCTCGGATGCGGACGAGCAGTTGCCCGGTGCTCATCTCGGCTTCCTCGCGGCCGCGCGCTTCACCACCCAGCGCACGCCACGCGGCGCACCACGAAGCGGTGGCCTCGGCCTGGCCGGGCTTGGGAGGCTCGCCCAACGGACTGGCCTCACCGTCGAAGCCGACGAACTCGCGGTGTGCGGCGACGATGCCGGCTCGTCGAATCCATTCGGCCCGAGGGCCCGATTCCGCGGGGACCGGGCCGAGGTTCTCGACGGCCCACTGTGGCTCCTGACGCGACGTCAGCACGCCGAGTCTGTGGACTCTCGCGTCCGCGGTCGAGGCCAACTCCTCCAGGTAGCTCCGCCACTGCGGACTCTGGACCACGGGTACCCGGTCGGCGAAGTGGTCGTACACGGGCTCGGTGGAGAACGCCGCGCAGATGCGGTGGGCGACGACGTTGGAGAGCTGCCGGGAGCCGTCGAGCGGGCGTTCGGTCACGGCCGCGCGGAGTACCCTTTCCGGGTCGTGGCCGGCCAGTTCGACGCGGCGCATCAGGCGGTCGAGCGCTGGACCCGCGTCCTCGTTGGCGAACTGGGTGCGCTGGGCAACGTCGAGGTGACCGTCGTGGACGAGCGCGTCGAGCCACGAGGCGGTGCGTCCCGCAAGCGCCACCTCGACGGCGTCGGCGAAGAGTTCTGCGGCAGCGCGAAGCGACTGGGCTTCGTCGGAGCTGCGCGACTGTTCGACCAGGGCCGAGCGGTGCGTGGCGGCATCGTCGAAGACCGCACCGAGCACTGCGAGGGGGCTGCGATGCATCGACTCGCGCAATGCTCCGGGCGGGGCGTCGGCGGGAACCGACACGGTGGTGACGTGTGCGGTGTTGGCGTGGCGGCCGCGGGTGAGGCCGACGTAGAGGGCGGTGCTTCGGGTTGCCGGTCCGACGACGACGTGCGCCGTGTCGACGGTGCGTCCCTGGGCGCCGTGGGCCGTGGCGCAGTAGCCGAGCGACAGGTGCTCGCGGACGTAGTCGGCGGGCAGGTGCATGGGGTCGCCGAGAGCGTCGGCTTCGCCGTTCCTTCCGACGACCGGCGCGACGCGGAGCGCTCCGTCGTCGTAGGTGTCGAGGACTCGGAGGTGCTCGCGGTTGACCGGTCCTCGCCGGTTGTTTCGATGGCCCGTCAGGTGCCAGGCGTTCTGGCGCGCCTGGACGAGGTCGCCCACTGCTGCGACGGTTCCCTCGCGGTCGAGCGGCACGCCCGGTTCGGCGACTCGGCCGAGACGGACGAGCTCGGCTCGCAGGGCCGCGTTGAGCCGGGCGGCTTGGTCGTTGGTGTCGACGACGAGAAGGGACCGGTGTCCGCCGAGGGTGTCGGCGAGCCATGCGGTGGCGGCGGAGCGCTCCGCGGAGTCGAGCGTTCCGCAGTCCAGGAGGCGACCGTGTTTGTGGTACTCCCCCAGCGCCGTCGTGTCGCCTTCGCGCAGGCGCAGGGAACCGTTTGCTTCCCACGGCTGGGCGAATCGGCGGGCCTCGGTCAGCTGGTAGGTGTGGGCGTTCTCGGTGAGCATGGCCATGGCGCCACCGGCGCCGACTGCTGCGAGCTGTCGCGGATCTCCGACGAGCAGCAGCTTCGACTGCGCGGCGGCGACGCGAGCGTGGACGCGGGCGAGGTCGGCCGTGTTCGTCATGGCGGATTCGTCGATGACCACGAGGTCGTGCGGGGTGAGGCGCCACGCCTCGTCGGGTCCGCCGACGGTGGTGTCTAGGTGCTGCTGCAGGGTCAGCCACCGGGCGATGTTGCGGGCCTGCAGTCCTTCGTCGAGGAGTACTTCGGTGGCGGCCTGGCTGGACGCGAGGCCGAACACTCGCCCGCCGTCCTGTGTCCAGCCCTTGGCGAGGACGCCGACGACGAAGGACTTGCCGGTGCCCGCGGGGCCGACGAGGCATTCGAGTGCGGCGCCGGATCCGAGGACGCCGCGCACGGCGGCGGTTTGGTCGACGCCGAGTTCGAGGCCGGTCTCGCGCAGCGACGCGAGGAGGTGCCTGATCGTTGCGGGCGCGACGGTGTGGGCGGCGCCTCCGATGGAGGCGTCCCGCAGGAGACGTTCGCTGCGGACGTGCTCGGGAGTGGTGAACAGTCGCCGGCCGGGTGCGTCGTAGGCGGAGCGTCCGTCGGCCAGCTTGAGGTCGTCCGGGAGCGAGCGGTGTCCGGGTCGGCTCGCGGTGATCGGCGTGGCCAGGTCGAGTGCCTCTGCGGTCAGACCGTCGAGCAGGGTCGCGACGCGGGTTCCGTCGAGGTCGCCGAGACGATCGGGCAGGGCATCGGAGATCGCGCGGGTGAGGTCGGGCGCGGTCCATGCGGCCTTGCGGGCCTGAACGTCGGCGAGGGCGGTGGCGATGACTGCGGGCCGCGACCAGTCCTCCGGTGTGGGCCCGTGTCCGGCGAGGGAGAGCACGTCGTGGGCGACGCGGCGCAGTCCTCCGTCGATCTCCGCCCGGAGTTCCCTGTCCCACCGGTCGAGCCGAGCTTCGACGCTTTCGCCGCGGTGCGTCTTGGCCTTGCGGGTGGCGAACGTGGCCTGCCGTTGGAGCCGGTCGAGTTCGAGTGCGTTGGGTGCCCGGTCGAAGCGTGTTTCGAACGCCGTGACGAGTTCCTGGGTCTTGGCGGTGATCGCGCGGCGTCGCGAGCTGAACAGGTCCATGACGTCCTGCGGTACACCGAGGATTTCGCGGGCCTTGCCGTCGGGGCGGGTCGCGAAGCGGACGCCGAGGGTGCGGGCGAGGTACTCCTCGGTGGTGCGCTCGCCGACTGCGGCGGCGGCGCCGCGGTGGACGTAGAGGCTGCGTCCGTCGAGGGTGCGCCAGACGCCGTCGCTGCCCTGGACGCGATTCAGGATCGCGTTGTGGACGTGCAACTGCGGGTCGTGGTCTCGGGAGTCGTGTTGAAAGAACGACGCGATCACGAGGTCGTGGGCGTCGATGTAGCGCCCGGCGGCGCCGCCGTGGTGGCCGACGCGCGAGTATCCGGCGTGGGCTGCGAGGTAGTCCAGCGCGGCTCTGCTCCCGGCCCAGATGGCCGACTCCACGGCCTCTCGGTGCGACGCCCAGGCCGTGGCCTCGGGGACGTCGCCGCGACGGCGGGCCGCTACCTCTTGGGCTTCGAAGGCGGTGTGCAGGACGGTGATGGATTTCTGGACGCTGAAGGTGGCGTCCATGAAGGCGACGTTGCGGCGGGCGCGTCGACCGGCGTCCAACCGCAGTTCGGCTCGGCGTTCGGCGGTTGCGTGGGGCTCGGCGGCGTACGCCGCCCTGTACAGCTCCTCTTCTCCGATGTAGGCGCGTCCGCGGTGGCCGAGCGTGGCCGCGTCGGGCCATGCCGTGGGTGTACGGAAGCCGGGGTCGCATGGGTCGACGAAGTGGGCGAAGAGTGCCGTCATGTCCTGTGCGTGGACGGTGCCGACGAGTCCGAGGCCTTCGGCGCCGGTGCCGTACCAGCGGCCGGGCGGCTCGCCTGCGGCGACGGCGCCGGAGTAGTAGTTCTCGCGGCCGGTCGCGACGGCGTCGGTCAGGTAGGTGGCCGAGTGCCCGGAGGAGATGGTCAGCATCCGGCGCCGCCGACGCCTTGTCCGGCCGCTGCGGGGCGGCTCCCTCTGATCGTGATGCATGGGTGTGTAGTGGGTTTCGAGCCGTTCTCGGCGTCGGCCGAGGGACGGGCCGGGTTGGGAACGAACGGCGGGGCCGGGCTCATGGCTGGGTCCTTGCGGTCGGCTCGGTGCGGAGTTCGCGGAGGGCTGCGGCGGCGGTTCCGCGGGCGACTCCGGCGGCGTCGACGAGTTGGGTAACGGTCGGGAGCGCGGCGTGGCGGTCGCGGTGTGCCTGCGCGGCGGCGCGGGCGCGGTCCTTGGGACCCGCGGGGGGCTCGGAGGCAGGTACGTCGACCGCGGTTGCGTGAACGGCGTTCAAGGCGGCGGTGGGTTGAACGCTCGGTTGTACGGGCGGCGCGTTCTGTACGGCGGGCTCCGACGCCTGTTCGGTCGCGGTGGCGTGGTCTGCCGTTGCCAGGAGGAACAGCAGGTGTGCGACGACTGCGGCGGCGACGGCGGGCCATGCGCCGATGCCGAATCGGACGGCGCCAGGCACGGTGTGGACGCCTCCGGCTAGCCAGATCGCTTGGGCCAGGCCTGATACGCCTGCGGCCAGGATGACGATTGCCCATGCGTATCGGCGTCCGCTGGTCGCCAGCCGGGTCGTGGTGGCGTAGGCGACGAGGGCAAGGCCGTCGGTGATCGCGGGGTACAGCAGCGCGATCTCGGCGGGAACGTCGGCGGCCCGGGCGACCCCGTACGAGCCGTGGGCGGTGGCGGCGGCCGCAGCGACGGCGACGACCAGCCCGGCGGTCCAGGTCCATCGACCGGTCATGCCGGCTGCCCCGGTTCGACGGCGGGAGCGGGAGCGTCACGGTCGGTGGTCCACCACGCGGCGGCGGCCTCGATGACGTGCGGCGGCGGCGATGCTGCTGCAGTCGATTGGCCGGGGCGGTGGTTCTCCGGTGAGCAGGTGCCCGCAGCGGCTCGAATGCGTCGGACCACACCGGGGCGGCACCGGTCGTGCCAGTCCCCGGCCTGCAGGACGGAGGCGGACGGCCCTCGGTAGGCCGCTGCCCAGGCCGCGCGGAGCCAGAGCAGTTCTTCGACGACGTCCGGGTGCCAGGGCCAGCACTCCGGCAGCGCCGTTGCGCCGTCGGGATAGCGCAGGAACACCTTCTGCGTCCAGGCAAGCAGATCGCCGAGCACCGCTGGTGCGCGCCTGGGGGCGGTGGGGTCTGAAGCCTTGTCGGGGAAATCGAGCCACGTGGTGGGTCCGGGACCGGGACCGCCTTGGACGATGAGCCGTTCGGCGAGGTCCGCGACTACGTCCGCGAGGTCGGCGACCTGGGTTCGCACGGTTGCCAGGTCGTCCATGCGGCGTCGAAGCGCCTCGGTCTCGCGCGCGAGACCGGCGAGTGCCGCGGCGGGACCGTCGACGGGCCGGGGAGGTGGTGGCGTTGTCACGGGGCAAGCCCTTCCTGTGCGGTTGCACGCTCGACCGGAACGGGGTGGGGCACGCGACGGGAGTTGGTGCGCCGCACTTCCCGGCGCTCCCACGCCATCTGCACGGTGCCCACGGCTGGCGGCATTCCCCTGCGCTTGATGAGCACGTGGCCGGGGGGCAGAGCCGCGATGTCGGCGGGGCCGAGGACCGGCACCCGTCGGGTGCTGGTGGAGGCGATGCGGCCGCGGCCGTCTCGCGCGACGACCTTCTCGAGCCGTTCGCCCGTCAGCACGGACCACGCGGTGAGGTCGTCTCGGTCGGTGGTCCCGCCGAAGATCAGCAGCGTGGAGGTGTTGTTGAGGATGGCGGCGGCGCCGGTGTCTCCCCACCGCTGGCGCAGTTGGGCCCGCGACTGCGCGGCGATGTGAATGGTGACGTTCCGTCCGCCCATGTCGGCGGTCCAGCGATCCAGGGGAATGGGGCAGATCAGCGCGGCTTCGTCGAGGGCGAGGGTGAGCGGCGGATCGAGCCGTCCGCCGGGCATCGCGGCGGCGATCCGTCGCGCTTCGCGGGCGACGTGGCCGGTGAGGGCAGCGACGAGCGGCGTCACCTTCGCGTCCTCGGCGCCGAGCAGGTAGACGGTGCCGTGCTCGGCGAGCAGGCGTTCGACGTCGAATCCGCGGCCGGTTGCCGCAGCCGCCGCGACCGGGTCGGCGAGCCAGCGCAGCGAGGGCATCACCGTCGAGCAGATGGAGGATCGGGTGCGGTCGTTGGTGGTGAGGAACTGCGTGGCGTCGTCGCCGACGCTCGCCTGTTCGGACTTTCGCAGCAGCCGGGTGACGGTGCCGGCGGCCGTTTCCGGGTCGGCGAGCCAGGTCTGGACGTCTCGGATGGACAGGTCGCCCAGCGCGGCGGCGTGGAGTAGGGCGGCGAGGACTCGCTGCGCCTGAGCAGCCCAGTACTCCCGGTCGTCGCCCGCGCCGGGGCCACTGCCTCCGGAGAGGAGGTCTTCGGCGCGGTAGGCCGCGACGTTGACGTCGTCGCATCCAGCTACAGGGTTGAAGAAGATGTTCGTCGGATGTCCGGCGAGTCCGGCTGGGTTGAACACTTGGACCGGGCCGCGTAGGGCACGGTGCGGCGCGGTCAGCTTCGTGAGGTCGGTGCGGGTCGAGGTGGCGATGACGGCACCGGGGGCGTCGAGGACCCGGCAGGCCAGCTCGCCGGTCTTGCCCGACCGCGGTCCGCCGATGCGCAGGGTGACGTCCTCGACCGGCGACCAGATCCGATGCGGCCCGACCTTCGCCAACGCGGTGGCGTACTCGGTCGTCGGCGTTCGCCAGCGCTGCCAGCGTCCGAGCTCGGAATGACTCGGCCTCAGCACCAGGGCGCGTTTGCGCATCGCGCGCCGCGAGGCGACGGCGCGAATCGCGCGGGCGCTGGCCAAGCCGTCGTTGCGGTCGTTGACGGCGTGCCAGCGCTGCACCTGCGCAGCGGAGGTGTTCGCGGTGGCGCGCAGAACGAGCACCGCGACGATCGCGGTCACCAGCGCTGCGGACACGAGCAGTGGCCACACGCCTCGGAGATCACCGGGCGAAGCGTTGACGCGCAGCCAGTCGATGACGACGCCCGCGGGGTCCGGCGCGTCGCCGAGGGGAGGCGGCTCGGGGGCCGGAGTCACGTTGCACCCACTTCGCGGCGGGTGCCGTGTGCCGATCGCGCGGCGCAGAGCCAGTGAGCGGGGTGTCCGTCGTCGTCGCGCAGGTGGGTCCAGTCGTCGCAGTGACGACACAGGGCTCGGACGGGGTGCCAGCGGTAGGTTGCCCGCCAGTCGTCCAGTACCTCTTGCGGCGGACCGCAGCACTCTGGGCACGAGCACTCGGCCGACTGGATGCCGTGACGGAGCGTCAGGACACCGACCAGGACCCATCCTTCGCCGCCGCAGCGGCGGCAGTCCGGCCGGGGGCTCATCGGTCGGCTCCGATGATCGTGGCGGTGGCGAGGTATGCCAAGACGGGTCTGACGTGGACGTCGACCGCCGAGCAGACGGCGGCTACTGCGCGCTTCGCGATGGCGACGTCGGCTTCCGCGAACCTGCAGGAGGTCGGCAGTTTGGTTTCGGGGATGGGAACGCGAAGGGTCGCGGTGGTGAGCAGCGCCCGCTTGTGTTCGGACGGAGCGATCAGGTGGACGTCGTTGGTGGGGCGGTCGATCCAGCGGTCCCAGGAGGACCAGCCACACAGGTCGGGGAAGTCGTTGAGGCCGGCGGGCCAGCGCAGGCGGATCTCAACCTCCGCGAGCAGAAGACCCGGTTCCTCCGCGTGACGACAGGTCACCGCGGACACGTCGGGCCGCAGGTGCACGTAGGGCGGGCTCATGACGGGCGAGGTGGCGATGGTCCAGACCGTGGCCGCGAAGGCGGCGGGGCTCAACGGCTCCCAGTCGTCGACGAAGAGGTGCGCGCGTTGGCGCACGTAGCCGCCGAAGCGCGAGAGACCGTCGGAGGCGTAGTCGCGGTCGTAGAGGTCGTCGGTCCACACGATGGGCGCGTCGGTCACTGCTGCTCTCCCTTGTTCTCGTCGGTCGCGCCCTGTGCACGCCAGTGCTCCACCAAGTCGGCGATCTCGGCGCAGGCTCCGCCGCTGACGGCCCGCTCGAGCACCGACTCGACGGCCTGGGCGGGGACCACGTAACGGCCCATCTCGTCCCCGGACCTCATGCGAACGGCCGGGAAGACGTCGGCGCGGATGAGCCGGTACAGGTGCTCCTGCGAGACGCTCAACAGCGCGGCCGCCTCGGAGACGGAGTAGGTGGGCACTCCCGCGGCTCGCTTCCGCAGGGCGTTGCGAGTTGCCTGGTCCCGGCCCATGGCGCGCCAGTCCGGGCGGACCTCCCCACCGTCGTCCGTTGGCTGGCTCGCTGCGGATCTGTGGTGTCGCATTCGTGCTCCCTCCTCGACGCGGGCCTCGTAGGCCACGCGTCCCGCTCCAGGGGCCGCTGCTCGGCCCGATGCAGTGGACTATGCCACTCACTTTGGAGTGGCATAGTCCACTTTGCAAAATTGGCGGGGGCTGGCCAGACGAGACGCGGCGGCTCGGACGAAAAGCCCGCTGACGCGTCGAGGGCGAAGTAGGGCCGCGCAGCCGGACTCGACAGCCCGGAGTCCCCTACCGATCTGGCGGGGTGGTTAGCGTGCGGGCAGGACGTAGTCCTGGCGCATGGCCCACCGCGCCTGCGGATAGACGCCCTCGTCGAACTCGACTGGGCGGTCGTCGGGGCCGGAAAGAATCAGCCAGTGCACGAGTACCGCGGCCGGACGCGGGAGTTCGAGGTGGCGGCGTTCCTCGGCCGTGGCGAGACGCGCCATCACCTGATCGCGGGCGTAGGAGGGGTCCAGGTCGGTGACCTCTGCGATGTACTTCGCGGTCCCGCCGCGTAGGCCCTTGAGCTCGAGCAGTCCGGGCGCGACCTCGGCCAGGTCCGCAGAAAACCAGGAGGTTGCAAGCTCGACCGGCCCGTCGACCGAGCTGGTGATGAGACGCGTTCGTCGAATTGCGGAGCCGTCGGCGGGCAGCCCAAGAGCGTCGACCACGTAGTCCGGCGCGGTAACCATTTCGGCCGAGAGGAGCCGCATCGTTTCGTTCTCGCCGTACATGCCTCCGTGCTCGCGCGCGCGGTCGTATCGCTCGCGGGCTCGCGGCGCGGAGGACGCGCCGCGGGCGCGGACGTAGGTCCCGGACCCCTGGACGGATTCTACGAAGCCCTGAACGCGCAGCGCTTCCAGTGCCTTGGTTGCCGTCGGGCGTGCGACGCTCCACGAGGCCGCTATCTCGCGCTCGGAGGGCACTTCGTCGCCGGGCTTGAGGTCGCCGCGCACGATCTGGTCGCGGATGTAGCCCGCGATCTGCAGGTACTTGGGCAGAACCTGCTCGATCTCCGGCATTACACCTCCGCAACTGCCCTATACCACTGGCCAGTTTAGCGTGCACCGTCAAGCGGGGTGCTCATAGGCTGGGGACCGTGCGGTCTCTGTTGATTGCTGCGGGGGGCGGTGGCGACGCCATCGCCGCGGCAATGCTCGCTCCGCTTCTCGGCGTGGGTGGGGAAGTGTGTGTTCTTTCGTGGTCGTGGGACCGTCTGTTGGTCGACCCGCTGCCCGGTCCGCGGGTAGCTGTCGACTTCGCGGATCTGCGCCGGCACGCCCCGGGAGCGCTGGAGGTCGTGGCCTCGACCACGATGCAGCCGCCGGCGGGCTCTACGTTGCCTCGGCTCGCCAACGAGCTCGGCGCTCGACTGTTCTTAATGGATGGCTCCTCGGGCGTGACCGGGATGGCCGACCAGATCCGGCACGTCGTCGACGTCGTCGGCGCAAACGAACTGGTGCTGCTAGATGTCGGGGGTGACGTTCTCGCCCAGGGCGGCGAGCCTCGGCTTCGCAGCCCACTGGCCGACTTGATGGCGCTTGCCGCCTGCACGGCCTCGCGTCTGCCCTGCCGCCTCGCCGTCGCCGGGCCGGGCGTCGACGGCGAGATAGAACCGGGGGTTGTGCTCGCGCGACTGGAAGGTCTGGGTGCGCTTCGGTGTCGACCAGTCGACACCGCCCGCATCGCTGCGCTGAGCGCGGTGTTCTCCTGGCATCCCTCGGAGGCCTCCGGGGTGTTCGCCGCCGCAGCTTGCGGGGTGCGAGGAACGGTCGAGGTCCGCGATGCGGGTGACTTCGTCGTGCTGGACGACGAGGTTGCTTCGGTGTGGACGGTCGACGCCTACCTTGCGGGGAACGAGTCTCCGGCCCGCCTCCTGCAGGGAACCACGACGCTGGACGAGGCCGCCGAGGTCATGCGAGAAACGCTGGGGGTCTGCGAACTCGACTACGAGCGTGCGAAGGCGGCCGAGCTCTCCCCACTCGTCGGCCCCGAGGTAGTGCGGATCGCGCGCGAGAACGTAGATGCCGCCGTCGCCGCGGCCGAAGGACGCGGCGTCGACTATCTGACGGTGCGTCGGTTGGCAGAGGTCCTCGGCCTGCAGGGTGCAAACGGCCTCCAGGCGCTGCAGGCGGCGTTGGCGACAGGTTACGGCGGCCACCTCCTGACGCCGTTCCCTCTGGTCCGCGTCGAAGGCCCGCAGCTCGGCGGAGGGCGACGAAGCGGCTGAGTACCTCGTTGGCGTGGTCCCGGTGCCCGGCGCCGGGTGGTCGACGCCGGGCAGGGCAGGTCAGTGCTCGTCGGTGGCCGCGCCGCAGGCGCGCTGTTCGACCTCGGCGAGGGTGTAGCCGTTGGCCGTGAGCCAGCCGAGGTAGCGGGCGGTGTGGGCACGGTGGTGGCGCCAGTCGTCGCGGTCGGCGCGGGCTTCGTACGCGGCGAGCACCTGGACCAGGACGACGACGAGCGCACGGGCCTCGGAGATCTGCGCGGTCAGGTCCTGCAGTGCGGTGTTGCGGCCGTAGCCGCCGGCGGGCAGGCCGAGCACCTCGGCCGCCAGGGCGTTGCCGCCCATGCCCGCGACGATTTCGGCGTCGGTGGCGAGCGCGGCCGCAACGAAAGCGGCGGCACCCTTGGGCGGGGTCTTGCGGGCGGCGAAGCTCTGCAGCCACGCGCGGCGAACCTTCTGGGCGGAGGCCCACGCCTTGTTGTTCTCGACGACCTCGCGGCGGGCCTCGCGGGCGGCTTCCCGCTCGGCTTCGCCCATCTCGTCGGCGCGTGGCAGGGGGCGGGTGGATCGGTCGTTGCCGTAGCGGTCGCGGTGTCCATGCGCGGTCGGTGCGGTGCAGGCGTAACTCACGGCGACGTAGGCACCCCACTCCTGCGCCCGCCCAGCCTCCTTGTCGTTCGATAGGTCGGCGGCGGCGTCCTCGTCTCCGTGGTCTTCGTCGACGATCGGTGTGCCGGTGGCGGGGTCGATCCAGCCGTGGACGAGGCCGACGTAGGCGGCGTGGCCGGGGCAGTCTCGGTGTCCCTGCGTGGTGAGGGGTTCGCCGTCGGGGCCGTCGAGGTGGGTGAGAGGCCTGACCGTCTCGCCGTGTCGGGGTGCGGGAACAACCTGAACGCCTGCGGCGGTCAGTTCCCGTTCGAGCTCTGCCCGGCGGGCGGCCTCGGCTCGCTCGTCGCGTAGCCGCTGCGCGACGTGGTCGAACTGTCCGTTCTTCGCCGCCGCCACCAGCGCCTTGACCGCCTCGACCTCAGACTCGAATTCCGCGACGGTCGCGGCCTGCGCGAGGTCGAGGAAGTCGTAGCGCACGGTCGCGGCCTTGGCCAGGTCGCTGCCCGCGACGGCGAGGGCGGCGTCGACTTCGGCTCGGCCGGTCTTGGTTCGCTTCGCGATCTGAGCGGGGCTGATGCCGAAGGCGGCGAGCTGGGCGAGCGCGCCGACCCGCTCGGCCGCGGTCAACGACGTGCGGTGCTCGTTCTCGGCCCACTGCCCGACGATCCGCTCGACCTGCGCGGCTTCGTCGGCGGCCTCGTCGGCCACCAGAACGACGGGCACGACCGGGCGGGCGACCTCGACGGCGGCGAGGGTGCGCCGGTGTCCGAACCGGACCCGGACCGCGCCCTCGGCGGTGCGGACGGCGACGATCGGCACGAGGACGCCGTGTTCCTTGACGCTGGCCAGGAACGCCGGGTCCAGGCGGGCGTCGTGACGGACGTTGAGGTCCACGAGCAGGGTGGCGGGGTCGAGCAGTTCGATCGTGGGTGCGAGCACCGCACAGTCCTCGGCGGTCGCGGTGGTCTTGTGAGCCATGGGGGTTCCCGTCCTTCGTCTTTGTGGCGGCGGTTGCGCCGGGCAGGCCCACTGGCCTGCCGCTCCGCCTGCCACACGCCCCGCGCGAGGCTCGCGGTCAAGGGAGGCGCGGCTCGAGGGCCGGTAAAGCCCGACGGGGGAGCGAAGCGGAGGAGGCGGGGTTTCGCCGGGCCTTGGGCCGCGTGCCCTTGACCGTGAGACGCGGGGCGTTAGGCGGCCGCCACCCGCGACCCCTGGGGTCGCGACGGCAGAGCCCGGCCGCAGGCCGGACCGAATCCCCGGCCGCAGGCCGGGCGCTCGTTCACCGCCTCGACTCGGCCGAGATCCGTGTCGCGGTCACAACGCCCATCCCAGTCGTTCGTTTGCGACGGGGATACGGATCCAGAGATCGCTGTGCCCTTCGCCGTTCACCGCAAGTTGACGCCGCGTCAGTTCAGCGAGCGTCGGGCAGAGACCCGGTTGGGTCGCCGTCGGAGGTGTAGCGGTGCATCGCCGCACCGAGAACGTCGACCCGGTGGTTGGAGTCAGGACGTCTCACACGGGTCGATCAGCGCTTCCTGCCCGCCTCACCCCTTCCGCTCGCTGAGCCACAGCCGGCCGAAAGCCGTGGCAGTCTCTGTGTCGAGTTCCGCGCAACTGAGCGTGCGACGTTGGGTGGTGACCTCCAGCGCGCCGGCCTGATCGGGTACCGATCCGGCAATGACACCCTCGGTGCTCTCGACGAACGCCTTGATCGGAGCCCACTGCGCCTCGGTGAGAGAGTCGCGGTAGCGAACGACGACGAAGTCGTCGCCAACGACGTGCCCGAAGTCCTCCTGCTTCCAGCGCTCTCCCGGGGCGAAGAAGTTCTTCGGCGGGTGCTCGCCTTCGAGCACCACCGGCGCCTCGACCTGACGGACCGTGCACCCGCCCGTGCTACCGGCGACCAGGTCCGCGTAGGGGTCCTCGGCCGCGCGCGCGGTCATGACGCCCGCGGCGGCGACCCCGACCACCACCACCGCCAGGTTGACCAGGCGCAGCACGTGGGGGGCCCGCGCCCGTTCTGCCAGCCCGGAGAAGTCCAGCGCCAACAACCCGACCAGGACGATCGCCGAGATCGCCAGCAGCTGCCCGATCTCGATGCCGACGTTGAACGCGATCAGCCGCGGGAGCAGTCCGTCGTCGGGCAGCCCGGTTTCCTGGAACCGGGTCGACAGGCCGAGCCCGTGCACGAGGCCGAACCCGAAGACCCCCGCGCCGAACAAACGCCACGGGTAGGGGGCGCCGCGTGCGCCGACGACCCCGACGAACACGATGCTCAGCGCGATCACGACGTCGACCAGATCGGGATTCAACTGCCACTCGGCGAGGGTGGCGACGATCAGGGTCAGGCTGTGCCCGGCGGCGAACAGGCTGATGAACTTCGCCGCTCGCCGCGGCGCTCCGGCGAGCACGACGACCGCGACGATGAACAGCAGGTGGTCCCAGCCCAGCAGCATGTGCTCGATGCCGACGAACACGAAATCCGGGACCGATTTGCCGACGACGTCGTCGCCGAGGCCGTGCGCGACCGCCGGGCCGGCGCCGGCCACGACGGCGACCACGGCGGCCAGTGGAACGAGAAGGCGCGCACAGCGCGCGGGACGTGCGGACATGACTGAGGAATGCCTCTCACCCGGGGCCACGCGCGCGCCACCGCATGGCGGGGGTACGGCTGGCCGCGAAACCGACGGAGCGTCAGAGTGTGGCGAGCGGAGGCGGAGCCCGCGACCCGGCCGGACCGGTGAGCCAGGCCGAGCAGGTCGCAACGCGGTGGCCGGGGCGGGGCAGGGACCGCCGCGGCGCCGGCAGGCCCACCGGTGCACCTGCCGGCGTCGGGGACAGCGCGCGGTCCCGGCAGGTCGCAGCCAGATAAGCGGCGCCAAGCCCGAACAGGGCCTGGCACGCGACCCCGACGGCCAGCGCCCGCCCTGCGTGGGCCACCTCGGCACCGGTGATCAAGGCGTCGAAGCCCTCCAGCGCCACGAAGGCCGCGGCGGGTGCGGCGACGCCGACCAGCAGGGACGGGCGGGTTCGCGCCCCGTCGGCTCGGGGGCCGGTCCCGGGCAGCAGGCTCAGCGCGAGCAGGCATGCGGCCACCATCGCGGCCGCCGCGAGTGCCGTCGGGGTCGCGTAGCCGTGCACGTGCCGGAAACCGTGACCGGACGCGTCGAGGTGACCGTGCCCGAGCAGCGCGAGTGTCGCGACCTGCGCACCGAGCCATCCCAGCACGCCGAACCCCGCGGCCACCCCGGCCGTAAGCAGTCGAAGCGACCGCGCCGACTCCCCCGCCGAGCGTTGCCGACCGGGGTCGATCACCCGGCCCACACCTGGGCCTGCAGGTCCTGCGCGATCCACCGCACGCGCTCCGCCGGCAGCGCCGGCGGGGCCGTGCGCGCGATGACGACGTAGGCGGGGTCCACGCGGTCCAGGATACCGGCGGAGGCCTCGCGACTGGATGCCACCGGGACCGCCGCGGGCCGGCGTCGTTCTCCTGGCCCGACACGCCCGTCTCTGTGGCCGGGGCGCCGCGGTCACGTCCGCTGCTCGCGCGCGAGCTGGCCGTAGGTGAACCTGCGAACCGGCTTCGCCGCCGGGAACCGAGTCCGGGACGAGGAGTCTTCGCGCGCGAGCGGCAGCACCCGCCCCGACACCCGCCGTCGGCAGACCCAACGCCGGCCCCGCCGCGCGCTCGAACGGCACGACGTGACGGCGGCTTGCTGGGAGAGTGGGCCGCGTCGCGGTCGCGGCAGGGTGCCACTCGAAGGGGACAGGGCTTGATCGGTCCACGCTTCCCCACCCGGCCGGCAGGGAGGTCGATCGCCCGGTCGGGTGCGACAGTCGCTGTGGGCACGCTGGTGTCCCGTGCCACCGGGTTCGTGCGCAGCGTGCTGGTCGCCGCGGCGCTGGGCTCGGCGTTGCTCGCCGACGCCTACAACGTGGCCAACACGATCCCCAACATCGTGTTCGTCCTGCTCGTCGGGGGAACGCTCAACGCCGTGTTCGTGCCGCAACTGACGCGGGCCATGGAACGCGACCCCGACGGCGGCCGCGCTTTCGTCGACCGGATGCTCACGGCCACCCTGGTCGCTCTGTCGGTGACGACGGCCGGAGCCTGGCTCGCGGCGCCGCCGATCGTCGACCTCTACTCGAACTTCTCCGGGGCCCAGCGCGAACTCACCGTGAGCTTTGCCCGGTACTGCCTCCCGCAGATCTTCTTCTACGGCGTGTTCACGATCGTCGGACAGGTCCTCAACGCTCGCGGGCGTTTCGGGCCGATGGCATGGGCACCGGTCCTGAACAACGTCGTGGTGGGCGCGACGTTCGCGCTGTACCTCGCTCTGGCCCAAACGACGACCGACGCGGCCGGCATGGATCCCGCCGACGCCCGCCTGCTCGGGCTGGGGACCACCGCCGGGATCGCCGTGCAGGCCTTGGTCCTGCTGCCCTTCCTGCGTTCGATCGGGTTCCGATGGCGCGCACGGTTCGACTGGCGACGCGGCGGCCTGGGCCGGCTGGTCGGCCTGTCGGGATGGATGGTCGCGGTTGTCGTAGTCACGCAGATCGGCTACTGGCTCACGACCAGGTTGTCCACCGCCACGTCGGCGCGGGCGGCGACGGAGGGCGTCGACTACGGCGTCGGCTACAGCGCCTACGGCAACGCCCACCTGCTGTGGCTGCTGCCGCACTCCGTGATCACGGTGTCGCTGCTGACGGTGGTTCTGCCGCGGCTGAGTCGGGCCGCCGCACGCGGCGCGCTCGGGCAGCTGCAGGACGAACTCGTCGACGTCGTGCGTGCCACGGCCGTACTGATCGTGCCGGCGGCCGTGTTCCTGGCCGCGCTCGGCCCGCACGTTGCCACCGTGGTGTTCCTGCACGGACAGATGACCGTGGCCGACACCTACGCCATCGGCTGGATGCTGTCGGCCTTCGGCATCGGTCTGATCCCGTTCTCGATCCAGTACCTGCTGGTGCGAACCTTCTACGCCCTCGACGACGCACGGACGCCGTTTCTGCTCACCGTCGGAGTCACCGGTCTCCACGCGGTGCTGTCGCTCGCGTGCTACGCGGCCCTTCCCCCGCGCTGGGCGGTCGCCGGCATCGCAGGGGCCTACGGTGTGGCGTAGCTGGCGGGAGCGGCGGCAACCGCGCGCCTATTGCATCGACGGCTCCGCCCGCAGGAATCGACGAACTGGACGACGATCGTCTGGCCCGCCGTGGCCTGCGTGCTTCCGGCTGCGGTGCTGCTCGCCTGCATCGAGACCGCGGCTGAGGCGGCGCTCGGCGTCGGGCGCGGCGCCTCGCTGGTGTCGGTCGGTACCGGGCTCGTCGCGCTGCCGGCGTGTTATGCACTGATGCTGAGGCTGCGTCACCCGGGCTACCTGGGCGCGGTGCTTCGCGTCCGAGCGCCGGCCCCCGAGGACTCCCCGTGATAGCCCCCGGGGCCCGAACAGCGTGACACGAACGGCACAGAATGGCCGAACCACCGCCGTATTTCTACATTACCTCGTAACCTAGATTGGTGCACAGGCCGCTCCTCGTTCCCCCGCGCTCCCGGGCGCACGCCCGTCGCCGCCGCGCGCTCGTCGGCCTGGTCGCCGGGTCCGCCCTCGTGGGCTTCGGGGCCTACGGCTGCGCCGCCGACGCGCAGTCCTACCCCGCCCAGGCGGGTACCTCGACGGTGTCGGTCCTGCCTCCGAAGACGGCTCCCCCGGCCGCGCCGACTCCCCAGGCCGCGCCGACTCCCCCGCCAACGCCGTCCGCCTCGCCCGAGCCAACCGCCGCCGCCGCCGAGGTGCGTGCCCCGTCGATCAGACGCATCCCCGACCAGCAGTGGGAGCGCATCGTCGCGACGGGCACCTGGCGACCCGGCTGCCCCGTCGGGCGGAGCGACCTGCGTCGAGTGGAACTGAACTTCGTGACCTTCGATGGACACACCGAGCGCGGACAGCTGATCGTGCACCGCGACATCGCCGACAGCGTCGTGCGGATCTTCTCCCGCCTCCACGCCGAGGGGTTCCCCATCACCCGCATGGAACCGGTCGAGAAGTACGGCGGCGACGTCAACCGGAGCCTGCGCGCCGACAACACCTCGGCCTTCAACTGTCGCAAACCCGACCAGATCAACGCCCCGGTCAAGGCGTCCCCCCACGCCAACGGCAGAGCCGTCGACGTCAATCCCGTTCGCAACCCGTGGAAAGACCTGCGCTGCACGTGCTGGTCCCCCAGCGACGAGTACGCCACCGACCGCCGCGGCCCCGGCGTAGTCACCAAGGGCAGCCTGCCGTGGCGCCTGTTCACGGGCGAGGGATGGATCTGGCAGAACATCGACGTCCCCGACTACATGCACTTCGACACCGGATATCCGTCGCGCCCCTTCCGCGAGCCACGGGCATCGAGCGCCGCCTCGTGAAACGGCGCCCAGCTTCTCGCGGTGGCCAGCCCGGGCGCAGTCTGGACGTCGAAGGTCCACGCGCCCGATGGGTGCTGCGGTTGGTCGCCATGCTGGTCGTGGTCCTGGGGGTCTCGATTCCGTTGGGGCACGCCCAGGCGCACGGCGGGCATCCCGATCGCACTGTTGCAATCTCGGCGACGTACGGCTCGGACTCGCTGGCCCCGCTCGCCGCCCATCACGTCCACGACAGCCACGGTTGGTCGACGGCCGATCATCCCCACCTCGAACACAGCGATCCCCTCGAATCGCGGCGCATGTCGGTGTCCTCGTTCGACACGACGGCACCGGAGGCAAGCGCCCCAGCGCGCCCGTGGGCCGCTTCCCGAATTCCCCTGCGATGCGAACGCGACAGAGACGACCGACCCGTCGATCTGACCGAGCTCTGCATCAGGCGTACGTAGGACTCCTCGACGCGCGGACTGACCCCCGTCCGCGCCGGATCGCGGCGCACCTCGGTGGCCCGATCCGTCGTCGTTCGTCCTGCGCGCCCCAGATCCCGGGCGCTTCCTCGATCCGTCGCACCCGGAGTCCGCCATGACCAATTCGCTGTCCAGCCGCGGCTCGTCCGCGCTGTCGATCTCCTTCCGGCCGATGACCGTCGCAGACGCGGCCGCCGTCGCCGGGCTGCACCGCTCCGCCATGCCGGACGGCTTCTTCGTCCGCCTCGGCCCCCGGTTCCTCGCCGCCTACTACCGGTGCATCGTCGACAGCGACGGCAGTTGGTCCGTCGTGGCCGACTTGGACGGGCAGGTCGTGGGCTACCTCACCGGCGTGGTGGACCCCCGCGCCTTCCAGGCCTCGTCCGCTCGTCGCATCGCCGCGCTGGCCCCGCGCGGGTTCGTTGCCGTTCTGTGCAGGCCCAAACTCCTGGCCCGCTTCGTACGGACACGGGCGCTCAAGTACGCGGCGCGGCTGCGTCGCGCCGTGGGCCCCTCCCGTACCGAGGCGCACGCAGCGCCCGCGGTTCTGTCCTACGTCGCCGTCGACGAGACGGTTCGCGGGCACGGCATCGCCACCGATCTGGTGCGCTCGTTCGTGTCGGACGTCGCCCGGGCGGGCGGGACGCGCGCCGTACTGGTGACGCCACTGGTCGATGATCCCGCGGTGCTGCTCTACCGGAGACTGGGATGGCGGGACTGCGGTCGGACGACCACGCCCGACGGCAAGATGCTGCGGGTCATGGAATGGATCGCGGACTGACCGGCGTCTACGGGACGTGGCCGGGTAGCGTGGACCGCCATGGGGCCGAGCGAGGAGCCGCATTGACGTCTGGGGTGCGCTCGCTGGGCGACCTGGAGAACCGGATCATGCAGGTCGTCTGGCGAAGCGCCGCGGCGCTTACCGTCCGCGACATCGTCGAGGCGCTCGAGCCCAGCCATCCCGTCGCCTACACGACCGTGATCACGGTGATCGAGCGATTGCGCGTCAAGGGCTGGGTCGCTCGGACCAAACAGGGCCGCTCGTTTCAGTACCAGGCAACCTGCACGGAGGACGACTACGCCGCGCATCTGATGGGCCGTGCGTTGGAGGACGCGGGGAACCGCACCGCTGCGCTGCTGAGTTTCGCGGGCTCTCTCGATCCGCGAGAGGTCGAGGAACTGCGTTCGGCACTCGACGCCCTGATCGACGGCCAGTCGGACCGTCGATGATCGACCGACTCCCGGCCGCCGGACCGTTCGGAGTGCTCGTCCTGCTGGTGCTCACGTGCGTCGCCGGGCGGTTCGTCGATCACCGACTGTCCGGCCGCCGATGGACTTCGCGGCGCCCACTGGCGGCCCTGACCCTCTGGCACTGCTGCGCGGCGGCAACGATCGCCGGGTTGGTGGGCGCACCGCTGCTCCTGGCACACGACGTCCTCGAACGCGGCTTGGTGGCACTGCTGCACGCCGACATCGCACTCGTGCACCACCGCTACGGCCGCCATGCCGAGTTCTCCGCCTGGTGGAACCTCGCGGCCCTCGGGCCAGTGCTGTTCGCGTCTGCTCTCGCCGCGACAACCGCGCGACGCGTCGGCGCGAACCGCCGCGTCCGCGACCTCCACCGCGCGCGGTGCGGAGCGCAGCGGTCCGCGGCGCTCCCTGCGTCGGTCCTCGCCCTCCCCGCACGCGTCTCGGTCGTACCCGACACCGCGCCGCAGGCGTACTGCCTCCCTGGGGGGCTGCGCCGTCGAGGACACATCGTCTTCACCACCGCCGCCGTAGACCTGCTCGGCGACGCGGAGAAGGCCGCTGTCGCCGAGCACGAACTCGCGCATCTGAGGGGCCGTCACCACGCGGCCACGGTCCTCGCCGACGCACTGGCCATGCTTACCCGGCGAGTGGGAATGCTGACGAACTATCCCGCCGAGGTACGCCGCCTGCACGAACTCGTCGCGGACGACGCTGCGGCCCGGGCCCACGGTCACGCGCTGCTGGCGGGCGCCCTCCTCAAGCTGTCCAACGATGGACGGTCGCGAATCGCGACGACAACGGCCGATCTGGCGGCGGCCCAGTCGGACGTAGCGGCTCGGATCAGACGGTTGATCGCAGCGGCGACCCAGCCCCCGGACAGGCCCCCGGCCGCGGGGATCGCCGTCGGCGCAGGGCTGCTGCTCGCTCTGCTGCCGATCCTGGTGGTCCTCGGTCCGGCGGTTCCGTTGATCGGCAGCGCCCATTGACCGCCAGAGCCCACAGCAGCGCCGACCGCGGGCAAGACCGGCGGAGAATGGACCCCGTGTCCGCTCACCCCCGAGGCGACGCCGACGATCGCTGTCCGCGGCTGCTCGCTGCCGCCGCGGGCAACGCGTGGTCTACCGCTGTGCGGCGGGCATGTCCGCACGCTGCTCACCGAGGCACTGTTCCACGCCGACCGTCGGGTGACCGGCCTGCCTCTGCACGAGTGAGCCGACGGGGCAGGACCGAATCCGCTTCGGCTCGCGCGGGAACCCCGCAGGAGCACCGAGCGACTCGTTCCGGTGAACCCTCGGCTACGAGGCGGGTCCACCACAGCGCGGAGACGAAGGCAGTCGCCGGGCCCGCTCGGCGGGCCGCGCCCGACACTCGAGGAAGGAACTGAGCCACCGTGCACCCGGATCCGCCTTCGCTGGGCGTTCTGCTGCGGGCGTGGCACCCGGAACCGGCGGCTCTGCTGGCAGTTGCCCTCGCCGCGGTGCTCTACGCGGGAGGGTTGTGGCGGTTGCGCCGCCGCGGCGACCCGTGGCCGCTGCGGCGCACCCTGGCGTTCGGGCTGGGGCTCGGCTCGGTTCTCCTGGCCACCTGCACCGGCCTGGGTCGCTACGGCATGCTGAGCTTCAGCGTTCACATGGTGCAGCACATGGTGCTGAGCATGCTCAGCCCCATCCTGCTGCTGCTCGGGGCTCCCCTGACGCTCGCCCTGCGGGCGCTGCCCGTGACCGCCGGCCGGGCCGGTACGCCGCGGCGCCTGCTGCTGCGAGTGCTGCACAGCCGACTGGTCCGAACGTTGAGCTTCGCCCCGGTGGCGGCCGCGCTGTTCGTGGTCAGCCTCTACGGCCTGTACTTCACTCCGCTGTTCGCACTAGCCATGGGCAGCCAGGTCGGACACGTCCTGATGCTCGGCCACTTCCTCGCAGTCGGTCTGTTGTTCTTCTGGCCCGTGGTCGGCGTCGATCCGGCGCCCGGGCGGCCCTCGCACATGTTCCGGATACTGATGCTGGCGGCCTCGGCTCCCTTCCACGCCTTTTTTGGCATCAGCCTCATGTACTCGTCCTCGGTGCTCGGCCCGGACCGCTTCCTCGCCGCGGCACGGTCGTGGGGATGGGACCCTTTGGCCGACCAGGCCACGGCGGGCGCGATCGCGTGGGCCTTCACCGAGGTCCCCACGCTGCTGGCGTTGGGGGTCGTGTTCCTGCAGTGGAGCCGCGACGACCGCCGGGCCGCCGTCCGTCACGACCGCCGTGCCGCCCGTGACGGGGACGCCGAACTCGGCGCCTACAACGCTCGGCTCGCAGCAATGGCGCGGAGTTCGGTTCGGGAACGTGGTTGAGCACGGGCTTGCCGAAGCCGCGCCGACCGGGACGCGGGCGGGAGAATCAGGGCTTCAGCCGTGCATCCTCCGCAGGGGCCCACCGATTGCGCGCGGGGTTCTTCCGGCTCGCTCGCGGGTTCGTCCGGTCGAACCGGACCGGGTTCGTGCCGCTTCTACGTGGGATGGAGGCTGCGGCGCTTGGCCTCTTGAAGACCCCCTAGGGCACTTCCCTGCGGAGCGTTCGCTAACTCGGCCCGGCGAGGTGCCACGGACGGGTGGGCTCGCAAACGCGGGGCGATGCGCCGACTTGCAGGACGTGGACGGGCGGCTGGCGGATGGGCAGGACGCCGAGGTATTGATGGCCAGTCAGATGGCACCAGGCCGGGAGGTCGAGCGGGGCGGCCGGATCGGTGGCGATCACGTGCACCACGCTCCCGGCGGGCAGCTCGGCGATGGTCGCCCGGAGGCGGAGCAGCAGCCGGACGCACAGCAGACCGCTGCCGTCGACGGTGAGGTCGGCCGGGTGGGCCTGCTCCGAGCCTGCGGCCCGGCCGGGCGGTCGGGGGCTCATGCGGCGCCGGACTGCACCGGCAGGCCCGCCAGGCGCCATTCCAGGATCCCGTCGGCGGAACGGCGCGCGGTCAGGCCGCGGGCGTTCAACAGACGGACGGCGTCGTGGGCGAGCACGCAGTACCGGCCGCGGCAGTAGGCCACGATCTCCCGATCTGCGGGCAGTTCGGCGAGCCGGTCGGCGAGTTCGGACAGCGGAATGTGCACCGCCCCGGGCAGGTGGGCGGCGACGTACTCGGGTTCGGGGCGCACGTCGAGCAGGACGACCTCGCCGGAGTCCAGGCGCCGCAGCAGGGTCGCCGTGTCGACCTCCTCGGTATCCTCCGGGCCGAGGTAGGCCAGACGCGCGCGGTCGGTGTGCGGGCGATGGAGCCGGGCCACCGCCCGCAGCCCGTCCCAGAGAGCGGCGACGTCCAGGCCGGCCAGGGAGTAGTAGACGCGCTTGCCGTCGCGGCGGGTGCGCACGAGCCCCGCCTCCCGCAGGGTCTGCAGGTGGGCCGAGCAGGTGGTCAGCCCGAGGCCTGCGGCCGCGGCGAGATCCTCGACGCTGCGTGGGCCCTGGGCGAGCAGGTCGATGAGCTCGAGGCGTTTGGCGTTGGCCAGGGCCTTGCCGACGGCGGCGAACTCGCCGTAGAGGGCCTCCTTCGCGGCGCGATCAGCCACGGCAGCGCGCCGACACGCTCGAGTTGGGACGGTGGGTCTCGTACATCCGCACGGCGACGATGATCCCCGACGCCGCCGTGATCGCGGCCACCACCCACACCGCGGCGCGCACGCCGTAGGCATCGGCGATCAACCCGCCGAGCAGGGCGCCGACGGCGAACCCACCGTCGCGCCAGAGCCGATAGGACCCGACCGCACGGGCCCGCCAGGCGGGGTGGGCAACGTCGCCGACGACGGCCAGCAGCGTCGGATACACCATCGCCGTGCCGGCCCCGAGCAGCACCGCGGCCAGCGCCCACGCCGCGAAGGAGTCCCCGACGGCGACCAGCGCGAGTGCGCCGGCCTGCACCCACATCCCGGTCGCGATCAGCCACTTGCGGCCCCACCGGTCCGAGAGCGCCCCGGTGAGCAACTGCCCGCAGCCCCACACCGCGGGGTAGGTCGCGGCCAGGATCCCGATCCGCCCAACCGACATTCCCGAGCCCGCGAACAGCACCGGGAACAGGCCCCAGGCCAGGCCGTCGTTGAGGTTGTTGACCAACCCGGCCTGACTCGCCGAGGACAGCGCCGGTTCCCGGAAGCTCGCTCGCACAAAAACCTGACGGTCACTCAGTTCATCGGTTGGGCCGGCCGAAGTGGTCCGGTGCGCGGCGGCCTCGGCCCGGGCGTGCTCCCGGGTCTCGCGCACCGCGAGGGTGGACAGGCCCAGGCCGAGCGCGGCGAAGACGACGCCGAGCAGGAACGGCGCCGGGCGCAACCCGTAGGCCTGCGCCAGGTATCCGGTAGCCAGCGCCGTCGCGGCCACCGCCATGTACCCGGCGGCCTCGTTGAACCCCATCGCCAGGCCGCGGCGCGCGGGGCCCACGAGGTCGATCTTCATGATCACGGTGGTGGACCAGGTCAGGCCCTGGCTGATGCCGAGGAGCACGTTGGCGGCCACCACCCAGGCCCAGGTGGGGGCCCAGATCAGCATCAGCGGTACCGGGACCGCGACGAGCCAGCCGGCGACCAGGACCGGCTTGCGCCCGTACCGGTCCGACCAGGTCCCGGCCACCCAGTTCGTCACGGCCTTGGCGATCCCGAACGCGAGGATGTAGGTCAGCCCGGCGGTATAGGCGGCCAGGCCGAACTCCCGCTCGGCCAACAGCGGCAGGACGGTGCGCTCCTGCCCGAGCATGCCGCCGACGAGGGCGTTGACCGCTACCAGCAACGCGAACTGGGCGAGGTTCTGACGCAGCCCCAGTTCTATCGGCGGGGCGGCGGTCCCGGCGTTCACCGCCCGGTCTCCAGGTTCCGGCCGGTGGCATCTGCCCAGTCCTGCGGTCCACCGGCCAGCACCGCGAGGTCGCGGTGACCCGCCCGCGCGAGCAGGCTCGCCGCCCCCATCGCGCGCTCGCCGTGCCCGCACATCACCACCATCGGCACCTTCGGCGTAGCACCGGCGCGTGCGGCGAGGTCGCCGAGTTCGACGTGCACGGCGCCCGGCACGTGGCCGGCCGCGAACTCGTCGGCCTGCCGGACGTCGAGGACGTGCGCGGTCCCGACGGCGCCGACGTCGATCAGCGGGATGCGCCGCAACGGTCCGCCGGTCCAGCTCGAGAGGTCCGCGGCGAGTTCGCCGACAATGCGGTCGTAGCCGATCTTGACCGCCTGCCCGACGATCTCCGCGGGATCCTGCCCGGGCCCGCGAACGATCAGCAGCGAGGCGTCGGGGTCGAGCAGCCAACCGAGCCAGGTGGCGAAGACCGGGCGCAGCGGGATCGACACCGAACCGGGCAGATGCCCGGCGGCAAACTCCGCGACGGGTCGCACGTCGACGATCTGCGCGCCGCGGGCTTGCAGGCGCCGGAACTCGTCCACGCCCAGCGGCGTCGGTCGCTGCGGGGCGCCCAGCACGGCCGGGCCGCGACGGTTGAGCTCGCCGAGGCGGTGGAAGTAGGCGGGGAAGCCGCCCAGCGAGGACAGGAGCGCTTGGACGAACGCGTCCTCGTCGGTGGCCCTCAGCAGGGCGTTGCCGGCCTTCTCGATCCCGACGGTGGAGGTGCGCTCCGCGCCCGGCGGTGCCGAGCAGATCGACCCGGCGCCATGGGTGGGCCACACCGCCACCTCGTCGCCCAGCGTCGCAATCCGTTGCAGGGATCGGTACTGAAGTCGGGTCAGTTCCTCGGTCCGGTCCGGGGAGATCAGGTCCGTGCGGGCCGCGGACCCGACCAGCAGCGAGCCGCCGGTGAAAACCCCGGCGGTCGCGGAGCCGTCGAGCACCTGGAAGGCGACGTGCTCGCAGGTGTGACCCGGGGTTGCCAGGGCCCGCACCCGCAGCCCACCCAGGTCGACCTCTGCGCCGTCGTCCAACCCCACGTGGTCGAAGTCGCGGGCGCCCGACTTCGAGGCGAGGATGCGGGCACCGTCGCTCGCCGCGAGTTCCAGGGCCCCGGACAGAAAGTCCGCGTGCAGATGCGTATCCGCGACGTAGGCGATGCGCAGCCCGCGGGCGTCCGCAGCGGCGCGCAGCGCGCGCAGGTCCCGGCTCGGGTCCACGACGAGCGCTCGACCCTCGCCCAGATCGACCAGGAACGTGTTGTTGCCGAGACCTTCGTCCACCAACGTCACCAGGTCGACCGCGCCCATGTCGGCACCTCCGACAGCGACGGTACAACATTCCAAGGAACTATAGAATGACCGAGGTGTCGTTGCCCCGGATGTGCCAGACGGTCTCGACCGGGACCGGTTTGCGAATAGTCCCGTGCCCGACGCAGCGGTCCTCGACCATCTGCTCGAACTCCCGCAGTCGCTCCTCCGAGGCGTCGGCGTCGATCGTCACCTCGCACCGGACTGCGGTCGAACCGCACCGGCGGATCCTCGCTGAGTCCGTAGAAGCCGGTGAGATCGGCGTCGGCGACCAGGCGGATCTTGTACGCGCGGATCGGGATCCCGCGGTAGGCGCTTGACCTTCGAGTGGACTCGAAGGTTTAACGTCGCCACGTGCCCACCTACCGCATCTCCCAGCTTGCCGAGCGCAGTGGCGTCCCGGCGACAACGCTGCGCTACTACGAGAGCGCCGGGCTGCTCGCAGCCGCGCGCGCCGGTTCGGGGTACCGGGTCTACGACGACGAGGCCGTCGAACGCCTCGCCTTCATCTCCTCGGCCAAACTGCTCGGGTTGCCGCTGGAGGAGATCCGGGCACTCCTCGGCGTGTGGGAGCTCGGCGAGTGCTCGGCCGTACGCGACCAACTGCTGCCGCTCGTGCAACAGCGAGTCCTCGACGCCGATCTCCGCATCGCAGAGCTGACCGCGTTCACGACGTTCCTGGCCGGCGTGCTTACTCGACTGACACAGCCCGCGCCGGCCGGAGCCTGCGGGCCTGGCTGCGGGTGCGTCCCTCACAGGGACCGCGGGCCGATCGCGATCGACTTCGGCAGGGTCACGCCGCCCGTGCCGGAGGAGGCCTGGCGCGAGGCGCCGGTCGCGTGCTCCCTCTTGGGCGATGCCCCGGTGGCGTGCAGCCTGGCGGGCGAGGAGCTGGGCGAGCGGGCCAGGGAATGGCGAGCCCTGGTCGCCAGTGCAATCGGGAACGACACCATCGCCGACGGCCTACGCCTCAGGTTCGCCTTCGATCCGAACCTCGCCGCCGATATCGCCCGGCTCGCCGCGACGGAGCAGCAGTGTTGCCCGTTCTTCGACTTCCACCTGCACCTGACCCCCGCCGCGGTCGTCCTGACCGTGCGCGCGCCCGAATCCGCCGCATCCCTGCTGGCCGATCTGTTCGGAGACCTCGGTTGAATCCTCTGCCTCGTAACGCCCGTACCCGCAGGGCCGCCGGCACCGGCGCGGCGATGGCAGCCATGTGCGCCGTCTGCTTCGCCGGCCCCATCGTGGGCGCCTTGGCCGCGCTCGGGCTCCTCTCGGCGATCGGTGCGATCTGGACGCCGACGCTCGCGGTGCTGGCCGTGATCGCCGGAGCGGGCGCGCTGATTCTGCAGAGACGCCGCGGCACCGCCGGCGGCTGCCACGCCCCGCACCCCGACGCGGTCGACCTGGAGATGACCAGATCCGCATCGCCCGAACTCATCGACCGCTCCCGCTGACACCTAGCCCCCGGCCACGCGGGCCCTCGAGCTGGTCCGCCACCGCAGGACCGACGAGGTGGGAACTCCGCCCTCACCGGCCGGTAGCTTTCTGGATCGGCCGGTAGGGCCAGGACCGGAGGACCGCGCGGGTGAGGAGTTTCTCGGGCCTGGTCGAGCGGATGGAGCGCCGCCAGGTCGGTGTGTACGTGGGGGCGATGGTCGCCGGCGCAGCGGTGGGCGCCGTAGCCCCGTCTGCGGGTCCCGGCCTGGAACACGCGATCAACCCCGTACTCGGGGCACTGCTCTATGTGACGTTCCTTCAGGTGCCCGCGGCCGAACTGGTGCGCTCGCTGCGGTCCGGTCGGTTCCTCGCCGCCGCCCTGGTGGTCAACTTCGTGGTCGTGCCGTTGGTGGTGGCGGCGCTGTTCGTCTTCCTGCCCGACGACGACGCCGTCCGACTCGGCGTGCTTCTGGTGCTGCTGGCCCCGTGTGTGGACTACGTCATCGTCTTCAGCGGTCTCGCGGGCGGTGCGGGCCAGAAGCTGCTGGCGGCCACGCCCCTGCTGTTGGTGGGTCAGCTGCTGCTCCTGCCGGTGTTCCTGCTCGCGTTCATGGGGCCCGACCTGGCCGACGTGGTCGAGGCCGAGCCGTTCGTGGAGGCCTTCGTCGTTCTGATCGCGTTCCCGCTCGCGCTGGCCTGGCTCACCCAGGCCTGGGCCGCGCGACGGCCCGCCGGGCGAACCGTCGCGACGGCGGTGGGCACGACGATGGTTCCGCTGATGACGGCGACGCTGCTGATCGTCGTCGCCTCCCAGATCCCGAAGGTGGACGACCACCTCTCCGACGTCCTCGCCGTGGTCCCGGTCTACGCGGCCTTCCTGCTCGCGATGGCCTTCGCCGGGCTCGCGGTCGCGCGGGCGTTCGCACTCGACGTGCCGGACTCCCGCGCGATCGTCTTCACCGGCGCGACCCGCAACTCCCTCGTCGTACTCCCCCTGGTCCTGGCCCTGCCCGACGAGTTCGCGATCGCCGCGGCCGTGGTCGTGGCCCAGACCCTGGTGGAGGTCGTCGGCATGGTGGTCTACGTCCGTGCCGTACCGCGCCTGATCCGTTGACGGCTGCCGAGACACACCGGCCGGGCGAGGACCCCTGCGGCCAGGACCCCGACGCCGGTCGTACAGGTGGCAGCCACCGGGTCAGGAGGAGGCGGGGGCGACTTCGGTCTGGGATCCCTGGTCGAGCGAGGTGTTGTCGGAGTCGAGGAACGCCCAGGTGTAGCCGGCGGGCTGCAGATCGAGCCGCAGAACGCCGGGAGTGTCCGCGATGCGCTGCTCACTGCCGACGACGGGTGCACCGAAGGGGTAGTCGCTCGTGCCGCCCGTGCCGACAACGAACTCCCGGAGTCCACCGACCGGGGCGAAGCGCTCGTAGTTGTGCTCGTGTCCGTTCAGCACGATCCCCGTTCGTCCGGCCAGGGCATCGACCAGTGGTTGCACCTGCGGATTGTTTCCGTGTTCGGTTCCCGAGGAGTAGCGGGGCGTGTGCCAGGCGGCGAGAACGGGCACGTCTGGGTGTTCGGCCAGATCGCGCCTGAGCCAGGCGAGTTGCTCGGTCAGCTCGATCTCGCTGTTGAGGGCGTAGCCGCGCCAGCCGCAGCCGCCGTCGTAGGCGTAGTACGGCGGCGGGTTGTCGAAGTAGGCGAAATACCCGGCGGCTCTCCGGGTCTGGTACTCGTGGTTGCCGGGGACGGGATTGGTGATCGCCTTGAGCCGACCCCAGGAGCTCCGGTCGTACTCGGCCCGGTACTGCGCCAACGTTCCCTTGCTGTACTGGTTGTCGCCCAGGGTGAGCACCAGAGCGGGCTGCTGCGCGGCGGCGACCTCGCCGGTGCGCTCGGCCACGGCCGTGTCGTTGACGATGTCGCCTGAGGCCACCACGACCGAGCGGCACCCCGCAGTGGGCGTCGCGGATGCGCTGCGCGGCACAAAAGGCGTGGTGACGTTCCCGCCGGGCGCAGACCCGAGCGGAGTCGAGGGACTGCTACACGCGGTAACTGCGAGCATGGCCAAGGTCGACAGGATGCTGGCCCGCGCTAGGAAAGATCTCTCGATCAACGGTGTCCCGTCCCTCGGTTCCGATTGGTTCCCCGGGCGCGAAGCCCGGGCCGTCGCGTGGGCCGGTAGCCCGGCGGCGTCGAGAGCACGGTGATGGCGATTTCCCTTCACAGGCGACAGGGCAAGGTGCAGGCGGGACGGGTTCCACCCACGGTAGGTGGCCACACTCCCCGAGGGCGGCGGCATTGCTTGCGGGAAGGCCGGCGGAGGACGAGAGGGAGCGATCCGGTGACCGGGCCGCCGACGAGTTCGACGACGGTGCCGTGCGAGCCGTGGCCGGCAGCGCCGTGGTCGTGCCCATCGGGTTCAGTGGGCGTGCCCACGACTGCTCCTACTCGGTGCCGCCCGCCCCGGCTCGGCGTGGTGGGCGAGGGCCAGATGCGGGTCCGGTCCGTCGTGGGCGCCGGGGCTGAGATGGACGGTGGCGTTGACCAGTCGGGGGACCTCGTGCAGCAGCCGATGGTGCGCCTCGACGGCGATCGCGTGCGCGTCGACGATCCCGAGGCCGGCGTCGACGACGATGCCGGTCTCGGCCCGAATGCGGTGCCCGGTCCAGCGCAACTGCAGGCTCTCGACGTCGAGTACTCCGGGGGTGGCGCGCAGGCTGGCCTCGGCGGCGTCGACGAGGTCCGGGTCGACGGCGTCCATGAGCCGCCGGTAGATCTCCGTGGCAGCGCCCTTCAGGACGATCAGGATCGCGACGGTGATGCCCAACCCGACCAGCGGGTCGGCCAACTCGAACCCGGCCAGGACACCGAGGGCTCCACCGACCACGGCGAGGGAGGTGAACCCGTCCGTCCGCGCGTGCAGCCCGTCGGCGACCAGCGCCGCGGAGCCGATCTTGCGGCCGACCCGGATCCGGTAGAGCGCGACGAGTTCGTTGCCGACAAAGCCGATCAGGCCCGCGACGATCACCACCCCGGGGTACTCCAGTGGCTGCGGATCGAGCAGGCGGCGCACCGACTCGTAGCCCGCCACGACCGCGGACAGCGCGATCATGACCACGATGAAGACCCCGGCGAGGTCCTCGGCACGGTCGTAGCCGTAGGTGTACCGGCGGGTCGCGGCTCGACGCCCGAGCACGAACGCGACCCACAGCGGCGCCGCGGTGAGCGCGTCGGAGAAGTTGTGGATGGTGTCGGCCAGCAGCGCGACCGAGCCGGTGAACACCACGACCACGGCCTGGGCCAGTGCCGTCGCCAGCAGGACGACCAAGCTGACTTTCAGCGCGCGAATACCCTCGGCGCTGGCCTCCAACTCGGAGTCCACCGAATCCGCGGAGTCGTGGCTGTGCGACCGAAGCACTGACCTCAATCGGCCGCGAAGTCCACCCGCGTGCCCACTGTCGAGCGCATGACCGGACCCGTGGCCGTGGCCGTGACCGCGGCCGTCCGGGGAGCTCACGACCCCGCCTCGAAGTCCCGTGTGGCGACGCCGAGGCGCGCCACACCTGCGTCGGCACTGTGGTGGCGCGGGACACCGGCCCCGGCGTGCTCGGCGTGATGGACCGCGTCCTGGACCAGCGCCCGGATGTGCGCGTCCTCGACGCGGTAGAAGACCTGCGTCCCCTGCGGACGTGTCTGCACCAACCGCGACATCCGAAGCTTCGCCAGGTGCTGCGAAACCCCCGCGGGCGACTTGCCGACGGCCACGGCCAACTCACCGACGGACAGTTCCCCGCCCAGCAGCGCCCAGAGCAGGCGCACTCGCGTCTGATCGGCGAGCATCCGGAAGACCTCGACGGCGAGGGCGATCTGGTCGTCCGACGGTTGCGGTTCAATATGCTTATCCGCATTCATACGCAGACTCTAAGGTAGCGGCCCGGCGACGTCGACGTGCGGGCGGTCGCCACGCGTGGCGTGTTCCGACTCGGCGGGTACAGCGCCGGTGGGTCCGGCGACCGGCCCGGGCAGGGCGCGGTCCCGGCGCCGCCCGGCGCGTACCCCGTTGGCGATGACGACGACCTCGGCGAGTTCGTGGGTGACCACCACGGTCGCCAGGCCGAGAACTCCTGTCGCCGCGAGCGGGACCAGCACGAGCAGGATCCCTGCGGACAGGACGAGATTCTGGAGCATGAGCCGACGGGCGCGACGGGCATGCGCCAGCAGGTCGGGCAGTCGGCGCAGGTCCTCGCCCATCAACGCGACGTCGGCGGTCTCGATCGCGACGTCGGTCCCCATGGCGCCCATCGCGATCCCGACGTGCGCCGTTGCGAGGGCCGGCGCGTCGTTGATCCCGTCGCCGACCCCGGCGACCCCGCCCCGTGCGCGGTCGCTGCGCAGTTCCTCGACGATGCGAGCCTTGTCCTCCGGACGAAGGTCGGCGTGCACCTCGTCGATACCGGCGGCGACGGCGAGTGCGCTCGCGGTGCGCGTGTTGTCCCCGGTCAGCATGACGACCCGCATCCCGGCGCGGTGCAGCTGTGCCACGGCCTCGGCGGCCTCGGGGCGAAGCTCGTCGCGCACCCCGATGACGCCGACCACGCGACCGTCGATCTCGACGAGGACGGCCGTCGCGCCCGCGTTCTGCAGTCGTTCGGTGTCCGCGGCGAGCTCGCTCGGCTCCAGGAAGCCGGGGCGTCCCAGCCGGATGCGGTGCCCGGCGACGGTGCCGGTCAACCCGTGCCCGGCCAGCGCCGTGACGTCGGTGGCGGGCAGCGCGTTGTCGACGGCCGCCAGGACGGCGCGGGCGAGTGGGTGTTCGCTGCGCCCCTCCAGGGCGGCGGCGTGGGCCAGCACTTCGGTCCGGCTGCTGTGCGCGGAGGGGACGACGTCGACGACGACGGGCCGGTTGCGGGTGAGGGTGCCGGTCTTGTCGAGGGCCACGACGCGGACGCGGCCGAGTTCCTCCAGCGCCGCGCCGCCCTTGACCAGCACACCGAAGCGGCTGGCCGCGCCGATCGCGGTGACCACCGAGACCGGGACCGAGATCGCGAGCGCGCACGGAGCGGCGGCGACGAGCACCACCAGCGCTCGCTCGATCCACACCTCGGGATCGCCCAGCAGGGCGCCGAGCACGACGATCGCCGTGGACAGCACCATAACGCCGGGGACCAGCGGCCGCGCGACCCTGTCGGCGAGCCGTTGGGCGGATCCCTTGCGCTCCTGGGCCTCCTCCACGATGTGGACGATGCGGGCCAGGGAGTTGTCGGCTGTGGTGGCCGCGACCTCGACCTCCAGAATCCCGCCGCCGTTGATGGTGCCCGCGTAGAGCGGATCGCCGGGGCCGGCCTCGATCGGTACGGACTCACCGGTGATGGCCGAGGTGTCGACGGCCGACCGGCCCGCGCGAACGGTCCCGTCGGTCGCGACCCGTTCACCCGGTCGGATCAGCAGGAGGTCGCCGACGACGAGGTCGGCCGGATCGACGGCGATCTCGGCGCCGTCGCGAAGGATCGAGGCGCGCGGCGGCACCAGGTCGAGCAGGGCGCGCAACCCGCGCCGGGTCCTGGCCAGCGAGTAGCCAGCGTCGCGGATCTGATCGAGTCGATCGAGACCTACCTGCGCGTGAACAACGACTTCCCCAAGCCCCTGGTCTGGACCGCCAGCGCCGAGGCTATCCGCGCCAAAGTGCGCCGCGGCCGCGTCGCACTCGAACTAGTCACTCAAAACTGAGACACACCACTAGTAGACGACCACTCGCGTGCCGATCCCCACCGAGTGGAAGAGCGCACTGGTGGCGGACCAGCTCCGCGTGTTCACGCACCCGTGCGAGCGCCCGGAGTACCCGTTGCGGAGGAAGTCGGAGGAGTAGTGGATCGCCTGGCCGCCGGAGAAAAACATCGAGAACGGCATCGCGCTCCCGTAGAGCGAAGAGACGTGGTCGATGTTCTTCCAGTACACCCGGAAGGTGCCGTTGCGCGTAGGCGTGCGGGTGGCTCCGAATCGCGCCGCCATGCTGAGCACCGTGCGGCCGTTCTTCATGAGCTTGACCGTACGACCGCTCTGGCTGACGCACACGACGGTGCCGTAGGAACACCCCGCCGGCGCAGCCGACGCGGCCTGCCCACCCGCCACGAACCCGGTGCTCACCACGGCCGCTGTCAAGAAGCCGGTCAGTGCGATGCGCGACGCCGCTGCGGCCACGGGTACCTCCAGGGAAACCAACTACCGGGAATAGTTGTCCCACCATATGCGCCCGAACTGGTCGAGGCGCATACCCCATAGGGGTGTGGGTCGGCGGTTGTCCCTCGCACCGTTCGGCGGCGCCGTAGCGTGGACACGGTCGACGCCGCGGCCGCGGCAGGCCCGAACGCGAAGGACGGCGACGGTGACGGGACGACCGTTTGAGAACCGCCGCCCGGTTCCACGCCGCGTTCTCGGCCCGCCCGCAGTGCGTCGTCGAGTCGCGACGTGCCTTCTGTCCGCCCTGCTCGTGCTGGGCGCGTGCGGCGGGTCGAGCGACTCGGTCGCCGAGGGGGCGCCTGCGGCGGCCTCGGCAAACCAGGCCGACGTGGATTTCGCCGTCGCCATGAGCATGCACCGAGGGCAGGCGCTCACTCTGGCCGAGATCGCTAAGGATCGCGCCACCGATCCAACGGTGGTCCGGATCCTGGCCCGCATCCGGACCACCGAGGGGACGGCCGTCGACGAGATCGCCCGCTGGCTCGGGGGGTGGGTCGGTCCGGGGATCGACGTCGAACACGATCACGGCTACGGCCCCACCAAACCCGGAATGCTCTCGGAAGGTCAGATGAACCGCGTGGCTCGCACGGCCGCGAGCACCTTCGACGACGTCCTGCTGACCGCGCTGATTGCGCACCATCGGGCGGCGATCCCAGTGCTCGACCGCCAACTCGCGGACGGACGCTCGATCGAGGCGCGGGCGATGGCCGAAGGGCTTGCGGCGCTGTACCAAGCGGAATTGAAAGCCATGCAAGCGGCCGTCGGCCGGCGTCGCTAGTTCTCTGCAGCGCATGGTGCAGGTGTAGGTCGACGCGCGCGGTGTCGGCGCTCCGCGCGGTTCACGGAACACGCGCGGGGCGTTGGGATTGCGTCCTACGCAACCTGCCCACATGCCCCAGAGGGAGGAGGGCGTCTCGGGAACTCGCTTGGCGTCGATACCCCTCGGGGGTAATCCTGGTAGGATACCCCCGGAGGGTAACCGCCGGGTCGCAGGGGAGCCGAATATGAACGTCCGCGTCAAGCTCGGCGTGTTCGCCGTAGGGCTCGCGCTCGCGTTCGGGGCTGCGTTCGGGGCCGGCAGGTTCGCCCCCGACGCAGACGCCGGGGCCCGCGGTGTGGATCACACCGTCTCGACGGGAATCGCCCCCGTCGAGACGGTGCCGACCGCCGCCGCCTCGACGCTGCTGCCTGGCCTTGCGGTGGCCGATCGCGGGTACACCCTGCAGGTCGCCGACCCCACCCCGGGCGCCGGGGACGCGGTCGAAGTCGCGTTCGCGATCGTCGGCCCCGACGGCGGTGCGGTGCGCACCTACGTGCCGACCCACGAGAAGGAGATGCACCTGATCGTGGTCCGCCGGGACCTGACCGGATTCCAGCACCTGCACCCGCAGTTGCGGGAGGACGGGACCTGGTCCGTGCCGGCGAACCTGAGCGCCGGTGGGGTCTACCGCGCCTTCGCCGACTTCGCACCCGCCGCCCTCGGCGGGCAGGTGCTCGCCCTCGGATCGGACCTGTTCGTGCCGGGCGACTTCCAGCCCGTCGACGTGCCCGAGCCCTCCACGACCTGGTCCGGCGAGGGCTACGAGGTGAGCCTGGCCGGGACGCCGCGCGCGGGCGAGGAGTCCGAACTGACCTTCACCGTCCGCCGGGCCGGCGCCCCGGTCGGGAACCTGGAGCCCTACCTGGCCGCCTTCGGTCACCTGGTCGCGCTGCGCACCGGAGACCTGGCCTTCCTGCACACCCATCCCGGGCAGGAGGCCCTCGCCGGTCAGGTCGGCGGACCGGACGTCCGGTTCGGCACGACCTTCCCGACGGCGGGGCGCTACCGGCTCTACCTGAACCTCGCCCACGCTGGCGCGGTCCGCACCGCCGAGTTCACCGTCGACGTCCCCGCCGGAGCGGCCCCTGCGCCCGCCGCGGACCCCTCGACCCCCCAGCTCGCCCCGCCGGTCGCGCCGCCTGGCGGCGGCCACGGCGGACACTGAAGGAGCCGGCCGATGAGCACCGCGTCCATTCCGATCGCGCGTCCGCCCGAGGACGAACTGCACAGCGTCGACCTGAGCATCGCCGGCATGACCTGCGCATCCTGCGCGCGCCGCATCGAGAAGAAGCTCAACCGGCTCGAGGGCGTCACCGCCACGGTCAACTACGCCACGGAGAAGGCCAGCGTCCGCTACCCGGACTCGGTGGGCACCGAGGCCCTGATCGCGGCCGTCGGCGAGGCCGGGTACACCGCCAGCCTGCCCAAGCCCGCCGCGCCCGCGCCGGCCAGCGGCGGCGCCCCCACGCCCGACCTCGGCGACGCCGAACCCGATCCCACCGCCCAGCTGCGGCAACGACTGACGATCACCGCGACCCTCGCGCTGCCGGTCGTCGTGCTGGCGATGGTGCCCCCGCTGCAGTTCGAGTACTGGCAGTGGATCGCACTGATGCTGACCGCGCCGATCGCGGTGTGGGGGGCGTTGCCCTTCCACCGCGCGGCGTGGACGAATCTGCGGCACGGGGCCGCGACCATGGACACGCTGATCAGCGTCGGGGTCGCGGCGGCGTTCGGGTGGTCCCTGTACGCGCTGCTGTTCGGCGGGGCCGGCGTGCCGGGCATGACCATGGGCTTCAGCCTCGTTCCCGAGCGCGGCGCCGGGGCCGACGAGATCTACCTCGAGGTCGCCGCGGTGTTGACCACGGCCCTGCTCGCCGGCCGGTACTTCGAGGCCCGCGCCAAGCGGCGGTCGGGTGCGGCACTGCGGGCGCTGATGAACCTCGGCGCCAAGGACGTCGCGGTGCTCGTCGACGGGGTCGAGCAGCGCATCCCCGTCGATGCCCTGACGGTCCATCAGGAGTTCGTGGTCCGGCCGGGCGAGAAGATCGCCACCGACGGAGTCGTGGTCTCCGGCACCTCCGCGGTCGACGAGTCCATGCTGACGGGGGAGTCGGTGCCGGTCGAGGTGAGTCCCGGCTCGGCGGTGACCGGCGCGACCCTCAACGCCGGCGGACGTCTGGTGGTGAAGGCGACCCGGGTCGGCGCGGACACCCAGCTCGCGCAGATCGCGCGGATGGTCGAGGACGCGCAGACCGGCAAGGCGGCGGTGCAGCGGCTCGCCGACACGGTCTCCGGGATCTTCGTGCCCATCGTCCTTGGCCTGTCCGCCGCGACCCTGGGCTTCTGGCTCGGGAACGGCTCCAGCGCGGTGCTGGGCTTCACCGCCGCCGTCGCGGTGCTGATCATCGCCTGCCCGTGCGCGCTGGGCCTGGCCACGCCGACCGCGCTGATGGTCGGCACCGGTCGGGGGGCCCAGCTCGGCATTCTGATCAAGGGACCGGAGGTGCTGGAGAGCACCCGCCGGGTGGACACCATCGTGCTGGACAAGACCGGGACCGTGACCGCCGGACGGATGAGCCTGATCGAGGTGTTCGCCGCCAAGAGCACGACCACCGCCGAGGTGCTACGGCTGGCCGGGGCACTCGAGGACGCCTCCGAGCACCCCATCGCCCGGGCCATCGCCGAGGTCGCGCGCGAACGCGGCGCGCCGGCGGCCGTCGAAGAGTTCAAGAACACCGAGGGCCGCGGGGTGCAGGGCATCGTCGACGGTCACGCGGTGGTCGCCGGACGCCGCGCCTGGTTGGCCGAGCAGTGGTCCCAGCACGCCCCGGCCGGACTGCTCGCAGCCGCCGACGCCGCCGAGTCCGCCGGGCAGAGCCCGGTGTGGGTCGGCTGGGACGGCCAGGTGCGCGGGGTGCTCGTGGTCGCGGACACCATCAAGGAGACCTCCGCCGCCGCGGTGGCCGAGTTCAAGCGTCTCGGGCTCCGCCCGGTGCTGCTCACCGGCGACAACGCCCGCGCAGCGCAGGCGGTGGCGGCTGCAGTCGGCATCGACGAGGTCATCGCCGAGGTCCTGCCCGAGCAGAAGGTCGAGACCATCAAGCGACTGCAGGCGCAGGGTCGCACGGTCGCGATGGTCGGCGACGGCGTCAACGACGCCGCGGCCCTGGCCCAGGCGGATCTGGGCCTGGCCATGGGCACCGGCACAGACGCCGCCATCGCCGCCAGCGACCTCACCCTCGTGCGCGGGGACCTGCGGGCCGCCGCCGACGCGATCCGCCTCGCCCGCCGCACCCTGGCCACGATCAAGGGCAACCTGTTCTGGGCCTTCGCCTACAACGTCGCGGCGCTGCCACTCGCCGCGGCCGGCCTGCTCAACCCGTTGCTTGCGGGGGTGGCGATGGCATTCAGTTCGGTGTTCGTGGTCACCAACAGCCAGCGCCTGCGCCGGTTCCAGGCGATGCCGGGACGCGCCGTCTGACGTAGCGTCAGGAGCGGACGAGTCGCGCGATCGCGGCGCTGGCCTCGGCAAGCTTCTCCGCCGCCACCGGCCCACCGTCGGCCGCAGCCTCTCGCACGCAGTGCTTGAGGTGATCCTCCAGCAGGCCCAGCGCGACGGCCTCCAGGGCTCGGGTCGCCGCTGACACCTGCGTGAGGACGTCGATGCAGTACTTGTCCGCCTCGACCATCTTCGCGATCCCGCGGACCTGACCCTCGATCCGGTTCAGCCGCTTGAGGTACGCCTCGCGATCCTCGGCCCGTCGGTCCACCTGCAGCCCCCTTCGTTCTCGCTTCGAGGTTACCAGGGGGAGGTATCGGTCCCAGGGCACTGCCGCTGCACTGTCCCGGCGCCGCCGCGCGGTTGTCGAGGCTCGAAGCATTCGCTGACTAACCGTCAGAGTCTGATGGCTCTCTACGGCGCAAGCGATCGGCTATCGGAGATCCTTCGCCTCAGGTCGTGTACGCGAGAGTTCGCATCATGCCGCCTTCCAGGTGGTAGGCGTTGTGGCAGTGGATCATCCACTGGCCGGGATTGTTCGCGTCGAAGTCGCAGGTGACGGTCTGTTGCGGAAGTACCGCCACGGTGTCCTTGCGCGGGCCTGTGCCGTTCATCTGGAACGTGTGGCCGTGCAGGTGCATCGGGTGCCACATCATGGTCCGGTTGACGAAGCTCAGCCGGACCCGCTGATCCTGTTCCACCAGCAGGGGCTCGCCGTCGTGGAACGGCCTGCCGTTGATCCCCCAGGAGTAGCCCATCATCCCGCCGGTGAGTTCCAGCCGGTGCTCACGATCGATCTTCCGGGGTGCGAGGGCGACCTCCTCGGTGCGGACGAGTTGGTCGTAGCGCAGCACTGGGCGATCCAGCTCGGTCGGGCGGACGTCGGTGGGCGGCACGGCCCCGGAACTGGTGCGGATCAACGCCAGCGCGGTCCGGTCCTTGCCTTCGGCCAGGGCCACCAGCGGGAACACCCCGTCCGCCAAGGTCGCCTCGACGTCGTAGCGTTCCCCCATCCCGATCAGGAGGGCGTCCGTCTCGACCGGGCCGACCGGGTACCCATCGGTGTGGGTGACCCGCAAGCGATGTCCACCGAGAGCTACCCGGAAAGCCGTGTCACCGCCCGCGTTGATCAACCGAATACGGATCCGCTCCCCCGGTTTGGCGTCGAAAGTCACCGGCGCCTCGCGGACCCTGCCGTTGATCAGGTAATAGGGGTAGGCGACATCTCCGGCGGCGCCTCCGAGCAGGTCGCTGGTCGCCCCCATCAGCATCCCGCCGGCAGTCGGCGGCGGCGCGGACGCCGAGGCGATCGGCGATGTCACGACGGTCCCGCTCATGGTGGACCCACCCATCTGCATTCCGCCATCGCCCGACCCGCCGCCGGCGCCGTGGTCCATGGTCGAGGCGCGCAACTCGTTGAACACCTTGTCGGGGCTGCGCCCCTCGACCCCGTCCAGCCAGTCGTCGAGCACGACGACCCATTCCCGGTCGTAGCGGGCGGGTTCGTCGGGGTCTTCGACGATGAGCGGCGCGTACAGGCCGCGGTCGAGTTGCAGCCCGGAGTGCGGATGGAGCCAGTAGGTCCCCGGGTCTTCGGCGGTGAACCGGTAGGTGAACTCGCCGCCGGCCGCGATCTGGGGCTGGGTGACCCCCGGCACCCCGTCCATGTCGTTGCGCAACGCCAATCCGTGCCAGTGCACGGTCGTCTCCACCGGCAACCGGTTGGACAGTTTCGCCTCGAGCACCTCCCCGCGGCGGACCCGGATCGCCTCGCCGGGCAGGGCTCCGCCGTAGGTCCAGGTGAGCACCTGGGGACCCCCCAGATCCACCATGCCCACCATCGGGGCGAGGGCGACGGCCCGGACCGGCCCACCCGAACCGCGGCGCCCCTGCGCCGCCTTCGCCTCGGGGCCCGCCGGATCGACCGGCGTCGCGGGCGAGGACGCACACCCACCCACCATCGCCGCCCCGGTCACGCCGAGACCCACGCGCAGGAACTGACGTCGATTCATTTGATCACCTCCGGTCACTGGTGACTTCCCCACCGCGTGCGGCCTGCAACGACCCGGCCCGCCCACGCCTACGCCCGACCGTGTCGAACGGCTCGCCTCAACCGACTGGGCTCTTGGTCGTCACCGGTCTCGTGAGGTCGTTCCGACGCGAGGTGTGACCCGGATCGGCCTGCGGTGGCGGCGTTTCTGCCTCGGGGATGCGCAGCCGCCTCAGCGAGACGGCGTTCACGGCGACAATGATGCTCGAGTCGGCCATCGAAATGGCCGCGATCTCGGGGCGCAAGACGAACCCCAACGGCGCGAAGACTCCGGCGGCGATGGGCAGTCCGAGTGAGTTGTACCCGACGGCCCACCACAGGTTCTGCCGGATCTTGCGCACCGTTCCGCGGCTGATTGCGATGGCGATGACGACGTCGAACGGGTCGGAACGCATCAGCACGACGTCGGCCGTCTCCACGGCGACGTCGGTTCCGGCGCCGATCGCGATCCCGACATCTGCCTGCGCGAGCGCCGGGGCGTCGTTGACCCCGTCTCCCACCATCGCGACCTTGCGCCCCTGAGCCTGGAGTTCGGCGATCCTGGCCGCCTTGTCCCCGGGCAGCACCTCCGCCAGGACCTCTTCGATGCCGACTTCGGCGGCGATGCGACGCGCGGTGGCCTCGCTGTCGCCCGAGAGCATGACCGACCGCACGCCGAGCTCCTTCAGCGCCCGGACGGCTTGCGCGGCCGTCTCACGCGTCGCGTCCGCGACGGCGACGACGGCGGCGATCCTGCCGTCGATGGCGACCAGCACGGTGGTGCGGCCCTGCCCCGCGAGCTCGGCGGCCGGTCCGGTCAGGCCGGCGAGGTCGACGTGCTCTCGTGCCAGTAGCCGCCTGTTGCCGATGGCCAGTCGCCGGCCCTCGACGACGGCGAGCGCACCGTGGCCGGGGACGGCCTCGAACGACTCGACTTGGGGCAGCACCAACGTTCGGGACCGGGCTGCCTCGACGATCGCCTCGGCGAGGGGGTGCTCGCTTTCGCGCTCGGCGGCCGCCATGAGCCGCAGCACGCCGTCCTCCGAGAAGCCGTCGGCCGTTACAAGCGCCACGACCTCCGGCTGGCCGCGGGTCAAGGTGCCGGTCTTGTCGAAGACCACCGTGTCCAGCGCGGCTCCCTGCTCGAGCGCCATCGCGTGCTTGAACAGGATGCCGCGCTTGGCGGCCAGCCCGGTACCGACCATGATCGCCGTCGGCGTCGCCAGCCCCAACGCGTCGGGACAGGTGATCACGACGACGGTGATCGCGAACAGCAGCGCGGTCTCGATGTCGCGGCCCACGATGAAGAACCACACGGCGAAGGTCAGCACGCCGCCGGCCAGCGCAACGAAGACGAGCCAGAAGGCGGCCCTGTCCGCCAGCCGCTGACCGGGGGCCTTGGAGTTCTGAGCCTGCTGGACGAGCTTGACGATCTGCGCGAGCGCGGTGTCCGCGCCTACGGCGCTGGCCCGCGCGCGCAGGGTGCCGTTCTTGTTGATGGTCGCGCCGATCAGGCGATCGCCGGGTCGTTTGTGCACCGGGAGGCTTTCGCCGGTCACCGCCGACTCGTCGACCTGGCTCTCGCCGTGCTCGACGACGGCATCGACGGGAAGCTTCGCGCCCGGTCGGATCAGCAGCAGATCCCCGACCACCACTTCGGCCGTGGGCACGTCGACCGGCTCACCGTCCCGCAGGACCACTGCCTGGGAGGGAGCCAGGTCCAGCAGTTCGCGAATCGCGTCGTTCGCGCTGCGCCGTGAGCGCATCTCGAACCAGTGACCGAGCAGGACGAAGGTCGCCAGCATGGCCGACGCCTCGTAGAAGACCTCGCCCTCGATGAAGAACGTCGCCGAGACCGAGTAGACCCAGGCCGTACCGATCGCCACCGCGACGAGCACCATCATGTCCAGCGTTCGCGCCCTGAGCGCTGCGAGCGCGCCGGCAAAGAAGATCGACGACGCGAAGAAAACGATCGGCAGGCTTAGCACCAGCAGCCACACGTCGCGGTCGAGGCCGAAGGGCGTGGCCAGCTCGGTGCCCAACAGGTCGCTGCCGACCATCGACCACAGCAGGGTGGGGATCGTGAAGACGAGCGCGACGAAGAAGCGCCTGCGCATGTCGTCGGCCATCGACTGCATCGACATGCCGGCGTGCCCGCCATGCCCGTGCCCGTCGGCGCAACCAGCCCGATCGATGGCGGGGAGGTCGTGCGGCTCGTGACGACCGGCCTCTGCCAGCGGGTCGCAGAGGTGCCCCGGGACGGATTGCCCGGCGCAGTGATAGCCGCACTGCTGCACCCAATTTTGCAGCTCGGCAACGGAGGTCACGTCCGGGTCGAAGCTCACGTTCGCGGTCTGCGCCACCGGGTTGGCCCTGACCTCCAGCACCCCGGAGCGACGGCCGAGGACCCCCTCCACGACGGCCGTCTCGCTCGCGTAGTGCAGCCCGCCTACGTGCAGGACGACATGAGCCGGCTCGGACCGAGCGGGGATGGCCGTCGTCACCGAGCTCACCCCAAGCACATCGATCTGACGGATAATCACCTGACGCTGGGACCGGGCAAGCTGTCGACACGGAGCGCAGGCACGGGGTCTGTCCCAGGTGCTCGCTGTGTTGCTCCACCGCAGCAGGACGCAGCGGGCATCGCCTCGGCAGAGGGGGTCGCGCCGTCGGCGTGGGTGGCGTCGACGTAGACGCTGTAGCTGTCCGCCTCGAGGCTCTGCACGCTGGAGAAGTCCCGGCGGCCCTTCGTCGCCCAGTGGGCCAGATAGCCGAACAGGGCCATCCACGCGGCGCCGATGGCCGTGCTTCCCGCCAGCACAGCCAGCCACGTCGAGCCGGTGCTGAACATACCCAGCAGCAAACCGAAGAACAGGCCGAACCAGGCGCCGGTGGCGGCTCCGGCCAGGGCGGCTTGGGCGCTGGTCAACCTGCCGGTGACCTGCTCCACCGAGCGCAGGTTGTTTCCAACAATGCGGGAATGCTCAACGGGGAATCCGTCGTCCGAGAGCCGGTCGACGACGTGCTCGGCGCCGGCGTAGGTCTCGAACTCACCGAGCAGGCGATGCGGAGAAGAGGACGTGGTCGTGCCGCGCATCGGCGCAGGGGTGAGCAGGTCGTGGAGATTCGGCACGGGGGTTCCTTCCGGAACGTCAGCTGGGACGGGTTCTAGACGGTCGTGTGATCCGGTGCGGTGTCCGTGTCGGACCCCGGCCGCATCGCCCGCTGGGCGCGTTCGGGATCGGCGGTCTTCTTCGTTTCGCCGTGGTCCGCGGTGTTCCCGTGCATGCCGCGCATCATGAAGAACATCATCAGCGGGCAGACCAACAGGATGAGGAGAAAGCTCGGGGGAAGACCAGCCCAGACCGCCAGCACGGCGCCGGTCGCGATCACAAGCCCGTAGAGCGGGTACTTGTTCTGGGTCATTGCTGTGCCTCCCGGCGCTTCAAGCCGGCATGGGGCCGACCTGTTAACACCATCCGCCTCGCCTCACCCGCTGGGCAGGGCCGAACGTCCCGGGGCCTCGACAAGCTGCACGCACACGAACTCGTGCGGCTAGGGACTTCCTTCCCTACTGCGCTCCGGCGGAGCACGGCACCGTGATGGGCAGGTCCGGAGATGCGGACCGAAACCACCGGGAGGTGAGTCCGTTGCCGGGTTATCACGACGGGAACTGGAATGCAGGCGAGTGGTTCGTCATGGCCGCGATGATGCTGCTGTTTTGGGGGCTGGTCACCGGGCTAGTGGTGTTGGCCGTGCGAAACCCCGGCGGCGGACGCAAGCGTGCGAACACCGGTCGGGTCGGGACCACGAGTCCGGAGGACATCCTGACCGATAGGTACGCGCGCGGGGAGATCGACGAGGTCGAACTCCGCCGTCGCCGCGATCTCCTGCACGGCAGCCCCGGTCCGCGCGCGTAAACCTGCGACATCGAGTCGGAGGCAGACACGCCACCGCGGAAATCTTTGCGCGCCGGCTCAGGAGGTGATTGCCGATGGACGATCAGGCCTACGGCCTTTGGCCGCTGGTGATCCTGGCTGCAGGCGGCCACCTCCACACCGAAGGCGTCTTCGTTCCCGCCGCGGACGTGGTACACGAACTGGCCGCTGGTGTAGTAGACGGTCGCATTCGCGCCGTTGCCGCCGACGTAGTAGTTGTAGCCGGTTCCCCGGCCGATGCGCGACATGAGGTGCGCCTGGGCCATGCCGTCCAGATCCTCCCGTCCGCCCTCCGTGTAGTGCAGGATCACGCGACGCACCTGAGTAGGGATGTCGACGAGCCGAGGCAGGTCACCGTCCACCGGGTCGTAGCCGAAGTTGCTCGGATAGGCGCTCTCCGCCTCGGCACGGATGTCCCTGATCCGGTCCACCGCTCGGCGGAACCGCTCTTCGATGGGTTCGAAGTCGTAGAGGCGCTCCAACGCGACTGCGAAGCGCCCCTTCGGCGTCGTGGTCCGCGGGTCGCCGGCGTGCGGACAGTAGCCGCGCACGGACATCGCCGGCCTGTGCGGGGTCGGCAGCCAACTGACGCTGCCACAGCTCGACGGCGTCGGGGCGGGCACGCGGCGTCCGGGGCCGATCCCCCGAAGGCGTGCGGGGGTCCAGCGGCGCTGCGGCGCCTGGTGCCGCAGCCTTGCCCGGGACGGTGATCGGCGACGGCGCGGCGGTGATCACGGCGGCGAAGAGGAGCCCTGCCTCGGCCAAGGCGCCCAGACCCAGTCCCCGTCGACGCAGTCGATTCGCGAGTACTCGCGCAGTGTCTGCTCGAACCTGACGAGTAGTCACATGCTTGGCCCCCTCGAACCGGCCCGCCCACCCGTCGGGCGTCATCCATCGGTCTGCAGTGTCGCCGGCGCGGTGCGGCGGTAGGGGTCCGTTTCCCTGTCCGGGTGCCGGCGCCGGGACACCACCAGCGCTACGAGCGCGGCGGCTAGGACGAGCAGCGAGGTGAAGACGTTGAGCCGCAGACCGAGGAACCGTTCGGCCTCGTCGACCCGCAGCGCCTCGATCCACAGCCGCCCGGTGCAGTACGCGGCCACGTACAGCGCAAACGCCTGCCCGTGGCCGAGACGGAAGCGTCGGTCGGCCCAGAGCACGAGGACGGCCACCGCCAAGCACCACAACGACTCGTAGAGAAAAGTCGGGTGATAGCCGGCGACCTCGGGTGTCGACGCGGGGCGATTCGCGGGGGCGATTCGCAGCGCCCACGGCAGGTCGGTGGGGCGCCCGTACAGCTCCTGGTTGAACCAGTTGCCCCACCGTCCGGCGGCTTGGGCCAGAACGATGCCGGGCGCGAGCGCGTCGGCGAGCGCCGGCCAGCTTAGATCGTTGCGGCGGCTGCCGAGCCAGGCGCCGAGCCCGCCGAACGCGACGGCGCCCCAGATTCCCAGACCGCCCTGCCAGACGTAGAGCGCCTCGATGGGTTCGCCGCCGGCCCCGAAGTACGGCTCGGGGGTGGTCAGCACGTGGTAGATCCGCCCACCGACGATCCCGAACGGCACCGCCCAGAAGGCGACGTCGGCGACCTGGCCGTGCTTCCCACCGCGCGCCACCAGACGTCGCTCCCCCAGCCAGATCGCCACGACGATCCCCGCGACGATGCACAGCGCGTAGGCCCGGACCGGGACCGGCCCCAGTTCCCACACGCCCTGGCCGGGGCTGGGGATCGTCGAAACGATCACCCCGCCTTCTGCAGTTTCCGGATCTCGGCGATCTCGTCGGCCTGGTTGGACTCGACGTCTTCGGCGAGCGCGAGGGCTTCGGAGGCCTTGCCGTCGGCGCGCTGCGCCTTCGCCATCTCCACGGCAGCGCGGTGGTGCTCGAGCATCATCGCGAGGAAAAGCTTGTCGAACGCGGCGCCCTTGGCGGCGCCGAGCTTGGCCAGGTCCTCGTCGGTCGCCATGCCGGGCATGGCGCCCGGGCCCATCGCCGCCATCTCCTCCGGGCTCATGCTGGAGTGGTCCATGCTGGCCATGTCGGGGCCCGACGGTTGCTTCCACGTGTCGAGGAAGCCCTGCATGGTCTCGATCTCCGGGCCCTGCGCGAAGAGGATCTCCTCAGCGAGCTTCTTCACCTTCGGACTCTTGGCGCGCGTGTCGGCCAAGGCGGCCATCTTCACGGCCTGGGAATGGTGCGGGATCATCTGCTGGGCGAAGGCGACGTCGACGGAGTTGAAGGCCGCGTCGGCGGCCGGTGGCGCGGTGGTGGCGGTGTCCTCGCCGCCACCGCAGGCTGCGAGGGAGCCGAGGCTCAGTGCGGTCGTCAGGGCAAGGCCGGCGGAACGGGAGCGGAGCATGGTCGTGGTCCTCCTCGGTGTGTGATGTGAACTGTCAGTGCCCGGAATGGCCGGGTGCCGCGGGCTCGAGCGGTGCCAGCGGAGTCGCGGGCGCCTGCAGTTCTCCGGCGGGCGCCGGAGTATCGGCCGCGGGGACACCGGATCCGGGCCCGACCGCCACCGTGAACTCCGCGGTGCGCACGACGCCGGCGTGGGAGAAGTTCAGGAACAGCCGGTAGTTGCCCGCGGTCGGGAAGGTGGTACCGAACTGCACCACCGGCCCACCGCGCTGCCCGGCCACCGCCTCCTGCGCCGGGTGGGTGTGCAGATAGGCCAGGTCGCCCGTTCGCAGCGAGACCAGGTGCCCGAATGCGGCCAGGTAGGGCTCGAGGTCGGACACATCCCTGCCGTCCTTGCGCACGGTGAAGCCCAGATCGGTCTCGGCGCCCGCGCGCGGCGCCCCGCCCAGGCTGACCTCGTACCCGTCGGCGGCCCAGGTGGTCGAGGGCTTGGGCAGGTCCGCGGATTGGAAGTCGCCGGGGGCGAAGACGTCGGCGCCCAGCGTCAACGGGTCGGCCTGGGCGGGCAGTGCGAAGTCGGCGAAGATGCGGTGGATCCCCGGGGTCAGGTTCGCCGCGGCCGACCAGGTGCCGGCGGCGTCCCGCTCCGGATGTAGGTGCTGAAAGCCCGTCAGATCTCGACGGACCACGATCAGGTGCATCTCCTTCTCGTGGGTCGGGCGATAGTTGAGCACCGGTCCACCGTCCGGACTCTCGATCGCGAATCGCAGCGCGACGCCCTCCCCCGAGCCGGGCGTGACGTCCTCCACCCGCAGGGCGTAGCCCCGGGCCGCGACGGCGAGCCCGGGCAACTGCGACCGCGCGGACGAGGTCGCCGCCGGTGCGATCCCGGCCGACGGCACCGCCGCCGACTCGGACGCATGACCGGACACGCCTTCCATGGCGCCGGCAGGGCCCACGGCGCCCCCGCTGCCGTGGGACGAGGCCAGATCGAGGCGTTGCCGCTCCGGCGCGATGGGATCGACGGCCGAACCGACGAGCATCGCGACCCCGAATGCGGTCGCGACCACCGCGGAAAAGCCGACCAACTTCGTTGCCACCTTCACCGTGTAAGCTCCCGAACTGGATTTGGGCGAGACGCGCGATGTGCCTAACCCCTACCTGGTAGGGGTAATAGAAATCGAAACTGGACGGTCCCGGCCGCGTGGTTCAGGGGGCGACGAGAACCGCTCGATACCCCTCGGCCTCGATGGCCGCGATCACCTCGGCGGGCGTCGCGCCGGTGCCGTCCAACTCGACGGTGGTGCGCTCGGCGCGCATGTTCGTGGAAGAGCGGCGCACTCCGGGCAGGTCCTCGACGGCCTCGTCGATCAACATGCCGCAGGAGGCGCAGTGCATGCCGTCGATGGCCAGGACGAAGTTGCTCATCGCCCGCCGCCCAGGGCCGCCGCGGCGGTGGAGCCGAACACGATCCGACCCGTGTACATGCCCATGCCGCACGTGTAGCGCAGCGTTCCCGCCTGCGGGGCACCGAGATCGACGGTGGTGGTGCCGGTCTTGGGCAGGACCTGCTGGATACCGCGACTGGCCACCACGAATGCCCGGGTGCAGCCGTTGGTGCCGTCGGTCACCAGTTCCAGATGGGTGGGCACGCCGGGTGTGGCGGACACCGCGGCGGGGCTGTACCCGTCGCTGCCCACGGAGAGGCGGATCACCTGGGTGCCGTCGGGCAGCTGACGAACCGCCCGACTCGATTCGGCCGAGACCGCGGCCTCGCCGCGAGCGGGGCCCCAGTCGCCCAGGACGAGGGCGGAGTTGAACGTCCACGCCGCGACGGCCAGCACCACGAGCCCGGTGGCGATCGACAGCCGGCCCTGCATGACTCGCGAGGAGGCGCGCAGCAGGAAGCCGAGGACGGCGAACAGGGGCACGGTGCCCAGGACGAATCCGGCCATCACCGCCGCACCCGCGACGACGGACCCAGAGGTGATCGCCAGCAGCCAGATGCTCAGCGTCACGCCGCACGGCAGCAGCACGGTGAGGCAGCCGAGGATCGCCGGGGCGATGGCTGCGTCCGAGCGGGCGCTGCTGCGGACCCGCCGGGTCCACGCCTCCGGCGCCCGCGGAGTGAGTCCACGCACGGCCTTGACCCCGAGCATGTCGAGCGCGAAGACGACCATCAGCGCCGCCGCGGCCAAGAGCAGTACCGCGCGGGTGCGCGGGCTTGGCTGGGCTGCGGCCCCGATCGCGCCGAACGCGGCACCGAGCAGGGTGTGCGAGACCAGCTTCGCCGACAGGAAAGCGCCCAGCGGCACCAGTGCGTCGGAGTCCAGCCGGCCCTTGGACAGTGCCCGCGGGCGAAGCGGTGACGATGGCGGCGCCTCGCCGGTGGCGCCGACGACAGCCGGGACCCGGACGGCCTGGGTCACCGCCTTGCGGCGGCCGACGGCCCCGGCGAGCAGCCCGCCCTGCACCGCGGCGCACGAGGCGCCGCCGGCGATGGCCCCGGTGGTCAGACCGGTGAGGAACAACGAGATTGCGGACATCGAAAGATGCGCCCTTCTGGGTCAACGGGAGGGCCGGCGCGAGGCGCACGGCGGGGACACCGAAGACACCGATGCCGATGGCAGCGGTGTCTCGAGGTCTCTGCTAGACCCGTTGAACGCAGAGGGAACGAAGATCCGGCGGTCGCGGAAGCGCCGCCGCCGCCGAGCCGAAACCGGCCGGAATCAGCACGGGCGAGGGCGCCAGGACGACGGTCTCCAGGACGGGCGCGGCGCTCACGCCGGCCGTGGTCGTCGCCGAGGCCCCCGGCATGCACGTCGAGGACTGGTGGCCGTCGCCCCCGTGGGCGCCGTGGCCTTCGCCGGGCGCATCGTCCTGCGGCGCCGCTGCAGCCGGGACCGTCGGACCGACTCCGTTCGCGGGCTGGGCGTGGGCGCCGTGGGCCTGCGCGGCGACGGTCGCGGCCACGGGCTGGGCCGAGGCGGCAGTAGCGCCACCTACCGCCAGCGCGGATCCGAGCATGCAGAGGAGCACCGCCGCCAACATCAGCAGGCGCGGCGCCACCCTGGCAAACCGGATTCGCGTATCCATGTCTCCAACGATGCTAAACGGTTTCGATCAGCTCACGCGAGGTCTTCGGCACGATGAGGCCCACGGATCGCTCCAATGGCCCAGAGATACCGGTGAGTCGCCGCGCCCGTCGCTAGCATGAGGCGCATCTTCGGGCGAACCGGGCGGGTGATGGCGGTGCAGGCGAGTCTGCGGCCCTGCGCGTCTCCCCGGCGTCGAAGCCCAATGCGTGCGAAGCGGGTCGCTTCGGTTCCAGCGGCGCTGCTCCTGGTCGGTGCCCTGTTCGGCCTGTTGGTCCACCTGCTCGGGCCGATGGCCCATCACGGTGCCGGTGCCGAAGTGAACGAGGCGGCCGGATCTCACCCGGGCGTGTCTGCGGCCGCGCAGCCCTTCGCGCCGGCGGCGGCCGACACCGCCCCGTCCGAGGTCGAGGCAGCGCGGGACGTGGCCGTCGTGCACGCTGCGCCGCACGGAGATCACCGCGAGCGCGGCTGCGGGTCCCTTCCCCGCCCGCCCGCCGCCATGAGCACCGGCGTGTCCGCGTGCCCCGCCGTCGACATCCCATTCCGAGTCGATCCGGGAATCGTGGGGATCGCTTCGTCCGACGTCGTCCCCGAGACGGCAGGGCCTTCGCAGAGCCCCGGTAGGCAACGCATATAGGACGGCGCCGCGCGCCCTCTGCTGCGCGCCCGGGGGATCCCTCCCGGTGTCGCCCAGGTGTCCTGTTGCCCCGTTCCCTCGGAAGGTTTTTTCTCGATGTCCACTCGCCTCACCCCGTCGCATCCGCCCTTGCCTCCAGTCGAACCCGGCACCGACAGGCGCCGACCCGGATTCCCGAGATCCCTCGGCGGTCAGCCTCTGGTCCTGCTCGCCGCACTCGCCTCCGCCGGCGCCGGCGCGGTGCACGTCGCCGTCGCGCCGGAGCATCGCGACTGGGCGCCGAGCGTGGTGTTCTTTTTCGCCCTCGGCGCGTTCCAGATCCTCTGGGCGGTCGGGTACGCGCTGCGTCCCACCTCTCGCCCGCTGCTGCTGGTCGGCGTGGCGGTCAACGTCGCGGCCTTCGGCACCTGGATGCTGAGCCGCACCGTGGGGATGCCGTTCGGCCCGAAGCAGGGCCAGGCCGAAACGGTGGCGCGCACGGATGTCATCGCGGTCCTGCTGGGGTTGGCGGCGGCCGGATGCGCGCTGGCGATGGCCCGGCAGTGGCACCCGCTGGGTCGACTCGCGATGGTGAAACCCGGACTGACGGGTGCCGCCGGTGGCACCGCGGTGGCTGCGGCCGCCATCGTCGCGCTGACCGGAGCCTCTGGCCACGGGCACGCCGGTGCGGAAGGCCACGGCACCCCCGGGCACCACGTAGACACCACGAGCGTCGTGCAACCGGCCAGTACCTCCACGGCGGGCGCGGGCACAGCCTGCAAGGCGGCCCGCAAACTGGCCGCGGCGACGGCGAAGACGGCAAAGGCGAGCACGACGCGGATCGCCAAGCAACGCGCAGCCGCCGATCGCTGTCGTGCCGCGTCCCTGGCCGTCGCCGGGGTGACGACTCGTCAACCCGCGGCGCGCCCCAAGCCGGCGGCCGCGCAAGCTCCCCCGCACGAGGACGACGGGCACCAGGACTCGCACTGACGCCGTGTCGCACGTGGGGTCGGGCATCCTGCCCGGCCGCACGTGCGGGTGCTGTGGTCCGCTCGACAGGCGCCGGTGCCATCTCGGCGGCGTACGAGTTGACACCCCCGATCCGAACGGATCGAACCACAGGTGTGCCACGTCGTAGTTAATTCGTTTCCGCGCCTCTCATCTGTCCGTGGCGTAGTCGAGCAGGGACTTGTCGGTCAGCCACTCGACCGGTGCGCGGTCGTCGGTCCAGACCGCGCCTCCCTCCAGACGCGGCCCCATCCGCGCGGCGGCGTCGCGGGCGAGTCCAGCGAGCTCCGTGGGCAGGCCCGCCGCGGCGTTCGTCAGATTCGCGCCCGAGGCTCCCGCCTCCGTCTGGGCGAGCGCGCCGACCCGTTCGGCCACGGTCAGCGACGTGCGGTGCTCGTTCTCGGCCCACTGCCCGACGATCCGCTCGACCTGCGCGGCGTCGTCGGTGGCCTCGTCGGCCACCAGGACGACGGGCACGACCGGGCGGGCGACCTCGACGGCGGCGAGGGTGCGCCGGTGTCCGAACCGGACCCGCACCGCGCCCTCGGCGGTGCGGACGGCGACGATCGGCACGAGGACGCCGTGCTCCTTGACACTGGCCAGGAAGGCCGGGTCCAGGCGGGCGTCGTGACGGACGTTGAGGTCCACGAGCAGGGTGGCGGGGTCGAGCAGTTCGATCGTGGGCGCGAGCAGGGCGCTGTCCTCGACGGTGGCGGTGGTCTTGTGAGCCATGGGGGGTTCCCGTCTTTCGTCTTTGTGGCGGCGGTTGCGCCGGGCAGGCCCACTGGCCTGCCGCTCCGCCTGCTCCACGCCCCGCGCGAGGCTCGCGGTCAAGGGAGGCGCGGCTCGAGGGCCGGTAAAGCCCGGCGGAGGAGCGAAGCGGAGGAGGCGGGGTTTCGCCGGGCCTTGGGCCGCGTGCCCTTGACCGTGAGACGCGGGGCGTTAGGCGGCCGCCACCCGCGCCCGAAGGGCGCGACGACAGAGCCGGCCCGAAGGGCCGACCAATTCCCGCCCGCAGGCTGGCGCCGTTCTTCTCAGCCGGTCACGCCCGTCACTGATGCGGGGTAACGGCAGGTCCGCAGAGTTCAACCGGGCGCTGTCCGTCTCCAACGCACTCGTGGGCGGGACCGCGCAGCTCCCTGACGACCGCGGCGGCGCGCGAAGCGGGGACAGGCCGGGTCGCACGCCGAGCCTCGCCCGAAGGGAGACCATCGAAGTACTCAGCTATCATCGTCAGATGGCGATGAAAGCAAGGGATAGATGCCTCGCGGCGGACGGGAGCGAGCCCGGTCTGGCCGTGGCAGCAGCGCTCTTCCACAGCCTGTCCGACCCGACGCGGCTGGCGATCACGGCGCGCCTCGCCCGGAGCGAGGCACGAGTCGTGGACCTGGTGGCCGAACTGGGGCTGGCCCAGTCGACTGTCTCGGCGCACGTGGCCTGCCTGCGCGACTGCGGCCTGGTGCAGGGCCGATCGGAGGGCAGACAGGTCTTCTACAGCCTGGCCCTGCCGGAGCTGATGGACGTTCTCGCCGCGGCGGAGACGCTGTTGGCGGCCACCGGCAACGCCGTCGCGCTGTGCCCGAGCTACGGCACCGCTCCCGCTGCGCCGCCGCTGTCGAAGGGTTCGCGCGATGGGTGACGCCTGCTGCGGCGGCGACGAGCCCCGTGGCGAAGGCGGCGAGGATCGCGAGCCGGAACGCCTGTGGGAGATCGGCGAACTGCGCTTCGCCGCAGCGTCCGGTGCGCTGCTGATCGCCGCCCTCATCGCGGGCTGGGTCGGGAGCGCGCACACCGTGCAGCGGGCACTCGAGGTGCTGGCGTTGCTGATCGGGGCCTACACGTTCGTCCCGTCGACGATCCGGCGGCTGACCCGCGGCAAGGTCGGGGTCGGCACGCTGATGACCGTCGCCGCCGTGGGCGCCGTCCTGCTGGGCGAGGTCGGCGAGGCGGCGATGCTGGCCTTCCTGTTCTCCATCAGCGAGGGCTTGGAGTCCTACGCCCTGGCCCGTACTCGGCGTGGACTGCGCGCCCTGCTCTCGCTGGTCCCGAAGGCGGCCACCGTGCTGCGCGACGGCGTGGAAATCGTGGTGGCGCCGGAGGAGCTGCGCGTCGGGGACCGGATGCTGGTGCGGCCAGGGGAGCGGGTCGCCACCGACGGCGTCCTGCGCGAAGGCCGCACCGCGCTGGACGTCTCGGCGATCACCGGCGAGTCCCTGCCCGTCGAGGCCGCTCCGGGCGACGAGGTGTTCGCCGGGTCGATCAACGGCACCGGCGTTCTCGAGGTCGAGGTGACCGCCGCGGCGCAGGACAACTCGCTGGCCCGGATCGTGCGGATCGTCGAGGCCGAGCAGGCCCGCAAGGGCGCGAGCCAGCGTCTGGCCGATCGCATCGCCCAACCCATGGTGCCCGGCGTGATGGTCGCCGCCGTTCTCATCGCAGTGATCGGCGGTCTGCTCGGCGACCCGTTGGTCTGGATCGAACGCGCTCTGGTCGTGCTCGTCGCCGCCTCGCCGTGCGCTCTGGCGATCTCCGTGCCGGTGACCGTGGTCGCGGCGATCGGCGCGGCCAGCAAGCTCGGGGTGCTGGTCAAGGGCGGCGCCGCGCTGGAAGCCCTCGGCGCGGTCCGCGGCGTCGCATTGGACAAGACCGGCACCCTCACCGCGAACCGGCCCTCCGTCGTCGAGGTCACCGCCCGCCCGGGCACTACGCGCGAGCACGTCCTCGACGTCGCCGCCGCGCTCGAGGCGCGCAGCGAACACCCCCTCGCGCGAGCGATCCTCGCCGCGGTCGAGCGGGTCGACCCCGCCTCTCAGGTCGAGGCCGTCACCGGCGCCGGCCTCGTCGGGCAGCGCGCCGGGCACACGCTCCGATTGGGCCGGCCCGGCTGGCTGAACGCGGGCGACCTCGCCGCGGACGTCGCGCGCATGCAGGCCGCGGGGTCCACCGCCGTCCTGGTCGAGAGCGACGGCGCGGTCATCGGCGCCATCGGCGTTCGGGACGAACTACGGCCTGAGGCCGCGCAGGTCGTGGCCCGACTGCGCCGCGACGGCTACCACGTCGCCATGCTCACCGGCGACAACCACGCCACCGCCGCGGCCCTGGCCAAGGAGGTGGGCATCGACGCCGTGCACGCCGACCTGCGTCCGGAGGACAAGGCGGCGCTCGTCGCGGAACTGCGCGCGAAGCGTCCCACCGCGATGGTCGGCGACGGCGTCAACGACGCACCCGCCCTGGCCACAGCCGACTGCGGCATCGCCATGGGGGCGATGGGCACCGACGTGGCCATCGAGACCGCGGACGTGGCGTTAATGGGCGAGGACCTGCGCCACCTGCCGCAGGCGTTCGCCCACGCGCGTCGTGCCCGCTCGATCATGCTGCAGAACGTCGGCCTGTCCCTGGCCATCGTTGTCGGGCTGATGCCGCTGGCGCTGTTCGGCGTGCTCGGCCTGGCCGCCGTGGTTCTCGTGCACGAACTGGCCGAAGTCGTGGTCATCGCCAACGGCGTCCGCGCCGGGCGCGCCCGCGGGCTGGAGATCGACGCGGACGACCGGCCCGCGGACATGCCCACCACCGCGGTGATCGGAGCATCGAAATGACCACCCAAGAACGCCCGCGCACGGCCGGGGTGCGCCGCACCAGGATCGGCCTGCTCGCCGTGGCGGCGTCGTTGGCCGTCCTCGACCTGGGGCTGAAGGCCTGGGCCGAACGCGGCCTGGATGCCGGGCAGTCGGTGGATCTGAAGGTGATCCAGTTGCGGTTGCTGTTCAACCCGGGGATCTCCTTCGGTCTGGGCGACACCCTGCCCACGTGGGTCGTTCTGGTCGGGACCGGGCTGATCACCGCCGGGATAGGCGTGTTCGCCTGGCGATTGGCGAGCACAACCACCCTCGCGGCACCCACCGCATTGGCCGTGATCCTCGCCGGCGCCCTATCCAACCTTGTCGACCGGGTCCCGGACGGGGTGGTGACCGACTACCTGCACACCGGTTGGTTCCCCACTTTCAACGGCGCCGACGTCCTCATCACGCTCGGGGCCATCGGCCTGGGACTGGCGGCCCTCCGCGGAGAGGACAGGGCGACCCAGGACCGCGAGCCCGACGTCGGCGGCGGTCGGAAGACAGGATCCCCGGTGCCACGATCCCGCCGGTAGCGTTCCGTCACCTCCTGCCGTGGCTGCTGTTGTGCCTCGCGGTCGCTCTGCGCCGTGCCGGGCATGTCGACCCAGGCGGCGACGCCTCGGGACCCTCCGACGCCGATCATTTGAGGACGACGTGACCACCATCGCCCCACCCGAGCCGGCGGCCTCGACCCCGCCCCCGCTCGGCCCGCGGGGCACGCTGCGGTGGATGTGGCGCCAGCTCACCTCGATGCGGACGGCGCTGCTGCTGCTGTTCGCGCTCGCGATCGCCGCCGTGCCCGGCTCGCTGATTCCGCAGCAGCCCGTCGACCCGTTGGCCGTCGGCCTGTTCAAACAGCGCTACCCGACGCTCTCGGAGTGGTACGACCGGTTCGGGATGTTCGAGGTCTTCTCCTCGCCGTGGTTCTCCGCCATCTACCTGCTGCTGATGATCTCCCTCGTCGGCTGCCTCGTTCCCCGGTCGCGGGTGTACCTGCAGGGGATGCGGGCCAAGCCGCCCGCGGCGCCCCGCCACCTCGCGCGGCTGCCCGAACACGCGCGGTTCGTCGTCGACGCTCCGCCCGCTGCGGTGCTCGACGCCGCCCACGCGTCGCTGCGCGCCCGCCGCTTCCGGCTCCGGCGGGCCGAGGACAGCGTCTGCGCCGAGCGCGGGTACCTGCGCGACACCGGCAACCTGCTGTTCCACCTCTCGCTGATCGCGGTCCTGATCGGCGTCGGGTACGGGCACCTCTACGGCTTCCGCGGCACCGCGCTCGTCGTCGAGGGCGGCGGGTTCGCGAACACCGTCACCCAGTACGACAACCTCCGCACCGGCGCGCGCTTCGACCTCGACGCCCTGCCGCCGTACTCGTTCACCCTCGCCGACTTCAACGCCCGGTACGAGACCGAAGGCCCCGCCCGGGGCGCTCCCCGCGATTTCGCCGCGACGGTCGACTACGTCTCGAAGCCAGGCGAAAAGCCCGTCCGCAAGCAGATCCGGGTCAACCACCCCCTCGGCGTCGCCGACGCCAAGCTGTTCCTCGGCCCGCACGGGTACGCGCCAGTGGTCACGGTCAAGGACGGCACCGGCGCCGTCGTGTTCGCCGGAGCCGTGCCGTTCCTGCCGATCGACCCGGCGGGCCTCAGCTCTCGCGGCGTCGTGAAGGTCCCCGACGCCAAGCCCACCCAGCTCGGCTTCCAGGGGTTCTTCCTCCCGAGCGCCGCCTTCGACGCCGCACGCGGCCCGTTCTCGACCTTCCCCGCTCCGCTGAACCCGCGCCTGGTGCTCAACGCGTGGTCCGGCGACCTGGGTCTGGACGCCGGGCTGCCGCAATCGGTCTACCGGCTCAACACGGACAAGATGGCGCAGTTTCGAACCGGCACCGGCGCGGACGAGCGTCCGTTGACGAAGTCGTTGGCGATCGGGGACTCCATGGAACTCCCGAACAACCTCGGCAGCCTCACCTTCGACGGCTACAGCGAATGGGTCGTCCTGCAGATCGTCGACACCCCGGGGCGCGTGCTGGCGCTGGCCGGCGGCATCGCGGCGATCCTGGGGTTGCTCGGATCACTGTTCGTTAGGCCACGTCGGCTGTGGGTGCGTGCGGTGGCCGACTCCGACGGGCGTACCGTTGTCGACGTCGGTGCGTTGGCCCGCAGCGACGGTGCGGACCTGACGACCGACGTCGAGCGGGTGACCGAGGCCATCCGCGAGGCCGTGGGGCAACCCGCGGGCACGGTCGACAGGAGCAAGCGTGATTGACCAGGACCTGGCCCTGGCCAGCGACCGGCTGATCTGGTTCTCGATCGGGGTCTACGCACTCGCGATGATCGCGCTGCTGGCCGAGTGGGCCTTCGGTGGACGGGCCATCGCGGAGCAGGCGGCGGCCGTCCCGGCGGTGCGCGAGCTCGCGACCGTGGGCGGCCCGTCGGCGACCAGGTCGCTCGACGTGCCGTCGGTTCCGGCGGGGCCCTTCGCGATCGGCAGGGCCGAGCGGATCGGTCGGATCGGCCTCACGCTGACCTGGCTCGCGTTCGCCCTGCACTTCGGCAGCGTGCTCACCCGCGGCCTCGCGGTGGACCGCGCGCCGTGGGGAAACATGTACGAGTTCTCCTCCGCCGCGGCGCTCGCCGGCATGGCCGTGTTCCTCGGGCTGTCCCGCCGTCACGACGTGCGCTGGCTCGGCGTTTTCGTCGTCGGTCCGGCGCTGCTGACTCTCGGCATCGCCGTGACGGTGCTCTACACCGACGCCGTGCAGCTCCAGCCGGCGCTGCAGTCGGTCTGGCTCGTCATCCACGTGATCGCCGCGGCCACCTCGGGCGGCATCTTCACCGTCGGCGCCGCGATCTCCCTGCTGTACCTGGCAGCGGAGAAGGCCGAGCGCACCGGCTCGACGAGTCGCCTGGCCGCCCGCCTGCCGTCGGCCAAGAAGCTGGACCGGCTCGGTTACCAAGTCCACGCGTTCGTGTTCCCGCTGTGGACCTTCGCGGTCATCGCCGGCGCGATCTGGGCCGAGAACGCCTGGGGCCGGTACTGGGGCTGGGACCCCAAGGAGACCTGGGCCTTCATCACCTGGGTCGTCTACGCCGCCTACCTGCACGCCCGCGCGACCGCGGGCTGGAAGGGCCGCAAGGCCGCGTACGTCGCGCTGCTCGGCTTCGCGACGTTCCTGTTCAACTACTTCGCGATCAACCTGCTGGTCACCGGCCTGCACAGCTACGCGGGCGTCTAGACATCCCACGGTTCTAAGCCTCGAGTGGACGGGTAGCCGCGTGAGCGGTTGATCGGCGGCGCGCCAGCAACGAAAGTGCCTTCCCCGTCGGAAGAATTCGAGTTTTCGAGGCTCGTTTCGTTCCGTTCGAAGAAGGCACTGGGCAGTGAAGATATCGCGGGAGTGGTCGCGTCCGGCGACGGAGTTCGACGAACGCGCCCTGGCGGTGATCACCGGCGAAGTCGGGGTAGGCAAGACCGTCGCAGCCCGCGCCGCGCTGGCCGGGCTCGACCCCGCCCGGCACCTGCCGATCTACCTGGACCCCGCCATCGGGGCCCGCGGCATCCACCACGGCATCGTCACCGCCCTGGGCGGACGACCACGCTTCCACACAGCCACCCTCGTCCCCCAGGCCGCCGATGCCCTGGCCACCGGGGCCGCCGAACGCGGCCGCACCCCGGTGCTGGTCATCGACGAGGCCCACCTGCTCGAGCACGCCGGGGCCTCGAGGGCATGAGCGGCGAGGAGACCGCCGACTACCTGCGACACCACCTCACCCTGGCCGGGCGCTCGGACACCCTGTTCAGCGACGACGCGACCGCCCTGATCCACACCAACAGCCGCGGCTACCCCCGAGCCGTCAACAACCTGGCCATCGCCTCCCTGTTGGCGTGACGACAGACTGACCACCACCGCGACAACACGACCACCACGCCCCGCCCGGCAACCCGCCCGGCGGGGCTTTCCACGCACCGCCACGAGCATCGCCGACGTCGCCCACATGAGCATCAGGAACGTCGCTCAACATCCGGTCGGGTTTGTAGACAGCGACGGAGTGAGCACCACCCGCCGGGTTGCGATGAGAGGATCACGACCTATGGGCGGCGGGGGCAGGGCGCGACCGCTCGGTCGGGCGGTTCAAACGCCCGACATGGGGGTTCCAGGCGGGCTGGCCGCTCAGATGAGCGTGGGCGAGCAGCACGAGTGGATTCGGGAATTCCTGGCCCGGCGGGTCGTCAGCCGGCGCAGCGCGCTGCGCGGTGCCGCGGGCGCGCTGGCCGGCCTCGGCATGGGCGCCCTGCTCGGACATGCCGCCCCCGACGTGGTGTCCGCGGCGTTCACGGGCCGGCGGGTGTCCTACGGCAACGACCCACAGCGGCAGATGGCGCTGGCCGTAGAGCTGGGATTTCGACCGAACGGGCAGGTGCTGGCCGACGTGGGCACCGACATCGGCTACGGCCGGACGCTGAGCGTCGACGTGCGCCGCTTGGTGAGCGTCGTCCCGCAGCGCGACGGCTCGATCCGGGCGGCCGAGCAGTTCTTCGCCCACGTCCTGGCCGAGGCGTTGGAACCGGGCCAGCGCTACCACTACCGCTTCCGGCTGCCCAACGGCACGGTAGGCCCGGACGCGGTCTTCGCCACCGCTCCGGCCGGCCGGGAGCCCTTCACCTTCACCGCGTTCGGCGATCAGGGCGTGGACGTCGGTCCCGGCGTCGCGGCGGGGTTCTCCAACGACTACCGTCGCGGCGACACCCGCCGTGCGGCCTTCCCGGCGCGCGCCCTCGTCGGACTGATCGCCGCGCGCAACCCGGCGTTCCACCTGTTGGCCGGCGACATCTGCTACGCGGATCCAAACGGCCGCGGATCTCCGGTGCGGAACAACGCCCCGAGGGGCCCGGGCAAGGGATTCGCCAACTTCGACCCGTTTACCTGGACCCGCTACTTCGCCAGCATCGAACCCAGCGCGGCCGGCACGCCATGGATGTTCGCCACCGGCAACCACGATATGGAAGCCCTCTACTCCGACATCACCGGCGGGGGCGCCAGCCACGGCTACGGCGGGCATGCCGCCCGTTTGGACCTGCCGACCAACGGCCCGGCGGCGTGCCCGTCGGTGTACGGCTTCCGCTACGGCAACGTCGGGGTCTTGAGCATCGACGCCAACGACCTGAGCACGGAGATTCCGACGAACGCCGGGTACAGCCGGGGCGCCCAGATCCCCTGGGTCCGCGAGACCCTCGCCGCGATGCGCGCGGACCCGACGGTGGAGTTCGTCGTGGCGTTCTTTCACCACTGCGCCTTCGCCACCAGCTCCGCGCACGGCTCGGACGACGGCGTGCGCTCGGCCCTGGCGCCACTGTTCGACGAGTACGCCGTGGATCTCGCCGTCCAGGGCCACAACCACGTCTGGGAGCGAACCAACCCGATCAGGGCCGCACGCAGCACGGTGCAGGCACCGAACGGCTCGACCGTGCGACCGGCGACCGACGGCACCACGTACATCTGCGCCGGCTCCGCGGGCCGACCCCGATCCCGCTGGCGGGCAGACGAGACGAACCGCTACCCAGGCCACCGTGGACCGGACAGCGGGACCGTAGTCGAAAGCGTCCTGCAGGTCGCCGGCGGCGCCGACGTGCCGGAAACCGTGGACTGGTCGCAGGCCAGATACCGGGGCTACGCGGTGCTGGTGATCGACGTCGTGCCCGCGGCGCCCGGCGGGGAGTCCACGATGACCGTCCGCACCATCAACGACCTGGGCCGCGAGATCGACACCCTCGTCATGGTGCGAACCGCTCCTCCCCTGGAGCAAGTGGAGTCGACGCACGCCGCCTGGCGGACCACGGGATCCGGCCTGGCAGTCCCGTCTCGGGGTCTGAGCCTCTTCGGTACAGGATCCTCCGCTAAGGACCGGGGGGCGGGGTCTTGTCGAGGTGGCGGTAGATGTTGGGGCGGGTGACGCCGAACTCGGCGGCGATCTGGGCGACGGTGTGGCGGCGTTTGCCGTCGGGGCCGGTCTCGTCGTACAGCTGCCGGGCCAACCGGACCTGACGGGGTCCCAGTTTCGGTTTCTGCCCGCCGGTGCGGCCGCGGGGGTTCACCTGAGGCTGCTGCCATACCCTTCCTCCTGCGAGCCTCAGGAGTCGAGTGGGACGGTTACATCGCAACCGCGCCGATCAGCGAGACGCTCGGGTCGGCCCGGTCGTGGGCACGGCGCCGCGGTAGGGTTCGGCCCCGATCTGGCGGGCGAGCGCCACGAAGGTCCGGTACGAGCCGGCGCCGATGATGCGCGCGGCGACCCGGCCGTCGCGATCGAGCACGAGGGTGCTCGGGATCGCCTTGGGGGGCAGGGTCCGCCGGAACCCGAGCTGCAGGGCGCCGTCCGGGTCGCGGACGCTCGGATAGGTGATGCCGAACCGTCGCTCGAACGCCTCCGCGGCGCCGGCGGCGTCGTCGCGGGTGTTCACGCCCAGGAACTGGACGCCCTCGGGGCGCAGGTCCGTCCAGGCCCGTTGCAGGTCCGGCGCCTCCTTGCGGCACGGGGCGCACCAGGATCCCCAGATGTTGACCAGGACCACTCGCCCACGCGTGTTCGCGAGATCGAACCGACCGCCCCCGAGCAGCGGACCGCTCAGCTCGACAGGGGTTCCGCGTTCGGTCGCGGGCAGGATCGTGACGGTTCCGCTTCCCGCGACGAAGCCGGTATCGCCACCCGACGCGACAGCGCCCCCCGTGCTGCCACACCCCCCCGCCAGCAGCACGGCGGCGCACACGATCAGGGGTTGCCACCGCGCCACCGAGACCCCCGCCCTCCGCGCCATCGCGTACTCAGGGCCGCCCTCAGCGCGGCGGCGGAATCGACTACTACTATCCCACTTAGGAGCACGGTACGTGAGAGCAGGTTCGCCGGCGACCGGCCATCGCCGCCAGCCCGTGACTCCTCGCGGGGGTCTCGTCGCCGGCTCATGGCGTTCGTCGTCCGACCCCGCGGCAACGCGAAACTCTCCGGCGTGTCCGCGCGGGACGCTCCGCCTCCAGACGCCTATAGCGCATAGTAGGTCGTGGGTTGCCGACGACCGAAACGCGGGCGCGCGCGCGAGTACGCGAGTGTCCTCGCGTGATCGGCCGTAGCCAGAGAGGGCGACGTTCGTGGCCAGGAGAACAGCGCGAGGAGTCGGTGTGAAGAAGCGGTCGGCTGCGGGGAGGAAGGACAGCGCGAGCGCTTCGGCGGCGACGCCTCGCGGCGAGGATCGCGACGGTCGTCAGGCCAAGGTCGCGGCGCTTCGCGTGGAACAGGCGCGGCGCGAGCGAGTCCGCCGGGCCGCGGCGGGCGGCGGGGCGGTGCTCGTGATCGCGGCCGTCGCCGGCGGGGTGGTGCTGGCCTGGCCCGAGGGTCCACCGCCGGTGGCCGCGGACGGCGAGATCGACGGCGTGTCGACGTACACCGCGATCTCGAAGCACGTGACCACGCCGGTGACCTACGAGCAGAGCCCGCCGGCCGGTGGGGAACACTCGGCGACCTGGCTCAACTGCGGGGTGTACGGCAAGCCCGTCCCCAACGAGAACGCCGTGCACTCGATGGAGCACGGCGCGGTGTGGCTGACCCACCGGCCGGACCTGCCCGCCGAGCAGATCAGGACGCTCGAGGACGCCCTGCCCGCCACCTTCGGAATCCTCTCGCCCTACCCGAATCTGCCCGCACCGGTCGTCGCCTCGGCCTGGGGACGGCAACTGCAACTGCAGGATCCCGCCGACCCGCGCCTGGCGCAGTTCGTGCGCACCTACCGCATCGGCAAACAGGCACCCGAACCCGGCGCACCGTGCACCGGTGGGATCGACGTCGAGAGATGAACGAGACCGCCTTGGACGACGTCGCCGCTCCCCCGGAGAGTGCCGCCCGGCACCGCCGAACGGCCACGAGCGTCGCCGTCCTGCTGGCGGTGGGCTCGCTGGCGCTCGGAGTGCTCGTCGGCGCCCGACTGGAGTCCGCACCGGCGACGCCGGCGGACAATTCGCCCGCCGCCGGATTCTCCCGCGACATGCAGGAGCACCACGCCCAGGCAGTGGAGATGTCGATGCTCGTCCGGGACCGGACCGACGATCCGCAGATTCGCACCCTCGCCTACGACATCGCGCTCGGCCAGCAGCAGCAGATCGGGCAGATGTTCGGCTGGCTGCGACTGTGGGGGCTCCCTCAGACCGGCGGCGAACCGTCGATGGCGTGGGCGCACGGCCACGTCGGCGGCGGTCATCCGACGCCGGGGGCGGCCGCGGCCGGCTCCGGGCACGCCATGCCGGGCATGGTCGCCGCGGCCACGCTCAAAGAACTGGAGGGTCTGTCCGGCGACGCAGCGGAGGTGTGGTTCCTGCGCCGGATGATTCCGCACCACCAGGGCGGGGTGGCGATGGCTCAGGCGGCACTGGCATTGGACCTACCCACCGAGGTCCGCCGGCTGGCCGAGACGATCGTCGCGGCCCAATCGAGCGAGATCGACGCGCTAGGGGCTCTGCTCGCCGAACGAACGGGTTGAGGCCGACCGGCTGCCACCGGCGACCGTGCTGGTCGAACCGGTGCTCGGGTTTCTGCCGGTCGGATCGGTCGCGAATGCGCGCACCGGACTGGCGGACGGCGACCCGCGCGCCGGAACCCGGTTGACCCAGGTGGCCACGTCGCGGGTCGGATCGCGACCGCGGCGGCGACCGCAACCGGCCGCTACCTCCGCGCTGGGACCGCCGCCCGACACCGAGCCCAGGATCAACACGGCGTCCACCGATCTACGCCGGGGACACCGCCACGAGAACAGGCAGGGCGAGAACGACCAGGGCAAGGCCGAGTCCACCGCTCACACCTACGAATCCCAGTGGCCGCGCGGGACCCATCAACCGCTCGATCCTGCCCAGGGCCCCGGGCCCGGACACCGCCAGTGCAGCGGCCGGGGCCGTCGGTGCCTCGACGAAGGCGGCCAACGCGGCCGCGACGCGCGAGCGGCCGACGGCCCGGCCGGCGACGTCGTCCGCCGCCATCTCCACCAGCACGGGAACCGCCTGGGCCGCGCAGCGGAACACAGCGACCGGCGGGCAGGAGGCATGCAGGCCGGTCGACAGGGCCACCACGAGGTGGTGGCGCGCGCTGGCGTGCGCGCGCTCGTGGGCGAGCACCGCCGCCAGTTCCACCGGTCGCAGACCCTCCAGCGCAGCGCTGGTGACGACGATCGCGCCGCCACGACCAGGGAGGCAGTAGGCGTGTCGAACCGGATGGTCCACCACGAGCACGCCCAGGGACCGATCGTGGCGAGCGACCATCCGCAATCCCTCGGCGTGCGCTCGACGACGACGCCCGTTGCGGCGCAGTCCCCCACCCACACACCACACGACCCGGCCAAGCACGGCCACGCCCAACGCCAGGCCGGAGAAGCAGACGGCCATCCCCGCCGGGGTCTCGGTGGCCTGCCGGTAGACGGTCACGCACTGCTCGGCGAGGTGGTCGATCTGGGCCACCAACCCGGCACCGGGCACCGCGAGCGCCAAGGCGCCCACGACGACGGCGGCCAGGAAGGACAGGCTCGCGGACTGCCACACCAGGACGGCCAGGCGCGGCGCGCGGCTCGGCCAAGACGCCCGACTCATGGCGATCGGAAAGGCGTAGGCCACCAGCAGTGCCCAGGCCCACAGCACCAATCCGATCACCATCAGCCCCCGCCTCTGCGACGACTCGAGGGACGCCGCGGGACGCGGAACCCAGCGCGGCCGTCGAGGGCGGCGCGCAACTCCGCCGCCTCCCGGGCGTTGAGCGCCTCGATGAACGCCACCAGCGTCGCGCTGCGGTCCGAGCTGGCGTCCAGCGCCTCGCCCATCAGGCTGGCCGTGTACTGCTCTCGCGTCATAACCGGCCGGTAGGCGTAGGCCCGGCCGACGGGTTCGCGCACCAGAAAACCCTTGCGGCGCAGGTTGTCCATGACCGTCTGTACCGTCGTGTACGCCAACGGTCGCTCCGGACTCAGATCCGTCAGCAGATCGCGGACCGTCCGAGGCGAATCCGCACTCCACAGCCGCGACATGATCTCGGCCTCGAGTTCGCCGATGCGCCGCATCCGCCGATCTCCCCGCTTTCAGACGTTTCCTTGCCGGACATCATCCCCCGGCAAGGCGCCCAGTGGGCCACCCGCTCCGTCGTCGGGCCGTTCCACTCCTACTCGGGATAGTAGACGCCGCCCCGCCGCCCGCCTACCGGCGATCACGCCGAGGATCGGCAGCATCGGCACACTTGCCGAGCCGGCGTACCCGACCGGCGTGGACGTCGGCCGGAGTCAGTGCCGAGATCGGGGACCTTGTCGAAGACCGGACTGGGGACAGGCCTGCGTGCGCCCTTCAGCTCGTGCACTAGGACACCGCCGACAGCGATTCGAGTCGGCCAGGCCTCCCTCCTAGAGCTCGAGACCTACGACGCATAGTAGATTGCGCCCGACGTCGCGCCGTTGGCCGCGCACCGACAACCCTGCCCTGACGGAGACGCGCCATGGTGCCGAGTTCGGTGGGGGCCTCCGTCGCCGAAACCGTCGGCTCCGGATCCCTTGTGCTGGCCGCACCCATCGCGCTGCTCGCCGGCCTGATCTCCTTCGCCTCGCCCTGCGTGTTGCCCCTGGTGCCCGGCTACCTGTCCTACGTGACCGGTCTGACCGGCGCGGACCTCGGCGAGGCGCGCCGGGGGCGGCTGCTGGTCGGAACCAGCCTGTTCATCCTCGGCTTCACCGCGGTCTTCGTCTCGTTCGGCGCACTGTTCGGATACGTCGGCGCCGAGTTGGTGGCACGCGAGCAGACGATCAACCGGGTCCTCGGAGCGCTCACGATCCTGCTCGGGTTGAGCTTTCTCGGTCTGATTCCGACGATGCAGCGAGAGTTCCGCTTCCTGCACCGCGCGCCCCCGGCGAGCCTGCTCGCAGCTCCATTGCTCGGCGTGCTGTTCGGCGTCGGGTGGGCGCCCTGCATCGGTCCGACACTAGGTGCGGTGCAGGCGTTGGCCTTCGACAGCGCCAGCGCGGGCCGCGGAGCGTTCCTGACCCTGCTCTACAGCCTGGGTCTCGGGCTCCCGTTCGTCGGCATGGCCCTGGGCATGCGCCGCCTGCTCGGGGCGGTGAGCTGGGTGCGGGCTCACCATCTGGTGGTGATGCGCACCGGCGGGGCGATGTTGTGCGTGCTCGGGATACTGCTCGTCAGCGGACTCTGGACCGAGGTGTCCATCCAAATGCGCATCTGGACGGCCGGCTTCACGACGGTGCTGTGAAGAACACGACAGCGAACGGGCGCCGACGAGGCCGGCGCGCAGCGGCCTCGGCGCCGTCTCGGCGGCGCGGCGGGACAATGGGCCGGGTGCACACGACGACCGCCCGAAAACGCGCAGGATTTCTTCGACGATGCCGGCGCCTGCTCCTCGGAGTGGGCGCCCTCGCCACGCTGACTTCGTGCGCCATTCCGCTGCCGGGGACAGGCAGTCAAACTCCCCAAGTCGCCAAGGAATGCAGCCCGCCGTCGGCGTCGACGGGCGCGCCGCTGGTGCGGCTGGCGGTCGCCGGGGACATCGGCACCGCGGACGCACAGGAACAGGCGACCGCGGACGCTATGGCGCGCGAGGGAGGCCCGGCCGGGTGGGGCGGGCTGCTGCTGCTCGGAGACAACATCTACGAGGACGGAAATCCGGACAAGATGGGCCCGGCCGTCCTACAGCCCTTCAGCGCGGTCCTGCGCGGGGGCACCCCGCTGCTCGCCGCGCTCGGCAACCACGACGTCGCGTCGGGCTACGGTCCCGCGCAGCTGACGGCGCTGGGGCAGCCCGGGGCTTGGTTCACCCGGCAGATCGGCCCCGTCAAGGTGGTCGTGCTCGACAGCAACCGGCCCCGCGATCCGGACCAGCTCGCGTTCCTGAAGGAGGCTCTCGACGACTCCGAGGCACGGTGGACCGTCGTGGCGATGCACCATCCGATGTTCTCCGCCGGAGAACACGGCTCGTCCCGCGACGTGCGCAACGCGTTCGCGCCGCTGCTGCGCCGCCATCGAGTCCCGCTCGTGCTTGCCGGACACGACCACGACTACCAACGCAGCCGAATCATCGACGGCACCACCTACGTGGTGTCCGGTGCCGCCGCGAAGCTTCGACCGACCGGGCGCAACGACGACACGGTCGTGTCAGCCTCGGTGCGGCACTTCCTCGAGATCGAGGCATACCCGGATCGGTTGATCGTCCGCGCAGTGGATCAGCAGGGCAAGGCGTTCGACAGCGCGACGATCTGCTGAGCCGCGCGGATCGCAGGATGCCCGGCGGCCCGCCACCAGCGACCCACCGGGTCGCGGCGGACAGAGCCGGCCCGTAGGGCCGACCGAATCCCCGGCCGCAGGCCGGTCGCTTCCCGTCGCCGGGAGCGCCCGAACCGGCACTCGGCACGGCCCCGGGCCTTGAGGGTTGGGAACAAACGCTGTGCCCGAGCACGTTGCCGGTAGATGCAGAGGTGGTAAAGAAGGTGTACAGGGCAGTGGACGTCCGGTACGGTCCTGAAGTCGACCGAAGGAGTTGCCATGCCGACCGATGTGGTCGCCGGTGCGCACGTCGAAACGACGAAGCTCGGCCTGCGGGAGATCGTTGAGCGGCTCAACCGCCACCTGGGCGCGACACTGGTGGCCACGCTCGCCGGGGTCAAGGACCCGAAGCTGCCCTACCGGTGGGCCCGCGAGGGCGGCGGCGACCCGAACGCCGGGGCGGCCACTCGGCTGCGGGCGGCCCACCGCATCTGGTTGACGATCGCCGACGCGGAGTCCGACCACGTAGCGCGGGCGTGGTTCGTGGGGGAGAACCCCTACCTCGACGAGCAGCCTCCGGTGCTCGCGTTGCGGGAGAACCGGATTCGGGAGACGCTGCTGGCCGCGCAGGCCTTCCTCGACGGCACCTGGCAGGGCTGAGCGGGCCTTCGGAAGAATCCGCGGTCGTGACGAGTGGAGACCTCGAGCAGATCGACCCCGGTCGGTGGCGCGACCGCGCCACCGGCCTGGTCCTGGTGCGGGGCCCCGCACTGTTGCACCGCGTCTTCCAGGCCAAATACTCGGCCCTGAACCCGCCGATCCCGACCGGCGACCCGGCCGCGAGGGGCCGGTGGGACATTCCCGAGCACGTCACCCTCTACGGCGGGGCCACCCCCGACGCCGCCCTGGTCGAGGCACTCGCGAGCGTCAATCCCGCCCGCATCGACTTCGCCGCCATCTTCCCCGGCAACCCCCCGAGCGGAGATCCCGTCGGCAGGGAGTGGGAGCAACTCGGCCACATGCCACCGGGGCAGATCGCCCGGTCCTGGCGCGTCGCCAGGAAGCTCACGACGCTGCGACTGCGCCGCGGCGCCACCCCGTGGTTCGTGGACGTCGGCCACGCCGAAACCGTCGCCGCACTGCGCCGCGCCGTCGACGCGTGGGCCCCGACGCCCGAACTCCAAAACGACCCACCGCGAGTGGACCTCAGCCTGCTCGCCGGGAGCGACCGCCACGCCACCGTCGCCGCGGGCGCCTGGATCCGCCGCCAGCTCCTGACCGACGGCAGCGAACCCTCCGGGGTCCGATTCGCCTCCAAGCACGGCACGAGCCTGATCTGCTGGGCCGTCTGGATCCCGCTCAACGGCGAAACCGACCGGGAAAGGTCCGCGGCATCGTCGAGAAGACCGCCACCGTCGACGCCGAGATCGACCTCCTGGAGAACACCCCGCCACTCCTGCGAGCGAGCCGCCTGCTGAACGTGAGGGTGCATTAGAATCGGACCGAGGAACTCCTACAGAGATACAATCTGACGAACCGTGGGCCGAGGCCGGGGAGGAAGAACCGGCACCGGGTGAGGGTCGCCTGGCCGAGTTCACGCCCGGCGGCAAGCTGATCGCGAAGTGGAACGGCGGCCGGTATCTGAACGCACCGTGGGGCATCGCCAAGGCACCGGCGATCGGGTTCGGCCCCTACAACGATGCGCTGCTGGTCTCCAACTTCGGCGACGGCACGATCGTGGCGCTGGACCCGGCCACCCGCGAGGTCAAGGACTTCCTGCGCCGCCCGGACGGACACCGGGTGGAGATCGACGGGCTGTGGGACATCAAGGTCGGCAACGGCCAGAGTCTCGGCGCCGCCGAGGCGCTGTACTTCGCCGCCGGGCCCGGGCCGGAGGTCGACGGGATCTTCGGTCGACTCACCTGGTCCCAGTGACCCCGCCCGTGGCGTCCACCTGCGCCGCGCGACGATGCCGGACCGCGTGCGCGGCTTGTCAGCGCTTCGCGGGACGCTTGATCTTCTTGGCCGGAGGCGCAGTCTCGAACTCGGCAACGTCGTCCTCCCCGGCGGGGAGGACGACCTCGCTCTCGCCCTCCTGCTCTTCGACGCCGGTGGGGTCGACCACGTCGAGGACGTCGCCTATGGGCATGAGCGCGTCGTTCACGGGCCGCTCGTACAGGACCTCGTCGAAGCTCGGGTAGTCGTCGGCGGCGCGCGCGGGCCCGGCCAGGGCGATGCCTGCGGTGAGCAGGACGGCGGTCAGGGTGCTCACGATGCGAGTGCATGTGGACATGGCTGGATCGGGTCCTTTCGAGGGTGTTGGTGCGTGGGGTGGCACCGCCGCTCGACGGCGTGGCCGGTTGGCCGGGCGAGCCGTCTCACTGGGCCTGCCCGCAAGGGCCTTTATCGCCGCGACGAGCGAGGCTGGCCCGTTCACGACCGGCCCGGCTCGGGCTGCGGTAGGGACCCGCGCAGCGGGTGTTCGCCGCAGGTTGGGCACGGGCGCTCTTGACGGCGAGACCCGTCGCGGCAACGGCAGACCACCACAGCCGCGGTGTGTACGGATGAGCCTGACCGCGGGTGTCAGGCGAGTTGGGCGGCGCGGCGCACGCGCGTGCCGGCCATGAGGGCACGGACCTCGCGTTCGTCGAAACGCCAATGCCCGCCAAGGGTGCCAACGCGCTCGCCCTCCAGGCCCAAGCTGCGCAGGCTAGTCGTCGGGGCGCGGCAACAGCAGTGACAACTCAGAAACGCGAGCGACGGTTCACCCAGAGCAGCACCGGTCCGATGACCGGCCGCCGGTGGAGGTCGGCGGCTACCACGAAGCCTCGGACGCTGTCGCCCGCCGCGCCAAGCTTGCGCGCGATGGCCGAGAGTTCCCCGCCGTCGCGAGCTCGCCGATGGAGTTCGGGAATGCAATCGCGACACACGGCCGCCTCGGGACGAGCGCCGAGGCGGTGCAGCTGATTGTCGGGCTTTGCCTGGCCGCAGCACCAGCAGCACCCGTCGCTCTGTTCCGCGTCGCGGGGAATCTGCGACGTCATCGGACGCTCCCTTTGGATTCCGGTGCGCCTCGGGCGAGGATGGTGCAGATCTCTTCCTCCGCGCACGTGCTCGGGTCGACGTCGGTGGCGCGTAATGCTAGCTCCCGCAGGAGCGCCCGGGTCGCTCGCAGGTCCGCGAGGCGATGCTCGATCTGTTCCAAGTGCTCGGCGATGACGACCTGAACCCGGTCGCAGGGAGCCTGCCCGCTGTCGCGAAGGTCGAGAATGCCCGCGATGGCGGAGAGTCGAAGACCGGCGGCCTGGGCGTCCCGAATGAATCGCAGCCGCTGGACGGCCCCGAGCGGATAGTCCCGGTAGCCGCCCTCGGTGCGGGGAGGGGGCGGGAGCAGGCCGCGCTGCTCGTAGAACCGGATCGTCTTAGCGCTGACACCGCCCGCTTGGGCGAGGCTTCCGATCTGCATGGGCGCCAGAGTAGGCCTTGACCTTCCACCGTGCTGGAACATCTACCGTCCGCGCATGCTGCTCACGCTGCTGTCCGTGTACGGGTGCCCCAACGCGCAGGTGCTTCTCGACCGCGCGCACGAGGCGCTGGACGCTCGACCTGCGCACGTCAGGGTGGTGGAGATCGAAAACGAGGCCGCCGCGCGACGCTGGGGAATGACGGGTTCGCCCACGCTGCTGGTGAACGGACTGGACCCGTTTACCTCGCCGGGGACCCAGGCCTCGATGTCCTGTCGCCTGCACCGCAGCCCCGACGGAACGGTCGCGGGTGCGCCCTCGGTCGCTGAACTCCGCGCAGTCCTCGCTGCCGCGACCCCGATCGCGCGCGGCGCCGCCAGACCCCTCGACCTCCTTGGCCGCGACGGCCGGGGCCGCCTGGCGGCGGTCGAGGGCGGGATGCGCGCGGTACAGCGGGCGCTTCTGGAGGGCATGGCCGCGTCCGGTAGCCCGCCGACCGCCGCGCTGCTCGACCGCATCGCCGACCCTTTCGGGCGCCCCGCCGTCGAGGTGCTGCGCGACCTCGCGGCGCAGGACTTCGTGACGCTGGATCACACCGGAAGCCTGCAGGCGATCTACCCGTTCTCCACCCGTCCGACCAGGCACCGTGTACTGATCGAGAACGGCCCACAAGTTTGGGCGATGTGCGCGGTGGACGCACTCGGCATCGCGCCCATGCTTCGCCGAGCCGTCACCGTCGACACGACGGACGAGATCACCGAGGACCCGATCAGCGTCCAGGTCGCCTCGACCGGCGCCGTCCAATCCCCCGCCGGATCGGCGGTGTTCCTCGGCCGCCGGACCCTTGTGGGTCCCGCCGAACAGGTCTGCTGCGACGCGATCAACATGTTCGCCTCCGCGCACAGTGCGACCCGATGGGCTGCCCTCCACGCGCCCGTCACCGGCGAGATCTGCGACGTAGACGAAGCAGCAGGACTCGGCCGTGCGATCTTCGGCGGCCTGCTCACGAAGGAATAGAAATTCGTCGCGCTTCGCTTCCAAGCGGGCCATGCCGGTTCGTTCCCGGTCACCCGACAAAGGAAAACCGCGGGCCAGAGCCGCATTATCGCTGGTACTGGCGCGTCACCCGAGCAAATCAGCCCGTAGTCCCACGGCAGTTCACCCGTCGTACGTAGCGCGCGCCCGTAGGAATCCATCATGGAGCCACCTGAGACACAGCGGGACGCCTGCCTCCCGGGTTGTGTCCAGTCCCAGTCCGCGACGACGGAACGCCCGCCGAGTAGCGAGGATGTGCAACGGTCGTAGGCGCAGGAAACCGGGCCGATCTGACGGTACGTCAGCACACTGGCGGTTCAGTCGGCTGTGGCGTACCCGAGCAGCGACTTGTCGGTGAGCCATTCCACCGGCGCGCGGTCGTCGGTCCAGACCTCGCCTCCCTGCAGCCTCGGCCCCATCCGCGCAGCGGCGTCGCGAGCAAGAGCGGCGAGTTCTCCCGGCAGCCCCGCCGCGGCGTTCACGAGGTTCGCCGGCGACGCTCCCGTCTCGGTGCCGATGAGCACGGTGTTGAGCGTCTCCACAGGGGCGCGGAGCACGGTCGGAAACGCTTCGGCCATGGTCCGCCCCAGGGCTCGTTCGAGTTCGTCCTGGCCCTCGGGGTGCCCCACATTGACTGCGACGATTCCACCGGGAGCGAGCCGCTCGCGCACGAGCGCGAAGAACTCCTCCGTGGCCAGGTAGAAGGGGATGTACGGCTGGTGGTAGGCGTCCACGACGATCAGGTCGTAGCCGCCGGCAGACCTGCGCAGCCACGGTCGGGCGTCGTCGTCGAACACTCGCAGCCTGGGATTCGAGCCCATGTCGAAGTAGTCGTAGCCGACCTGGGACACCTTGGCGTCCAGTTCCACCCCGTCGATCTGCGTGTCGGGCCAGTACCGACCGTACTGTCGAGCCAACGTGCCCGCGGCGTTGCCGAGCACCGCCACCCGCCGGGGCGCCTGCACGGCGGCCGCGAACGGCAGCACCAGGAAGCTGTCCCAGTACCCGCTCGTCAGGTAGCCACTGGCCGGCAGGCGCGAGTGCACCGCCTGACCCTCGTTGAGTTCGAGAATCCGGTCCCCGTCGGCCTTCTGAACCACCCGGACGTACTGCTGACGCGACTCGGCCTCGTAGAGGACCCGACCGTCCCCGTTGGCCTTCACCGTGCCGGTCGGCAGGCCCACCGCGGCCGCGAGGAGCGCGGGCAACGCGGCGGCGATGCGGCCGAGGCCAAACGTCCCGACCAGGGCCAACGCGAACGCGAAGGCCAGGAAAGTCCGCTGCGTGCCGAAGAAGGGGATCAGCACCAGCGCGGAGAGCATGGTGCCGAACAGGGACCCGGCGGTCGAGAGCGCGTAGAGCCGTCCCGCGACCCGGCCAGCGTGCCCGACGTCGCTCGTGTCCATGGCCAGCCGGATGGCCCACGGCGACACGGTGCCGAGCAGGACGATCGGCAGCGCGAGCAGCACGAGCACGGCCAACAGCGAACCGACGAACGCGCCCGCCTCGATCCCGTCGAGAGCGGCGACCGAGAAGTCCAGGAACGGTCGGGCCACGAACGGCACGGCGGCGATCAGCACCGCGGCGGCGATCACCACCAGTCCGAGCGAACGCAGGTTCGGATGACGGTCGGCGAGGCGCCCTCCCAGCCAGTACCCGATCGACAGCGCGACCAGGACGATGCCGATCGTGTTTGCCCAGATGATCGTGGAGGCACCGAAAAACGGCGCGATGAGCCGGGCCGCGGCGATCTCCGCACCGAGGCTCGCCGTGCCGACGACGAAGACCAGCACGTACAACAGCCGGCCCGAAACCGGGCGAGCCTGCGGGCGGGCGACGGGGACGTCGGTGAGCACGCCACCCTGGGGCGCTGCCTCCGGCGCGGCACAGCCGCAGCTCGGGCAACCGTGTGGTTTCTGGTGGATGACTGGCCTCCCGGGCCGCGCTCGTCGCGTGCCGTGATCGTCGACGTCGGTGCCCCCGCCTACCCCATCCGGTTCGGGTCGAACAGCTCGATCGGATGGGTGGTGGACCCGTCGATCGCGAGGTCCGCGAGGATCTCCCCTACAACGGACGCGAACTTGAATCCGTGCCCGGAGAACCCGGCGGCCACCAGCACCTGCCGATGTCGCGGGTGCGGGCCCAGAACGAAGTGCCGGTCGGGAGTGTTCTCGTACAGGCAGGTCTGCACCCGCAGCAGCGGGCCGGGATCGCTCGCCAGACGCCGGCGCAAGTGCGCGGCGACGAGCTCGAGGTCGGCGGCGGAGACGCTGCGGTCGACGGTATCCGGGGTGCACCGGTCCGCATCGAGGACGACGTTCATCTTCACACCTCCTGCAGATCCGTCCAGGGCCGGGAATCCGTAGGCCAGGCCGGGAACCCCGGCGCCGCTGGTCTCCTCGTCCGCCTCCCAGATCCAGACCGGGTGTCGATCGGGCAGGAACTCCTCGACGCCGGCCTCGGGGGCGAACCAGGTGTGCAGCTGGCGCTCTACGGCCAGCGGAATCGACAGCTCCGCCAGCAGCGCGCCGGCGTAGGCGCCGGTGCAGACGACCAGCCGATCGCCGTGGAAGGTTCCCGCGGCGGTGCGGACGCTCACCCCGTCGCCGTCGGCGGCGGCCTCCCAGCCCACCACCGGCTGCTCGAACCGGCATTCGGCGCCGGCCGCCTGCGCCCGCCGGTGTTGCGCCCGCACGCTCCCCTCGGGGGGCTGGAGGCCGGCGACGGCCTCGAAGACCGCGACGGTGCCGTCGGCCGGCGCCAGGGTGGGGAAGCGACGCCGGATCTCGCGAGCGTCGAGCAGCTCGTGGTCCAGACCCCACTGCGCGGCGCTGCGCAGCGCGCCGGCCACCGTCGAACTGGCCCGCCCGCCGAGGAGCAGACCTCCGGTGCGCACCATCAGGTCGGACCCGGCGTCCCCACAAAGGCGGCGCCACAGCTCGTAGGCCCGAAGCAACAGCGGCACGTAGGCCGGGTCCTCGAAGTAGGCCAGTCGGATGATGCGCGGCCCGCCGTGGCTCGATCCCCGGTCGTGGCCCAGCCCGAAGCGCTCGAGACCCAACACCCGGCTGCCTCGACTAGCCAGGTGGTAGGCCGCCGCGCTGCCCATGCCGCCGAGCCCGACGACGATGGCGTCGTACGACCTGCTCGACCGGCCGCCGTTCAAATGGGCTGCCCCTCAGACACCGCCTGCTTGGATCTCCTCGGCATCGTGCCGCGCGCCGTGCGGAGGCGGGCGGAAGCAGGGCAACCCACTCCCCCAGCGTCGCGAGTTGGGTCTCGCGCGCCGCGCTTCCGTCGAGACTGAATCGACAGCAGGCCCGCGGCGATCCGAATACCGCGGCGCCGGGGCCAGCGTCGGTTCATCGCCCAGCACGCCGTGCCAGTCGGCTTCGGCGACGATGACGACGCGCACCGAGCAGGTGAGCGGCGACAGGCTGAACCCTCAACGGGATTCAGCCATCTCCTTCCGTGTTTCGTTGGAGTTCTCAACGAACTCCTTCCAGTGCGACTCCGAACCGGAGTGCCCAGCTCGATACGAGAACCAGATCGTCGTAACGGCCAGTGCCGCCACGATCCCGGCCAGCGCCAGCATCGCCGCGGGCAGTCTGTCGCGCATGGGCTGGGCGGCCCACACGAGCAGCGACGCCACCGTCGTCGCCAACATGATCCACACCAAGGTGCGGCCGAGCGACTCGTGGTCGAACTTCGGGGTCTGGGCATCGCCCAGTTCCCGATACCGGTCCATGAGATCTTCGCCGGCACGCAGGGTGACGAAGGCGATCGCCAGCAGTCCGATGTTGCCAAGCGCCAGCCGCCCCGCGTACTTCTCCCGCCAGGGCTTTCGCAGCGCGACGGCGATGGTCGCCGTCGCACCGATGGGGATCAACACGACCGCGAAGTGCGACACCAGGACGTGCGTCGGCAGACCCGTGAAGGTGTCGAACACTGACGGACTCCTCAAGTAACGCCGCGGCCGCCGGGCCACCTAAATAGTACTACTGTCTGTAGTAGCTCCAGGAGCCTAGACGCAGTAGGGCGTGTCGCGTTCATGCCAACCCCAACTCACCCACGGGAACGACAGAAGACCCATGCGTCGTCGGACCTGCGCTTCAGTTGTCCGAGGCGTGCCCGAGCAACGACTTGTCGGTCAGCCACTCGACCGGCGCGCGGTCGTCGGCCTGGGCCCGCCCCTGCAGCCTCGGCACGTGTGCGGCGCCCGGTCGTGTCGGCAACGTAACCTCGGACACCGCGGCCGGCCACGCACGGCGAATGCTGCGGACCGCGTACCGCCCCAGGGAGGGCTGCGGCGCTTCGTTGGAGGAACTGATGGTCCGTGAAGAAAACGAGCCCGCCTCGGGACGGCAGGATCGCGTAGCCGCGCTGCGCCGGGAGCACGTCCGCCGCGAACGGCGCAGGACGTGGCTGATCGGCGCTGGCGTTGCGGTGGTCGTGCTCGGCGTCGCCGGTGCGTTCACCGTCGTCGTCGCGTCCTCGCGCCCGGACAAGGCCCCCGTCGTCGACTCGGTCGCCGCCGCCAAGGCCGGCCTGATGCGTTTTCCGGATCTGCCGCGCAATCACGTCACCGCCTCCGTCGACTACCCGCAGACCCCGCCCGCGGGGGGCGACCACGACCCAGCCTGGCTGAACTGCGGCATCTACGACGCCCCGGTCCGCAACGAGAACGCCGTGCACGCCATGGAGCACGGCGCCGCGTGGCTGACCTACCGCCCGGACCTACCGGCTGCCCAGGTCGAGGCCCTGCGCAAGGTCGTGCGAGGCAAGAGCTACGTCCTGCTCTCCCCCTATCCGGGCCTGCCCAGCCCCATCGTGGCCTCCGCGTGGGGCGTGCAGACGCAGATCGACAGCGCGGACAGCCCGCAGGTCGTCGCCTTCGCGGCCGCCTATGCGCAGGCGCGCGACGCACCGGAACCCGGCGCTCCCTGCACCGGCGGCATCGGCAAGCCCACCGGATGAGCACCGCGACGACCGCGGAGGCGCACCCGAATTCCCATGGCACCGGTCCTACGGCCAGCGGGCGGCTGATCGCCTTGATGCTCGCGGCGTTGGGCGTCGCCCTTCTGCTCGCCGTCGGAATGCTGCTGGGCCGCTACGCCTCCGGGGCCTCGGCCCCTCGGACCGACGGGGCCGATGCCGGCTTCGCCCGGGACATGGGCACCCACCACGCCCAAGCCGTGGAGATGGCCGAGATCGTGCGTTCGCGCACGACCGACCCGCAGATCCGAACCCTGGCAACCGAGATCGCGCTGACCCAAACCGAGCAGATCGGCGAGATGCGCGGCTGGCTGGCGGTGTGGCGACTGCCGCCGGGTTCGACCGCCGCGCCGATGTCCTGGATGGCCGATGCCGGGATGCGCGACATGCCCGGAATGAGCCTGCTCCCCGACGGCCGCATGCCCGGCATGGCAACCGCCGAGCAGATCGCCCAACTGCGGGACCTTCCCCCGCCCGAGGCCGATCGAGTCTTTCTGCAACTGATGGTCGAACACCACGGCGCCGGAATCGCCATGGCCACCACCGGCCGGACGCTGGCAACCAGCGCCGCGGCGCGCGAGCTCGCGGTAAGCATCGCCAACGCACAGACCCTGGAGATCGAGCAGTTCCGCCAACTACTTGCTGCCCGCGGCGGAGCCTGACCTTTCGAGCGGGCCCCAGACGTGGCGGACCCGGTCTCCGAGGGGCGCTTCGTTAGCGCGGCAGAACGGGCGCCAGAAGTGAGCCGATGGGATTGCCCGGTGCCCCGTCGTTCTCGGCCGAGGGGTAGCTGCCGTCGGCGTTGGAGACCATCAGCATTCCGACCTCGCCGTGCATCGAGCACCGGAAGTTGTAGGTGCCGCCCTTGGGCACCTTGAAGGTGAACGAGGACCCCGGCGCGATCGACGGCGACTTGAACGCGGCTGGCGCGTCGGCGTCCGAGACCAATGCGTGAGCCTCGTCATCCTTGTTCGTCCAGGTCACGGAGTCCCCTGCCTTCATCGAGATCATTCCCGGCCTGACGGAGCCACGTTCGAAGCGCATCTGCTCGTTTTTCTCGGCCGCCACAGCGGTACCGACAGGCAGAGCGGTCAGGCCAAGCAGCAGGGCCGCGGGGATCGCAAGGCTGAAGTTCATGATGGCTGTCCCTCCGGATCGGTAGCGCCAGCAAAGCCGACGGCCGTTCCGCCGTTGTTTCCGCGGAACGCGCGCCGCGTCACGTCGGGCGCACGACTTGGAGCGTCCAGGCTCGCTCGCCGGCGATAGCTTCCAACCTCTCGGTTCTCATACTGCCCACCCGCTGGACAGTCGTGTGCGGCGTCTGGTCGTGCGGCCGAGTACGCCTTGGACAGCCGCCGGCGACGTGAACTACGCGCCATGGAGTAGACGACGTCGAATACTGCGCCGCTTCGAATCGACGCCGCTACAGGCACGAACCTCGTCTCCCGAGACGCAGAGCCTCACCGCTGGAACGCTTTCTACTACTCCCCTTCGTAGACAGTGAGAACAGCGTTACCTGCTCGCCTTCGAGCAGAAGTGGCTGCGACTTGTTTATCGGGAGGCTGGTGGCACGCTCGATCCGCACTCCCCTCCGCGAGGAACCCATGCCGCGCCACGCCGCAGCACGTGACGCCAGAACTCTGCGTCCGCTCATGACGCTGGCTGCCGTCGCCATCGCCGTGGCGGCCGCCGCTCCCCTGGCGCACCGCTTCTCCAACTCCACGGAACCGGTCTCGCCCAGCCAGGTCTCGGCCACGTCGCCGATCGGAGCCGGCGCTCGCATCGTGAACGCCGCGGATCCCCAACCGCCCGCGGGATCGCCGCCGGGTGCCAGCGCGGAGGGCGACGTGCCCGGGCGCCCCATCACCGGGCCGCTCGTCCAGGCGGCGAAAGACCTCCCCGACGGCACGCGCCTGGCCGCCTGGCGGGTCGTGGACGACGTGAAAATCTTCAACCTGACTCTCGACCGGAAGGACGTCGAGACGCAGCCGGGCATCGTCAAGAAGGGCATCAGCGTCAACGGAGGCGTGCCGGCCCCGACCATCCGGGTGAACGAAGGCGAACGCATCCGGCTGATCGTGAAGAACAACCTCAAGGACGAAGGCACCGCGATCCACTGGCACGGCATGGTGTTGCCCAACGTGCAGGACGGCGTTCCCGGCATCACGCAGAAAGAGGTTCCGCCAGGGGCCACGTTCACCTACGAGTGGACGGCGATCACGACGGGATCGCACTGGTACCACTCCCACATGAGTGGCGACCAGGAGGGCCGTGGCGTGTACGGCGGCCTGCAGGTCGTGCCACTGGTCGGGGACATCGCCTCGGACCGCGACTACACACTGATCTTCGGCGACGGGCCGTTGGGCTTCGTCATCAACGGCCGCGGCTTTCCCTACACCAAGCGCATGCCGGCACGCATCGGCGAGCGCGTGCGCATCCGCCTGATCGGCGCCGGGCCGGATCTCATCCACTCCATCCACCTGCACCTGGGCAGCTTCGAAGTGATGGCGCAGGACGGCAACCCGCTGCCGGTGCCCTACAAGGCAGACACGCTTCTCCTAGGCGTCGGCCAGACCTTCGACATCCTCTGGGTCCCCAGCCGGACGGGCGCCTGGATGCTGCACTGCCACATCTTCGCCCACTCCGAAACCAAGAAGGGGATGACCGGGATGGTCACCCTGATCGACGTGCTGCCGGCCGATTCCCTCGTGGTGCCCCGAGCTCCCGGCACCCCGATCGTGGCCAGCCGAGAGCGTGGCGTCTGATGCGCCGGTCTCTCTCCGCGCTGCTTGCGGCCCTGTTCACACTGCTCGCGTTGGTGTTGGGGGCCGCGCCTGCGGCGGCGCACGCCGAACTTACCGAGACCGCGCCGACCGACGGCAGGGTACTGAGCAACGCACCCAAGGCGATTACGCTGCGCTTCAACAAGTCCGTCGAGACCACCGGCGCGACGATCCGAGTACTCGACATGGCCGGCGTCCCGCTGGCGGGGATCGGCAGCCCCGCCCACGAAGGCGGCGACCCGCAGACCCTCTCGGTCCAACTGCCCGCGGGGATCGGCACGGGAACGCAGGCGGTGGTCTACCGGATCGTCTCGGCCGACGGTCACCCGATCCAGGGACAGTTCTCTTTTTCGGTCGGGGTCATGACCGCCTCCACGATCGCCGACCGCAGCGGCGGACAGTCGGGAGGGATCGAACCTGCCCTCGCGGTCGCCCGTTGGGGAGCGTTTGCCGGGCTGGCGCTGCTGATCGGAACCGCGCTTCTGCTGGCGTTGGCCTGGCCCGCCGGGGTCCGGCATCCCGCGGTTCAAAGGCTGATCTACGCCGGCACCGCCGTGCTGATCGTTTCCACGTCCGCCAGTCTCCTGTTGCACGGTCCGTTCGTGCTCGGCAAGGGATTCTCGTCGATCTGGTCGGACGAGGCGCTGCAGGCAGGCACGGACAGCCGCGTCGGCCGCCTGCTCATCGCCCGCATCGCACTGCTGGGGGCAGTTCTCCTGACGGTCGGCGTGGTCGCCCGGCTCCACGCGCGCGGACGACTGCCCGCCTGGGCGGACCGCACAGGGGTGCGCGGCGGCGCGGTTCTTGCCGTCGCGGTGGGTTTCGGGCTGACGTGGAGCCTGGCGGTTCACACCGCGGGCGGCGGACAGCTGGTCAGTCTGCCGGTCGATCTCGTCCACCTGGTGGCGATGGGTGCCTGGCTCGGAGGCCTGCCCGCGCTGTTGCTCATGCTGCGGGCGGAAGGCTCGAACGCCTCGTTGGTACAGCGCGCCGTGCCGACCTTCTCCCGGGTCGCCACCGTCTCGGTGATCGTGCTGCTCGTGACCGGAGTGCTGCAGGCGTGGCGGCAGGTCGGCTCCTTCGACGCCCTGTTCGGCACCGCCTACGGGGGCTGGCTGCTCGCGAAGCTGACCTTGGTCGTCGGGCTTCTTGGGCTCGGCGCCGCGGCGCGCTCCCACCAGCGGCGCATCCGCGACGCCGACGTCGTGGACCGGCGACGCGTCGGGCTCCCGAAGCTTCCGAACACGGGCCTCGGCCGGGTGGTCGCGGTCGAGACCGCGGTCGGTGTCGTCGTGCTCGGCGTCACGGCCGCTCTCGTCGGCACACAGCCGGCGGCGGCCGCGTACCGCTCCGAGCAGGCGGCGAACGCGGTGAAGGCGGCCACCTCCGGGACGCCGGTCGCCAGCCCGGTAGAGGCCAGCATCGGCTTTCGGTTCGCGAAGGTCGGCCGCGGTGCGGAACCGGCCTCGAAGGTCGTGCCGGTGGGAACCGCCGGTTCGGGCGCGGGCTGGGTGCAGGCGGTGATCAGTCCCGCCGTCGGCGGCCTGCCAAACGAACTGCACCTGTCGGTACTCGGCCCCGACGGCCTGCCGCTCTCCATTCCGAGCGCACTCGTGGATCTTCGGCTTCCGGGTCGGGTTGAGCGTTCTTCGCAGTTCCCGCTCCGCGGGGACGGGGCAGGTCACTTCAACGCCCCGTTCACCCTGCCCGCGCCGGGATCCTTCGAGCTCGGCGTGATCTTCACGGCGAAGGACGGAACGAAGGCTCTCGTCCTCGTCCCCTTCGACGCGAAGTAACCGCCGCCCAGTTCGAAGCCTTGTCCTACTATCTGTTGTAGTAGACAGTCGAAACGCTTCGCTCGACCGTCCAGTTTCCGGCCGCGGCGATCCCGCACCGGCCGCGCAAAGGAAGGCGACATGCAGCCACCGAACGTCCGACCGCATTCGACGCCCGCGCTTCTCCGGCATGGAGGTCGACGGTGACTACCGCCACGACCGGTCGGACGGCCGAGGACGTCGTCGAGAAGCGCGGCAATCGCCCTCGTGGCATCGGGACCGCCGCGGCGATCGGTTTTGCCGTCGGCTGCCTCCTGTCGATGATTGCCGTCGCCTTCGTGGAGGATCTCCACTCGGAGTCTCCCAAGCGAGCGCCACAGTCCAGCACCCAGCAAGCCCCCGACCCGTCGCAACTCGAGATCGCCGTGCCACGCTGATCACACCCCGCTAGGCGGGTGACCCGGCTACCGCGACGGAACCGCGCCGACTACTTGGCGAGGAAGTCCAACGCGATAAGCGACAGGTATGCGACTACCACTGCACCGATTCCGATCATCGTCAGGCGAGTGCCCCACGCGCGGCGATCGTTCGGCGGTTCCGGACTGCGCACAGGGCCCCCTCACGCACGGCCACGGCACCCGATGAGACCGGGTCGAAGTGCTCACAATCTAGCTCGCGAGTACGACACTCGAGCCGTCACCTCGCCGCATTCCTACTATGCGTCATAGTTGACCTGCTGCGGCCCGCTCCGACGTCGGCTCGGGGGACGCCGCTCGACGCGCCGCCGAGGGGTTCATGGGGAGCCTGGTCGCGCGGGCCGCAGCGCCAGATGGGTTTCCTGTTACCTGGGCGAAGTGGCGGTGAGGAAGGCCGTGAGCATCAGCACGACGGCGGCCAACATCAGTTCCCAAGCGACCGACCATCGCAACCGGGCCACGTGGCCGGCGGCCCGCGGCCGTGCGTGCATCGCACCGAGCGAGGCGCCCCGCGGGCACGGCGCCCGCGTCCCGGAGACGTACCGCTGAACTCGACGGCGGCCCAGATTGGCCAACGCGAGCATGGCGACGAGGACCACGCTCTTCGCCACGATCCACCGGCCGTACTCCGTGTAGACCGCAGCCTGCACGGAACGAAGCTCGCGTGCGGCCTGAACGGTGCCGGTGGCCACCAGCACGACTACGGCGAACGTCGCCACCCTCGACCAGCGCCGCAGAATCGCAGCGCAGGTGGGCGGCGGACACGGCAGAATCCGGCCGGCGAGGACCGCAAGGCCGCCCAGCCACACGGCGGTGGCCAGCAGATGGGCCGAGTCGTCCGCGATCGTCAGCCAGGGATAGGTTCCGGCCGCGGGGTGGCCGGCACGGGAATAGCCCACCGCGAGGCCGATTCCCGCCACCGCCGCGAGAACTCCCGGGGCCCTCCGGCGGCTGCGACTCCACGCCGCCAGCAGCGCCACGAGTGCCACCGCACAACCCGCGCGTTGGAGCATCGCTTCGCCATAGGGCGCCGTCAGCACGTCGAGCGCCGTGCCGTCGCCGAACGTCGCCGCGACTCCGGTGGCATTGACCTGTGCAGCCTGGATCGGGACGGCCGCCGCCGCCGTCAGCAGGACTAGGACGCCACCGCTCGACGCCAGGATCCGCACGCGTCGGTCCCGCGATCCAGTCGGCCAGCACAGCACGACGAACAACGGAACGCCCAGAACGAGGACGGCGCCGCCGTAGGACAGCCATCGCGCCGCACCCGCCGCGAACGCCACACTTGGACGACTCTCGGCGAACACGTGCGCGGCGGTTGCACTGGGGTCTCCCGCCGCGGGTGCCGTGATGACCTCGAACGCGACCGAACCCTCCGAGGTCCGTTCGTCCGAGGTACGGACACGGAACTCCAGCAGATAGCCGTCGTCCGCCAGCCGCGGCGGCAAAGGCACCGTTACTTGGGCGCCGGTCACCGTCGGAGCACCGATCGTCACCGGTGCGTTGGCGCCGTCGAGTAGCCGGAATCCCTTTGGGACCAGCGAAACGGGCTCGGAGAAGACAAGCGACACCTGACTCGGGGCCGAGCTCAGCAGCGCTCCGTCTTCGGGCGTGCTGGACTCGAGGTCCGCCCTCGCCGCCGCGGGTCCCCCTGCGAGCACGCCCGCTGCCAGCCCGAGAACCGAAAGCACCAAGGCGGCCAACACCCGCCCGCGCCGGGCCACCGTGCCTCGCACGCGGGCGGGACTCCTCGCGGCTATCGCGAGGCGGCGGCCACTCGGAACGTCACCGAGCCCTTGATGGGGTGGTTGTCCTTGGACACCACGCGGTAGAGCAGGGTGTAACGACCGTTGGTCAGCGAGCCCGTGAACGGGACGACGATCCGCTTGCCGGACACGACGGGCTTCCCGATCGTCACCGGCTGGCCGGAGGCGTTCTGCAACTGGATGCCGTCGCGCACCGGCCCGATGGGTTCGGAGAAGACAAGACGTGCCTGACTCGGCGCGTCGCTCAGCCGTGCCCCGTTCTTCGGATCGGAGGAGTCCAAGCCCGCGTGCGCGGCGGCAGGCGACGCGGTCAGGACCAACGCGGGCAGTGTCAGAGAAGCCACTCCCACCGCGACCATTCGACGCGATCCCCGGCGTGACGGCCGGTCAGATGCAAACATGTGCCCACCATTCTCGGTTCGAGGGAATGCCGCAGCACGCGCGTGCGGTGCCGATTTCGCCTCCACACGACAGAAGTCGCACGGACAGCGAGCCGGGTTCCTAGCGATCTTTCGCATCCCCTGCGGGATCGGGATCCGGCTTGGAGTGCGCGTCCGGCCGGCCGGGGTGGGCGAACCGCGGATCCGACTCCCACCACGGCGCCACGAGATCGCCCTGGTCGCGTGAGACGTAGGTCGCTCGCCCGTGCACCCGACCCGGGCGCATCAAATCAGCCGTTCGGGCTCTACTATTTCCTGTAGTAACTTCTGGAGGTTTCGTGAGACGTCAGTGCCTACGCCGGATCGCAGCCTTCTCGATGTTCGGGGCGTTGTCCGGCCTGGCCATCGTCGGACCGGCCTCTGCACACAGCGGCGGGCGAGCCGTGGTGCTCGTCCGCAGCCTTGCGGTGGAGCCGGCGGGTTCAGGTTGGCAGGTCGCCGCTGTGCTCACCGACAGCGACTCCGGAAGTCCGATTCTTGGCCCGAGGGTGAGCGCGCTCGTGGGCGAAGACCCTGCGAAGGCCACGGAAGTCGTGATGAACGCGACCGGGACTGCCGCACGGTTCGTCGCCTCACTGCCCGCCGTCAAGCCGGGACCGCTCGCCCTGGCGCTGAAGGTCCGCTCCTCGCCCGGCGCAGACCCGGTTCAACCGTTGAACACCAGGGTGTTCACCACCGTGCTCGTTTCCGGAACGACCGCCACGCTGGTGTCCGGCGGAGGAGAAGAAGGGGGCGGCAGCCTGCCGCTGATCATGGGCGCGTCGGGTGCGCTCCTCGCGCTCGCGCTGCTCTATGGCCTCTATTCCCTTCGTCGCCCCAGCGCGGGGACGGAGAGTGCGCAGTAAGCCGGAACACCTCCGGACTGCCCGCCCAGCGACCGCGCCGTAGGCCCCCTCGGCTCGCGGGCACCACGAGGTGACCGAGGAGATGGGAGGTGCTGCAAGCTTCGCCCTACCGGTGTCGCCGCCTGCGAGACGAGTCAAGGCCCGCCTGCAGCGCGTGGGGGCGTTGTGTGGCGATCGTCCGCTGTGGAGGCAGGATCGGCGTCCCGGCTCGAGTGCGCGTCGGGTCGGCCGAGGTGCGCGAACCGCGGATCCGACTCCCACCACGGCGCCACGAGATCGCCCTGGTCCGCGTGGCGTCGGTCCAGCTCGGCGTCGACTCTACGCGCGAGCCTCCGGTCTTCGCGGCGGGCGAGCAGAAACGCCAGGACGACGAAGGGAATCCCGGCCACGTGTCCGACGATCCAGTACCACCCGCCGCCGGACTTCTGGTCCGCCTCAATCGACGGACCCCAGCCGCGAGCCAACGCGGCGTAGTAGTCGGATGCGATCACCTGCGCGCCGGTGATCAGCGCCAATCCGAGCGCGGCGTTGGCGATCACCTCGCCGAGTCCGATGAACATCGACAGGATCTGGGGGTAGGTGCGCGGCACCGGGTCGAGTTGCAGGCGCGTCCAGTAGTAGGCGAAGCCGAAGCCCAGGAGCAGCAGCAGCGTGGCGACATCGAGGGCCTCGTATCGCATGGTCGCCTCGAACCAGGGCGAGAAGAAGATCACCCACGGCAGCACGAGGAACACCAGGGAGCCGCCCAGCGGATGCGCGGCCAGGACGACGCCGCGGCTGCGCAGGAGTACTCCTGCGCGGCGCCGCACCCCTGCGGGTAGAACCTCCGCTGCCAGGGACAGGGGTCTGCCCAGCGCCAGCAGGAGGGGCACCAGGATGAACACCGCGGGAAGGAGCGTCGCCCGGGCCCAGAACAGGACGTCCGCGTAGGCGCCGACGAAGGAGTGCGTGACGAGCAGCAGGACTCCGAGCCCCGAGCCGAACGCCACCGCGCGACCGACCGGCCAGGCGATCTGCCGCGAACGCAGCAGCATCAACCCCCGTCCGTACAGCATCGCCAGGGCCAGGGCGACGGCCAGCATCGGCCAGTCCCACTCCCAGGTCGTCAGGGCGACCCGGACGGAGGTCAGCGGCTCAACGGTCGTTACGGCCACGCTCATTCGAGCCGCTGTACGTCGCCGGCGTCCTTGCGAATGGCGCCGGGGCCCGAGTCGGCTCGGCTCGCTTCCTGCGGCGTGACGGGAAGGCGGGGGGCCGCCCATCCGCCGGGCGCACGAGCCGCCTGCACCCGGCGAACCCGGGCGGACATCGACCATCCGAGCAGTGCCAGCAACAGGACGGAGACCGCGAAGAAGGTCAGCCCGATCCACCCGGCTTCGACCTTGCTGGCGTCGATCGGAACGGGCGTCGGCGACGGCGAGGCGAGGAACACCGAACTCCTTCCCGGAACGTCATAACCTGCTATGCGCCGTAGTAGGTTACCGGCAATGTGCGATCCCTACCGCCGCCGGGAGCGGGCGACGAAGCGTCCGAGCGTCTCGGTCGCGTTGCTCGTGGCGCTCGTGTTGGGTGGATGCGGCAGCACCGACACCAACGCGAACGCGTCCGGCGTGAACCCGGCGGGGTTCGTGACCGGCGACGGCACCGTCACCATCATCCCGGCGGAGAAGCGCGATCCGCCGGTCGACCTCGCGGGGCCGCTTCTCGACGGAGGCGCTTTCGACGTGTCGGAACACCGGGGCAGGATTGTGCTGATCAACATCTGGGGCTCGTGGTGCGCGCCCTGCCGCAAGGAGGCACCCGAACTGCAGGAAGCCTGGGTCGCCCTGCGTGGAAGGGACGTGCAGTTTCTCGGCGTCAATACGCGCGACGACGCCGCCGGCGCCGCCGAGGCCTTCGAACGCCGGTTCGGCATCACCTATCCGAGCCTGCGCGACGCCGACGGACGGCTCCAACTGGCCTTCCGCCGCTCGCTTCCGCCGCGTGCCATCCCGAGCACCCTTATCCTCGACCGAGAGGGTCGGGTGGCGGCGAGGATCGTCGGCGCCGGCACTCGGCGCACGTTCACCGGTTTGGTGGAACAGATACTTTCGGAATCGACCGGCTCGGCTGCGCCGACGCCTGCGGGAGGTGCGCCCAGTGCGGGGGTTCGGTGAACTCGAAGCGGCAGTGATGGAACGTCTGTGGGCGGCAGACGAGGCGCTCGCCGTCCGTGACGTACACACGCAACTGGCGGCGAGAGAGCTCGCGTACACCACGGTGATGACCGTGATGGACAAGCTGCACCGCAAGGGCTGGCTGGCCCGGGTGCGAGACGGGCGCGCGTACCTCTACCGTCCCGTCGTGTCGCGCGAGCGCTACACGGCCGACCTGATGGGCGAGGCCCTGTCGGCCAGCTCGGACCGCAGCGCCACGCTCGTCGCCTTCCTCGACCATCTGGACGCCGGCGAAGCCGCCGAACTGCGCGCGGCCCTGGACTCGATGGCCGAGCGGCGTCCTCGTCGATCGACCGCCCGCCTCGGTCGGCAGTAGTGCTGACGGCCGCGGTCCTCCTCGCCTGGTGCGTCCTGCTGGCGGGCCCGCTGCCACGGCGCCTGTACCGGGCGAGCTGGGCGCGGCGATCCCCGCGGCTCGCCGTCGGCCTCTGGCAGGCGCTCAGCGTCTCCTTCCTGGTCACGGCCTCGCTCGCGGTCGTCTCCGTCGCCGACCCCGACAACCCGCCGCCCAACGTCCTGGCCCACCCGATGCGATCGTGCCTGGCGGCCACCAGAGACGCGCTGCACACGCCGGCCGGAGCCGTCCTCGTCGGTGGTGCGGTCGTTCTCTTCGCGGTGCTCGCCGGCCGCGTCGCCTGGTACGTCGGATCCGGTTCGATCAGCGCGGCCCGGCGTCGGCGCGTACACGGGCTGCGACTGTCCCTGGTGGCCCGACGCGACGACGACTTGGGCGCGCTGATCGTCGAGCACGCCGTCCCGCAGGCCTACTGTCTGCCCGGGCGACGGGCCACCATCGTGCTGACCACCGCGACGGTCGCGGAGTTGCCGGAGGCGGAACTCGCCGCCGTCCTCGCCCACGAGCGGGCGCACGTGAGGGCGCGTCACCATCTCGTGGTGCAGGCCGCGCGCGGACTCGAGCGGGCCTTCCCACGCATCCCGCTGTTCCGGTATGCGTCCGCCGCAGTCCCCGCACTGGTCGAGATGGCGGCCGACGACGTCGCGGCCCGACGCACCGATCCTCGCCGCGTCGCCGCCGCGCTCGCCACCCTGTCGACCTCCGCCGCTCCCCCGGTCGCCCTGTCCGCGGCCGGCGTCGAGACGCTGAGCCGAGTCCGGCGCCTGCTGGCTCCCGCGCCGCTCGGGGCGGGTGCCCGGACGGTTGCCCTGGCGGCGATCCTCGCCGCGCTGGCCCTGCCGTTGGGGGTCGTCGCGCTCTCGAGCTGGGGCGCGCACACGATCGGCGCGTGCTGCGAGGTCTCCGTCGACTCGACGACGACCGCCTCCGACGTGTCCCGGCCGGAGATCCCGGCACGCATCGCGGACTGACGCCCCGCGTCCAGACGAACTCGGTCTTACTACCGCTGGTAGTAGAGTGGACTCCTTCCCCATCGGGTGCGCGGACAGGAGTGCGTAGTGCCGACGATCGAGCAGCCGGAGGGCCCCGCCGAGCCGCGGCCCACGGGATCGGACCGTCAAGCGGCCGCCAGGGCCCGCAGCGAAAAGGTCGAGGCACTCCGTCGTGCCGAGCAGCGCACGAGCCGTAGGCGAATCGGTTTTGTCGCGGGCGTCGGCGGAATCGTCGTCGCGAGCCTGGTCGGCGTGGTCGCCTTCGCGGTCGCGAAGGAGAGCGGTTCGAAGGAGTCGAACGTCGCCCTCGACGGGGTCGCCACGTACACCCACGAGGCCAAGCACGTCACGACGCCCGTTGCCTACGAGCAGACGCCGCCCGCCGGGGGGCCGCACAGCCCCGCGTGGCTGAACTGCGGGCAGTACAGCCAGCCAGTGCCCGGGGAGAACGCGGTGCACTCCATGGAGCACGGCGCGGTGTGGATCACCTACCGCCCAGACCTCGCACCGGACCTCGTCGAGAGCCTGAAGGACACGGTGCCGAAGACCTTCGGCGTGCTCTCGCCCTTCCCCGACCTGCCCGCGCCGGTGGTCGCCTCCGCGTGGGGGCGACAGTTGAAGCTCGAGGACCCGAAGGACCCGCGCCTGGGCGCGTTCGTCAAGGAGTTCCGCCTCGGCAAGCAGGCCCCCGAACCCGGCGCCCCGTGCGACGGCGGGGTGGGCCCGGACGGGCAGCCGTCCCGGTCGTGACCGACGACGTGGCGCAGCCCCCGCAACCACGGCGGCGCGCACCACTGCTCGCGGTCGTCTTCGTCGTGGTGATGCTGGCTACGGCAGTCGGTGTCGCGGCGGGCATGCGGGAGGGTCGAGCCGAGCCGCCGCCCTCGGACGGCGCAGCCGCGGGATTCAGCCGGGACATGCAGACGCATCACGCGCAGGCCGTCCGGATGGCGATGGTCGTCCGCGACCGCACTGCGAATCCCGAGATTCGTACGCTGGCCTACGACATCGCGTTGTCCCAGCAGCAGCAGGTCGGGCAGATGTTCGGCTGGCTCAACCAGTGGGGTCTCTCGCAGACCGGCGACGACCCGGAGCTGGCCTGGATCCCGAAGACGCCGAGCGGCGCCCCGGGGCACGGCGGTCACTCCACCGGGACGGGCGGCATGCCGGGCATGGCGTCGCCGGAGGACGTCGCCGCGTTGGAGGGCCTGTCCGGACCGGCGGCCGAGCGCCGCTTCCTGGAACTGATGATCGCACACCATCGCGGTGGCGTGGCGATGGCGCAGGCCTTGCTCGACCTCGGCGCCCCGAACGTGGTCGAGGTGTTGGCCCGGTCGATCGTCACCGCGCAGGCGGGCGAGATCGAGGTCATGACGGATCTGCTGAGTGCCCGCGGCGGCGAAACCCAGGCGAACCCTGCGCCGGCGTCGAGCAGTACGCCGACCCCGAATAGCGTGCCCACTCCGCATGGGTGAGGGTCACGGGCACGGGCACTCCGCCGTGTCGGCCGCCGGACGGCACGTACGGCCCTTGGCCCTCGCCTTGGCCCTGACGGGCTCCTACATGCTCGTCGAAGTCGTTGCGGGGTTGCTCACCAACAGCCTCGCACTGCTGTCCGACGCGGCGCACATGGCCACCGACGTCCTCGGGCTGGGCATGGCACTCGCCGCGATTCAGCTGGCCGCGCGGGTGCGCGCCACCCAGCAGACGTACGGTCTCTACCGCCTCGAGGTGCTGGCCGCCCTGGCCAACGCCCTGCTGCTGTTCGGGGTCGGAATCTACGTACTCGTCGAGGCGGCACGGCGGCTGAGCGATCCACCGCTCGTCGCGGGGACGACCGTCGCGGCTGTCGCTGCGGCGGGACTGGTCGTCAACGTCGTCGCCCTGGTCCTGCTCCGCCACGGGGCGAAGGACAGCCTGAACGTTCGGGCCGCGTTTCTCGAGGTCGCGGTGGACGCGGTCGGGTCGTTGGGCGTGCTGCTTGCGGGCCTGCTCCAGGCCACGGTCGGCTGGCGATACGCGGACCCGGTCGTGGCCGTCGGCATCGGGGTCCTGGTGCTGCCACGGACCTGGCGCCTGTTGCGCCAGGCCCTGCGAATCCTCCTGGAGGCCGCTCCGCCGGGTGTGGACGTCGCTGCCGCACAACGGGACCTGGAGTCCATCGCCGGGGTGCGCTCCGTGCACGATCTACACATCTGGACGGTCACCGACGGAATCGAGAGCGCCAGCGTGCACGTCGTGATCGAACAGGACGGCGACTGGCACCGGGTGCTCGACGCCAGCCGCGACCTGCTCGCCACCGGATACGGCGTCACCCACGCCACGATTCAGGTGGAACCCGGCGACCACGAGGAGGACCCGTGCCCGGTCTGAAGCCCGCGCGGCCGGATGGGGCTCGGGTGAGCCTTCTCGCCCGTCGGGCGGCGGCGAGCACGCTGCTGGTCGTTGTGCTGGGTGCCTGCGGCGACGGGTCGAAGGAAACGGCAGGCGGCACCGAGGCCTCGCCTGCCCCCGGAGCCGCCGACGAACAGGATGCATCACCGGCGTCCTTGCTCGACCCTTGTCCAACCCCGACCGACGCACCGCCGGTGGCCGACGGGCTGCCGTCGATCCTTCTGGAGTGCCTGGGGCCCGGTCCGGCCGTCGACCCCGCCACGCTGCGCGGACGGCCGACCGTGGTCAACCTGTGGGCGAGTTGGTGCGGCCCGTGTCGCAGCGAGATGCCTGCGCTGCGGGCGCTGTCCGAGCGATTCGGCGATCGGGTCCAGTTCCTCGGGGTCAACACCAAGGACGACCCCACGTCCGCGGCCGAGTTCCTGCAATTCTTCGACGTCGCCTATCCCGAACTCCGCGACACCCGAGGTGGCCTGATGGCCCGTCTGCGCATCCCAGGCCTACCCGTCACGGTCGTGACCGACCGCGATGGTCGGGTCGCGTATCGCAAGATCGGCGAGTTCGACCAAGCGGAACTGACCCGACAGATCGAGCAGCTGCTGTGACACACGGGGTCCCACGCTCGCCGAGCTAGACGCGAGCGAGCACGAACAGCGTTCTGTTACTACTGTCTATAGTAGAAGAGTGAATGGACCTGCACTTTCGCGTCCTCTGGCACCGGTATGAGCTGGTGGCAGGGGGTCGCGTTCTTCGCCGGCCTGCCCCTCGCGGCCGTCGGCGCGATCTCCTCCGTCGTCTGGTGGGCGACTCGCGGACAACCGGCGCGACCCTACCCTCAGCCCAGCGCAGTCGAGTTGCGGGCGACGGACCCCGAGGCCGACGGGGACGACCCACCCGTGGCAGACCAGTCGGACCGCTAGGGACACCGCGGCGAGGGCGGAGCGCTCCGACCGTCTTTACCGAGGGACGGCAAAGAACTTCACACGACGGGCAAAACGGACACGACGCGGCCCTACTATTCGGCGTAGGAGATGCTCCGCGCGCGGCGCGGCTCCGACCACCTCGTTCGTGTCACCACCGGAGGCTGCCGTGATCTCTGTTCCCCTCGGCAAGGGTTCACAGTCGGTTCGACACCGCACTCGCGTCGCCGTCGTGGGAGTCGTGGCCACCGCCATGGTGGGCACCGGCTTCGTCGTGGGCGGACAGTCGGCGGCGGCGCTGCCCGGCTCGTGCGAGTACGGCACCGTCGTGTGCATCTCGCAGAGCTCGCGCACCGTCCGGCTCGTCAAGAATGGGCACACCGTCATCAAGATGTCGGCCAGGTTCGGGGCCAAGCGCACCCCGACGCGGTACGGCACCTACCGCATCTACTGGAAGAACATCGACCACGTCTCCTCGCTCTACGGGTCGGCGATGCCGTTCGCGATGTTCTACAGCGGCGGCCAGGCCGTCCACTACTCCTCGGACTTCGCCCGCAACGGCTATTCGGGTCGCTCGCACGGTTGCGTGAACACGCGCGACTGGTCGAAGACCCAGGCCCTCTTCCGTTCGGTGGGCGTCGGCACCAAGGTCGTCGTCTACTGACAGTCCGAGACTCCGCATGCAGGCGCGCGCCGGTCGAGGCAAATACGCGGCAATCTGGGAACTTTTCCAGCCGGCCCCAGGTAGCTTCGTTCTTCTCCCCAGCTCGTAGCGAGCCCACGTGATCGCCCGCCGGAGGCACACACCGCCGGCGGGCGACGCCGGGCGGCCGAGCTCCCAGCCTGTCGACAGCGGTTGCCTCCAGGTGCAGTACGTCGGCGGCCCGACGAGCATCGCCGAGTCGTCTCGCCATCGCCGGCCTGGCTACAGGAAGGTGGTGAAGCCGGCCGTCCACACCCGCATTTGGATCGACAGGTCGGTCCACAGCCCGGTCACCAGCAGGATGCCGAGCGCGCACAGCATCAGCCCACCGGTGCGCATCACCGCCAGGTGGTGCCGCCGCACCCAGCTCACCGCACCGAGCAGCCGGCGCATCCCGAGCGCGATTCCGACGAACGGCAGCCCCAGGCCCATGCTGTAGAAGAACGTCAACAGCGCCCCGCGGCCGGCACTGGCGCTGTCGAAGGCGAGGGCCTGCACGGCGCCCAGGGTTGGGCCGATGCACGGTGCCCACCCCACGCCGAACAGGACGCCGAGCATCGGCGCTGCGAGCAGGCTCGCGGAGGGTGCGCGGTGCATGAACCGGAACTCTCGCTGCATCTTCGGGATCAGACCGAGGAAGCTCAGTCCGAGCACGATCGTCATCGCGCCGAGTACTCGGTTGATCGTGCGTTCGCGTTCGATGAGCTCGGCGCCGAGATAGCCGAACAGGGCACCGAAGGACACGAACACCGTGGCGAACCCGAGCACGAACAGGCTCGTTCCGATCAACACCCGGCCCCGACGGGCCTGCCCGAGGTCCGCGCCGGTGAGGCCGGTGACGTACGACAGATAGCCGGGCACGAGGGGCAGCACGCACGGCGACGCGAAGGAGATCAGACCGGCCAGCAGGGCGACGGGCGCGGCCAACAGCAGCGAACCCGAACCGACGGTGCCGGCGAAGGAGTCGCCCAGCCCACTCGCCAGCATCGCGCCACCCTCGCCTCCGGCGGCGTGGGCGCCCGCTGCCCGCCCGACCTCGCCGCCAATCTACTACGCCTGGTAGTTCTTCCACGTATCGTCGGGCGAGTGGACGACGGCGGCGAGACACGTGGAACGGCGGCACGCCGAGCAGCCGTGTGCTGGCTGGCGAGCGTGCTCGCCACCGCCGTGCTGTTCTCGGTGTTCGACGGCTGGGGCTGGTTCCTGCGTGCGGTGGGTGCGGTCACTCTGGTGGCGGTGGTGGGGATGTCCGCGCGCGCCGCGCGCCTGCCCCGTCCCCTCGTGGCGGTGGTTCAAGTCGTCGCCGGCTGCCTGTACCTGATCGCCAGTTGCGCTCCGGAGTTCTCCCGCGGCGGCTTCCTGCCGGACGGGAACACCCTCGCGGCCATGCGGCGTCTCGCCGACGAAGGCTTCTTCCAGATCGAGACGCTGACGCCCCCGGTCGTCCCGAGCCCCGGCATGCGCCTGATCGTCGTGGCCTTCGTACTGGTGGTCGCGCTGGCGATCGACACGTTGGCCGCGAGCTACCGGCGGCCGGCGCTGGCGGGTCTTCCCCTGCTCGCGCTCTACGCGGTGCCCACTTCGATGGTGCCCGACGGCATCGACGCGTGGCTGTTCGCGCTGCCCGCCTTCGGGTTCCTGTTGCTGTTGGCCGCCGACAGCCGCGACCGACTGCTCGGCTGGGGCGTTCCGATCGGCGGGCGCACGGCCCCAGGCGCCGGCGGGCGCGGCGCCGGGCAGCCTGCCCGGATGGGCCGCAACGTCGGTCTGGCAACGCTGTCGCTGTCGCTTGCGGTCCCGGCGGCCGTTCCGCAGGTGACCGACGGCACCCTCGGCGGGAGGGGCCTCGGCGAGTCCCAGGGCAGGACCATCTCGACGCTGGATCCGCTGGTCAGCATGCGGCGCAACCTGCTCGATCGGACCGACGTCGAACTGCTGCGTGTGCGGACCAGTTCCGCCCGTCCCGACGAGCTGTATCTGCGCGCGGTGACCTTGGACGAGTTCGACGGCGTCGAGTGGAAGGCCGCCCGCCGGGAGGTCAGCAAGTTCGGCGGGGCCCTTCCCGGTGCGCCGGGCCTGGCTCCGAGCGTGGCGAGCTCGCCCGTCGACACGCAGGTGACGGCCGGAGCGAACTTCCAGTCGGACTACCTGCCGATGCCCTACCCGGCGAGCAGGCTGGAGATCGACGGCAGGTGGCGTCTGGACGAGCGGACCGGCAACGTCGTCAGCTACGACGGCCGAGAACAGATCAGCGGCAGGCAGTACACGGTGGCCAGCAACGACCTCTCGCCCACCAAGGACGACGTGCTCCCCGCCCAGTCCGCCGACGCGGAGTACCTGCGGCCCTACCTGCAGTTGCCAGAGATCCCCGAGCAGGTGGCCGCTACGGCCAGACGGGTCGCCCGCGGCGCCGACGGGCCCCTCGAAATAGGCATCGCGCTGCAGCAGTGGTTCCGCCGACCCGGGAACTTCGTCTACGACCTGCAGGTGACCGGCGGCACCGGCAACTCCGCCCTGCTGGACTTCCTCCGCGATCGGCGCGGGTACTGCGAACACTTCGCCACCACGATGGCCGTCATGGCCCGAGTGCTCGGAGTGCCCACCCGGATGAACGTCGGCTTCACCGCCGGGCAGTTGGCCGACGACGGGCTTGAACGGGTAGTCAGCAGCAACGACGCGCACGCGTGGCCGGAGCTGTGGCTGCCGGGCGTCGGCTGGACCCGGTTCGAGCCCACCCCGGGTTCGGCGAACTCCACGCCCAGCGCTCCGTCGTGGCTCAACGACGGCCAGCGCCTCGAAGATCCCGCCCCCGCAGAGGAGCAGGAAGCACCCGAAGCCGAGGGACGGCAGCAGCCCACCGGTGGATCCTCGTCGAGCGACTCGGCGGGCGGTAAACCGTTCCCGGGAGAAGCCACCGCGCCGGAGGAGCCGACGCCCTCGTGCACCGAGGATCAGACCTACGACGAGGCCACCAACAGGTGCCTGGACGTGGGCGTCGCCTGGTGGATCCGCTGGAAGTGGCAACTGCTCGTCGCCGCGCTCGGTGCGCTGCTCGCCTCCCCCCGAGCGCTGCGCGGCGGCATCCGACGCCGCCGCTGGGTGGTAGCGCGCCGGGGCGACGCCGCGACCGCCGCCGAGTCCGCGTGGCGCGAACTGCGCGACGACAGCCTCGACCTCGGCTACCCCTGGCCGCCGGCTCGCACGCCGCGACAGACCGCCGTGGACCTGCGCGCGGCTGGGATCATCTCGCCCGCCGCCGCAGCGGAATTGACCCTGCTCGCCGACACGCTCGAACGGAGCCGCTACGCCCGCGAGCAGGGCCCCGTCGACGCGCGCCGGTTGCGGACGGCGGTGCTCGCCGTGCGCCGCGGGCACCGGGCCGGCGCCGGACGGATCGCGCGGCTGCGGGCGGCGGCCGCGCCCCGATCGCTGGGACCGTGGCTGCGTGGGACCGTCGGCGGGAGCCCCGCCCCCGGCATGGCCGGCCGCAGCGTGGCCCACGCGAAACGGGTCCTGCGAACCCGGCGGTTCAAGACGACATGAGCACTGCGAGCCGAGGAGCGGCCATGCGGGTACGAGCGGGCACAGCGAGTCTGGTGCTGGGGTTGCTCTCGCTGGGCGCCTGCGGCGGGCCGGAAGGCTCGGCGGTTGCCACGCCCACGGCGGCGGCGGCGGCGATCTTCAACCAGGCGGACGTCGACTTCGCCGTCGCGATGAGCATGCACCGGAGCCAGGGTTTCGGACTCGCCGAGATCGCGGAACAACGCAGTCGGGACGCGGCGTTGCGCGGCATCGTGGCTCGTATGCGGGCGACGGACGCGCGTGCGGTCGACGACATCGCCGGCTGGCTCAAAGACTGGGCGGGGTTCGGAGCCGAAGTCCCGCACGTGCACAAGGACGGACCTCAACCCGGCGTGATCGCCGAAGAGAAGGTGAGCCGGTTGCGCGGGACGTCCGCCGGTCGGTTCGACGACGTACTGCGTGCCACGATTGCCGCTCACCGCCGCGCGGCGCTTCCGCTGTTGGAGCGCCAACTTGCCGAGGGACGCTCGCCGCAGGCGCGGGCGATGGCAGAGGAACTCACGACGGTGTACCGGTCGGAACTGGCCAAGCTGCAGCCGAAGGGGCGGCCCTAGCCCTGCGCCTGCCGCCGCGCGTGGCTACGCGGTCGCCGCCTGCACAGCGCTTTCGAGTTCGGTCTCCTCGACGACGTTGTCCCAGCGCTGCGCGACGACGCCGTCGGCGTCGACGAGGAAAACCCAGGGTTCGGTCAGCGAGCCGGTCTGAGTCGGGAAGATCCATTCGCCGGCGGCCTTGTTGGCCACGGTTGCCGCGTAGTCGCGCCATACCTCGAGGTGCACGAAGTTCATCCGCTCCCCGTACCGGCTTTCGAGGTTTCCCACGAAGTCGGTGATCGGACCGCAGAACTGGCTGAGGCAGAACACCGGGGTGGACACGACGATCATGGTCGGCCGACCGGAGGTGACGGCGTCGGCGACCGTCATCCGATGCAGCGACGCGTCGGGCACGCTGCCGTCCTCCTGCGCGCGGGAGTCGACTGCCTTCGCCGGCGCGCTCTTGTCGCCGGGGAGAAGGCTCTCGGTGCGCGGCGCCCGGTCTCCGGGCTTGATCACCAATGGCTTGTCTCCGACCACGAAGTCCGCGTCGGCCGTACGGGCCGCGCCGTCGATGACGACGCTCAGCGAGGCTCGCCACTTGCCTGGCTCGGGGAAGCGCATCGACTCCACCAGGTAGACGCCCGCTCCCTCGGTCGGTCGCACGAGTCGCGGAGCGTCGGGGATGGTCGCGAGCTTCTGTCCGGGCGCGGGTATCCACCGCGCCTGGATCGTGCCCTGCGGCGATGCGCCCGGGTTCTCCAGATGGGTGAACCGCACCGCGGCGCTGCCGAAGCTGACCAGCCGCAGGTTCTCCGCATCGGAGAGGAGCCCGAAGATGACCCGTTGGTCGCGGCCCGCGGCCAAGTCGTAGCCGGCGAGTTCCGCCCGGATCTCCGACGCGGGCTCCGTCGTCGCGGCCGCGGGCGAACCGGAGTCGGCCGAGCCGCCGCACGCGGCGACCGTGCCCACAATCGCCAACAGCGCCAGGATCCCGCGAAGTCCTCCGGCGCGCGTCATCCGGCTTGGCCCGCGCACGACGGTTCGGTTTGGATTCCGATCAGCGCCAGGGAACGCGCCGTCTCGGAGATCAGCGGGTCGAGATCGCGACCTACGTCGAGCGCGACGCCCTGAGTCAGTTTCGCTTCCACGGTCTGCTTGGCCTCCAACAGTCGCGCGACCTGGTCGCGGTGGTCATCGCCGAGAGCGCGACCAAGCTGGTGCAGCGGTTCGTGCACCAGATTCACAAACGCGATGCGTGCCGCGTCCGCGTTGCCGCCCCCCGCGGCTCGGCGCAGCTCGCAGAGGTCCGTCGGGAGCGAAGATGCGAACCGTGGGACGCCTGTCGTTTCGTCGTCGCGTTGCATTGCCGTCAGGCCGACGCTCAGGACAAGGACGATCGCCGCCGCGAACCAGGCTGCCCTTCGCCGCGGCAGGGACTGTGCCCGCGCCGAATTCGCGCGTTCGTTCGGCAACGCCACGCACACATCCCGCGGGAAGGCCGTTGTTCTGGCTGTGGTCTACGGCGCTCGATAGTAGCCGGGCGCTCCGGGCCCTCGACATCCCCCAACTCGCGCCACGACGAGAACCAGCGGGCGGTACGACTAGGGACGACGCACACGGCGGGCAGGGACGGGTGCTTCGCCGCCGTAGGTCTCGGCAAGCAGGTCGAGCAGGTGTTCCCGGGCCCGGGACACGCGGGAGCGGACGGTGCCGATCGGAACGCCGCAGACCTCGGCCGCCTCTTGGTAGGACAGGCCGTGGAGCTGGGTCAGGACGAAAGCGGTGCGCTTGTCCTCGTCGAGGGAGTCGATGAGCATCTGCACGCAGATCGCCCCCGACGCGTCGGGGCTGGTCGGAACGATCGGGTCGAGCGGGATGGCCTGGTCGTCGAAGCTGGCTGCGACCGCCGGGCGGCGACCCCGGCGGCGGAAGTGGTCGACAGCGGTACGGCGGGCAACGGAGAACAGCCAGATTCGGGCCGTGGTGTCGCCGCGGAAGGTCCGCAATCCGCGCAACGCCCGTAGGTAGGTTTCCTGCGTCAGGTCGTCGGCGTGGCCGCGATCGACGGAGTAGGCCAGGTACCGCCAGATGTCCGCCTGCGTCGCCCGAACGAACTCCGTGGCGGCGGCTTCGTCGCCACGACCGGCGAGGAGCGCACATCTGGTGATCTCGTCGTCGTGCACGCTGTCGTTCACCGGTTCAGCCTACGGAGACGTTGATCGGGATCGTGTGCACGGCGCCGTCGACGCGGAACTGGACGAAGAGCCGGTACTCGCCCGGTTCGCTGAACTGCGGCGCGGCGAGCTCCAGCTTCGGCCCCCCGCGCGCGTTCTGGTCGCCCTTGGGCGGTGCGGTGCTCGGGTGGATGTGCACGGTCTTCAGGTCCGTCTTGCGGAAGCCGGTGATGTGCGCGAACGCGTCGAGGTAGGGCTCCATCGCCTTCAGTTCCTGGCCGTTGCGTATGAATCGCAGCGCGAGCGGCTTCCCTGCCGCCAGCGCTTCGCCCTCCATGGCGAGGGCGAACTCGCCGTTGCGCGCCCCACCGGGGCCGACGTCGGCCAGTCGGACCTCCTGCACGTCGCCGTCGGCGCCCAGGTAGCTCGACGCCGTCCCGTCGTTGAGCTTCGCCAGGTCGACGGGGCTGTAGGTGCCCGGGACCGTGAGGTCCTCGCCGAGGCGACGGGCGGCGAACTCGCCGTCTGGGGTCAACGCGTCGAATTCGGCGACCACTCGGTAGGGACCCGGGCGGGCGACGGTGAGCGGTACCCGCCAGGTTCCGTCGGCTCCCTTGTCCGGGTGCAGGTGGTAGTAGGAGGACATGTCCTTGCGGACCACGTAGACGTGCATGAGCTTGGTCAGTTCCAGAACGAAGTCCTGCTGGACGTCTCCCCGCGGATTGACGATCTTGAAGCTGAGCTCGCCGGCTCTGCCCGCTCCGCCCGGACCCTTGACTGCGGCCAGGGTGTAGCCGTTCTTGGTGGCCACCCGACCGTCGCCGGAGGCTTCGGCCTCCTTGACCATTTGGGCGTGCTCTTCGTTGGACATGCCGGCCATGGAGGAGTTCTCCACGTCGGATGCCTTGGAGTGGTCCATGCCGGGCATGCCCCCGCATCCGGTCAGTGCAAGCGAGACCGTTGCAGTCAGCCCTACGACCAGGTACGAACGGGACTGCCGGGGACGGGTCGTCATCTCGCTTCTCCGGTTCTGCGGTCCTCGTCGACCGCGCGCGTTTCGACCCAACTGTACTATCCTGCGTAGTTGTTTCCCGAAGGTCGCCGGGGCTCGCTACGGGTGGGCACGGTCTGTGGGCGGACTGTGCATCCACCGGTTCGGCGATGTAGATCGGCGGGGGCGGTCACCGTGGGGGAAATGAATCGGCGCATCCCGCTCGTCACGTTCGCACTGATCGCGCTCAACGCACTGGTGTACCTGCTGGGTCCAAGTGCGTCCGCGCAGGCCCTGCCCGCCGGGACGTCCTCGGAATGTGCCCAGGCCGTGTTCGCCCAGCGCTACGGGGCCGTCCCGCGCGAGTTGTCCCACAACCAGACCCTCACCGTCGAGGCGGCGGCCGAGGTGGACGGACGAGTCGTCTCGTGTCCCGCACCGGAGTTCGAGAAGAGTCCACCCGTCTCGGCGCTCACCTCGATGTTCGTCCACGCCGGTCTCGTGCACCTGCTCGGCAACATGCTCCTATTGCTCGTCGTGGGGTGCGCCGTCGAACGCCACATGGGATCGCTCGGCTTCGCGCTGTTCTACCTGGTCTGTGGCTACACCGCCGCGTACGGCTTCGCGTTCACGGTCCCGAACGACACCGCTCCGTTGATCGGTGCCTCGGGGGCCATCGCCGGAGTGCTGGCCGCGCACGTGTGGCTGCGGCCCAGGGAGTGGCTCCTGCCCGTGCTCGCCTTGCCCTTTCTCGTCCCGGTGCCCGGCCCGGCGTGGTTGGTGGGCGCGCCCGGAGGGAACGTCGCCTACGTGGCGCACGCCGTCGGCGCGGCCGTCGGACTGATTCTCGCCCTGGTGTGGTTCGGCGCGCGGCCGGAACGCGCGGGATCGGCCCGCACTGCGCGCGATCACGCGACGGAAAAGTGAACTGACTGGACGTCAGACCAGGGTGCGCCAGTAGTACCAGAACTGTTCGGCGATCAGCCCCACGACTACCAATGCCGCCGCGGTGAAGATCGTGAGGCGCCAGGCGGCGATTCGCCCTATCCGGACGCTTCACGAACGACGGGCCGCCCGCATCTCGGGCCGGCCAACGTACCCGCCCAGATCACTTGACTGTTCTGCATGCGCACATACATGCTGCAACGAGTGGTCCCATCCGTCCGAATCGGACGCTTCGAGACTCTTCGACCTCAGGCTCGTCTACGTGGACCCTCTGCGCCGTTGGAGTTCCTCATGCAGCATCGCGCTTCAAGCCTCGACGTCGCGGGAGCAATTGCACTCTTGGTGGTTGCCGTCGCTATGTGGTCGGCAATTCTGATACTCGTGCTCTCCCGGCGACGGGAACCGAATGGGCTTCGCGGCAAAGCCTGCGTCACGGTCATCTTGGTAGGCATCGCTGCCCAGCTGGGGCACCTGCAGGAGCATGTAGCCCAGGTCTGCTACTGGGTGCAGCACCCGAACTCCCCTGCCTGGATGACGCCTTGGGGTGAGAGTCTGGCCCGCGGATTCGGAAGCATCCACGAGTCGACTCCGATGCTCGGCATGGAGATCCTTCACTTCGTAGGCAACATGGGATTTCTGGCTGGCATCGTTGGAATTGTGGTCATCACCCGCGATCGAAGCGGGTCCGACGCGCGCCGGTGGGCGCGCATGGGTACATGGATGCAAGGTCTGCACGGATTGGAGCACCTCGCCCTGATGGTGTCGGTTGCGCTAGGCACGCGCGCGATCGGTCTGTCGACCTGGTTCGGACTGATGAATCCAGGTCCTGGCTTGTGGACCTACCGCATCTGGTGGCACTTCGTCGCCAATGTCATCGGCTCGGTGATCTTCTCCATTGCGCTGCGGCACCTGTGGCGTGAGCGTGCAGATGTTCTCGCCGGCTTCCGCAACGAACCGTCCGGGCCAGCCCACGCCGCGCCGGGTGACCGCCCACCGGCAGGCGTCGGCAGTCCGCCGACTCGACGGCTCGCGGACTCGGTGCGCAACTGACCGATTAGGTCCGAGTCCGAAACCCACGCCGGCGTTCGCTTCAGATCTCGTACGACTCTCGAGGAACTGCGCCGCTCGTTTCGTAGCGCCGCGAACGCCGGGTCAAGCCTCACGGTGTGGTGTTTGACGGCTGCCGCGTGATCCTCGCTGCTGCTTAGGCGCTGAGCGCCTTGGTCCGTCGGGTGGTCTTGGTGGTGGGCACCTCCTCGGCCGCCGCGCGCTGCCGACCAGACGCACGAGCGCTCCGCGGTTGGGGAAGAGGCCGACGACGTCGGTGCGGCGGCGGATCTCGCGGTTGATTCGGCTCCTGCGGGTTGTTCGACCACATCTGGCGCCAGAGTTCCTTCGGGAACGCGGTGAACGCGAGCACGTCCGCGCGGGCTCGAGCAGGTGCTCGGCGACCTTGGGGAGCTTCTCGGTCTCGGAACGCGCGAGAGCGCCCCGCACTTCGCGCGATCACGCAACGGGAAAGTGAACTGACTGGACGTCAGACCAGGGTGCGCCAGTAGTACCAGAACTGTTCGGCGATCAGCGCCACTACTACCAGCACCGCCGCGGTGACGATCGTGAGGCGCCAGGCGGCGATCGCCCGAACCGTCCGGCTGAGGGCAAGTCTCGATCCCAGGACCCCGACTTCGGCATTGCGCGCGGTGACGAAGACGAAAATTGGCAGCACCAGCGCCCACACGACCATGCAGTACGGGCAGAGCGCACCGATGCGGTAGAGGCTCTGGAAGATCAGCCAGCCGACGAATCCGGCGGCCAACGTGACCCCCGTCTGCAGGCCGATCCAGTACCAGCGGGCGAACCGCGCCCCGGCGAGCAGTGCAGCGCCTGTGGCGGCGAGGACTGGGAACGCGGCCACGCCGATCAGGGGGTTCGGAAACCCGAACACCTCCGCCTGATCGGTCTTCATGATCGACCCGCAGTTGAGCACCGGGTTCAGGCTGCATGAGGGCGAGTAGCCCGGATCCTTCAGCAGCGCGATCTTCTCGACCATCAGGGTGAAGGCGGCCGCGAAACCGATCAGGCCGCCCGCGAGCAGAAGCCAGCCGAGTGATCGTTCCTTGCTCGGCGGCTCCGGAGCCGGTGCCGGGTCACTCGCATGAACGGGCGCGACAGTGGAAGTGCCGGAGCCGGTCATCAGGGGCTCGCGAGCGCCTGGTCGAGCGCCTTGACGATGTCCGCCCCGGACTTGGCCTGAAGTCTCTGACCGTTGAGAAAGAAGCTCGGGGTGCCCTGGACGCCCAACGCGGTGCCGTCCGCCACGTCGCGTTGGATGCGTGCGGCCACGTCCGGCGAGGCGTAGTCGGCGTCGTACTGGGCCATGTTCAGGCCGAGTTGCTCGGCGAAACCTCGGAAGGTGGCATCGAGTGGGACGCGCTGTTCGCCCCATTCCTTCTGCTTCTGGTACATCACGACGTACATCTGCTCGAACTTGCCCTGCCGCGCAGCGGCCTCCGCGGCGCGGGCCGCCCGTTCGCCGTTGAAGTGGCCGGGCAGAGGGAAGTAACGCGCCACGAAGGTGACTCGACCCGCGTAGGTCTTGCGAAGTTCCTCGACGACCGGGAACGCGGCGGCGCAGCCCTCGCATTCGAAGTCGAGGAACTCGACGAACTCGACGTTGCCCGCTGCTCGTTGTCCGAGGACGTGGCTGTCGGCTCGGACCACCGCGGCGTCCTGCGCGTCTGCCGAGTCGCCGCCGATTCGCGCCAACCCGAGCAGGGCGCCCACCACGACCGCGAAGACGGCGACGAGAATCAGCGACACCTTGGCTTGCGACTTCATCGGGTCCCCTCCGCGCTGCCCTTGCGAGCCAGTGCAGCGAACTGGCCGGCGCCGTTCACGCCGCCCGGCGAGCACTGGGGGTCCGCGGGCGCCGGAGCCCGCGGACCTACTATCCATAATAGTACGCTTTGAGGTCATCGCGGATCCGACGCGCGACGGTGCCTTTGCGCCGCGGTAGAAGTCGGTGGCGAGCCGTTGCGGAGAGATCCAGACTTGCAGCGTGAGTCCCCCGACCCCCGAAGAATCGCTGCGAACCGTGGAAGCGTTCGTGGTCCGTGCTCGCCGTGTTCTTGCGCATTCCCTGGCGCAGGACTTCGCTGCTCTCATGCGGTTGGCCGACGGTTCGATGGAGGTCGTACGGGCCGGAAACGTGTTGAGTCTGGAGCAGCCCCTGCCGGACGAGGAGGCCCTGGAGTCGCTTGCCGCCCGCGTGCGCCCGTTGGTCCTGCAGGACGATCCGGTGCACTACGACAAGGTCCTCAACGCGCTGAGCCGGCTTCTCCGTCAACGGGGTGACGCCGGAGATGTCGAGTGGTGCCGAGAGCTGAAACGCGATTGGAGGTCTGTCGACCTGAGCCGCGAGGACGTCGTCGGCTATCGGCTGTCGACGTGGTCCGCGGTCTCGCCGGAACCACCGGTCGCGGTGAGCGACTCTGCCCTGGCAATCGGCTGGTTCTACGGCGACCTCGTTCACGCGGACTCCAACGCGATCCGCGTCGGTGAGCACTTTCCGATCAAGCACAGGTTTGCGGCAGCAGCGGTGCGGGTCGCTCAGCTCGTGATCCTTGCCCGAGACACCCTCAGTTTCATTTCTGCGTTGGCGGAGGCCGGCGCGATCCAGTTCGAGTCCGACACCTCGACGAGCGTCGAGGTGGTCGTTGTCGGTCATGCCCTCGAGCTCGTCGGTCTCCACCTCGCGCCGTTGGGCACCGAAATCCCCAACGGCGGTACAGCGCCGCCGTCGGATTGGACGGCAATGAGCGGGCCCTGGCTAGGCGACGGGCCCGACGGGCGTTGGCTGCTGCCCGTTCGCGTGCCATGGGCGCGCGAAAACACGGACACACCGCTTGTCTCAACTGCCGGCCGGGCCGTCCTGCTGGCCGCTGCCAGATGGAAGGCGTTGGCGAGTTCGGAGAGCTCCCCTTCTCGGCCGTAGCTCTGGCTGAGTGGGATAGGCGTGTGAGCCGATGGCCGACCTCGTGCAGCACCGGGGGCGTCGGCAGCCTCGGCCTCGCTCAGGGGGCTTGGATCACGACCGCGCGCTTGTCCTGCGTGATGACGATCAGGCCCTCGTCCGCCAAGCCCCTGACGGCTTTCCCAACCGCCGCCTTGCTGGTCTTGTAGTGCGCCGCGAGTTCGTCGGAGCCCTTCAGTACCTCGCCAGGCCGAATCGCGCCGCAGGCAATGGCACCCCGGAGATCTGCGGCAATCCGCTCGGCTACAGACCCGCCGGCCTCGGTGGGCGGCTCAGGATCCGCGACGGCGGAAGCGCAGGGCAGGGCAGCGATGGCATACGCAGCGCGGCGTGCCTAGCGCTCGTTGGTCCGCCTCCGAACGCCAGGCGCTGTCCACGCGCAGAGTTGTAGTACCTCCGCCCGCGTGACCGAGTCTGCCGGCCACTGTGCGCACGTCGACACCAGCGGCAATCAACCGGTCAGCCGCCGCGTGCCCGCGTTCGACTCGGTGGCGCCATTCGCCCGTCGAGGATCTCGGCCGCTCGTTTGTCCGACTCGGCGACCCACGCCGCGTATACGCGAAGGGTCGTTACACCACCGCCGCCATGACCCAGCCGCCCGGCAACGGTGCGGACGTCGACGCCCGAGGTGATGAGCTCGGTGGCCGTGTAGTGCCGCAGGGCGTGCAGGTGGCTGTCGATGCCGAGCCCGGTGCACATCTTGACGTAGCGGTGGCTGATGGCATCGGGATTGCAGGGCCGCGAGTGATCGGGCTCGTAGGAGAACACGAAGGCCTCATTCGAAGGTTCGGCGGCCAATTCGCTCATCCGCGCGAACCAGCGGGCCTGATGCTCGCGGAGCAGTTCGATGGTGGTGTCGGCCAGCGCCAGGCGGCGCATCTGGTGGGTCTTGGTGTCCTTCTCGATTGCTTGGCCGGCGCGCTGGGTGAACGAGCGGCGGATCTCCATCACCTGGGCTTCCCAGTGGACATCGGACCACCGCAGAGCCACCAGTTCCCCGCGGCGAGCACCGGTGACCATCGCCAACCAGACGAACATGCCCCAGTCGTCGTCCTGCGTCCAGGCGCCGTTGACGATCTGGGCCGCCTGCTCAGGTGTCGGAGGCTTCGGTTGAGGCATGGCCTGTCGAGGCTTCTTCGCCACGCTCGCCGGATTGCTGGGAATCCAGTCCCACCGAACCGCCGTACTCAGCGCGCCGCTGATCACCGAATGAATCTGACGGATCGTCGAGCCTGCCATCGGGACACACTCGTGCGGCTTGCATTCACTGACGCGGCAGCGCGCAGCAACGCAGTCGTGGGCGCGTACGCGCGAGTGTCGGACAACCCGGCACTCGTGTTCCCCTGCCACCCGGTGCTCGATAAACGACTTGCCGCTGCACCGGCTACGACATCGACGCAATTGGCCGTAGAACTGCTCCAACGTCCGGGCGGTGAGCTTGGAGATCGGCACGTCGCCGAGCGCGGGCTTGATAGTGCGCTCGATGTAGCCGCGGTACCCGTCGAGAGTCGTCTGTTCCGCATCGTGCTCGGCCATCCAGGCGTCGAGCGCGTAGCCAAAGTTGACCCTCGTCGCGGCCGCTCGACCCGAGTCGACCTGGGCGAGCAACTGGATGCGGATCTTCTCGGCCTCGCGCTCGTCGGTGGCCGATCCGGTGAGGTAGTTGCGCTTGCCGGTCAGCGGGTCGAGGCCGATGAACACCAGCACCTGGTACGAGTTCCCGCGCTTGCGGATGAACCCGCGCTGCCGCGCCTTGGTGCCAGTCCGTGCCGCCATGGGCACAGGATACTGATTGACAGGCTGATTGACACCGGGTTCGCCGCAACCTGCCAACACTGACAAACCTGCAGCTCAGATGGGGTGGGCCGCCGGGGGATCGAACCCCGAACCCGCGGATTAAAAGTCCGCTGCTCTGCCAGTTGAGCTAGCGGCCCAGAGCGTGGCGACGTGGGTCGCCGGACTCGAGGGTACTGGGCGACACGGTGGAGGTTGCGCAGGAAGCCTGGCAGGGATCCGGTTGGATCGGAGCGTGCAGTCGGTCCTGATCCACTCCGCAGACGCGCGCCTGGTCGGCGAGTTCTATCCCGCGCCCCGTCCGGCGCCCGCGGCGTTCGTCGTGAGCCACGGCTGGGGCAGTCAGGCACCGGCCGACATCCCCGCGGCGCTCGCGGCCGCGGGCTTCCCGACGGTGGCCTACGACCTGCGCGGGCACGCCCGCAGCACCGGCATCCTGGCGCTCGCGTCGCGCGCGGACTGGGCCAACGACCTCGTCACCGTCTACGCCTGGCTCCGCGGTCGACTGCCGGGCACGCCGATCGGCTTCGTCGGCGCGAGCTTCGGGGCCTACCTCAGTCTGCTGGCACTGGATCGGTGCGCGGTGGCGGGACTTTCCCTACGGGTGCCGGCGAACTTCGTCGACGACGGCCTCGCCGAACCGTTCCTGCCCCGCATCGGCCCGACCGTGCGCAAGCCCGAGGACCTGCGCCCGGCGGACAGCGTCGCCCTGCGCGCGCTGCGCGGCTACGCGGGCCCGGTCCAGATCGTCGACGCGGACTCCGACACCGTGATCCCGCCAGAGACCGTCGCGGCCTACGTCGGCTCCGTGCCGCCGGAGCGGCTCAGCCACTCCACCCTGCGCGAGGCTCCGCACCACCTCGCCACCCCCGAACTCCGGGCGCGGTACGTCGACCTGCTCCTGACTTGGGCGACCGCGACGTTCCCCGCGTAGATCCCGAATCCGGCGTCGGCGGAATGCGCGAACCGACGGAATGGCGCAGTACCCCCGGTTGTTACCCTGGAGTAGCAACGAGGGAGGGTCCGCCGTGGACGTGCTCGAACCGGAATTGCTGGACCTGCCGGGCCACGGCCTGACGCTGCGCGCCGAGGCCGCCGGACCCGTGGGTGGGCGCCCGGTCCTGCTCGTGCACGGCGGCGGGCAGACCCGCGGCTCCTGGGGCCGCGCCGTCCAGGCCCTCGCCGACCACGGCGCCCGCGCGGTCGCGGTGGACCTGCGCGGCCACGGCGACAGCGACTGGTCCGACGACGGTGCCTACGACCCCGTCGACTACGCCGCCGATCTGCGCGAAGCCGCCCGGGCGCTCGGCCCGCAGCCCGTGGTCCTGGTCGGCGCGAGCATGGGCGGCTGGGCGTCGCTGCTCGCCGCACCGAGCCTCGGCCCTGCGGTCGCCGGCGTCGTGCTCGTCGACGTCGTGCCGCGCCTGCGCGTCGCGGGCGCCGAGCGGGTCATCGACTTCATGCGTTCGGCCCCCGACGGCTTCGCCGACCTCGAGGCGGCCGCCGAGGCCATCTCCGCCTACCTGCCGCACCGCCGGCGGACCGGCGTTTCCCCCGGCCTGCGCCGCAACCTGCGCCAGCGCGCCGACGGCCGCTGGGTCTGGCACTGGGACCCGCGCATGGTGCACGGCCGTCAGATCGACGTGAACGGCCGCCGGCGCGAACTCGAGGAGGCCGCAGCCCGCACCCTGGCCCCGATCATGCTCATCCGCGGCGCGCTCTCCGACGTCGTCGACGACGAGGGCATCGCCGAATTCCGCATGCTGGTGCCCAGCCTGCAGGTCGTCGACCTCGGGGGAGCCGCCCACACCGCCGCGGCCGACGACAACGACGCCTTCGTCGGCGCGGTCCTGGACTTCGTGAACCGCCTGCCCGCCTAGGGCACGCGTCCTCTGCCGGCGCGTCGGGCCATCGCCGGCCGCCCATACCCCGACCCGCCCGCAGATGTCGGCAACCCGGGCGCTGCAGGCCTTCCGCGCGAGGGCGTGGCACGCCACCCCGCGGAGCAGTTCGGGCTAGTCGCCCAAGCCCATCGAGCGGCCGACGATCTCCTTCATGATCTCGGTCGTGCCGCCGTAGATCGTCTGCACGCGGGCGTCCAGGAACGCCTTCGCGACGGGGTACTCGCTCATGAAGCCGTACCCGCCGTGCAGCTGCAGGCACTGGGTGACGACCTTCTGCTGCAGCTCGGTCGTCCACCACTTGGCCTTGGCGGCCTCGACGTCGGTGAGCTTCCCGGCGACGATCTCCGCGACGCAGCGGTCGACGTAGACGGTCGCGATGTCGAGCTCGGTCTGCAGTTCGGCGAGCACGAAGCGGCTGTTCTGGAACGAGCCGATCGGCTTGCCGAACGCGGTCCGCGACTTCACGTACTCGACCGTGAGCTCGAGGACGCGACGCGCGCCGGCGACTGCGCCGACGGCGATCGACATCCGCTCCTCGGGCAGGTTCGACATGAGCGCCGCGAACCCGCGACCCTCGCCGCCGACGACGTTCTCGGCCGGGACGCGCACCTCGTCGAAGTGCAGCTCCGCGGTGTCGGAGGCGCGCAGGCCGATCTTGTCGAGCTTGCGGCCGCGCTCGAAGCCGGGCATCCCGCGCTCGACCGCGAGCAGGGTCAATCCCTTGTGGGCGGGCACGTCCGGGTTGGTCCGCGCGACGACGAGAACGAGGTCGGCGAGGATGCCGGAGGAGATGAAGGTCTTGGAGCCGGACAGAATCCAGTCGTCGCCGTCGCGGACCGCCTTGGTGCGAATGCCCTGCAGGTCGCTGCCGGTGTTCGGCTCGGTCATGCCGATCGCGACGATGAGCTCCCCGCGCGCGAACGGCGGAAGCCAGCGGGCCTTCTGCTCGTCGTTGGTCTGCTTGAGCAGGTACGGCGCGAGAACGTCTGCCTGGAGGTTGAACATCGGGCCGAGCGCGAACGCGCGGCAGGACTCCTCGCCGAGGATCGCGTTGAAGCGCCAGTCGTCCTGCACGCCACCCCCGCCGAACTCCTCGGGCACGTTGAACCCGAGCACGCCCTGCTTGGCCGCCTCGACGTAGACCTGGCGGTCGACGAGACCGTCCGCCTCCCACTGGTCGTGGTGCGGAGTGACGTGGCGCGCGAGGAACTCCCGGCAGGTGGCCCGGAACTGCTCGTGCTCGGTTTCGAAGATGGTCCGCTGCATGCGCCGATGCTACCCGCGAGTAGCACGGCGTTCCATAGGCCCGGAGCCCAAGTTCGTTGGGCCCGCGGACCAACCGCTCAGCCGCCCGTCATCTCCTTCATGCGCCTGCCCATCTCCTCCTCGGAGACGTCCTCGACGTGCGAGGCGATGTGCCAGCGATGACCGAACGGGTCCAGAAAGCCCGCGGAGCGGTCCCCGTAGAACTGGTTCGACGGCTCCGACACGGAGGTCGCGCCCTCGGCCAGCGCGCGCGCGTACGTGGCGTCGACGTCCGGGACGTAGACCATGACGGCGACGGGCGATCCGCCCAGCTTCTTCGGCGACGGGCCGCTCATGTCGGAGGAGTCCGCCAGCATGATCAGCGAATCGCCGATCTCGACCTCGGCGTGCCCGACGGTCCCACCCGGCGCGGGCATCCGCATCCGTTCCTTCGCGCCGAGCACCGCGACGTAGAAGTCGATGGCCGCCGCGGCGCCCTCGACCGTCAGATACGGGATGACCTGCGGGTAACCGGCGGGAATCGGATCGACCACGGTGAACCTCCAAGTTCGAACGGTGCGTTCCACTGAGGGGTACCCACCCGCGGAAGAACGAACAGCTGACCAACCGTCAGGGTTCGCAACCGGTCTCGAACTCGACCCCCACCTTCGCCCTTGCGCGGACGGTCACCCGGTACGGATCGACGTACTCCACGTCGTCCTCGACCCCGGAGACCTGCTTGCCGTTGCGACTCAGCACCGCCGTGAAGACCATGCATCCGCCGTCCCGGGCGCCGGTCTCGCTCCATCGGGTCCGGTCCTTTCGAGCCCTACGCCGTGCCACTTACGGAACGCTCACGGCTCGCAGGACGTGACCACTTCGAGTTCGACGCTTTCGCCCTTCCCCACCTTCGCCTCGTACGGCAGGAAGCGTTCGGCCCCGCCCGGCTCGCCGCCCTTGCCGAACACCTGGCGTCCGTCGCGACGCACCGTGAGCCGGTTGTTCAGACAGCTGCTCTCCTCCCGCGTCACGAGCACGCGATAGAGGCCGGCCGGCACCTCCCACGCGTCGGTGCACGCCTCCGCCCCGAACTGCGTTCCGGCCTCGAGCTTCGCCGTGCGGCTGACCGGGCCGCTCGCCGAGACCGTGTCGTCGATCCTGAAGTTCGTGTTCTTGACGCAGACCTTCAACCGCCCGTCGCTCCCCAGCGCCGCGCTCGCCCGGGTCGTAGGGGAGAACGTGGGCGAGATCGCGGCAGGGGCCGGCGGCGAGTCTCGGCGCAGGACCTCGTAGGTGACGTCGGGCTCGTCGCCACCGCACGCGGCGAGCGCCGGCAGTAGGAGGGCCACGGAGATCAACGCCCGCGCGGGCCGCACCCGACCACGACAGGCAGCCGCGCCGACCGAAGGAGACACCCTCAGCCTGCGCACTTCGCGCACACGTCGACGAAGACCCGCTCCAGCTCGCCGACCGGCACCTCCAACGGAAGAACAACCGGACGCGCCACCCGCCTCGGCTGGCCCCCGTTGCGTTGCACGCTCGCCGACGAGACCGGACACGGAAGCTCCGGCGTGATCCGGTAGGTGCCCATCGGAACGGTTCGCCACTCGCACAGGTCCGGCGCGGGCTCCGTGGACACGCCCGCAGGCCGTCGACGACGACGGTGCCGCCCTGGCCGGTACCGAAGACGCAGACGCGCAGCAGCGACCCCGACCGCGGCGGCAGCTGTTCGTCCGCCAGCGCGATTCGCTGTTCGGGCGTGAGGTCGGAGAATTCGAGCCCCGGGACCGCCCGCCCCACGGCGGCGAGGCCGCTCGCGCCGTCGGCCCGCGAGGCCGCGTCGCACCCGCCGGCGCCGACCACGGCGAGGCCGACGATCGACAGTCCACGAGCGCGCACGCCTCAACGGTAGGCGCGCGGCGCCCCTAGTCTGTGCGCGTGCCCGGATTGCGTCGCATAGCCGCTTTCGCGACGGCCGCCGTCCTGCTCGCCTCGTGCGCCGATTCGACCGGCGGCGCGGGGAACGTGGTCCCGTCCGACCCGGCCTCCCTTCCCGACACCGCCGCGGCCGTCGACGGACCCGCGTTCACCGGCACCGTGCGGAACCGGGCGGGCGAGGTCGTGCCGGGCGCCGCCGTCGTGGTCACCCTGCTGCGCAGCAAGGCCGAACGCGGTCAGATCGCCGCCGGCGCCGCGGCGAGCCTCGGCACGACGTGCCTGTTCACCTCGCAGGGCTGCCGGGCTCCCCGCAAGGAGGGCGTCAGCGCGAAGGACGGCACCTTCGCCGTACCGCTGCCCAAGAACAACGGCGCCGCTGCGGTGGGCGCCGCGATCACCGCGGTGGCGAGCGTCGGCGACGTCGCCGACGGCACCCGCGTCGGCACCACGCTGCTCCTGCCGAAGAAGGACGCCGGTGGCGCCGCGATCGACGTTCCCGTCGCCTCGACCGCGCTCGAGCTGAAGCGAAAGGGCACCCGGCTCGACGTCGTCATGCCTGCCCTCGAGGGCGCGAAGGCCATCGGCGCGAGCAAGCTGACGATCAGTCAGCTGACCGGCGAGGGCGACGTCTCGCGTTCCACGACCGACCTCACCGGCACGGACGTCACGCTTCCGTTCGACCTACGCCTGGCCGAGGACAGCCGCCTGCTTCTCGACGTGAGCCAGGCCGCACGCGTCGGCGACCGCGACGGACGCATCACCGCAACCGGCGTCCTGGCCGGTGACGTCGTCCCCGCCAGCCGAGACGCGGCCTGCTCGGTGACCGACAGCCGCGGCAAACAGCTGCGACAGAAGATCTGCGGGCTGACCGACGGCGTGCTCGGCGAATCCTGGCGACCGGACGACGACCCCCGCTGCGCCGACGGACCCTGCAAGGGCACCGCGCAGAAGGACCAGCGCGACATCCTCGTCACCCTGCCCAAGTCCGTCGCCGCGCGTCTGATCGTCGTGCGGGGCTGCGGTTTCACCTGCACCGTCACGGTGAGTTCGGACGGCAGGCGGTACCGCGACCTCCCCGCGCCGGGAAACTCCGGCACGTCCGGCTTCTACGTCCAGCCGCTGTCCGGCGCACCGGTCCGCTACGTCAAAATCCGCACCGCCACCGGCGGTTTCTTCACCAGCCTCCGCGAGGTGTCCGTCTTCGGCTGACGAGGCGCCCCTCCCCCGACAACTCGAGCCCACGACGTCCGCTCGAGCGTGACCTATAGCTCACCCTTCGGCGGACGCCACGCGCTTCCCCTCAAGGCGTCCGCTCAACCGTGACCCATAGCTCACCCTTGAGCGGACGCGCCGAAAGACACCAGGCGCGGCCGCCCGACGTCCGCTCGAGCGTGTCTATAGGTCACCCTTCGGCGGACGCTCCGGCTTCGGGGCGTCGGGGCGCGGGGCGCTGGGTCGCGCGGCGGCGGGCCGCGGAGTGGCGGGGCGCGGAGTGGCGGGGCGCGGGGCGGCCGGGCGCGCGCTGGCGGAAGCGGGCCGGGCGGTCGGCGCGGCGGGCCGGTAATCCGGCGCGGGCTCGGACGAAGCGGCGGGAGCCGACGTGGACGTGGACGGAGCCGCGGAACCCGACGCCGGCATGGACGAAGCCGCGGGAGCCGACGCGGAAGGGGCGGACGGGGCCGCGGAAGGGGCGGAAGGGGCCGCGGGGGCGCCCGCGGGAACCGACGACGGAACCGACGCGGGAGCGGCGTCCGGGCGCGCCTGTCCCGGTTCGTCGGACGGCGCCCAGGGCCCGAAGGCCGCTAGCTCCCGAATGCGTCCGCCGAGCGCGCGCAGTTCGGCGTCGGGCTTGGCGTTCACCGCGATGCGGGCGATCATGTCGGTGTTGAAGTTGACCCCGTAACGCTGCGTCAGAAACGCCTTGACGTTGGTGGCTTCGCGGTCCCCGAACGACTCGCGCCACTCGCCCAACAGCTCGTCCCAGCTCTTGCCGGGTACGAACTCCTCGGCCGGCAGGTAGCAGACCACGTCCGGGGCGGACAGCGTCTCCAGTCGAATGCGGTGGGCCCGCCGGGCCCGGATCGCCCGCGTAAGCAGGTTCTGCATCCATCGCGCCTCCGCACCGGGAAGCTTGCCCAGCGGCACCAGGGCGCGGACCGCGGCTTCGGTGCGCCCGGCCGCGACGAGGCGTTGCACCTTGTCCCACACCGGGGCGATCGTGGTGCGCGCGATGTTGTCGACGACGATCACGATCGCGGCGTCGGTGAAGTCCCAGAGCAGGCCGGCGTTCGCGAGTGAGACCATCTGCTTCGCGCCGCCGACGGGGTAGATCACCGACCAGGCGTCGAGATCGGAGGCGAGCAGGCCGCCGAGAACGACCTCGTCGTGCTTGCCCTCCACGATCACGATGCACCGGACCATCTGCAGCAGGTCCGCCGGCGTCAGCCCCAGGTGGGAACTCATCGACTCGCGCTCGATCTCGGCGCGCAGGTCCAGGTCCATCGGCTGTGCGGTGGCCGCGCCGGATCCGAGTCGTGCGACGTGCACCAGCGAGGCCCGTCCCGGGTCGAGCAGCGCGGGCGAGTGCGTTGCGACCGCGATCCGCACGCCGGACTCCCGAGCGATCCGCACGAGGGCGTCGGGCAGTTCGGCCTCGGCTCGGCGGTGCAGGCCGGATTCGGGTTCGTCGCACAGGAAGGTCACCGGCAGCGAGCCGCGGGAGGCCATCGACACGGCCAGCGCACAGGACAGGGACGCCCACCGCTTCTGCGCCGTCGACAGCGCCCGCAGCGGAAGCGACGTTCCGTCGGGGAAGTGCGCGATCCAAATCGGGAGCTGGCCGGCGAGCCAGGCGTTCGGGTCGCCGGGGGCGAAGGCGAGCTTCGGGGCGTCGGGAAACACGTAGTGCAGGAACCGGCTCGCGTTGGCCGTCAGCGCACTCAGCAGCGGCTCGACGTCGGGGTGCAGCGTCGCGCCGCCCGCGGCGAAGGAGGCGAGCACCTTGCCCGCCGCGGCGCGCAGGATGTACTCGCGGGTGAGGCGGTCCACGTCGTCGGTGGTGGTCTCGTCGGTGACCATCGCGACGAACCCGGCCGAGATGCTCGCGACCTCCAGTACCGGGACCGAGGCCCAGTCCGGCCACGGCACGGAGGCGACGTCGCCGGGGCCGACGGGCCGCGCCGGACTCGGATACCCGCGGCCGCCGATGAACGGCTCGGAGACGTCGGACAGGTCGCGCCAGGGGAATCCGGAGTTCGACGGCTGCCCGGGGTCGGGCGCCCCGCCGGCGGTCAGCCAGCTCGGATTTGCCTCGTCGGCCTCGTTCGGCTCGGGCCGCGCCCGGTCCTGCGCGATCACCGCTCCGGCCTCCGGGGCCGTCGGCGATGCGGCGGCGTAGACGGCCCAGCGCGGCTCGGTGCGGGTGCCGGTGGCGCGCAGCACGAAGTGCCCACCGGCGGCGACCTCGGCGATCAGCGGTGCGTGGAAGCGCAGGGCCTCGGCCGTGGGTTCGGTGTCGTCGAACAGGGTGGCGTGGGCCGCGAAGTGGGCCATCACCAACTCCTGCATGTCGTCGGGGCTGTGCGCCTCCTCCACGACGGCGGAGGTGAAGCTGCGGAAGTCCTCGAGGACCTCGACGTAGTCGTCGCCGCCGCCCTCGTCGAACTCCTCGTCGCGCCGCCGCGCGAAGTGCGCGACGACGTCGCCGCGCAGGCGGTTGAGGTGTTCGCGCATGCCGCGGGCGAGCGCCATCCGCCAGGCGTCGCCGAGTTCGTCCATGTCGACCTCGGCGCCGAGGACGTCGACGTGGACCAGGCCCCAACTGTCGTCCAGACGCTGGCCGCGGAGCGCGGCGATGACCGCGTTCAACAGCCGCGTCTTGCCGGCGCCGTTGCGGCCGTAGAGGGCCAGCAGGGGGTCGGTCAGCGGGATGTGGACCCGGCCGATCGGCGGCGGGCCGCACACGGTGACCCCGCGCAGGCGAATGGCTGGCGTGGCCTCCGTGCTCGGCTGCGGCATGGACGGCAATCTAGCCACCGTGGACAGACGGTGGCGTGCGGCCCGCGACGGCGGCCTGGTGCTCGTGGCGACCGCCGCCGTCGCGGTGTTCGTCGCGCAGCGCGGCTCCGACGACGCGGTGGCGGCCCGGGCGACGCTGCGGGAGGCACCGGCGCCGAACGCGGAGCGCATCGAGTTCCTCGTCTACGGCGCGGGCTGCCCGGCCGCCGGCGACGAGTTGGCCGATCGGCGCGTCCGCGACCGCGTCCGGACCCCGACCGTGCAGTTCCGGGGCGGAAGCATCGAGGTGCGATTCAGGGTCAAGGACCCCCGGGGGAAGGACCCGTGTCTCGGCCCGGACCCGGGGGTGCCCTACCTGCTCACGCTCGTCACCCCGCCGGGCGGGCGCACGCTGGTGGACGGCAACGCCGACCCGCCCGTCCCGTTCGCCGTGGAAGGCCGCTGACCTGCCTTTCCCTGGGTCGCAGGCTCGATCGCCTGTGCATTCCATAAGACGGTCAACCGATCCGGGCGGTGCGGCGTCTTTGACGTGACAGGGTCGAAACGGCTTGCCGAAGGACCAACGGGGAAGTACCCGCGGAATCGCAGGCTCGGGAGGTTTCGTTGAGGGACGAGGACGCGCAGTCGGAACCGTGGTTCCGCGACGAGGCGGCGACCACGCGCATGCCCGCGTTTCCGCCGGTCGCAGCCGCGCGGGCGGCCGAACCGCGCCCCGTGCGTCCCGCGGCGAACCCGACTCTCGTCCTGCCGGCGATCGACGCTCGCCAGAGCGCCCCGGTCCGCCCGCAGGGTCCCGACGGTCCGGTGCGTCCGCCCAAGGCTCCCCGCTCCCGCCGCCGGCGTCCCCGCCGCCTGCTGGCGATCGCGCTCGTGATGTTCCTGCTGCTGCCCGTCGGACTGCTGGTGTTCGCCGACCAAAAACTGGAACGGCGTTCGGTGTGGCCGACGGCGGCCCGTCCGGCCGTGACTCCGGGTTCGGACTGGCTGATCGTCGGCTCGGACAGCCGCGAGGGCCTGAGCAGGGCCGAACGCCGCCAGCTCGCCACCGGCGGGGCCACCGGCCAGCGCACCGACACGATGATGCTGCTGCACATCCCCGACGGCGACGGCGGACCGACCCTGGTCAGCCTCCCCCGCGATTCCTACGTCGCCATCCCCGGCCACGGCCAGAACCGGCTCAACGCCGCGTACGCCATCGGCGGCCCGCAACTGCTCGTACAGACCGTCGAGAGCGTCACGAAGATTCGCATCGACCACTACGCCGAGATCGGGTTCGCGGGTCTGTTCGATCTGGTCAACACCCTCGGCGGCGTCGACATGTGCCTCGAGAACGCCATCAACGACCCGAAGGCCGGCCTGAACGTCAAGGCCGGCTGCCAGGAACTCGACGGCCAGCAGGCGCTGGGCTACTCGCGCACGCGCGCCTCGACCCGCGGGGACCTCGACCGCGTCGGGCACCAGCGCGAGCTCATCGCCGCGATCGTCGCGAAGGCGACCAACCCCACGACGCTGCTGAACCCCGTCAAGGCCTGGGGTCTGGCGACCGACGGCCCGAAGTCCATCGCCGTCGCGGACGGCGACCACATCACCGACCTCGCCCGCCTGGCGTGGGCCATGCGTTCGCTCGGCTCCGACGGCACGACCACGACCGTGCCGATCGCCGCGGATCGACGCGTCGGCGGCGCGGACGTGTTGACCTGGGACGCCAAACGCTCGGCGGCCCTCTTCGACGCACTGCGCAACGACCGGCCGGTGCCCAAGTCGTCCATCGCAACCTGACCCGGGCAGACTGGGGCGCCTTATGAGCGCCTCGCTGCCGGACCGGCTGCCCTCCGACCCCACGCCCGACGCGCTGTTCGACGCGTTCAGCGACTGGGTCGCGGACACGGGCCTGGAGCCCTACGCGCACCAGTCCGAGGCGCTGATCGAGATCGCCTCGGGGAACAACGTCATCCTGACCACGCCCACGGGGTCGGGCAAGAGCCTGGTCGCGACCGGGGCGCACTTCACGGCCCTCGCCCAGGGCCAGAAGACCTGGTACACCGCCCCGATCAAGGCGCTGGTGTCGGAGAAGTTCTTCGCGCTGTGCGACATCTTCGGGCCGCAGCGGGTCGGGATGATGACGGGCGACGCCGCGGTGAACCGGGACGCGCCGATCATCTGCGCCACCGCGGAGATCCTCGCGAACATCGCGCTGCGCGAGGGTGCGAACGCGAACGTCGGCCAGGTCGTCATGGACGAGTTCCACTTCTACACCGAACCCGACCGCGGCTGGGCCTGGCAGGTCCCACTCCTTGAACTGACGAAGGCTCAGTTTCTGCTGATGTCGGCGACGCTCGGCGACGTGACGATGTTTCGCGAGGACCTCGCGCGACGCACCGGGCGAGAGACCGCGGTCATCTCCTCCGTCGAGCGCCCCATTCCGCTGCACCACAGCTGGGCGCTCACCCCGATCCACGAGACCATCGAAGATCTCCTGAAGGCCCGTCAGGCCCCCGTCTACATCGTGCACTTCACCCAGGCCGATGCCCTCGACCGCGCGCAGGCGCTGCTGTCGGTGACCCTGATCGGCAAGGAGGAGAAGGAGGCGATCGCCGAGGAGATCGGCAAGTTCAGCTTCGCCAAGGGTTTCGGGCAGACGTTGAGCAAACTCGTCCGCCACGGGATCGGCGTGCACCACGCGGGCATGCTGCCCAAGTACCGGCGCCTCATCGAGCGCCTCGCCCAGCGCGGCCTGCTGAAGGTCATCTGCGGGACGGACACCCTGGGCGTCGGCATCAACGTCCCGATCCGCACCGTGCTCCTGACCGGCCTGGTCAAGTTCGACGGGCAACGCCAACGCATCCTGCGGGCGCGGGAATTCCACCAGATCACCGGCCGCGCCGGCCGGGCGGGGTACGACAGCGTCGGCTACGCCGTCACCCAGGCCCCCGAGCACGTCGTGGAGAACGCCCGCCGCGTCGCGAAGGCCGGCGACGACCCGCTCAAGCTCAAACGGGTGCAGAAGGTCAAGCCTGCGGAGGGCAAGGCCTCCTGGACCGAGGAGACCCACCAGCGCCTCATCGGCGCCGAGCCCGAGGCGCTGATCTCCCGCATGCGGGTCAGCCATTCGATGCTGCTCAACGTCATCGCCCGCCCCGGCGACGGTTTCGAGCACATGCGCCACCTGCTGCGCGACAACCACTCCGACCGGACTCGGCAGAACGCGATGATCCGGCGCGCGATCTCGATCTACCGCGAACTGCTGACCTCCGAGGTGATCGCGAAGCTGTCCGAACCCGACGAGACCGGGCGCTGGGTGGTGCTGAAGGTCGACCTGCAGGCCGACTTCGCGCTCAACCAACCGCTGTCCGCGTTCGCCCTCGCCGCGCTCGACCTGCTCGACCCCGCCGAGCCGACCCACGCCCTCGACGTCATCTCGGTGATCGAAGCGACCCTCGAGGACCCGCGCACGGTGCTCTACGCCCAGCAGAACGCGGCCAAGGGCGAGGCCGTTGCGGCGATGAAGTCCGAAGGCATCGAGTACGAGGAGCGGATGGAGCGCCTCGAGGAGATCACCTGGCCGCGGCCGCTCGCCGAACTGCTCGAGGCCGCCTACGAGATGTACCGGCAGGACCGGCCGTGGATCGCCGAGTTCCCGCTCTCGCCCAAGGCCGTGCTGCGGGAGATGGCCGAGGGCGCGATGACCTTCGGGGAGTTCATCTCCGCCTACGGCCTCGGTCGCTCCGAGGGCCTGCTGCTGCGCTACCTCACCGACGCCTACAAGGCGCTGCGCCAGACGGTCCCCGAGGCCGACCGCACCGAGGAACTCGGCGACCTCATCGCCTGGGTCGCCGAGACGATCCGCCAGACCGACTCCTCGCTGCTGGACGAGTGGGAGACCCTCGCCGAAGGCGGCGACGGCGCGGTCGTGCGCACGCCCTCGGGCGAGGAGAAGCCCCGCCCCGTCACGGGAAACGAGCGCGCGTTCACCGTCCTGGTCCGCAACGCGATGTTCCGCCGTGTCCTGCTCGCGGCCAAGCACCAGTGGAACGCCCTCGCCGAACTCGACGCCGAAGCCGGCTGGGACCAGCCCGCGTGGGCGAACGCGATCGCCGCCTACGTGGCCGAGTACGGCCCGCTGCCGACCGGGCCCGCGGCCCGCGGCCCGCACCTGCTGATCGTCGACAAGAACCCCGAGGGGCGGCCCGGGACCTGGCGGGTGCGCCAGATCTTCGACGACCCCGAGGGCGACCGGGACTGGGGCATCGAGGCCGAGGTGGACCTCGCGGCCTCGGACGAGGCGGCCGCCGCCGTGATTCGTCTGCTGGACGTGGGGCCGCATTAGGGTGGGCGAACCGCGCAACGAGACGGGGGAGCAGGCATGAGCGAGCACGACAAGGACCCCTTCGCCCCGCCGCCCAACGATCCACCGCCGAACCAACCCCCGCCGTACGGTCAGTCGCCCTACGGGCAGCCGCCCCAGGGCTCCGGCTGGGACAAACCGCCGCAGGGTCCCCCGTCGGGCTACGGCCAGGTACCGCCCCAGGGCCCGCCGCCGCCCTACGGCCAGCAGCCTCCCCAGGGCTACGGGCAACCCCCCTCGGGCTACGGCCAGCCGCCGACCTACGGCCAACCGCCCGCCTACGGTCAGCCGCCCGCCGGCTACGGGGTGCCGAACTACCCGCCACCGGGTTACGGACAGCCGGCCCCCTTCGGGGCGGCTCCCGCGGTTCCAGGCCTCCCGCCCGGCGTCGAAGCCGCCTCGATGGGCAACCGCTTCCTGGCCCGGCTCATCGACACCGCGATCCTCCTGCCGGTTGGACTGGTGCTCGGCGGCGTCGGCGCCTCGAGCGGCGGAGCCGGCACCGAGGCCCTGATGCAGCTGATGGCCCTGCTGATCGGCCTGGCCTACGAAGTCGTCCTGATCAGCCAGCGCGGTGCCACCGTCGGCAAGCAGGCGATGGGCATCAAGGTCGTCATGCTCGCCGACGGCACGATTCCGAGTGTCGGCACGGCTCTGGCGAGGTACTTCGTGTTCTCGCTGCTGCTGCTGGTGGGCTTCTTCGCGCTGTGCGTCGGGGCGATCGTCGTGGCACTCTCCCCGCTGTTCGACAAGTCCGGCAGGCGGCAGGGCTGGCACGACAAGATCGTCAAGACGGTGGTCATCGTCGGGAGATGAGCACCACCGACCGCATCGTGCTCGCCCGGCGACGGCTGACCGCCCCGCTGGGCGTCGCCGTCGGCGCCCTCGCGGGGCTGGGCGTCGTCGCGACCCTCAGCCCGGAGGAAACGGGGCACTATCCGACCTGCCCCATTCTCGCCGTCACCGGCGCGTTCTGCCCCGGATGCGGGTCGCTGCGCTCCCTTCACGCGCTCGCAGGCGGAGACCTGGGTACCGCACTCGAGCGCAACGTGCTGTTCGTGGCGTCGTTGCCGCTCGCCCTGTGGGCGTGGGCGGCCTGGGTCCGCCGGCGCGCGATCGGCCGCGCCCCGCAGATCTGGGCTTCCGCTGTGCCGTTGCTGGTGGCCTTCGGGGTACTGGTGCTCGGCTTCGCCGTGCTGCGCAACACCTCCTGGGGTTCCTGGCTGGCGCCGTGATCTGAGGGTGCGTCAGTCGTAGCCCAGTTCGTGCAGGCGGTCGTCGTCGATGCCGAAGTGGTGCGCGATCTCGTGCACGACGGTGATCTCGACCTCCGCGAGGATTTCGTCGAGCGTCTCGCAGATCGCCAGCGTCGGATTGCGGTAGATCGTGATCCGGTCCGGCAGCACGCCCGCGTACCAGCCGTCGCGTTCGGTCAACGGAACGCCCTCGTAGAGCCCGAGCAGGGTGGGGTCGTGCGGGGGCGGATCGTCCTCGACGAACACCGCGACGTTGTTCATCAGCGAGGACAGCTCGGGCGGAAGGAGGTCCAGGGCCTCCGCCACGAGCTCTTCGAATTCGGCGCGGTCGATCTCGAGCACGGGCCCAGTGTGGCGTGCGCACCCCAAGGCTTCGTCATACGGCTCCGAGGGAGCGCACCGGCACGTACCGTCGAGCGAGATCTCCCTGGTACCGGAAGCCCCATCTGTTTCGCCCCCATGGGGGCGGGAAGGCCTCGGTAGGTGCATTACCGCGTCGTCCCGGCTGTCGCGCGCGTGGGCCACTGGCCCGGCGCGGCGGCGCGACGCGTGCCGAGCCTGCGACTGCCCGGGCGCCTCCCGGCACTCGGCCGACTTCTACCCCGGCGTATGCCGCGTCGCACCCTGCGGGCTGGGGGCATCGTGCTCGTCGCGCTGATCGGCGCCTGGCTCGGTCTGCTGGTGGGCGGCCGCACGACCGCGCCGCTCGGGCCCGTCGAGACGCGCCTGACCGCCCAGCTGTGGACCTCCGGCGAGACCGACGTCCGCGCCGGCCCCCTCGGCACGCTGGTGCTCGACACCCACGACGCCCCGTTGAAGATCACCGTCTCCGTCGAGGGCATCAAACTCGCCGACGCCCAGCAGTTCGTCGACGACCCCACGGCGCTGCAGGGCCTGCAGGCCTGGGTCACCCACGACCTGAAGGCCGCGATCCGCGAACTCGTGATCCGGTCGGCCGTCTCTGCGGTGGCGGGGGCGCTGCTGCTCGGCGTCGTGGTGTACCGACGCGCCGCCAGACGGGTCCTGTTCGTCGGCGTGGCCGCCGTCGGGCTGATCACCGCGAACGGCGCCGCCGCCCAGGCGAGCTGGAATCCCCGTGCCATCTCCGAACCGCACTACACGGGCCTGCTCGCGGGCGCGCCCGCGCTCGTCGGCAACGCCAAGGACATCGTCGCCGGGTTCGGCGACTACAGCGCCGAACTGGCCAAGCTCGTCGGCAACGTCTCCAAGCTCTACGACGTCACCTCCACGCTGCCCGCCTACCAACCCGACCCCTCGACCATCCGGGTCCTGCACGTCGCCGACATCCACCTCAACCCCGCGGCGTGGGAGGTGATCGGCTCGGTCAGCCGGCAGTTCGGCGTTCAGGTGATCGTCGACTCCGGCGACATCTCCGACCACGGCAGCAAGGCCGAGCGGCGTTTCGTCGACTCCATCGCCGATCTGAAGCTCCCCTACGTCTTCGTTCGCGGCAACCACGACTCGATGGCGATCCAACAGCAGGTCGCCAAGGCTCCGAACGCCGTCGTGCTCGACCGCGGGGAGTACCGGACCGTCGGCGGGCTCACGTTCATCGGCGACGGGGACCCGCGCTTCACCCCGGACCGCTCGGCCGTCGTCCCCGACGCGGCCGCGATGGCCGAGGCCGGGAAGATCCTCGCCAGTGCCGCCGTCGGGGCGCCCACCCCGCCCGACGTCGCCGTCGTGCACGACCCCGTCATGGGGCGCCCGTTGGACGTCGCGGTCCCACTGATCCTCGCCGGGCACACCCACCGGCGAGCAACCGAGCTGCTGCCCGGCGGCTCGCGGCTGTTCGTGCAGGGCAGCACCGGCGGGGCCGGCCTGCGCGCCCTCGAGGGCGCGGAGCCGACGCCGCTGGAACTCTCGGTCCTGTACTTCGACGCCGGAACGCGCCGGCTGCAGGCCTGGGACGACATCACGATCGGCGGCCTCGGGCTCACCTCGGCCCAGATCCACCGCACCCTGGCCCCGGAGACCGCCGCGCGTCTTGGCTCGACGAACGGCGCGTCGAAGCAGAGCGGCCCGGACCCGCTGCCCAGCACCACCCCCGCCGCGACGCCGCGCCCCGGCGCCGCGCCCGCCCCGACCGAGGCCCCGACCCGTCGGGTACAGCAACGCCCCGCCGTCGCGCCCGGTGCGGCAACTCCGGCCCCGCGTCCGGCGGCGGCCCCGCCGCCCGCGCCCGCCCCGCCGCCTTCGCCCGAACCGCCACCCTCGCCCGAACCGACCCAGCGCGGTCTGCCCACCCTCGTCCCCCGCGGCCTGGTCCCCTGACGCACCGGCTTTCCGACCCGCCCGGGCCGGTCCGTCGGCGAGCAGGGCCCCGCCTCGCCTATGCTTTCCCAGTCCGCGGCCGCTCCGGCGCCCGCACGGCCAGCCCTCATCGTCTAGTGGCCTAGGACGCCGCCCTTTCAAGGCGGTAGCACGGGTTCGAATCCCGTTGGGGGTACTGAGTTCGCCGTCCTCCGGGGGCGCGCTTCACTCGCCAGGGTGCTGTTCCACTCGTTGGAGGAGCGCTCCGGCGGCGCGTGGAGCGTCACTCCGACGAGTGAAGGCGCAGCTCAGACCGCGCGGCGCGGTGGGGTTGATCACCGGCGGGTGAATCGGTGCGCAAGCACCCACTCCGATGTGTCACACTGTTCCGCGCAACGAGGTCAGCAAGGTCCCGTAGAGCAGTTTGGAGTGCTCGTCACCCTGTCAAGGTGAAGGTCGCGGGTTCAAATCCCGTCGGGACCGCAAGAACGAGGGACGAGCCGTGTTCGCGGAAAGCGCGATCCGGCTCGTTCTTGCTTTTGTTGCGGCGCTTCGCGCCGCGGGGGGGGGGGGTAGCCCACCCCCCCCCCCCCGGCTCCCCGTTTTTTAAAACCCAACCGCCCCCGGGACACCGGCGACGAGTGGGGGCAAAGCCACGCGCCCCCGGC
>JBQTIB010000023.1:0-64544 GCA_052389435.1 Sporichthyaceae bacterium | reverse complement strand
CCGCGTCCCGGTCGCGCCGCGGCGCTTCGTCACCCACGGCATGCCCGCACCTCCGCCCCGTCCTTGTGGGCAGTTTGTGGGCAGACCTGCCCACACGCAAGCGGACCGTGGTGGACCCCGGCGGACGAAGAACATGGCTCTGACCTGCGAAAACGTCGACATCTCATGCATGTATGTGCGCGCGAAGGGCCCCTTGATTCCAGCTCATAACCCAGAGGTCACAGGTTCAAATCCTGTCCCCGCTACTACGTAAGTGCAGGTCAGAGGCTCGGAAGCCCTTCGGCTCCGGGCCTCTTGATCGTCTTGCGGGCAGACTCGCCAGCAAAATTCTCGACACGCCGCGACGGATCTCGGTGCACGCTCGCGGATCGAGTCCAAGGACGTGGCCCCCGCCCGGAGTCACGCGGGACCTCCCGGGTTCGTAGACGGATGTGCCGAACGGCGAGTCAGGGCAGTCCGGCGCGATCGAACTCCTGCGGCAGACGCGGCCTGCGCCGGTGCTCCTCGCGCAGTGTTGCGACGAAGTCGTCGACTTCGCTGGCCTGCTCGCTGCCGGCGGCGAAGGTGCGCATCGTCTTCAGGCGATATGGCGGCGAATTGGTCTGTCGACGCCACCAGCCTCCCCGCCGGATTCTTCGAAGCGAGGTCGTACCGCAACGAGGGTGCACCCCACTGCGGCGCCGAACGCCACGTTGAAGGCGGCATGCCCGGGATAGCCCAGCGTCAGGGAGACGCCGGTGTCGCCGGCGAACCACACCGCGGTCGAACAACTAACGGCCCACCAGATCGAGGGGTCGGTCGCCGCTCGCCGGGCCAGGAGCATCAGCAGCGTCATCCAGCCGAGGATCGCCGACCCGAGCACGGCGATCAGCAGTCTGTCGTGGTGGGTAGGTGGCCCCGGGACGCCGAATCCGAGCGGTGCGAACAGCAGGCGATCGATCGTTGCGGGAGCCACCACCATGCACGCGGCGTAGAGGGCGACGGCGCCCGCGACGGCCTCGAGCAGTCGGCCCGGGCGCGTGGCGAGGCGATCCGGTGGGCTCATCCCCGGCCCGCGAGGGTGGGGGCGAGTGCCTCCGCCACGAGCGCGGGACGCTCCTCGTGCGGGAACAGCGCCGCCTGGGGGATCGCGGTGAGTCGGGCGTCGGGAAACTCGCGGAGCATCTCCCGTGCCCGCGCGACCGGGAAGAAGCGGTCCCGTTCGCCCCAGACGAGGTGCACGGGCACTTCGATGCGCCGGTGCACCGCTGCGAGGCCGTGCACGTGGGCGCGGCTGAAACTGCGCAGGACCCGGACGGCCTCCGCGCGGCGCGCGGGGTCCTCCCGCAGCGGTCGGAGAAAGAACTCGTCGAACTCGCCGTCGAGCAGGCTCTGGTCGACGAAGGCTCCGCCGAGCAGCAGGGGATGACGACGCAGCCGCGGACGGCCGAACACCCACCCCAACGCGGCTCCGATCCCCGGCAGCCTGCGGGCCGCCAGAAACGCCTGGAAGCGCCAGGTCAGCCCCTTGGACTGTTCGGTGTCGATCAGGCCCATGGCTCGAACCCGTGGATCGCCGGCGAGTGCGTACCGGGCGATCAGCCCGCCGGAGTCGTGACCCACCACGGCGAGATCGTCCAGTCCGAGTGCGTCCACGACTCCGGTAACGGTGGCGATGTGGCCGGCCACGCTCAACCCGGCAGGATCCACGGCCGTGCTGGCGCCGCTGCCCGGAAGGTCGATCACGTGACAGGTGAACCCGTCTGCCAGCAGGGGAAGGAGGCGGCGCCAGGTGGCCCCGGCCACCGGCCAGCCGTGGACGAACAGCACGTCCGGCCCGGTGCCGACGACGCGGTGGGCGACGCGCACCCCACCGAGGTCGAGCATGCGGTCCGGGGGCCGTCGGAACAGGTCGGCAGCGGCCTCGGGGGAGAGCTTCGGCATCGACGTCCCGTCTGTTGTAGCGATTACTACATCAACGGTAGGTGTAGTGGCCGCTACAATCAAGTGGTGGGTCCCCGACACGATCGCGACGTGCTTCTCGCGGCCGCCGCCGACCTCGTGGCCGAGGTCGGCCTGAGCCAGTTGACCTTCGGCAGACTGGCCAAGCGGTTGGGCATCAGCGATCGCATGCTCGTCTACTACTTCCCCACCAAGGACGACCTGCTGGTCGCCGTTCTCCACGCGCTCTCCGAGCGCCTGCAGGCGGCCCTCGCGCCGGCCTTCGCCGCGCCGGTGGAGGGATGCACGGAGGCGGTGCGGGCGGCGTGGCCGGTGCTGACCGACGCCGAGAACGACGCCGCGTTCGCCCTGTTCTTCGAAGCGGCCGGTCTCGCGGCGGCCGGACGCGAGCCCTACCGCACGGCGGTGGAGGCCTTCGTGGAGCAGTGGGTGAACTGGGTCGCGACCCTGCTGCGCGGAACGCCCGCGCGGCGGCGTTCGGAGGCCGAGGCCGTGGTGGCACTCGTCGACGGACTTCTGCTCCTGCGGCGGATCGGCGGACCGGAGGCTGCCGAACGCGCCTTCCGTCGGCTCACCCGGTAGCCGGTGCCCGGGCGGGAGGCCGGACCTGCGTTCGTAATGTGGATCATGGAGACTGTCCCCGGACACCCCTGCCCCGGGAGCGAAGCATGAGAAGTGCGGAGAGTCTTCGTTTCGCGGTCCGCGGCATCGTCGCGAACAAGATGCGGTCGATGTTGACCACGCTGATGATCCTCATCGGCGTCGCGTCGGTCATCACGCTGGTCGCCGTCGGGACCGGCTCCTCCCGAGACGTGCAGGAGTCGATCAGCCGGCTGGGCTCGGACACCCTCTACGTGATCCCCGACGCCCCGACGGGCAGGGGCGGCACCGGCATCGCGGCGCAGATGCGTCGGGCGCTGGGGATTCCCTCGCCGTCGGTGACGGGTACTCAGACCCGCAACGCGGTTCTGACCTACGCCGACGCCGAGGCGCTCGCCACGCTGCCCAGCGTGGGCAACGTCTCGCCTGGCACGGTGATGCGGGGGGTCGCGATGCAGTACCAGAGCGCGTCGACCACCGCTGCGATGCTGATCGGTGCGACGCCGGCCTTCCTCGACATCGACGAGACCACCATCGCCGTCGGCGAACCGTTCACCGACGCCGACTACACCGCGCACGCGCGCAAGATCCTGATTGGGAAGACCGTCGCGAACAACCTCGGCGGCCGCGACCCCACGCAGTTGGTCGGGCAGGAGGTTCGCCTCAACGGCGCGGGTTTCACCGTGGTGGGAGTCATGGGCCCGAAGGGCTACAGCGGACAGCGCGACCTCGACGACCGCATCATCGCGGTCGGGACGGCGGTCAACGACGCGCTGTACGGCTACTCTCCGCTCGGACTCGGGCCGGTCAACGCCATTGCGATCAAGGCCAAGAATTCCGACCTGGTCTCGACCGCGCAGAGCGAGGCCACCGCCCTGCTGGCCCAGCGGCACGGCGTCTCGCTGCTCAACGCCGACTTCGTCGTCTTCAACGCCTCCTCCATCCTCGACGCCTCGGCCGACTCGAACAAGACGTTGAGCATTCTGCTCGCCGCCGTCGCGGGCATTTCGCTGCTCGTCGGCGGCATCGGGGTCATGAACATCATGTTGGTGTCGGTTACCGAACGCACCCGCGAGATCGGCATCCGCAAGGCGATCGGCGCGGACCGGAAGGACATCGTGGGGCAGTTCCTCGGCGAAGCCGTGATCCTGTCCCTGGCCGGAGGAGTACTCGGCGTGGCCGCCGGTTTCGTCGCGGTGCAGTGGCGGATCGCCGGCGTCGAACCGGTGATCGCTCCCTACTCGGTCTACCTGGCGCTCGGCGTCTCCCTCGCCACCGGCCTGGTCTTCGGGCTCTATCCGGCCAGCCGCGCGGCCGAACTGCGCCCCATCGACGCCCTTCGATACGAATAGTGACGGAGTATCAGAAAAGCCGCCGCACGAGCACCTTCACCGAACCGGAGTCGTTCGTGCGTTTGCCGTCGTCGTGGGCGAGGACGAAGGCGATCGCGTCGGAGGCGCGGGGGGCCAGCGTCGCGACGTAGGTGTGGTCGACGGTGTTGCAGCCGCGGCCGGTGTCGGTCGTCGGCGTGAGGGTCCACATCCCGGACACCCGCAGCGCCCGAGCCCGCCGCCAGACGCCGTCCTTGCCGCGTCGGCACGCCGCGTCGGCCTTCTGGTACTCGCTCGTCCCGTAGCGCCAGGTTCCGGTGGCTCGGACCGAATAGGGCAGTCCGCCGACGACCGACTTGGCGCCGTACACCTGCGGCCCGTTCGCGGCCACGGTCGTGCGCAGTTCCTCGCCCGCGGCGTCGAGCAGCGGAATGGGCGGCGGCAGCTGCGGGCTCACCCTGCCGGTCCAGTAGGAGGTCTTCTTCTTCGCCCCGGCCCAGCCGAAGGAGAAGTGCACGTGGTCCTGGTGACAGCTCGTGACGCCCGAACAGGAGTAGTCCCCCCATCCGCCGCGATAGGCCCGCCAGACCTTCTTGTTCCAGATCAGGTACATGATTCCGAGCCTGCGCGCCTGGGCGAAGTCGTTGCCGAACTCGTCGGGCGCGAGCAGCCAGGCCACCAGCGAGTCGGCCGCCCTGCGCTCCGCCGAGTTCTTGACCGAGACGCGCCAGTCCCACGCCCGGCCGTCCTGGTGCTCGCTGGTCCGCCCGGGGTCGCAACTGCGCACGCCGCCGGCCGAACCCGTTTTCGGATACGCCTTCAGCACCAGCGAGCGGAACGCCGCGACGCCGGGCTGCGTCGTCGTGCTGCACAGGAACTGCGGTTGGTACTGCGCGGGCGCCTCGATCCGCGCTCCCTCGCCCCGGCCGTCGGGCGGTGCGGCGGAGGCGGACGGATCGCCGACGCCGATCGCGGTGGCGAGCAGGAGGCCGAGGGCAACGACTCGAAGGGACCGTGCGGGCATGGCAGGCCTCCGGTAGGCGCCGAAGGAGCGCAGTGCCGGCCGCGGGCGGGGCCCGGCGGGGGTGCTTGGAGGAGGTGTCGTCGCCCCGGGGCTCGGACTTGAGTCGACGGTCAGATCTGGCGGAGCACCTCGTCGGGGACCTGCCACAGGTCTCGCAGCCAGCCGAGGTCCCGGGACCGGAAGCCGGCGCACTCGCGTTGCACCATCAACGCCCACGCGGCGTCGCGGGTCTGGGCGAACGCCTCGGCGAGTTGCTGGTCGCCGGCGGCGTCGTCCTCGACGAGTGCTCGATATCGCGCGACGGCCTCCTCGAGGCGGCGGCCGGCCAAGCCGAGGGCGCTGGCCCGCTCCTGGGCGACTTCGTCGAGCACGGCCTCGTAGGCCTGCCAGCGGTGCCGGTGGGGATCGCGCATCCGATTCACCGTACGTCAGGCGGCCGGGCGACTTCCATCTCCGTACCAGTGTGAAGAAAAGTCCGGATATTGCGCAGGACGCGCCTGCCGCGAAGCCGCACGATTGCTGTTGTCCGGCCGAAACCCACCCAAGGCCCGGCAGGCGCTGCAGGAGGCTGCTGCGCCGAAATTAAGCGAATATTTTGGAGGCACCACCATGGCGCGGAGCATGTTCTCCATTCCCACCGTCGGCAGCCGCCGCGGCCCGCGGCGTCGTCGTCCCAGCCGCCGCTTCCACCGTCGTCGTTGGTACAACCGGCGCCGGCGCGGCTGCTTCAGCGGCCGTCGCGACACCTCGCGCTCCTGGAGCGACTGCTAGTCCACGCGATGCCTGCGAAGGGCGCGTCTCCGTTGGGGGGCGCGCCCTTCGTCGTCGGGCCGGTCGACTCCGACCTCGCGCAGGTGACGCAGGGTCAGCCTCATGGACGCCGGAAGCGAGGCCTGGGCGTACGGCACGCCGAGGTCTGTGCAGTAGGCGCGAATCACCGGCTGGGCCCGGCGCAGGCTGTGCCGCGGCATGCTTGGAAACAGGTGGTGCTCGATTTGGAAGTGGAGTCCGCCGAGGAACCAGTCGATCGCGCGGCCGCCGGACACGTTGCGACTGGTCGGCACCTGCCGACGCAGAAAGTCTCGTCGGACGCCCGGCTCGGGCATCTCCATGCCCTTGTGGTTGGGCGCGAACGCCACGCCGAGGTGCAACCCGACCAGGGCGTGGTGGACGAAGACGAACACCGCCGCGCGACCCGGACCCATGATCAGCACGAGTGCGCCCAGGTAGACCCCGACGTGCAGCAGCAGCGGAACGGCCTGGCGCGGTCCGCGCACGGCGCGCACCGCGGCCATCTTGAGGTTCAGCGCCTCCAACAGCAGCATCGGGAAGTACAGGCTCGCCTGATGGCGGGCGGCCCAGCGGCCGATCCCGCTTCCGCGGGCGTGGGCCTGTTCCCGTGTCCAGACCAACGCCCCCGCACCCACGTCCGGATCCGACTCGACACAGTTGGGGTTTGCGTGGTGGCGGTTGTGCTTGTCGATCCACCAACGCGAGCCCAGGCCGCTGAGAAAGTCGCCGACCAGGACGCCGAGGGCCCCGTTCACGCGGGTCGTCCGAGCCACCTGTTCGTGCCCGACGTCGTGCCCGACGAACACGATGCGAGTGGTGAACAGCGCGAGCGGCACGGTCAGCAGCAGCGTCCACCACGTCCGGCCCAGGGCCCAGACCGCCGCCCAGACCCCGGCGAACGCGAGCAGGTCGACGGCGATCGACACCGCGTAGCGCAGCCGGCGGGTGCGCAGCAGGCCGCGATCGCGCACGAGGTGCATCAGCGGCGCGAACTCGCTGCCGGCACGGCTCGGCGAAGGCTCGGACACGAGCGAGGCTGAACTCACCGGAACTCCTGGCGACGGCATCGGGGAGACCTGCGCCGGGGGCCGGGGCAACGGGAATCGAGGGATGGGGCGGGCTGGCCGCAGCTTCGAACCTACCCGGTTCGGACGCGCCGCGCGGGGGCCCACTAGGAGCGCCCGAACATCTCGCCGGCCGGGGTGCGGTCGGCGCCGTCGAGCGCCCGGGCGATCGCCGCGGCGGCCTCCTCCTCGGTCGCCGTCGGCGGAATCAGCAGCAGGTCGATGTCGGCGCCGTCCCGGCGAACCAGGCGGACCATGCTCGGCGCGGAGCTGGCGTAGCCGACGCGTACGACGCGCTCGCCCAGGACGAACCGCAGCGGATGCTCCGGCCAGTCCTGGCCGTGCACCACGAGCCGGTCGATCTGGCCGACGAGGTGCTCGGCACCCACCATCAGCCGCGTCGCCTCCGCGACGAGGTCGTCGCCGTGGGGCCACCACGCGCCGTCGACGCCGCGTTCGGCCGACCGACGTTCGTTCAGGTGCAGCCGAAGCGCGTCGGGCGCCGTGGAGCGGGCCGTCGCGTCGGCGAGCGAGACGTCCTGTCCGAATTCCCTGTCGGGCGGTCCCTGCGACATGTCAGCACGAGCTCTGGTGGACGAGCATCGGCCGCGGAGCGAGGACCTCCGGCAGCAGTGCCAACGCCTCGAGTTCGCGTACGACGCCGGCCGGGGTGACCGGTGCCGGCAGGGCGAAGACCGCCAGCAGTTGGTCGACCGAGGCGCTCAAGGTGAACCTCGCGGAGGCGCGGAGCCGGTCGGCGGCCGAGGGTGGGCCGAGGGCGATCGCCCGGCGCAGGCCCTGGGCCAGCGCCTCGGCGTTGTCCGGTGCGACGAGCACGATCGCTCCGCAGTCGGTCTCGGGCAGCCCGCCGTCGTCGGAGGCGAGCACGCGACATCCCGAGTGCTGCGCCTCGATCGACACGATGCCGAAGGTTTCGTGCCAGTACTGGCTGTTCGACGGCATCACCACGACGTCGTAGTCGGCCATCAGAGCCGCCATCGCCTCGGGGGTCTTGCGCGCGGGGACCACCGAGATGCCCGGATGCGCTTGAAGCAGGCCGTTGATGATCGCGCCCTGCGGCTTGTCGGCGCCGGCGGTCGTCGCGGTGAAGGTGACGGTCACGTCGTCGGCGACGAGATCGCTGTGCAGCATCGCCAGCAGGGTGTAGATGCCCTTCTCCGGACTCAACCGGCCGGCAAACAGCACCCTGGTCGCACCGGCCGTTCCGGGACGGCGGACCTGTTCGGCGAAGACCGGTTCGGCGAACGGGTAGACGACGCGGATCGTTTCGACGTCGACGTCGAGGTAGGCGGCCCACAGCCCGGCGGCGAAGGCACTGGTGGCGATGAGTCCGCGCTCGCGGGTCTGCGCGAGCACTCGGTTGCGGTCCCGGGCGCGCAGCGGCGGCGGAATGTGCAGCAGTTGGTAGGCGGTCCGCGGCATCGGCACGACCGGGAACTCGGTGACGAACACGACCGTCCCGGCCAGGTGGGCGACCTCGTCCACCGCGGCCAGGGCGAGGAACGGAACCCCACTCCACTCCTCGCGGCCGTCCTCGACCCCGAGGCCTACGGTGACCACCTGCGCGGCCACGCCCCGACGGTTCAGTTCGCGGACGTGCCCGACGGTGTAGTTCTCGGAGCCGCCGGTGCCCGCGGGCAGGGGCAGGCCGGGTTCCCAGACGAAGGAGATCACTGCGGAAGATCTGCGCGTGCGCTCACGGCGCCACCGGCCTCTGAATAGCTGCGGGCGCCGATCGGAGTCCTCGCGTGATCGCGAAGGACGACCCCACGTCCGCAGTCGTTCCTCGACCCTACCCCGCCACGGCCTGTTCGATCGGGGACGGAAGGTTGCGATAGACGCGAACCTCCCACGGGGCAAGCGAACTCGGCTCGCGTTGCCCGGGGAGGTAGTTGCCCAGCACCACGCGTGCCGGGTCCTCGGCGTCGAAGGTGACGGGCGCGTCGGAGAGGTTTGCGAACACCTCCAGAGTTGCCACACCGAGGCGACGACGGAAGGCGTAGACGGTGGCGTGGTCGGGCAGGAGCAGCGCGAAGTCGCCGTCGGCGACCACGGGATCGCGGTGCCGCAGGGCGATCAGCCGCCGGTAGTAGTGGTAGACCGACTGCGGGTCGGCGACCTGGGCCGCGGCGTTGAGCCACACGTGGTTGGGATTGGGCGAAATCCACGGAGTCGTCGAGCCGAAACCCGCCCCGGGCTGCGCCGTCCACTGCATGGGAGTGCGGGCGTTGTCGCGGCTCTTGTTCCGCAGCGTCGCCAGCACGGCCGCCGGCTCCAGGCCGAGGGCGGTCGTGGCGTTGTGGAAGTAGTTGAGCGACTCGATGTCGCGGAAGCTCGCGATGTCGGAGAAGGGCACGTTGGTCATGCCCAGTTCCTCGCCCTGGTAGACGTAGGGCGTGCCGCGGTGCAGGTGCAGAACGGTGGCCAGTGCGGTCGCGGACTCATACCAGTAGGCCGTGTCGTTGCCGAAGCGGGAAACCTGCCGCGGCTGGTCGTGGTTGCCGAGGTAGAGGCTGTTCCAGCCTCCGCCGGCGAGTTCCACCTGCCAGCGGACCAGGGTTTCGCGCAGGTCGCCGACCGTGACCGGGCGCGGAGTCCACTTGTCGCCGTCCTGGTCGAGCGAGACGTGCTCGAACTGGAAGACCATGTTCAGCGCGCCGCGCTCGCGGTCGGTGAACTCCCGGGCCTGCTCCGGCGTCACCCCGGGCATCTCACCCACCGTCAGATAGCTGCCGGAACGGGAGCCGAAGACCCTTCGTTTCATCTCCGCCAGGTAGGCGTGGATCTGCGGGCCGTAGGAGAAGTGCGGCATGCCGTCGCCGAACCCGCTGCGGGTCGGCGGCCCGTCGGGCAGCAGGGGGTCCTTGGAGATGAAGTTGATGACGTCCATCCGGAAGCCGTCCACTCCGCGGTCGAGCCACCAGCCCATCATCGCGTACACGGCCTCCCGGACCTGTTCGTTGTCCCAGTTCAGGTCGGGCTGACTGGTGGCGAACAGGTGCAGGTAGTACTGGCCGCGCACCGGGCACCACTCCCAGGCCGAACCGGAGAAGGCCGAGCCCCAGTTGTTGGGCTCGGACCCGGGCTCGCCGGGGACGGTGCCGGGGCGGGCGTCGCGCCAGAAGTACCAGTCCGCCTTGGCCGAGTCCCGGCCGCTGCGCGACTCGAGGAACCAGGGGTGGGCGCTGGAGGTGTGGTTGACGACGAGGTCGAGGATCAACTTCATGCCGCGCTCGTGGACGGCGGCGACGAGCGCGTCGAGGTCGGCGAGCGTGCCGAAGAGCGGATCGACGTCCTGGTAGTCGCTGATGTCGTACCCGTTGTCCTCCTGCGGCGACGGGTAGACGGGGGAGAGCCAGAGGACGTCGACGCCGAGGTCGGCGATGTGGTCCAGGTGCGCGAGCACCCCCGGCAGGTCCCCGACGCCGTCGCCGTTGGAGTCCGCGAAGCTGCGCGGATACACCTGGTAGACCACGGCGGACTTCCACCACGCCTCGTCGACACCTGCGCGTGCTGCCGCGTCGGCCGTGGCACTCACCCCGTTCTGTTCGGCCACGCGAGGTGACGGCCCGACCGTATCCCAGTTCGTAGTGGCGACCTGGGCGCAATCCCCGGGTCCGCCCCGCTAGGATGGGCACGTCCGTCTGCGCGGCGCACGATTCCCCTGCCGTCGGATCTCCGCATCTCTGCGCCTCGTTCGTGGCGCGAGCGGAGGTTTCGCCTCTCGCCCTGCCAAACGGGGGCCGCGAGAGTTCGCCGCTGCATCGCGCGCGACGCTCGACGTCGCGCGAGCGGCACGACGCTACGCCGTTGGCTTGGAGGAGAACGTTGGCCCAACCCGGCCGCCGTCGAACCGGTTCGCGCCCACCCGCGCAGCGAAACCAGCGGGGGGCCCGCCCGCGCGACAACGAGGGCATCGTCCCACTGCTCGCGCGCACCGTCCGCGAGGTCGAGGCCGCGGTGCAGCGCGGCTCCGCGACGTCCTCCATCAAGGCCAAGTTCCAGGCCGTCGCGCTGCTGGTGCGCCAGGAGCGTGCCCGGGTCAAGGGCGACGACAAGGTCCGGGAGGCGGTCCGCGCGGAGGCGCTCAAACGGCTCGACGGGATCGCGATGATCCTCGCCCAGACCGCCGCCCGAGACACCTCCCTGCTCGCGCTGCTCGGGGACGACGCCGTCGTGTCGGCCACGACCAAGTCCTTCATGGCCGACCTGCTTCGGGGCGCCGGGCTCGAGGCCGAACCCGAGCAGGTCGTCCCGCCGGTGGAGACGAGCGCCGCCCCCAAGGCGGCCGCCCCGCGTCGGGTCGTGCCGCAGAGCGTGGTGTCCCGCCAGTTGGCCAACCCCTTCCTCGCGCCCGACTTCTCCTCCGCGCGGCCTGCCGCCGCCCCCGCCCGTCACCTGGCGACCTGGGAGCTGCTCGAGCCGCTGTTTCGCTCCTTCGAAGAGGCCCCCGCCGGCGCCTCCGCGTGCATGAACCTGCCCGAACCGGGTTCGCTGCGCACCCGCTCCGGCGTCGATCTCATGGCCCACCAGGCTCGCCTCGTCGCAGCCGCTGCGGCCGGTCACCGCACGTTCCTGCTGGCCGACGAGCCGGGCCTGGGCAAGACCGCGCAGGCCCTGCTCGCCGCCGAGGCCGCGAACGCCTACCCGCTGCTGTGCGTCGTCCCGAACGTCGTTAAGACCAACTGGGCCCGCGAGGTGGGCCTGTGGACGCCGAATCGTTCGGCCACCGTGATCCACGGCGACGGCGAGACGATCGACGGGTTCGCCGACATCGTCGTGGTCAACTACGAGGTCCTCGACCGGCACGTGGAGTGGATCGGCAGGTTCGGCTTCCGCGGGATGGTCGTCGACGAGGCGCACTTCATCAAGAACAAGACCTCGCAGCGCTCGCAGAACGTCCTGGAGCTCGCCGACCGGATCCGGGCCTTCACCGCCCGGCCGCTGCTGATGGCGCTGACCGGCACCCCGCTGATCAACGACATCGAGGACTTCCGTGCGATCTGGCAGTTCCTCGGCTGGATCGACGACAAAAAGCCCCGCTCGGAGCTCATGGCCGCGCTGGTGGAGACCCACCTGACGCCGATCGACCGGGGCTTCCAGAACGAGGCGCGCCAGTGCGTCGTCGACATGGGCATCGTCCGCCGCCGCAAGGTCGACGTCGCCGCGGACATTCCTGCCCGCCGCGTCGCGGATCTGCCCGTCGAGCTCGACGACAAGCTCGGCAAGTCCATCCGCCAGGCCGAGCAGCGCCTCGCCAAGCGCATGGTCTCCCGGTATCGCGCCGCGCTGGAGATGCGTACGTCCGGGTCGACGGTCGACGGCATCGACCACGAGCTCGTGCGCACCATCGCCAGCCGCGAGCGCAAGGAGGCGACCAAGAGCAAGACCGAGGGCAACGTGTTCGGCGTGCTGCGCAAGATCGGCCAGGCCAAGGCCGGGCTCGCCGCCGACTACGCCGCCCAGCTCGCGCGCAGCGCCGGCAAGGTCGTGTTCTTCGCCAAGCACATCGACGTCATGGACGAGGCCGAGGAGACCTTCGCCAAGGCCGGGATTCGCTTCGCCTCGATTCGCGGGGACCAGACGTCCAAGACGCGGCAGAAGGAGATCGACGCCTTCGTCAACGACCCGGACGTGGCCATCGCGGTCTGTTCGCTGACCGCCGCGGGCGTCGGCATCAACCTTCAGGTCGCGTCCAACATCGTGCTCGCCGAGCTGTCCTGGACCGCAGCCGAGCAGACCCAGGCCATCGACCGGAGCCACCGCATCGGGCAGACCGAGCCGGTCGTCGCCTGGCGGATCATCGCCGCGCAGACCATGGACGCGCGGATCGCCGAACTCGTCGACAGCAAGGCCGGCCTCGCGGCCCGCGCGCTCGACGGCGAGGTCGACGAGGAGTCGGCGGCCGTCGACGTGCAGCTCGAGGCCCTCATCGGGCTGCTCACCGACGCGCTCGTCGAAGACGTCTTCTAGTGGGCCACGTCGACGTTTCGCACGTGGACTACTTCCTGCCCGACGGCCGCATCCTGCTGGCCGACATCTCCTTCCGGGTCGGGGACGGCAACATCGCCGCGCTCGTCGGCCCGAACGGCGCGGGCAAGACGACTCTGCTGCGGCTGATCTCCGGCGAGCTCAAGCCGCACGGCGGACAGATCGCGATCAGCGGCGGGCTCGGTGTCATGCCGCAGTTCGTCGGCTCGGTGCGCGACGAGAGCACGGTGCGGGACCTGCTGGTCTCGGTCGCCCGGCCGGGGATCAAGAAGGCGGCCCTGGGCGTCGACGCCGCGGAGGCGGCGATGCTCGAGGACGACTCCGAGAAGACGCAGATGGCCTACGCGCAGGCCCTGTCCGACTGGTCGGAGGCCCACGGGTACGAGGCCGAGGTCGTCTGGGACATGTGCACGATGGCCGCGCTCGGCGTCCCGTACGAAAAGGCGCAGTGGCGGATCGCGAAGACGCTGTCCGGCGGCGAGCAGAAGCGCCTCGTCCTCGAGTCCCTGCTGCGCGGCCCGGACGAGGTACTGCTGCTCGACGAACCGGACAACTACCTCGACGTCCCCGGCAAGCTCTGGCTCGAAGAACGGCTGGCCGAGACGCAGAAGACGGTGCTGTTCGTCTCCCACGACCGCGAACTGCTCTCCAGCGCCGCGAAGTCGATCGTCAGCATCGAGCCCGGAGCCGGCGGCAGCGACGCCTGGGTGCACGGCGGGGGGTTTGCGACCTTCTACGACGCGCGGGACAAGCGCTTCGAGCGGTTCGAGGAGATGCTGCGCCGCTGGGAGGAAAAGCACGCCCAGCTCAAGAAGCTCGTCGTCGAACTGCGCGAGATCGCCAAGCGCAGCCCGGACATGGCCTCCCGGTACGCGGCCGCGCAGACGCGCCTGGCGAAGTTCCTCGAGGCAGGTCCGCCCGCCGCGCCGCCGAAGCGGCAGAAGATCACCATGCGCCTCGGCGGCTCGCGCACCGGCATGCGGGCCATCACGTGCAAGAACCTGGAACTGACCGGACTGATGAAGCCGTTCGACCTCGAGGTCTTCTACGGCGAACGCGTCGCGGTTCTCGGCTCCAACGGCTCGGGCAAGTCGCACTTCCTGCGCCTGCTCGCCGGGGAGGACGTCGCGCACACGGGCGAGTGGAAGCTCGGTGCCCGCGTGCTCGCGGGCCACTTCGCGCAGACCCACGCGCATCCGGAACTGCTCGGGCGCACGCTGGTCGACATCCTGTGGGCCGACCACGCGCAGGACCTCGCCAAGGCGATGGGCTCGCTGCGTCGCTACGAACTCGACGGCGCGGCAGACCAGACCTTCGATCGGCTCTCCGGCGGCCAGCAGGCCCGGTTCCAGATCCTGCTGCTCGAACTCGGCGGCGCCACCGCCCTGCTGCTCGACGAACCGACGGACAACCTCGACCTCGCCTCCGCCGAGGCGCTCCAACACGCGCTCGGACTGTTCGACGGCACGACCCTGACGGTCACCCACGACCGCTGGTTCGCCAAAACCTTCGACCGATACCTGGTCTTCGGCTCCGACGGGCACGTCCGGGAGACTCCCGAACCGGTCTGGGACGAAACGCGAGTCGAACGCGCACGGTAGGCCTCCCGCCAGAGGAGCGCTCGCTCAGTTCGCCGCCGCGATGCCGATCGACAGGTAGGTCGCGTAGGACACCCAGGCCAGATACGGCACGAGCAGCGTCCAGGCCACGGCGTGGACCCGGCGGAAGGCGAGGATCGTCGAGAGGACCGCGACGTCCAAGGCGAGGATGACCCCGACGCCGGCCCAGAGTGCTTCGGCGCCGAAGAACACCGGCGACCAGGCGGCGTTGACCGCCAACTGCACCGCGTACCACTGCAGACCCCGGGAGCGGTCCGGTCCGGCGGGCGTGCGCCACACCAACCACGCGGCGACGGCCATCGCGGTGTAGAGCGCGGTCCACACCGGGCCGAACACCCAGCCCGGCGGGGTGCCGGCGGGCTTGTCGGCCGCGGCGTACCACCCGTCGATGGCGCCGCTGTTCGCCCAGATGCCGAGCCCGGCGGCGGCCGCGACCAGCAGCAGGGAAACGATCAACGCGGCCGGAGCGAGGGCGCGCCCGCGGGCGGGGGCGGTGGAGGAAGAGGTCGTCATCCCTCCACGGTGCCACCGGATCGCCCGCGACGTCGGCCAGGTCCAGTGTTGGCGCGATGGGAGCAGGCGTCCGCCGAAGCGAGCGCTATAGGTCACCCTTCGGCGGACGCCCTGGGGAATTGGCGTAGGGGCGCGCGTCCGACACCGCGCCGGGGCCGTGTTCCAGGTGCAGGTCCTGCCGGCTCACCGGTTCGCCCCACCTCTCGCACACGACTCGGGGCCGGACCTGGTGGCGGGAATCGCGATGGCGCAGCACGACGGGAAGACCGCCTTCCGCGGGGAGATGGCGGTTCCCCCACGCGGCCAGGACCGTGAGCGCCGGGACGAGTTCGGCGCCCCGCTCGGTGAGGCGGTACTCGAAGCGCTCCGGATTGGACTGGTAGGCCTCGCGGGCGACGATGCCGTACTCGGTCAGGCGGCCCAGGCGGTTGGTCAGGGTGTTGCTCGAGACGTCCAGTCCCTGCCGCAGGTCCTCGAACCGCTGCGGCCCGTAGAACCACAGGTCCCTGACCACGAGCAGGGTCCAGTACTCGCCGACGGACCCCAGGGTCCGGGCGATGGGACAGCTGCGGTCGGTCGCTCGACGCACGTTCACCTCTTTCGGCAACAGGTCTGACGGATCGTCAGCGGAGGGGCTCCAGGCGGGCGGGCACGTGCTTGTGCCAGGGCGTCCCGGCGATCGGGTCGCGGTCCGCGGCGCTGGTGAGGTCGTTCGGCGCCGCGCCGGTGCGGACCGTCGCGCCGTCCGCGCCCGGCTCGTCCAGCCCCAATCCGTTGGGCAACGCGATGGCGCCCTCGGGCATGGAGTCGTCGACGTCGATCGTGACGGTGGCCCTGCCGGCCCTGGTGGTCAGCGTGGCCAATTCGCCGTGGGCCACGCCGGCCGCCGCCGCGTCCGCGGGAGAGATCCGCAGGCCGCCGTTGACGTCGCGACGCCGCCACGACGGGTCGCGGAAAATCGTGTTGGCGGTGAAGGCGCGACGTTCGCCCGCGGCCAGCACCAGGGGGAACTCGGCGTCGACGCTCGGGCCGGTGGCCAGCGTTCCCAGTTCGAGGAGCAGTTCCGGGATCACCAGGTTGATCCGCCCGTCGGGCGTGCCCACGCGGGACCAGACGTCCTCGTGCTCGTCCTCGCTGAACACGATGCCGCGGTCGCCGAAGACCATGTCGTCGAACAGCGCGGCCGCGAGTTCTGCCGTCGAACCGGTGGCGGTGCCGTGCCCGGCGCGGCGCACCGCGTCCGGGTAGGTGGCCGCGGCGCGCCCGGCCACGGTCCAGAGCGCGGCCGCCGGCGCCATGCCGTCGGGCAGAGCGGCGCCCAGCGTGCGGTACAGCACGATCGGCGCGAACGCCGCGACGCGCGGATCCGCCTGCGCGGCCGCCGCGAACGCCTCGCCGAACTCGGCCCGGCCGGCCCGCGCCGCGTTCGCGAGTCCATCGAGGTCGACGCCGTCGAGCGAGCCGAGCGCGTCGAGCACCCGGCTCCAGATCTCCGCCTCGCTCAGGGTTCCGGGCAGCGGCTCGACGATCGGCGTGCGCAGATGGAAGCCGTTGTGCGGAAACTCGAAGTTGAACCAGGTGCACTCGGGCTTCTCGAACTGGCTGGAGGCCGGCAGCACGTAGTCCGACAGCCGCCCGGTTTCGGTCATGGCGACGTCGACCGTCACGACGAAGTCGAGCGCGTCGAGGGCGGCGCGGAAGGTCGCGCTGTCCGCCACCGAGTGCGCGGGGTTGGCGCTCTGGACGACCATCGCGCGGTAGCGGGCGGGATGGTCGGTGAGGATCTCCTCGGCCACGACGTTCGCCGGGATCAACCCGGCGATCACGGGCGCGCCGAGGACGGGGCTGACCTTGTCCGGGTGCAGGTCGGCTCGGGTCAGCGGCACCAGATCGGTGTGGATCGCCATCCCGCCCGGCTTGCCGAAACTGCCCACCAGCAGCCAGATCAGCTTGTTCAGGTACGAGGACAGCGTGCTGTGCGGGGCCTGCTGCGACCCGAGGTCCTCGAAGATCGAGACGCTGCTCGCCGCCCCGATGCGCCGGGCCGCGGCGCGCACCGCGTCGGGGGAGAGGCGGCAGACCGCGGCGTAGTCGTCGACGGGAACGCCCCGCAGAACTTCGAGAATCTCCGTCGCGCCGTTGGTCCGCTCGGCCAGGAAATCGTGCGCGAGCAGGTCCTCCTGCACCAGGACCGCGGCGAGCGCGGCGAGGCACCAGGCGTCCGTGCCCGGGCGCAGCGCCAGGTGGTGGTCCGCCAGCGCCGCGGTCTCGGTGCGGCGGGGATCGATGACGATCATCGAGCGATTCGGGTCCCGGGAGATCTCGCGGAGCGCCGGGCGGGCGCGGGGCAGGCCGTGCGACATCCAGGGGTTCTTGCCGAGGAACACCGACACCTCGGCGTGGTCGAAGTCCCCGCGGGTGTGGCCGCCGTAGAGGTGGGCGTCGACCCAGAACTCCCCGGTCTTCTCCTGTGCCAGCGCGTTGGAGCGGAACTTCGCGCCCAGCGCCGTCATCGCGGCACGCATGAAGAAACCGCCGAGGTGGTTGCCCTGGCCACCGCCGCCGTAGAAGAAGACGCTCTCGCCGCCGTGCTCGTCGCGCACCGCGCCCAGCCGCTGCGCGATCTCGGCGATGGCCGTGTCCCAGCCGACGGCCTCGAAGGTGCCGTCGCCACGCCGGCGCATCGGGGAGTCCAGGCGGTGCGGGCCGTTCTGATACCGGTCCAGGCGCAGGGGCTTCTCGCAGGTGTAGCCCTGCGAGGACGGGTGGGCCTTGTCGCCGCGGATTTTGGCCAGCGTTCGCCCGTCGAGAGCCACCTCGATGCCGCAGTTGCACTCGCAGAGGATGCAGGCGGTGGGGAGCCATTGCGTGAGCGCGACGGGCTGAGTCATGCCCCGACCGTAACGACTTCGAAATTGGAAGTCACTGGTTGGGCACATCTCCGAAATATAAGTGAAATGGTAGACTTTGGGCATGGTGTCGATGCCCGAGAGCTGGTGGCTGGCGCTGGAACGCGTCGAGGAGTTGCGGCGTGTGGGCTGCGGCACCGAGCAGATCGCCGAGCGGCTGGGCCTGAGCGCCTCCCGCGTCGCCGTGCTCGAGGTGTGCGGCAACCAGGCGCGGGCCGCCCTGGAACGGGAGCTTCGCGTGGACCGCGCGGTCCGCTGAAAAATTCTTTCGCCCGCCGATGTCGAGAATCGGCAGGCGGCTCCGTCCCCTGTGCGTAGCGCGGCCAGAATGGCCGCACCGGTTCAGGGGAGAACACCACGATGGCCAAGTACCTGATGCTCAAGCACTACCGCGGCGCACCGGCACCGGAGAACGACGTGCCGATGAGCGAGTGGACGCCCGACGAGGTGACCGCGCACATCCAGTACATGAACGACTTCGCCGCCCGGCTCGAGGGCACCGGCGAGTTCGTCGACGGGCAGGCGCTCGCTCCGACGGGGACCTGGGTCCGCTACGACGGGGAGGGAAGGCCGCCGGTCGTCGACGGCCCGTTCGCCGAGACCAAGGACCTCATCGCGGGCTGGATGATCGTCGACGTCGAGAGCTACGAGCGAGCGCTCGAACTCGCCGGCGAACTGTCCGCGGCCCCGGGGGCGGGCGGCAAGCCGATCCACGAGTGGCTCGAACTGCGCCCCTTCTACGGCGTGCACTGCGCGACCGCGGACTAGCCGCGCGTGGACGAGATTGCCCTGCGGACCCTCGCGCCCGCGACCATCGCGATCCTCGTCCGCCGCGGAGCAGACTTCGCAGCGGCCGAGGACGCGGTGCAGGACGCCCTCCTGGAGGCGCTTCGGGCCTGGCCCGCGGATCCGCCGCGCGACCCGAAGGCGTGGCTGGTCTCGGTGGCCTGGCGCCGGTTCCTCGACGCCGTCCGTTCGGACACCGCGCGGCGGCGGCGTGAGGAGGTCGTCGAGGAGGAGCCCGTGCCCGGGCCGGTCTCGGGGGCGGACGACACCCTCGAGCTCTACTTCCTGTGCGCGCACCCGTTGCTGACGCCGGCTTCGGCGGTGGCGTTGACGCTGCGCGCGGTCGGCGGGCTGACGACACGTCAGATCGCGGCGGCGTACCTCGTTCCCGAGGCCACCATGGCGCAGCGGATCAGTCGGGCCAAGAAGACGGTCTCGGACGTCCGGTTCGACTCGCCGGGCGACGTCGGGACCGTGGTGCGCGTGCTCTACCTCGTGTTCAACGAGGGCTACTCCGGAGACGTCGACCTCGCCGCCGAGGCGATCCGCCTGACGCGGCAGCTCGGCGCCGTCGTCGACCATCCCGAGGTCGCCGGCCTGCTGGCGTTGATGCTGCTGCACCACGCCCGACGTCCGGCCCGGTGGGCCGAGGGCAGCCTCGTGCCACTCGCCGCCCAGGACCGCTCGCTGTGGGACACGGCCCTGATCGCCGAGGGCGTCGAGATTCTGCAGGCGGCACTCGCGCGCGACCGGCTGGGCGAGTTCCAGGCCCAGGCGGCCATCGCGGCGCTGCACGCCGACGCCGCCTGTGCCGACGAGACGGACTGGGTGCAGATCGTCGAGTGGTACGACGAACTCTTGGCGCTTTCGGACTCTCCGGTGGTTCGGCTCAACCGGGCCGTCGCGCTCGGCGAGGCGGACGGGCCGCACGCGGGGCTCGCGGCGCTGGCGGAGGTGGACCCGTCGGTGCCCCGCCACACCGCCGCCGCGGCCTACCTGCACGAGCGGGCGGGCGACGTCGTCGTCGCGGCCGGCCTGTACGCCGAGGCCGCGGCGCTGGCGTCGAACCTGCCGGAGCGGGAGCACCTGACGCGACAGGCCGCTCGGCTGAACGCGGCTCGAGTCTGACGGAGCGTCATTTGCCGTGCTGCGGTTCGCCTCGCAATCCGGTCCGCCACCGCTGGGCCGTCGCTCGCCGGTAGTGCCGCCATCGTCTATCCCACACGTGGCTAGCCAGTGGTACGCTATGGCAATGAGTGGGACGTACCGTGTAACGGTGGGCGACCGCGGCCGGCTGGTGATTCCGGCCGAGTTGCGAGAGCGTGCCGGGCTCGCCGCGGGGTCGGAGTTGGTGTTGCTGGACACCCCCGCGGGCCTCGCGTTGCTCACGCGAGAGCAGTTGCTGCAGCGAGTACGTGCGGACCTCGCGGGACTCGATCTGATCGGCGAACTGCTGGCGGAACGGCGGGATGCGGCGCTGGCGGAGGATGCCGGATGACCGTGTTCGATTCGTCGGCTCTGCTGGCGTTTCTCCAGGGGGAGTCGGGCGCCGACGTCGTCGAATCGGCGCTTGCCGCGGGTGGATCCTGCGGGGCCGCGAACTGGTCCGAGGTCGCGCAGAAGATTCGGGCGCACGGTCGAGACTGGGACCTCGCCCGGGCCGCCCTGGCCGCCTACGGCGTCGAGGTGGAGGACGTCTGTGTCGCCGACGCGGAATGGGCCGCGCGCAGATGGCGCCCCGACGAGGGCCTCTCGCTGGGCGACCGACTGTGTCTGGCGCTCGGCGAGCGCCTCGACGCCGAGGTGCTCACCGCCGATCGCTCGTGGGGCGAGGTCGCTCCGGTCCGTCAAATCCGCTGACCCCGCGTCGCGGTCGTCGGAATAGCCGCCATCCGTCTATGGTTGACTTATCAACTACTGAGGATTGCGAGTGCGCGATGGAAGCGATCAATCCGGTCCGGCTGAACCACGCGGTGCTCTTCGTCGCCGACCTGGCGCGAGCGGAGGCCTTCTACGTCGACGTGTTCGGCATGGTCGTCGTCGCTCGCGAGCCGCGGGCGAGTGCCGCGTTCCTGCGCCTGCCCCGCTCGGGGAACCACCACGACCTCGGCCTGTTCGGAGTCGGCTCCGACGGTCCGCCGAAGCGCCGCGGCGCGATCGGGCTCTACCACCTCGCGTGGCAGGTCGACACGATCGACGAACTCGCCGCCGCGCGCCAGACCCTCGCGGCCGCCGGGGCGCTGAGCGGCGAGTCCTCGCACGGCGCGACGAAGAGTCTCTACGGCGTCGACCCGGACGGGAACGAGTTCGAGATCATGTGGATGCTGCCGCGCGAGGACTGGCACGCCTACGAGAACTCCGCGCCCGTCGAGCACCTCGACCTCGCGGGCGAAGTGCAGCGCTGGTCCGGGCGCCGCACCGCCGCCGAACTCGTGCCGCTGGACCTCGCCTGATGGACCTCGGACTCGAGGGCCGCGTCGCCGTCGCCGGCCTCCTGTAGCCCGGGCGTCCCTCCCTTCTCCGGCGTCTCCATGGCGGAGGTAGGCGCCCTTCGCGCCCATCGATAGGCATGGAAAACGCTTCCGCGGAAGCGTTTTCGTGGCTCTCGTCAGCCCTCGACGTCCAGCACGCCGATGGACGGGCGGCTGAAGAGGCGGACCTGCGGGGCCTGGCCGCGTTCCAGCCCGACGCCGGTGGAGACGTAGACCTGGTTGTTCTCGACGCGGTGCAGACCGCCGCGCGCGACCTTGCGCGGCACGGAGGTCAGGGTCACCGGCGGGCCGAATCCCGGGATCACGACCTGCCCGCCGTGGGTGTGGCCGGCCACCGTCAGGTCGATGCGCGAGGACGGCGCGAGGTCCAGGACGGCGTCGGGGCGGTGCGCGAGGACGATGCGGATCGAACCGTCCTCGGGCAGGGCGGCCAGGTCGCGGCGCATGGCGACAGCGGCGGGACCGGAGTAGAACAGGCGGTTGCCGCCGATGCGGAGCACCCGGTCCTTCACCTTCACCAGAACGGCTCGGTCGTCGAGGATCGTCGCGCCGGTGCCGCGGAAGGCGCGGTCGGTGTAGTCGCCCGGATCGGCGTCGCCGCGCACCACGTACACCCCGCCGGGCGCGACCAGCCGAGTCAGCAGAGCGCGCAGTTCCCCCAGGTGCGCGGCAAAGTGGGCCTCTCCGGCCTGCAGGAGATCGCCCGCCACGAGGATCACGTCCGGCCGCTGGGCCAGCAGCGTGTCGATGGCTCGGGACTCGTAGCCGCCGGGAGCGAAGGTCTGCAGATCCGCCAGGACTCCGATCCGGATCGGCTCCGAGCCGGCTCGGTCCACGGCCACCGCGACCTGGGCGCGGTCCACCCGCAGCCGGTACGGCTCGACGTTCGTGGCGTAGTAGCCGATCGGCGCCGGCAGCCCCAGCACGACCGCCAGGACCACCGCCGCGCGAGACCGCGTCAGCACCCCGCGGGTCACAGCGCCGGTCCCCACGAGCGGAACCGCGAGCACCGCTCCGAGATAGGCGAGGTGAACGACGCCGAAGTAGCCGAGGCTGCCGCCGCCGACCAGAACGAACAGCGCCAGGACGAGAACCGCCGCGGCGAGAGCCAGCCCGGCTACGACCGCGACCACCGGCCCGAACCGCCGCGGCACGGCCACGACGGCGCCCGCCCCCGCCAGTCCCGCGACGGCGGTGGCGATCGTCAGAGTCGCTGTGGTGCCCACCGGCGAATCTTCGCCCGAAGCACGAACGCCGCGAGCCGAGACGTCGAAATCTTCACCGTTCCCGCGCAGGTGCGCTACGGACTGGCGGGCAGGTAGCGGACCCGGGTGCCCAGGTAGCGCTCGCGGACCTCGGGGTTGTCGGCGATCTCCCGCGGGGTGCCGTGGGCCAACACCGATCCCTGAGCCAGGACGTAGACGGTGTCGCAGGTGTCCAGGACGGCCTTCACGTAGTGCTCCACGAGCAGGACGGTCAGGCCCAGATCCCGGTGGAGTTGGCGCAGCAGGGCGAACAGGGCCGAGGAGGAGGCGGGGTCCAGGCCCGTCGCGGGCTCGTCGAGCATCAGGACCCGCGGACCGGTGAGCAGGGCCCGGGCGATTTCGACGCGCCGGCGCGCGGAGAACTCCAGAGTCCCGACGCGCTCGCCCCAGTACCGCTCGATGTCCAGCAGGCGGGCGGCGGCCCAGGCGACCTCTTCGGCTCGGCGAAGCTCCGCCCAGGCTGCCCGGCGGCCGACCACGAAGCCGAACGCTCCGGGACGGATGCGCTGGTAGGCCCCGGCCAGGATGTTGTCGGCGACGGACAGTTCGCCGACGACTCGGGTGGTCTGGAACGTCCGGGTCATGCCGAGCTTCGCGCGGTGCCAGGCGCTGGCCCCGGTGACGTCGGCGCCGAACAGTTCGATGCTGCCCGCGCTCGGGGGAGTGAAGCCGTTGACGACGTCGAACAGCGTGGACTTGCCTGCGCCGTTGGGCCCGATGAGGCCGACCATCTCGCCGGTCCGGACCTCGATCGAGGCGCCGTCGAGTGCCTGGATCGCGCCGAAGGACACGCGGACTCCCTCGACGCGGATGGCGATCTCGGCGTCCGGCCGCGGCGGCAGCCACGCCTCCAGCGTCGCCAGACACGCGGCTCGTTCCTCCGGCGTGAGGTGGCCGGCCTCGCCGGAGGCCAACCCCTCCGCGGTCCGGAGCGCGGCGGCGTCGGGGCGGTCGGCTCGGGTACGTCCGCGGCTGCGCAGGCGATGCAGCAGGTCCCTCGCGCGCCCGCCGATGCCACCGGGACCGAGGCTTGCGCCGATGACGAGGGCGAAGCCGGCGAGGGTCGCGTCGGCGATGTAGAGCTTCTCGAACGCCGTCGGAATCACCTGCAGGGTCGCGACGACGACCAGCACCCACGCCATCGAGTCGACCCCCGCGACGACGGGAATCGCCAACAGCAGCAGCGACTGCTGCACGCCGTAGCCGTAGGACTGAGGGGGCGTCACGAACAGCCAGCAGGCGACGACCCCGCCGAGGCCGGCGAGGACGCCGGAGGTGACGAACGCGAAGGCCCGGAACCGCGCGGGCGCGATGCCGACGGCCGCGGCGGCCTGCCGGTCCGCGCCGACGAGCAAACATGCCAGGCCGGTGGGGCTGTGCCGCAGCCGTGCCAACGCGGCGAGCGTGAGGCCGAGCAGGGCCAGGCAGAACAGGTAGAAGGTCCTGTCGTCGGTGAGGTCCAGGCCGAAGAACCACGGCCGGGGCGTACCGATCGCACCGGAGAGTCCGCCGACGAGCCGGCCCTGGGTGAAGACGATCTCCTGGATCGCCAACTGCAGCGCGAGGGTGAGTACGAGCAGGTAGATGCCCGGGAGCTTGATGCTGAGCGCGGCCAGTGCCGCCATCGCCGCGCCTGCGATGGCGATGGCGATCACCGCCGCGATCACCCACGGCAGCCCGACGCCGGCGTCGTCGCGGGCGAGCCAGCCGTAGTAGTACATCGACGTGCCGAGCAGGCCCGCGGAGGCCAGCGAGATCTCGCGGGTCCAGCCCTGCAGGACGAGCAGACCGAGGCCCGCGAACGCCGCCGGGAACGCGGCGGTGAGGATGAAGACCATGTAGGACGGCCAGAAGAACAGCCACCCGATCAGGACGAGCGCGAGGATCTGCGCGCCGCGGGAGCGCAGCGCGGCCCGGACCGGCGCGGTCGTAGTCCTCGGGGGAGCGGCGCTCACAGCGACTGCCTCCCCAGGACGAAGAAGCTTTCCCGGCGCAGGCGCGCGACCGTGAGGATCAACGCCATCATCGCGGCCAGGAGGACGAACTCGCGGGTGCCGCCGCCGTGGGTGCCGAACAGTCCGACGACCAGGCCCGTCTCCAGCACGCCGAACAGCACCGCGCCCGCCAACGCCAGGGGCACGCTGACCAGGCCGCCGACGATCGCGATGATCAGACCGCGCAGGAAAAGCATCAGCATGCCCTCGCTCGCCGCGGCCACCGTCGCGACGAACAGGGCGCCGGCCATCGTGGCGATGGCGCCGGCCACGGCGTAGACCGCCGTCCCGATCCGGCGCAGCCGCACGCCGCACCAGACGCCCGCCTCCAGGTCGTCGGCGACGGCGCGGATCTGCAGCCCGCTGTGGGTGAAGTTCAGAAACAGCGCCAGCACGACGACGAGCACGACGAGAATCGCTGCGGTTGCCACGCGGGTCGCGGGCAGGTACTGACCGGACAGGGTGAGGCCGCCGTCGCCGAACGCCGAATCCGCGATGCCTCCGGGTCCGCTGCCGGCGCGGCTCTCGGCCTCGATGAAGCGGGGCAGGAAGCTGGTCGCCAGCAGCATCGCGCCCAGCGACATCACCGTCAGCGTCATGCCGGGCAGGGCCGCCACGCGACGCGACATGACGAACGCACCCCACGCCCCGCCGAGCAGCGCGCCGAAGCCGACGACGAAGGCGAACGCGGAACGGGGATCCATCGCCGGCAGGGCCAGTTCCGTATAGGGCACCCGCAGCCCGCCGAGCGCAACCGTGTAGACGACCCCGCCGCAGACGACGAGACCGCCGTGGACGAACGCGACGGTTCGGCTGATCCGAAAGCACAGGACCAGCGAAATGGGCAGCAGGCCGTAGAGCCCGGCCTGGGCGAGCCCGAGGACGAGGGCGGGCTTGAGCAGCTCGAGGTCCATCCGGCCCTTTCGCGGAAGCCCACACGATTGCCGCACGCCGGGACGAAGTCAACGCATCCCACCTGGGAATGTTCGACGTATCCCGGCGCCCGCAACCGTCGGTCGGCCCACTCGTCGCTAGCCTCCCTGCATGGGATCGACGGCATTCGTGCTCGGCGGGGGCGGAATGCTCGGCGCCGCCGAGGTCGGGATGCTGCAGTCCCTCGCCGACCACGGGGTCGTCCCGGACCTGATCCTCGGGACCTCGGTCGGCGCGATCAACGGCGCCGCCTACGCGAGTGCGCCGGGCGCGGAGGCCGCGGACCGGTTGGCGCGGATGTGGGCGGAACTCGGTTCGGCCGACGTCTTCGGCGGCAACGTCGTCGCACGGCTCGGGACGCTGTGGCGCAGCAGCGGCACCCACCTCTACACCAACGACCGGCTCCGCTCCCTGCTGCGCGAGCACCTGCCCTCGACGCGCATCGAAGACCTGCCGGTGCGGTTCCAGTGCGTCGCGGCGTGCGTCGAGCGGGCCTGCGCCCAGTGGTTCGCCGCGGGCGACCTCGCCGACGCGGTGCTCGCCAGCTGCGCGGTCCCCGGACTGCTGCCGCCGGTCCGCATCGACGGGGAGCACTTCCTCGACGGCGGGCTGGTCAACTCCCTGCCCGTCGACCGCGCCGTCGCACTCGGCGCCACCGAGATCTACGCGCTGCACGTCGGCCGGCTCGAACAGCCGTTGCGCGCGCCGCAGCGGCCCTGGGAGATCGCCTCGGTCGCGTTCGAGATCGCCCGGCGCTCGCGGTTCACCGACGCCATGGCCGTGCTGCCGTCGGAAGTGACCGTGCACGTGCTGCCGACCGGCACCGAGCACACCCCGATCGCGAACCTGCGCTTCCGCAGCAACCGCCAGGTGCCCGACCGCATCGAGCGGGCCCGTGCCGCCACCGCCGCGTACCTGAAGGCCCGGTGACGGCCGCGCGGCACGTCGCGCGCCGCGTCCTCGGAACGCCGGGCATCGTTCTGCTCGCCCTGGTGACGCTCGTGGTACTGCCGATCGTCGCCGTCCTTCAGATCTTCACGCTGCTCGGCTATCTGACGGGGCGTAAACCCCGGTTCCGGAGCCTGCGGGTGGCCGCGTTCGCGGTGCTCTACACCCTCGGGGAATGCGTCTGCCTGGCCGCGTGCGCGGGGCTGTGGCTGGCCTCGCCGATCCCCGGCCGTCGCGACGCCGACCGGTGGCAACGGCGCCACGTCCGGCTGCTGCGCCGGCTGCTCGGGTACCTGATGGGCGCCGCGGAGGTCCTGTTCCGCTTCCGACTGCGCCTGGAGGCGCCGCGGGGACAGACGCTGGACCACGACCGTCCGCTGATCGTCCTCGGCCGGCACGCCGGGCCTGGCGCGTCGTTTGTGCTCGTGCACGTGCTGATCGAGACCTACGGCCGGATCCCGCGCATCGTCCTGAAGGAACGGCTGCGGCTCGACCCGGCCCTGGACGTGCTGCTCACCCGCATCGGGTGCGCGTTCCTCGGCAGGGGCGACTCGACGGGGGCCGTCGCGACACTGGCCGCCGACCTCGACACCCGCGACGCGCTGCTGATCTATCCCGAAGGCAGCGACTGGACTCCCACCCGGCACGAGCTCGCCGTGACCCGGCTGCGGCTGCGGGGACTGCGGGCTCGGGCGCGGGCCGCGGCGGCCCGACCGAACGTCCTGCCCCCGCGTCCGGGCGGCACCTTCGCGGCGCTCGCCGCGGCGCCGGCCGCGCAGCTCGCGGTGTTCATGCACACCGGGCACGACGAACTGCTCGCCGCGGGCGCGCTGTGGCAGGCGCTGCCGCTGCGCCGCGAACTGCACATGGTGTGGTGGAGCGAGCCTCGCCCGTCCGTCGCCGACGAGGCCGAGTGCGGGCAGTGGCTGGACGACCTGTGGGGCGAGATCGACGCGTGGGTGCACGAGCAGAACTCCGCCGAGGTGGCGACGTAGGCTCGCGGTCGTGAGCATCGCGGTGGAGTTGGCGGATCTCGAAGCGACCTTGGCGAAGTACCCGTTCGTCTATCTGCTGACCGTCGGGGACCAGCCGCGGCCGCACATCCTCGCGCTGCCGGTGCGCATGCAGGACGGGCTCGTCGTGGTGCCCGCTCAGGGCCGGGGAAGTCGGAGCCGGATCGAAACGAACGCCCTCGTCACCCTGCTCGCCCCGCCCCACGAGCCCGGCGGATACTCGCTGATCGTCGACGGCACCGCGACGCTGGCCGACGACGCAGTCCTGGTGACTCCGACCTGGGCGGTGCTGCACCGCCCAGCGCCGACCGCGCACTGACGGCCGCTCGGAACTTCAGATCCCAACCACAGCCTCGCCCAAGGCGGGCTTGCTCCACTGAAGGCCTACGGGCCCGAGGGGGGACCGGATTGTTGGGATTCGGAAGGAAGCCATGCGCACGTTGAACTTCGCCCGCAATGGGCGATCGCTGGGGCTGCTCGCCGCGGGCCTGGTCGTCGGGGCGGTTCTGGCCGGCACGGTGAGCGCCAGCGCGGCGGACGACGCGTCCCCGACCGCGTCGCCGAAGGCAGACGGCAGGCACGACGGCCGCGGCCCCGGGATGCACGGCACTCCCGCGAGCGCGGAGGCCGCCGAGAAGGTCAAGGCCGCGGTGCTCGCGAAGTACCCGGACGCGACGGTGGAGCGCGTCACCACGAAGGAGGACGGTTCCTACGTCGCGCACGCGACCAAAGCGGACAAGACGCGCGTGCACGTGTTGCTGGACAAGGACTTCGCCGTCACCGGCGAGGAGGTCGGCGGTCCCGGTCGGGGCGGGCGCGGAGGACCCGGCGGAGGCGGGCCGGGCGGCAAGGGCATGCGGGGGACGCCGGTGAGCGAGGACGCTGCGAAGAAGATCGAGGCCGCGGTCGCCGCGAAGTACCCGGGAGCGACCGTCGAGCACTCGATGGCCAGACAGGACGGCTCCTACGTGGCGCACGCGACCAAGGCCGACAAGACCCGCGTCCACGTGCTGCTGGACAAGGACTTCGCCGTCACCGGCGAGGAAACCCGCCCCGCCGGTGGACCCGGCAAGCTGGGCGGACCCGGCAAACCGGGCGGACCCGGCGGACCCGGCGGACCGGGTGGCCAGGAGGGACGCCACGGCGGCCGCGGGCCCGGCGGCCCGGGTGGCCAGGGCGGGAAGGAAGCGCCCTCGGAGGCACCGGCGCAGGCGCCCGCGCCCACCGCTCCGGCGACCGCGGCGAGCTAGTCCCACGAGCGACGGTGGCTCCGCCTCCCGCCGGCGGGGCCATCGTCTGACGCTCCATCAGTAAATTCACGCGTGAATCGTGACTGTGGAGGCTGACAGCCTCTACGGTCATCACCGGGCGCCGCTGGTCTGGGTCTGGGTCTGGGTCTGGGTCGCGGGGCGGGGCGAAGGTCGGCCGGTGCGGCGAATGCCCGGTTCAGACCCGAACGGGTGCCCACGTCAGCCGCTGGGTGCGGCCCGCGGGGTCGCGTGGTTCGACGGTGAGGACGAGGTTCCCGTCGAGTTCGCCCACGGTTCGTTCGACGGTCGTGCCGATCCAGTCGGGGATCGAGGCGATCTCGACGTGGTGGCGGACGACGTCGCCGATGCCTTCCCACCTGCCCGCGTACGCGACGAAGTGCCGCGCGGCCGCGGCCCACTGGGCGTCGGTGGCCGACCCGGCGCGGGTGCCGAACGACGGGCGGTCCGGGGCGCACAGCAGCGCCGACATGGTGCCGTCCGCGCGGTAGCCCAACTGCCCGAGCGGCGCGGCGCCGAAGGGTCGCGCCACGGTCCCGTCGGCGGAGACGACCTCGAACGAGCGCAGGGTCCAGGTTCCGACGAGGTCCACGAGGCTCGACGCTAGCGAACGTGCAAGCGGCGCCCGACGTTCCCGTTCACCCAAACGCTCCCAGCTGAACTGGAACGGGAATTCCAGTCGACTGCCGGCCGTTGGTCCGGACCTGAGCCTAGGAATGGGGTCCCCCGTGAACGAACCGCTGTCGCTGCCGTTGCTGCCGTTGGACGGCACCGTCGTCCTGCCGGGCATGGCCCTGCCGCTGTCGCTGAACGAGCCGGAGATCCGCGCCGCCGTCGAGGCCGCGCAGGCCGCCGCACCCGACGAGACCGCCGCGCGGGTACTGCTCGTGCCGCGCCTGGACGGGCGCTATCCGCGCACCGGCACCATCGGAGTGATCGAGCAGATCGGGCGCCTGCAGGACGGACAGCCCGCCGCCGTCGTCCGCGGCACGACCCGTGCGCGGGTCGGCACCGGAACGTCCGGTCCCGGCGCCGCGCTGTGGGTCGAGGCGTCCGCGCTCGACGAAGTCCTCGACGAGACGGTCGCGGATCTCGCGCGGGAGTACAAGGGCCTCGCGACCTCGATCCTGCAGCTGCGCAACGCCTGGCAGTTCGTCGACACCCTCCAGGGCACCGAGGACCCGTCGGCGCTGGCCGACCTCGGCGGCTGGGCCTCGTATCTGAGTGCGGCTCAGAAGGTCGAGCTGCTCGAGGAACCCGCCGTCGCGGCGCGGTTGACGAAACTGATCGCGTGGAGCCGCGAGCACCTCACCGAGCTCGACGTCGCGGAGACGATCCGCAAGGACGTCGCCGAGGGCGTGGAGAAGCAGCAGCGCGAGTTCATGCTCCGTCAGCAGCTCGCCGCGGTCCGCAAGGAGCTCGCCGAGATCAGCGGCAAGCCCGCCACGGAGGAGGAGGACTACCGGGCGAAGGTCGAGGCGGCGGCCCTGCCCGAGAAGGTCCGCGTCGCGGCCCTGGCCGAGGTGGACAAGCTGGAGCGCACCTCCGAGGAGTCGCCCGAGGTGGGCTGGATCCGCACCTGGCTGGACACGGTCCTGGCCCTGCCGTGGGACGAGCGATCCGAGGACGCCTACGACCTGCTCGGCGCCCGCGCGGTGCTGGACGCGGACCACACCGGCCTCGAGGACGTGAAGGACCGCATCGTGGAGTACCTCGCGGTGCGGCGGCGTCGGGCCGAACGCGGCCTCGGCGTCGTCGGCGGTCGGCGCAGCGGCGCCGTGCTCGTGCTGGCGGGCCCGCCCGGGGTCGGCAAGACATCGCTGGGGGAGTCGGTCGCCCGCGCGATGGGCCGCAAGTTCGTGCGGGTCGCGCTGGGCGGCGTGCGCGACGAGGCGGAGATCCGCGGCCACCGCAAGACCTACGTGGGCGCGATGCCGGGCCGGATCGCCCGCGCGCTCGCGGAGTCCGGGTCGATGAACCCGGTGATGCTGCTCGACGAGATCGACAAGGTCGGCTCGGACTACCGCGGCGACCCGACGGCCGCGCTGCTCGAGGTGCTGGACCCGGCGCAGAACCACACCTTCCGCGACCACTACCTCGAGGTTGAACTCGACCTGTCCGACGTCCTGTTCCTCGCCACCGCGAACCAGCTCGAGTCCATCCCCGGCCCGCTGCTGGACCGCATGGAACTGGTGCGACTCGACGGCTACACCGAGGACGAGAAGGTCGCCATCGCCCGCGACCATCTGCTGCCCCGTCAGATCGAGCGCGCCGGTCTGACCGCGGCCGAGGTGTCGGTTTCGGAGGAGGCGTTGCGACGCCTGGCGGCCGAGTACAGCCGCGAGGCCGGCGTGCGCGACCTGGAACGGCTGATCGCCCGGGTGCTGCGCAAGATCGCGGCTCGGCCCGCGGACTCCGAGCCGGTCGCCGTCGACTCGGGCGACCTGCGCGAGTACCTCGGCCGGCCGCGCCACCTGCCCGAATCGGCGGAGCGCACGGCGGTGCCCGGGGTCGCGACGGGGCTCGCGGTCACCGGCGCGGGCGGGGACGTGCTGTTCGTCGAGGCTTCGCTCGCCGAGCAGGAGACGGGGGCGAGCGGGGTCACCATCACCGGGCAGCTCGGCGACGTGATGAAGGAGTCCGCGCAGATCGCGCTGTCCTTCCTGCGCTCCAACGGCGCCGCGTTGAACCTCCCGATCGCCCAGCTCCGGGACCGCAACGTTCACGTCCACGTGCCGGCCGGAGCCGTGCCCAAGGACGGGCCGAGCGCCGGCATCACGATGACCACCGCGCTGGCCTCGCTGCTCTCGGGGCGTCCCGTGCGCGCCGACGTGGCGATGACCGGCGAGGTCTCGCTCACCGGGCGGGTGCTGCCGATCGGCGGGGTGAAGCAGAAGCTCCTCGCGGCGCACCGGGCCGGCATCACGACGGTGCTGATCCCGAGCCGCAACGAGGCCGATCTCGACGAGGTCCCCGAGGCGGTGCGGGAGAAGCTGACGGTCCATCTGGTCGCCGACGTCCGCGAGGTTCTCGAACTGGCCCTCGAGCCCGCCGCGGCCGTGGAGGTGGCGGCCTAACGGTCGGTCAGGCGCGACGGCAGCGTTCGCTGCAGTACTTGACCTCGTCCCAGACCCGTTCCCACTTCTTGCGCCAGGAGAAGGGGCGCCCGCAGCGCTCGCAGATCTTCTCGGGGCGTTCGGACGGCGGCCGGTGGCGGCCGGGACGGGCGGGCACGAGCCCATTGTGCCGGGAGGACGCGGAACCCATCGTTCCGCGCCCTCCCGCTGTGAGCTAGGGCCGGATCAGCACCTTCAGCGCGGTGCGCTCGTCCATCGCCCGGTAGCCGTCCGGGACGCCGTCGAGGTCGACGGTCCGGTCGAAGACCTTTCCCGGGTTGACGGTGCCGTCGAGGATCCCGGGCAACAGGCGCTCGATGTAGGCGCGGACCGGAGCCGGGCCGCCGGTCAGGGTGACGTTGCCGCCGAAAATGCTGCCGAAGCCGACGGGCGCCTCCTCGTACTGCGGAACGCCGACGCGGCTGATGATCCCGCCCGGCCGCACCACGCCGTAGGCCTGTTCGTAGGCGGGCATGTGGCCCACGGCCTCTATGACGGCCTGCGTGCCGTGACCGCCGGTGAGTTGGCGGACGGCCGCGACGCCCTCCTCCCCGCGTTCGGCGACGACGTCGGTGGCGCCGAACTCCACGCCGAGGTCGGTCCGGTCCTTGTGACGACCCATCAGAACGATCTGCCCGGCGCCGAGCTGCTTGGCCGACAGCACGGCGAGCAGGCCGACGGCGCCGTCGCCGATCACGGTGACGCTCGTGCCTTCGGCGATGCCTGCGCGGGTCGCGGCGTGCCAGCCGGTGCCGTAGACGTCGGAGAGGGTGAGCAGGGAGGGGAGCAGCGCGGAGTCGACGTCGACGGGCAGCTTCACCAGCGTCCCGTCGGCCCAGGGGACCCGGACCGCTTCGCCCTGGCCGCCGTCGGTGCCGTCGCCGGTCCAGAACCCGCCCTGCTCGCACGAGGTGTGCAGGCCTTCGCGGCAGAACTGGCAGGTGCCGTCGGAGTAGGCGAAGGGCGCGACGACGAGGTCGCCGCGGCGCACCGTCGAGACCTCGGTGCCGACGTCTTCGACGACTCCGAGGAACTCGTGTCCGATCCGCGAGGGGCCGTCGGTGACCGCCATGGAGTGGTACGGGTGCAGGTCGCTGCCGCAGATGCAGGCGGCCACGACTCGGACGAGCGCGTCCGTCGGGAGCCGCAGGGTCGGGTCGGGGACCTCGGCGATGCGGACGTCTCCGGCGCCGTGAATCAGGGTTGCTCGCACGGGTGCGTTCCTCTCAGGCGATGGTGGACAGTGCCTTGGCCAGCGGTTCCAGGATGGCCGGGGTGTGCGGCGGCGGCAGGTAGACGACCGCCAACTGCAGACCCACCGCGCCGAGCGCCGCGGCCTGGTCGACGGCCTTGTCGATGTCGGCCTGCTCGGTGCCCTCCAGGCGGATGTGCGCGGAGAGTTGGATGTTGTGGGGGTCGCGGCCGATGTCGGCGCAGTGGCCGTAGAGAACCTCGCGCTTGCGCGTGAACTCCTCCGGTGTGCCGGTGGCGAAGTTCCAGTGCTGCGCGTACTTCGCGACGGTCTTCAGCGTCCGCTTCTCGCCGCTGCCGCCGATGCAGATCGGCGGGTGGGGCCGCTGCGGACCCTTCGGATTGTTCATGGCGTCCTTGAGTTGGTAGAACCGCCCGTCGAAGGTCGTCTTTTCCTTCGTGAGCAGGGAAACGAGCACCTCGCAGCCTTCGTCGAAGCGATCGCAGCGGTCCTTGATCGACCCGAGTTCGATGCCGTAGGCACCGGACTCCTCCTCGTTCCAGCCGGCGCCGATCCCGACCTCGAGGCGGCCGTTGCTCATGATGTCGACGGTCGCGATCATGTTCGCCAGCACCGCGGGGTGGCGGTAGTGGATACCGGTGACCATGGTGCCGAGGCGCAGTCGCCTGGTCGCGGCGGCAAGGCCCGCGAGGACCGACCAGCCCTCCAGGCACGGCCCGGTCGAGTCGCTGAAGATCGGGTAGAAGTGGTCGAACACCCAGCCGGAGACGTAGAAGTCCATCTCGTCGGCGGCCCTCCAGACCTCCAACATGTCGGCCCACGTGGTGTTCTGCGGCGAAGTCTTGAATGCGAAGTCCACGGTCGGTCCCTTCCCCTGAGGTATCGTCCCGACACAAGCGGAGGAGCCTCCGCTTTCGTTCGAAACTAACCGGAGGACCCTCCGTTTGGCAACCCCGGGAGGTGTGTCGGCATTGGGAACGGATCAGCGCCCGCTGCGCGCCGACGCCCGGCGCAACCGCGACGCCCTGCTGGAGGTGGCGGTCAAGGCCTTCTCCGTCGACGGCCCCCAGGCCTCGCTCGAGTCCATCGCGGCGGCCGCCGGCGTCGGAATCGGCACCCTGTACCGGCACTTTCCGACGCGCGACGCCTTCGTCGAGGCCGCGTACCGGAACGAACTCGAACGCCTGTGTGACGGTGCCTCAGAACTGCTGGGCGCCATGGCTCCGGACGCGGCCGTCCGCATCTGGATGGAACGCTTCGTGGACTACGCCGTCACCAAGCGCGGGATGCTCGACGCCCTGCGCGCGGTCATCGCGGCCGGCGGCAACCCGTTCGCCCAGGCGCGGGACCGCATGCTCGGCGCCCTCGGCTCGCTGCTCGACGCGGCCGTCGCCGCCGGCTCGGTGCGCGCGGACGTGTCGACCGAAGACGTGTTGGCGACGCTGGGCGGGGTGTCCATGGCGGCCGGCGACCCGGCCGGCCGCGAACAGGCGGCGCGCGTGCTCGACCTGGTGATGGACGGTCTGCGCTACGGCGCTTCCCGGCCGGAGTAGATCTCGGCGGCAGGCAAGACTCCAGCCCTCGGCTCGTTGCCCTTTCCCGCGGCCTCTTGGGATGCGGCGTCCAACGCTTCGAGGATTGCCTGCTCCTGCTGGCCGCTACCCGTTTCGGCAGGCTCCTCGCCGCGGTCGACGGCGCCCACGTCGCGCCCGGCCGACGGGCCGTGGGTGAGCGAGTTCCTGGAGTCGCCGACGGCGACCACGACGGGTACCTCGTCGCACGCCGCACCCGGCCGACGGACGGTGGGGAGTAGCGCAACCCCCGACTACGCCGACCACGTCGTCCGGAAGATCTCTGGAGCAGGGCGCGCTGAAGCCGGGCGTCGGGGAACCAACGCCCGGCGCTCGCGGAACGCGCGGCAGTGCCGTCAGGCGGTGCGTTGAACCGGTTGTCCGCCGCGTTCGGTGGGCCAGTGGGTGTTGCGTATCGGCCGTTGGAATGGGTCGATGTGTTCCGGAGGAACGAACTCTGGGTGCCCGTCCGCTGCCATGTCGATCTGCCAGCCGCCGTGGTGGACTTCGTCGTGGTGGTGGTCGCAGAGCAGGCACATCGCGTCGATGTCGGTGAGTCCGAAGTTTTCCCAGTAGGTCGTGTGGTGGACCTGGGTCCATTCGGGTGGCCGGGTGCAGTTGGGGCCGACGCAGCCGCCGTCGCGGGCGATCAGTGCGAGCCACTGGCCGGGTGAGGCGAGGCGTTGGGAGCGGCCGAGTTTGAGCGGGATGCCGTTGCCGTCGATGTGCAGGGGGTGCAGGTTCGCGTCGCACAGGGTCCGCCGGACGGTTTCGGCGGTCAGGGTTTCGCCGGTGGTGGTGATGCCGAACCCGGTTCCGGTGCGCAGGTTCTCTTCGCTGATCGTGACGATGACGTGGGCGCGGTGGCCGCGGGTGGAGCGGACCTTGCCGAACCGCAGGGTGCGTTCCACCAGGTCGGCCATGGCGTCGGCGCGGCGCTGTCCGGGTTCGCGGGGGTCGCGGGTGCCGTCCGGGGCGGGCTGGGGCGCGGCCAACGGGTTCAGCGCGGCCTTGAACTTCGCGATCCGCTCGTCGGTGTCGGTCCAGCGGACGGTTTGGGTGCCGTCGTGGTTGTCGCGCACGTCGAGCTCGCGCCGCTTCTGGGCGGTGGCCTCGCGGTCGAGCAGGCATTCGGGGTCGATCAGGTGGTCGACGCGCTTGCGGAGCTTGCGCAGTTCCATCGCGTTGGTGCTCGGCGCGCGCTCCAACAGATACCGCTCGGCGTGGGCGACCTGCCGCTCGGGTGCGCCCTTGGGGAGGTCGGTCACGACCGAGGCGATCGCGGAGGCCTGCTCGAGGGAGATTTCCCCGGCAGCGAGCTGGTCGTAGGTCGCGGGGCAGTGCGTCTCCATCGCCCGTGCGGTCCGGACCCGGTCCGCCGCGGTGGTGGGGTGCATCTTCAGCGTCGCGGTCAGGAACGCCGACAGCGACGAGGCCCCGGTACGGTGCGCGAGGTCGCGCATGTCGACGTAGGAGATCAGGTCCAGGCCGAGGGAGTCCACGCGCGCTTCGATGCGGTGGTGGGTGCGCAGCAGCCCGTAGGCCTCGCCGTCAGTGAACATCCCGCTTGCCGGGTCGTCCATCGCCGCGCGCAGTGCTTCAACTGCGTCGCCGAGGGCGGCGTAGGCGGCGAGGACGGGGTGGTTCATGTCGAACATGCTATCGAACATTAGTTCGAAAAGACAAGAGAATCCCATATAAAACAGCTTTTTAGTGTGTATCAATCTTGCGGGCGACGACCGCAACGGGCACCTCGTCGCACGCCGCACGGACCCAACGGACGTCGGGGGAGAACCGCAACCACAGACCAGGAAAGCCACGTCGTCCGGAATGTCCTAGCCCTAGCGGATCGGCCGAACGTGCCCAGGCACGCCGTGCGTTCGGCCGAGTCCGGATCGCGTCGATTCGCGGCACTCTTGAAAGTGGAGGCTGATCGTGCGCTCCTACGACGACAACTTCGTCGCGCTTCGGAGATGCGAGTCCAACCCACGCCGCCGGACCCCAATCTGAACCTGAAGTCGCCCGCGAGCGAGGCCGTTGCGGCCGTGGCCGAGCACGGCTACCGGCTGGGCCAAGACACTGGCTACACCGGCCTCGTCGTGGACGCGAAGACCCGTTCCGTCGCGCTGCTCTGGAAGGGGAGTCCTCCGAAGGAGGTGCGGGACTACATCGCCACCCGCCCCTACGGGGTCGAGGTCACCGACGACGTGATCACCGACGAGCAGTCGGCCCGGCTGCGCGCCGTCGCGGGGTCGACGACATCGAGGTCACGACCGGCGCTCGCGGCGGCAACTGGGGACTCCTCTCGCGGACTACGCCTTGAGGGCCTTCTCGATGTCGCCCTTGAGCTTCTCGGGCTTGGTGGTGGAGGCGTAGCGGTCGATGACCTGGCCGTCCTTGCCGATGAGGAACTTGGTGAAGTTCCACTTGATCTTCGCGCCGAGCAGGCCGCCCTTCTCCGAGCGCAGCCACTTGAAGACGGGGTGGGCGGTGTCGCCGTTGACGTCGACCTTCTCCATCATCTGGAAGGTGACGCCGTAGTTGCGCTCGCAGAAGCCGGAGATCTCGGTGGAGTCGCCGGGCTCCTGGCTGCCGAACTGGTTGCACGGGAACCCGATCACGGCCAGGCCCTGGTCGGCGTACTGCTCGTGCAACTCCTGCAGACCCTTGTACTGCGGGGTGAAGCCGCACTTGGACGCGGTGTTGACGACGAGCACGACCTGACCCTTGTAGTCGGCCAGGGACTTCTCCGCGCCGTCGATGGTCGTGGCGCTGAAGTCGGTCAACGAGGTCATTCGAATCTCCTGAATGCGGTGTCGTGCGGCCACTTGGCGTTCGCTGCCGCGTGCCGAGTGGATGGCCCTCTCGTCGGCCAGCCTAGGCCGGAACGAGATCGGCGGCGGTGAACGTCTCGGTGGCTTCGCGCGTCAGAGAGAGATGACCGCACGCCGAACCCTGCCCACCGCCCTGTTGGTGCTCGCCCTCGCCGGTTGCGGGGCGGGCGGGTCGATCGTCGAGGCAATGGGCGACCCGCTGCCCACCCCGCCGACGGCGTCGCCCACCCCGGGCGCCCCCGCGCTTCCGGACGGCTGGCGCTGGGAGGCCTGGCGCGGCGTGCAGCTCGGAGTGCCGGGCGACTGGACCTGGATCAACGGAAGTCAGCGCGAGAGCCAGTGGTGTGTGGGTGGCCCGAAAGCGTCGAAGCCGGGCATCGGGCGGCCGGGCATCTCGACCCTGGTCGGGTGCATGGCGGAGGGCGGCGCGGACCCGAGTTCCCGGATCGAGGCCAACGGTGTGTTCGCGACCTTCGGCGAGGCCAGGCTGTACGCGGCCGGCGTGGAAGGGGACCGGCTGACCGTGCACGTGGGCGAGGTGGCGATCCTGATTCAGGCCGAGCCGGCGCTGCGCAAGCGCATCGCGTCGACGGTCCACGAGGTCGAGGTCGACGCCAACGGCTGCCCGCAGCGCGACACCGTCACCGACGACCCGGCGCTCGCGCCCAGACCGGCCGTAGCCCTGGCCAAGCTGGGCGGCGTCGTGGCCGTCGCCGCGTGCCGCTACGGGGTGAAGGAGGGCGAGAACGACCGGCTCGACGGGCCGTCGCTGGAGTCCTCGATCCGGATCGTCGGCACCGCCGCGGCGGAGGCGATCACCGGGCTGGCGGACGCGCCCGCCGCGGGCGGGCAGGACGAGCCCGCGAACTGCCTGTACAAGTACGGCAGCGAGATGCTGGTGCTGCTGGTCGACTCCGCCGCGGGGCGCTCGCGGGTGCACGTGCGCTTCTCCGGCTGCGACCACAACGCGGTCGACGACGGCGTCTCGCCGCGGGCCCTCACCCCGGCGGTGCAGCCGTTCTTCTCAGGCGGCAACCGGCCCAACGGCTTCAGCGGGGGACCGGGCAAGGCCGAAGCCGTGATGAACGTGCGCGACGGGCGGGTACCCGAGCCGACCGGCCCGCCGACCGCCGCGCCCAGGTGATTGCCGAGGCGAGCGACTCAGGGGTCCGCCAGGATCAGCAGTCCGCCAAGCCCGGCGAGCAGAGCTCCGCCCAGACGCACGCCGTCGGCCCGTAGTAGCCGCGCCAGCAGCGCTTCGGTGCGGCCCGCGCCGAGCCGCCCGTGGGTCGGGCCGGCGACGACGGCCGTGACGAGGCCGGCGATCGCGTTGCCCGCGAGGGCGGCGAACGTGCCCGCCGTCCACGGACCCCGGACCGCCACCGCAAGGCAGAGCACCAGCAGCGCGAGGTACAGCGGAGCGACGAGCCAGGAGATCCGCCGCGAGTGCGCCGCGTGCGCAGTGGCCCACGCCTCGACGGGCGTGGCCGCCAACGCCGGATAGACCACGACGGACACCACCGCCTGGAACCCGACGTGCAGCAGGCAGGCCGCGGCCAGCCACTCCTGGAGTTCCACGCCCCGGAGTGTGCCGCAGACTTGGGTCCATGCCCGAAGGCCACACCATCCACGCGCTCGCCGAGAAGTTGCAGGCCACCCTCGGCGGCGGGCGGACGGCGGTGAGTTCGCCGCAGGGCCGGTTCGAGGCCGGGGCGGCGCTGGTGGACGGCAGGGTGCTCTCGGCCACCGAGGCCTGCGGCAAACACCTCTGGCTCTGGTTCGGACGCGGGCGGTCCGCGGTCCCGGTGCACGTGCACCTCGGGCTGTTCGGCAAGTTTGCGGTGGTCCGCGGCGCGGCGGATCGGCCCATCACCGGCCAGGTCCGGATGCGCCTGGTGGGAAAGAGCCACGTCGCCGAACTGCGCGGCCCGACGGCCTGCGAGGTCGTCACGCCCGCCGAGGTCGACGCCCTGAAGGCCCGGCTCGGCCCCGACCCGCTGCGCACCGACGCCGACCCCGCCGCCGCGTTCGCCAGAATCCGCCGCTCCAAGCGGCCCATCGGCGAACTGCTCATGGACCAGGCCGTGCTCGCCGGCATCGGCAACGTCTACCGCAGCGAACTCCTGCACCGCCTCGCGCTCGACCCGGCGACCCCGGGCCGCGACGTCCCGGACCTGTACCTGAAAACGCTCTGGAACGACCTGACGACGCTCATGCCGCTCGGCGTCGCCACCGGCCGGATCCTCACCCGCCAGGAGGACGTCGAGGCCGCGCAGGAACTCCTCGCGGTCAAGCGGCGCCCGCCCGGCAGGCAGATCGCCGTGGCCCGGCCGACCTACGAGGTGTACCGGCGCACCGGCCTGCCCTGCCGACGGTGCGGCACGGCGATCTCGACGGCCCTGGCCGCCGGCCGCAACCTGTTCTGGTGCGGCGGCTGCCAAACCTCGCCCGATCGGGCGGACTGACCACCCGAACGCCGTATCGAAGGGGGCAGGCCGGAAATTTCCCCCTGGGCATACCGGGGCGAACGAGGCGATCGCTTCACCGCCTCGGCGGAAGCCCTGGCACTTCGCGGCCCGCGGAGGCACTTTGGACTCATGCACGATCGTCGAATCGCCGTCGCTGCCGCGGGTTCCGTGCGCGGTGGCTCGACCGTGCCCTCGCGGTCGACGCGCCCGCCGAGCACGATTCCGGCCGTTGTTGCAGCGGGCTACGGGCTTGCGCTCTCGCTCGTCGGCGGCGTCCTGATCGGCTATTCCGACGGTGTGGCCGCCTGGTCGGGCCTGGGCGCCGCCCTCGTCGCGACGGGTGTCGTGCTCGCCGTGGCAGGGGTCCTGTTGGGGCAGCGCAGGGCGCCGAAACCGCAGCGGCTGGACGCGGTCGGCGCTGCGGACGTCGTCGCGGAAAGGCTCCCCGCCGAGTTGGTCCTGCCGCCGATGCCGGCCGCGGGCGTGGACATCCTCGCGGCGGGCATTACCGCCGACCTCGGCGAACTTCTCCGCCGCGGGCCGGCGACCTCCGACGCCGCGGCGGCCGACGTCGCCGCCGACCTCGGCGAACTGCTGCGCCGGGTGGCGCTCATCGCCCGCCAGTGCCCGCCGAGCGAGCTGCGCCCGGAGGTCGAGGTCACCGTCCGCCTGCCTGCGCTCCAGTCCCGCGACACGGCCCGGGCGTTCGTTCTCGCGCTCTGCTCGATCGTGTTCTTCCTCGTCGCGCTGCTGAGCTCGAGCCGAGGGCGCGGTCGCCGGGGCTGAGTCTGGGCACAGCGAACCTCAGATCGTCGGCGCGAACGTTTTCTCGTCGCGGCGCGTCCAAGCGTCGTGACGCCGCGCTTCCTGGCCCTTGCCGCAGCTGTCCTCGCCGCGGCCACGCTCGCCGGCTGCAGCTCCGACAGCACCGCCGTCGAAGCGGCGAACGGGGCGCCGCCGCCGACCGAGGCGAGTCCCGCCGCCTCGCCCGAGTCCGAGGAGGCCCCCGCCCTGCCGAACGGCTGGCGTTGGGAGTCCTGGCTGGATGCGCAGGTCGCGGTTCCGGGCGACTGGACCTGGATCAACGGATCGCAACGCGCGGGTCAGTGGTGCGTCGGCAACGCCGGCAAGGGCTACCAGCGTCCCCGCGGTATCGGCCGTCCGGGGGTGTCCACCATGGTGGGCTGCGGGCGCGGTGCCAAGGGAGCGCCCAACCCGGGTACGTCGATCGAGACCAACGGCGTCTTCGCCGCGTTCACCGGATCGGAGTCCGCCCAGCCCGGGATCGAAGGCGATCGCCTCACCGTCGTCCAGGGCGACGTTGCCCTGCTCGTGCAGGCCGCACCGGAACTGCGCGATCGGATCGCGGCCACGCTGCACCGCATCGAGGTCGACGCCAACGGCTGCCCGATCGCCGACGAGGTCGCCCGCACCCCTTCGGCCGAGCCGCAGCCGGCGATCGCGTTGGGCACGCTGACCGGTGTTCGGTCGGTAGCGGTCTGCCGCTACGGACTACGGAGCGAAGACCCAGCGGACCACGACAGGCCCTCGCTCCTGTCGTCGGTGCGCATCCTCGGCAAGTCCGCCGGCAGGGCACTTGCGGGTCTGGCGAAGGCGCCCGCCGCCGGCGGGCAGAACCGCCCCGACGGGTGCCAGACGAAGTACGGCCGGGAGATGCTCGTGCTGCGGATCGTCTCCGCAGCCGGCCCATCGCGCGTCCACGTCCGCTACTCCGGTTGCGACCACAACGCAGTGGACGACGGGGTTTCGCCGCGGCGGCTGACCCCGGCGCTGCACCCATTCTTCTCCGGCGGCAACCGGCCGAACTCCTTCAGCGGCGGTCCCGGCAAGGCCGAGGCCATCTGGGCAAAAGACGCCAAGGGCCGCATCGCGAAGCCGACCCCGCCGCCCTCGGACGACGACCGACCGCAAGGCTAACGCGACGTCACGTGGGGTGCGTATGACAAAATGTCGACGATACTCACGAATCATGTAGATGGATGATTCGTCCGCAGCACCGCCCGACCGGAAGGAACCGCAGTGACCGCCCCTCTGCGCGAGACGTTCCACGCCCTGATGACCGAGGTCACCACCTTCGTCGGGCAGCGCCCGCTCGATGGAGAACTCCAAGCTGCCCTCAACGAGCGCTACCCCGCCGACGGCGCGGAGTTCGGCCGCATCGTCGCGACCTGCCTGCAGGCCATCGACGAGGGCTGGATGTGCAACCGCGAAGGCGGCGGCATCAAGTACGGCCGCGTCTTCAAGCCGGCCCCGGAGTTCGCGGACTTCAGCGTCGACGTCGTCGACATGGCCGACGTGGTCGGCCCGCACCACCGCCACCCCAACGGCGAGATCGATCTGATCATGCCGATCGATCCCACCGCGGAGTTCGACGGGAACGGCGCAGGCTGGATGGTCTACCCCGCCGACAGCGCCCACCCGCCCACGGTCGACGGCGGCCGCGCCCTCGTGCTCTACCTGTTGCCGCAGGGCGCGATCGAGTTCGGCTAGCGCCCAGAACTCAGCGGATCGGCGAGGCGAACCAGATCGTCCGGTGCGTCCACTCGCCCGGTCCGAGGCGTTTGCCGGAGCAGGTGACGATCGCAATCTGGTGCTCGCCCGAGCGGTCGTAGTAGCGGTGGCGGATTTCGGGGTCGCCCTCCCGGACCTCGAGGCGGTCGGTGACGCGGTAGCAGAGCTTGCCCTGCTTGCCGCGCACGATCACTCGATCGCCCTCCTGAAGTTCGGCGAGCATCGCGTTGCCGAGCGCGCGGCCGTCCGGCCAGGTGTGCGCGTTCAGCAGGGCGTTGCCCGCGCTGTCTCCGGGGCGGATGCCGCTGTCGAGGTCGAAGGCCATCTGGCCGCGGCCGCGCGCGGAGGTGGACGGGACGCCTGGGACGCCGTCGCGGTCGCGGCGAAGGGCGATCACTGGAATGTTGTCGTCGACGCCCGAGATCTTCATGCTCTTCGGCACGAACGGCGCCTTCGCGGTGCTGCAGCGCGGTTGCGGCTTGGGCGTGGGCTCCTCCTCCGGCCCGGGCCCCAGGGGCGGCGGCAGTGGCGGAATCGGCAGCCCGAGGAGGTCGTCGGGGAGCGGGATCAGGTCCGCCTTCGCCACCCCGGTGGACTGCACGCCGAACAGGAGGGCTCCGGCCAGCGACAGCGTCGCCAGACCTGCAATGCGTGCCCGCCTGCTGTGCCGTGCCACGGTGCCCCCTGTCCGAAGATCGCTCTCGTGGGGACGGTACCCGTGCACCGCGCCCGAAACAGGCCCCAAACGGTGTCTTGGTCGGAAGGTGACAGAGCGTGTGAGGACGCACCCTCCGTTGACATGTCGGCCCCACGCCACCAAGGTGTGAACCGTCGTTCGTTTCTTGACGGGCGCCGCCGCGGATGCGAGGGAGCCGACGTGGTCTACCGGCGGACCGAACGCGTCGAGGCTCGGTTGGCGCAGGACCGCGAGCGGATCCTGGAGGCGGCCCGCGGCCTCGTCCGCGACACGGGTTTCGCCGGCGCGAAGGTCGTCGCCGTGGCCGCGGCGGCGGGCGTCTCCACCGGGTCGGTCTACCGCCACTTCCCGTCCAAGGGCGCACTGTTCTCGGAGATGCTCCGCGAGATCTGCGCCCGCGAACTCGCGGTGGTCTCGGCCGTCGCACGGACCGACGGCGCCGTCGCGGATCGGGTGGGCGCCGCGATCGCGGTGTTCGCACAGCGTTCGCTGCGCAGCGGCGGCCTGGCCTACGCCGTGATCGTCGAGCCGATGGACCCCGAAGTCGACGAGGTCCGACTGGACGCGCGCCGCAACCTGTCGCGCCTGTTCGCGGAGCTGATCGCCGAGGGCGTCGCCGCCGGGGACTTTCCGCCGCAGCATCCCCTCGTGGGCGGAGCGGCCGTCGTCGGCGCGATGCTCGAGGCCCTCGTCCGTCCGCTCGAGGACGGAGCGGCAGATCCCGACCTGCTCGTCGATCAGGTGCGCACCTTCTGCGTGCGCGCCCTGGGAGGAGTGCCCGCATGAGCACATCGGCAACCCATCGGGTCGAGAACCAGGTCCCGGAGTTCACCGGCTACAACGCCTTCGCCAACGACCCCCTGGCGAGGTCCGTCCTCGCCGACGCCGCGCCGTGGGCGGCCGATCGCGCGCTCGCCCTCGGCGCGGTCGCCGGCGACGCCGACGTGCAGGAGGCCGCGCGACAGGCGAACCGGCACTCCCCGGACCTGCGCACCCACGACCGCCACGGCCACCGCCTCGACCTCGTCGAGTTCCATCCGGCCTACCACGCGTGCATGGCCCTGGGATTCGGCCACGGCGTGCACTCCCTGGCCTGGACCGCCGTCGAACCCGGGGCGCACCTCGCCCGCGCGGTGCTTTCCTATCTCTGGAACCAGATCGAGAACGGGACGGCGTGCCCGACCGGCATGGCCTACGCGGCCATTCCCGGCCTGCGTACCGACGGCATCCCCGACGGGTGGGTGGCAAAAACCCTCGCCCAGGGCTACGACCCGCGGCACCTTCCGTTGAGCGAGAAGTCGGCGGCCACCATCGGCTACGGGATGACCGAGAAGCACGGCGGCTCGGACCTGCGGGCCACCCAGACCTCCGCTGTCCCGGCTGGAGCCGGGGGCACCGGCGAGTGGTATCTGATGACCGGTCACAAGTGGTTCTGCTCGGCGCCGATGAGCGACGGCTTCTTCACCCTCGCCCAGACTCCGCGCGGCGTCTCGTGCTTCTTCCTGCCGCGCATCCTCGAGGGCGGCGAGCGCAACGCCCTGCACTTCCAGCGGCTCAAGGACAAGTGCGGCAACCGTTCGAACGCCTCCTCCGAGGTCGAGTTCGCCCGAGCGCGCGGCGTGCTCGTGGGAGAGGAGGGGCGCGGCATCTCGACGATTCTGGCCTCGGCTCACTTCACCCGGCTGGACTTCGCCGTCGGCTCGGCCGGGCTGGAGCGCCACGCCATCTCCCTGGCCCTGCACCACGCCGAACACCGCACCGCGTTCGGGGTGGCGTTGGTAGAGCACGACTCGATGCGCAGGGTGCTGGCCGATCTGATCCTCGACTGGCACGGCGCCTCGCGCCTGGCCTTCCGCCTCGCGGCGTGCGCCGACTCCGACGAGGAGAGCGAGCGCCTGCTGCTGCGCATCCTCACCCCGGTCGCGAAGTTCTGGAACTGCAAGCGGGTCACGGCGGTGGTCTCCGAAGCGCTGGAGTGCATCGGCGGCAACGGGTTCATCGAGGAACACCCGATGGCCCGGCTCTTCCGGGAGGCGCCGCTGAACGGCAGCTGGGAGGGGACCTCGAACATGATGACGATGGACCTCGACCGGACCCTGGACCGGGAACCCAAGACCTTCGAGGTCGTTCTCGACGAGATCCGCCTCGGCGCCGGCGTCCACCCGAATCTGGACCGCGCGATCGCAGCCCTCGGGGCGATGGCCCCCGCCTCGGGCGCTCGCCCCAACGGCCGGGCCATGGCCACCCTGCTCGCCCTCGCGGTGCAGGCCTCGCTGCTCTGCCGGCACGCGGACCAGGCCGTCGCGGCCGCGTTCTGCGCGACGCGGCTCGGCCCCGACCTACTGCCGGGCTTCGGCGTCGCCGAGTTCGCGCCGAGCGAAGCCGCGGCGGTGCTCGGCAGCTTCTGGCACCGGTAGCGTGCGAACGCCCGCCCCCCGAATCGGGGAGCGGGCGTCGGAGGCAACGTGCTCAGCCCTCGCTGAAGAAGTCGTCGATGGTGGCGCGCCAGCCGTCGGCGTCCTTCTTGAGCACCGCGGTCGCGACGAAGTCCATGTGGACCGGGCCGTCGGGGCCGGTGCCGTCGAAGATCCACGGCCCGTAGACGATCGCGGTGTCGCCGTTGACGACGGCGCCCTTGGTGTGGAGCTTCATCGTCCCGTTCATCCCGAGGAACATCTCGACCGCGGGCTTGATGTTGCCTGCCGTCGGCGCGGGCTTCTTGGGCTCGCCCACGAAGATCGCGTCGGGCTGGTAGAGGTCGGCGATGCCCTCGACGTCCCCCTTCGCGAACAGGTCGTTCCAGGTGTCCATCCATACTTCGGCTGACTTAGCGGGCACGGTCGTCTCCTTAAGCGTCGTTGCTTTCGGTCGACCCCCACGCTAGGCGGGCCGCACCCCCGTGGGAACCCTTCCGGCGTAGGCACCAACTCGTCCGCCGGTACGTTGAACCACCGTGTCGACTCGTCCCGCCCGCGTTGCCCTCGGCACCGTCCTTCCCTTGGTCCTCATTGCCGCCCTCGTGGGCGTGATCGTGAAGCTGGCCTCCGACCGGATCGTGGTGGCCGAGTCCTGCACGGCGGTGGTCGGCGAGACCGAGGCGAAGCTCGGTCTGGCCGAGGCCCAGCACGCCTCGGCGATCGTGGCGGAGGCAATGCGTCGCGGGCTGTCCGCCGAGCGGACGACCACCGCCCTGGCGGTCGCCTGGCAGGAGTTCGGACTCGACGAGCCGCTCGCCGACCCGCGAGCCATTTTCGGTGCCGAGGTCGGGGGCGAGGAGTACCGCGACCGCGCGGCCGTGCTGACCTCGGCGCTGACGGGGCGCTCCCCGGCCGCGTTCTCCTGCCGGCTGCGGCCCTCCTCGCGCGACTCGGAGGCCGCGGGCACGAGCGGTCTCACCCCGCGCGCCGCCGCGGCGTTGAAGGCCGCCGAAGCGGACCTGGGGGACCAGAGGGCGGGCGGCTTCGATCCCAAGGGCGTGCGCAGCGGGCACATGAACGGCTCCGCGCACTACACGGGCCGCGCCGTCGACCTGTTCTTTCGCCCGGTGACCAAGGCCAACCGCCAGACCGGCTGGGCCACCGCGCAGTGGCTCGTCGCCAACGCCCATCGCCTCGAGCTCGCCACCGTCATCTACGACGGGAAGATCTGGACCGCCCGCCGCTCCGCGCAGGGCTGGCGCGAGTACACGCCGCCGAACGGCAACACGAAGAACGCGACCCTCATGCACCGCGACCACGTGCACCTGGACGTGCCGTAGCCGGTGGGAGCAGTGGGCGCGCCCCACGCCCAGCCGACCTGGTCCCGCGTCGGCGCGGGCGTCGTAGACCCAGCCGTAGGACACCGCGGTCGGACGAATCGGCAACCAGGTCACGGACGAAGCGGCGGGGGGATTCGTCCACGGCGCCCTACGCCGCGGCGCGGGCCAGTTCAGCGTGGTGGCGGTACCAGTCGCTGACGAAGGTCTGGTTCGGGTCCCAGCGCAGCTTGCGGGCGAGGAACTCCTCGAACCGCGGGTAGGCGGCGGCGAGCTGATCCGGCCTCGCCCAGCGGTGGTAGGTCAGGTAGTAGCTGCCGCCGCGGACGATGGCCTCGTCGATGAGGTGGCGGAAGGCGATCGCGGAGCGCTCGATCCCGGCGGTCGAGTGTTCGGTGTGCAGGTTCAGCACGATGCACGCGTAGTCCTCGCGCGCCCACGGCAGGAACGAGTCCCGGTCCGGCTCGATGAATCGGACGGTGCCGTAGATCGGGTCCGCGCCGTCGCGGCGCAGGCCCTCCGCGGCCGCTGCCATGAAGTCGGCCAGGCGGTGACGGGGCACGTAGACCTCGGTGATCATCTCCGTGCCGCGCGGCCCCGCGGGCAGCCGCGCGTCCAACTCGTCGTGGTAGTCGTCGAGGTAGACGGCGGTCTGCAAGAGGTCGGACCAGTACAGCTGCCCGGACGTGGCGAGGTAGTGGGCGGCGTACGCGTCGTTCGCGCGGGACTTCGCGACGTGGGCCAGGGCGAGCATGTTCTGCCAGTCGGCGGCGGTGAACGCGCGCTGGCCCTTGGGGATGGGCCGATCGAACTCGACGGGCCGGTAGCAGGAGAACACTCCGCGGTGAAGGAAGTCCGGCGAGGCGGGGTCGATGGCGAACTGGAAGTCGCCGTAGGTGAAGCCGTCGCGGGTGCGTCCGGCGACGGCCTCGACGAGCTCGGGAATCGTCGCGATCTCCACGATGCGCGCGAGCTTCTGGCGATGCGTCAGACGAAGTGTGACGGTGGCGATGGCCCCGAACAGTCCATACCCGCCGATGGCCAGCGAGAACAGTTCGGCGTTGGCCGCTCGGCTGCACTCGCGGATCGACCCGTCGGCCAGGATCAGCCGGAAGGACTCGACGTCGTCCACCATCGGGGCCAGGCCGAGGCCGCGGCCGTGCGCGTTGGCCGAGATGGACCCGCCGATCGTGAAGTGGTTCGCGCCGGTCTGCTTCTGGCGGATCGTCCACGGCTGGGGCGAGCCGGTTTGCAGCCGCAGCAACTCCTCGACGAGCGCCGGCCACTGGATGCCCGCCTCGACCTCGGCCAGGCCGCGCTCGCGGTCCAGGCGCAGGACCCGGTTCAGGCCGCGGGAGTCGAGCACGGTGCCGCCGGCCAGGAACTGCTGCCCGCCCATCGCGTGCTGCCCGCCGGCGACGACGATCGGACCGCCGGCGAGAACCGCCCGGCGCAGCTCGTCCTGGGTGCCGACCGCCACGAGGGTGGCGCGCGTCGGGTTGAGGCGGGAGTGGACGTCGTTGAGCGTGGTCATCGAGCGCTCCGGCCGAAACGGGCGAGGACCGGCAGGGTCACGGTGCCGAGGACGTCGAGGATCGCGAGCACGCCCAGCAGACGCCAGTACCCCTCCGCGTCCAGAACGTCGGTGGACACGATCGCCGCGCCGAGCATCGTCGCGACCAGGGCGAGGCAGGCGAGCACCGTGGCGCGCAGGCCGCCGAGACGGTCGAGGTTCAGGCGCAGCAGCAGTGCCGCGTGGGCACACGCGAAGGCGACGACGGCGCAGAGCAGGAAGCCGCGGATCAGGATTGGCAGGGCGTCGCCGTCCCAGTCGTCGTCGGCGCCCCAGGTCAGGATCAGCCCGCTGCCGAGCGCGCCGGTCGCGGTGAGCATCCCGACCGCGCCGACCCCACGGAACCTGCCATCGAGCACCGTGAGGCAGGCCAGACACAGCACGCAGAACAGTCCGACGAGCAGCGTCGAGAGCAGGACGCGCACCGCGGTCTCGTCGAACGAGGCGGTGAGGACGGCGTAGATGGCGAGCGCGGCCGTCCCGGCGAGGCAGCCGAGGAGAGCACGCACCAGCAGGGTCTTCGGTCCCGCGGAGCGGGTGGGGAGATCGGTCGTCGAGGTCATGCCTCAACGGTGCGGCCGCGCGGTCACGGACACATCCCGGCACCTACTCGGTTCCAGCTAGGTGTTGCTACTCATGCCCACGCCCGCCGGGCCGGACATGATGGCCTCCGTGGGCGACGAGAACAGCGTGCTGTGGCGGGCGCTCCCCGTCGCGCGCACCGTGCTGCTCGGGTACACGCTGTGCGTGAACGCGATCCACGCCGACGACTTCCGCCGCCCGGGCCTGGCCTGGGCCGTGCTGACCGTGCTCGCGCTGTGGACCGTCGCGGCGCCGTTGGCCTACAACGCCCGCTCGCGACGGCCGCTGATGATCGGCGTCGAGTTGGCGCTCGCGCTCGGCGCGCTGGCGCTCACCCCCTACGCGCAGGGCGACGACGTGGCGGCGGGGGTGCCGTCCGTACCGAGCTTCTGGCTCGCCGCGCCGGTGCTCGCCGCCGCGGTCCGCTGGGAGTGGCGCGGCGGGTTGGTGGCCGGAGTGGTCGCGGCCGGGGCGGACATCGCCGTCGACGTCTCCAGCGAGACGCGAGCCGGCAACGCGACCGCGGCGAACGTCTTCCTGCTGCTCGTCGCGGGGCTTCTCGTGGGCTACGCGGCGACCCTGCTGCGCGACAACGCCCAGGCGCGGGCCGAGGCCGTCGCCTTGGCGGCGGCGACCGAGGAACGCGAACGGCTTGCCCGGGCCGTGCACGACGGCGTGCTGCAGACGCTGGCCTGGGTCGCGCGTCGTGGCAACGAGATCGGCGGCGAGGCCAGGGACCTCGCTCGGGTGGCGGGCGAGCAGGAGGTGGCCCTGCGCGGGCTGGTCCACAGCGGACCCGCGCCGCTCCGGGCCGGCGAGACCGCCGACCTCGCCGCCCTGCTGGGAAGGTGCGGCGCCGCGAAGGTCTCGGTGGCCACGCCGGGCGAGGCCGTGCTGCTGCCGGTTCTCGTGGCAGAGGAGTTGGCGGCCGCGGTGGCCGCGGCGCTGGACAACACCGCGCGCCATGCGCCCGGCGCGAAGGCGTACGTGTTCCTGGAGGACGAGGGGGGTGCCGTCGTGATCGAGGTCGGCGACGACGGGCCCGGCATCCCCGACGGACGGTTGGACGAGGCGAAGGGCGCGGGGCGGATGGGCGTCGCGCATTCGATCCAGTCGCGGCTGGCGGCGATCGGCGGGACCGCGACCCTGCGGACCGCCCCGGGCGGAGGTGTCGAGTGGCAACTGAAGGTGCGGAGATGATTCGAGTCATGGTGGTCGACGACCACCCGATGTGGCGCGACGCCGTGGCACGAGACCTGACCGACGCCGGTTTCGAGGTCGTCGCGGTCGCCAGCAGCGGCGAGGAGGCCCTGCGCCGGGCGCCCGCGGCGCGGCCGCGGGTGGCCGTGGTGGACCTGCAGCTCCCCGGGATCTCCGGGGTCGAGGTGACGGCCGAACTCGTCCGCGCCGACGCCTCCGTGCGCGTGCTGGTGCTCTCCGCCAGCGGCGAGCGCGCAGACGTGCTCGCGGCGGTGAAGGCCGGCTCCACCGGGTACCTGGTGAAATCCGCGTCGCGCGAGGAGCTGATCGCCGCCGTGCGCTCGGTGGCAGCCGGGGACGCCGTGTTCACGCCCGGTCTGGCCGGTCTGGTGCTGGGGGAGTTCCGCCGGATGGCCGACGACCCCGGCGACGCCGAGGCGCCGGAACTGACGCCCCGTGAGATCGAGGTGCTCCGCCTGGTCGCCAAGGCCCGCAGCTACAAGCAGATCGCCGAGGAACTGGTGATCTCCCACCGCACGGTGCAGAACCACGTCCAGAACACCCTGCGCAAACTCCAGCTCCACAACCGCGTCGAACTGGTCCGCTACGCCATCGATCAGGGGCTGGACGACTCCAACTGATCGGGGGCCGCAGGGCGACGGAATGCCGGTTTGTACAGCGACGAAAATGCTGCTAGACGTCTGACAAAATGCCGGTTAGACGAGTAGGGTGGGTGTGTGGAGCGTCTGGTAGAGCGCAGGGTGACGCCGCTGGTGGAAGAGTCGCTGCGGTACTTCAGAGTTGTGGTTCTGCATGGGGCGCGGCAGGTGGGCAAGTCCACGTTGGCGTTGGAACTGGCCCGCGGGCTGGGAGCTCGGGTGGTCAGCATGGACGCGGCCCCGCAGTTGGCAGCGGCGAGCGCGGACCCACCCGGATTTCTCGAGGTGATGGGAACCCCTGCCGTCATCGACGAGATTCAGCGCGTTGGCCAGCCACTGGTCCTCGCGGTCAAGGCCGCGGTGGACGCCGACACTCGCCCGGGTCGCTACGTGCTGACCGGATCGACGAACTTTCTGACCGTGCCGACGATCTCGGAGTCCCTGGCTGGACGGGTGGACCTGGTCGCGCTGTGGCCCTTCTCCCAGGGCGAGCTTCACGGAGGTTCCGACGGCTTCGTCGACCGCGCGTTCGAGGGGCCCGCGCAACTGCTCGGGCACGACGGGCCGGTGCTCGACCGGCAGGAGTACCTCGAGCGGGTATGTGCCGGCGGCTATCCGGACGCCGCAAGGTTGCCGGAGCGTCCGCGCATCCGCTGGTTCGAGCAGTACGTGGCAACCGTGACCGCACGGGAGGTCGCGGTAGCGGACGACATTCGCCGGCTCGACTCGCTCGTCGGATTGCTCCGCTATGCGGCCGCGACGACGTCGGGCGAGTTGGTCGTCGCCACGACGGCCCAGCGGCTGGGCATCCACCGTGAAACGGTCGCGTCATACCTGGCATGGCTCGAGACGGTGTTCCTGGTGCATCGGGTCCCGGCGTGGGGCCGCAACCTCACGGCGAAGGTGATCAAGCGTCCGCGTCTGCACGTGGCCGACACGGGGCTGGCCGCCGCTCTGATGGGGCGTCAGCCCGCGATGCTGCGAAACCCCACCGAACCGGCGACGGGTCCGCTGGTCGAGACGTTCGTCGTGAACGAGCTGGCCAAGCAGCTGACCTGGTCTCAGGTGTCGGCGCGGCTGAACCATTTCCGCGACCGCGACGGCGTGGAAGTCGACGCGATCCTGGAGAGCACGGACGGCCGAGTCGTAGGCATCGAGGTCAAGGCCTCGACCACGCCGCGGTCCGAAGACTTCGCGGGCCTCGCCAAGGTGCGCGACGCTCTGGACCGCAGCGGAGGGAACTTCCTCGCGGGAGTCGTCCTGCATACCGGGGACGCGAGGCTGCCTTTCGGCGACCGTCTGGTCGCGCTGCCGATCGCCGACCTGTGGACCTGACAGGGAGCGGATCTAGCTTTCGGGCTCGGTGTCCTTCTCGCCCAGTGCCCTGCCGAACATGGCCTGTTGGAGCGCGGCCATGATCTCCTCGGCCGCGCCGGGCGGCCACTCCTCCGGCCTGGCCTCGATCCGATCCCGGGCCCAGCGACTCCACTCGACGACGAGGGCGTAGAAGTCGAGGTAGAACTTGGACATGACGGCGAGGTCGTCGAGGTGCTCGGGGGTGGCGCCGACGGTGTCGAGCCACGTAGGCATCTCGGAGGTGCCGCGCTCCATCTGTTCGCCGGCCTGGGTCTCGAGCTCCGCCAGGGCCTTCACCACGTCGGTCCGCCTGCCGGCCCGGCCGAGGATGAGGCGCACGATGGCCTCGGACTCGAACATCATCGGCGCGGTGGGGGACTTGAACCAGGCGCGCAGGGCACGACGCCCGGCGGGCGTGATCGTGTACAGCGTGCGCTTCTGACGACCTTTCATTTCCTCGGTGGCCGTGGCGTACCCGTGTTCGACGAGGACCTTCGGCTCGTTGTACAGGCCGCTGGTGGAGCGCGGCATGCACTGGGAGAAGCCGATAGCTTTCGCGGCGGCTCAACGCGGAGTTCCCGCCGCGGGTCCTGGTGCGGCCCGCGCTGCGGTTGATCTGCGGCTACGCCGTGCGTCACCCGCGGCGGCCGCTGCCGATGACGAGGTGGTGAGTTCGCCCGCCCGCCTACGTCACCGACCGGGGACTCGACGGTTCGAACCGAGCTCCGACGTTCGCCTAGGTGCCGTGGGCGTGCGGAAGGTCGGCGATGTCGAGCTCGCCGTCCTCGGCCATGCACTCCGCGCCCCAGGCGTGCAGAGCGGCGACTACGGACCACAGGCTCTCGCCGCGCGGGGTGAGGCGGTACTCGTGCAGCGAGTGTCCCCGCGGGGCGTCGGCGCGGTCGAACACTCCGGCCGCGACGAGGGCCTGCAGCCGGCGGGTCAGGACGTTGGTGGGGATGCGCAGTTCGCGGCAGAAGTCGCCGAAGCGCGTGGTGCCGTGGAAGAGGGCGTGGTAGACGATCAGCAGGGACCATCGGTCTCCGATCGCGTCCACGGCGCGCACCAGCGGACGCGACGGCGGCAGCCGCTTCCAGTCTTCCGTCCCGGACCCGGGAATCAAACCGTGCATGCCAGCAGTCTCTCGTCGCACGCCGGGCGCCGTGCACCCGGAGGCGGGGCAGCATGGAGGATGCCAACTGCCCCGCCGGTTTCGGGAACTACGCGACTCGGCGGACCTTCACCGTGTGCGTGGCGATCTTGGCGTCGAGCGCGAGCTCGCCGGTGGCCGAGGCCACGATCTCCTGGGTCTCCGCGTTGCTGCGACGCACCTCGTAGCGCGCGCCCGGAGTCAGGTTGGTGATGGTGTAGCTGGTCGGCTCACCGAGACGGTCCTTGTTCACGGTGGTGAACGCACCTGAGAAGGTGTCGACGGTGGAGTCGGCCTGACGGACCATCAGGGTCGGGAAGTCGACGCCAACCAGCGTCGGCAGGTCGAACTTCGCGGTGTTCGGCTTGGCGAAGATGTCCTGCCACTGGCCCGGCTTGGTGATCGCGTAGGCCGGCATCATCCAGTCGTTGAGCTGGCCGCGGGGCCAGTCCTCGCCGAGCCCGAAGCCGAAGTAGAACTCGCCCGTGTTCGGGTCCCACGTCGGCTCGTAGTTGTTCAGGACGTGGCTGTTCAGCGCCTCGAAGGTCTCGTCGTCCCCGAAGACCTTCGCCGCGGTGGTGGCCGTGATCGTGGCCATCTGGTAGTCGCCCTCCAGGCCCGGCAGGCCGATCGAGAACGCGGTGCCGTCGGGCTGGAACTGGATGAACTTCTCCCGGCCGCTCTCGTAGATGCGCCGGCCGAGCTCCGGGTCCAGGCCTGCGAGGTGCACCGCGATGGCGAACCAGTTGTAGGCGACCTGGTGCTCGGACTTGTTCATGTTGGCTTCGATGGTCGGGTCCCAGTACAGGGTGACCCAGTCGATCGGGCCCGTGCCGGCGCCGTTGCCGACCATGTTGTGGCGGAAGTAGCGCTTCCAACCGTTGTACGAGCTGACGTGGTTGGTGCCGTGCATGGTGTCGTACAGGTTCTGCGCCATGCCCGTGAGGTTCAGGCACCACGGGTAGACCTTCATGACCTCGCAGCCCAAGCCGGAGATGTTCGCGCGCAGCTGGTTGGAGATCAGCTCGTTGAGCGAGCCGTGGCTGTAGGTGTAGCTGGTGTCGGCGTCGAAGCGCACCTTGAAGTCGGCGTCGTACTTGTCGTCGCCGGTGATGTAGTTGAAGAAGCCCAGGACCAGGTTCAGGTAGCCCTTGTACATCAGGTTGCAGGCGCCGTTGCCGCGGACGGGGTCCGGGTCGTACTGGTAGGGCTCGATGCCGTTGCCGGCCCAGCCCGGGAGGTCGTACTTGCCCATGTACCCCTCGGGGAACAGGAACGAGGTCTCGGCCGGGTAGTCGGCGCGCGCCGGGTCCGGGCCGGAGTTCTCGACCCAGTCCCACATCGAGTGGTACTCGAGGAAGCGGTCGGCCATGTAGCCGAGGATCTTCCCGTACTGCTCGCGCCAGGCCGGGGTGTTCTCGGCCATGATCGCGAGGGCGTAGCAGGCGTAGGTCAGGTCGTAGCGGTGGTACGGGCTGATCGGCGGGTTGGAGATGTTGTCCCAGGACGCGTGGGGAATCTCCTCCTTGAACCAGGTCTCGTTGAACGTGGCCTTGCGGTCCATGAACGCGAGCCAGCCGAGGGACTCGTCGGTCAGGTAGCCGTGGCCGGGGACGACGTCGGCCGAGGAACGCACGCGGGACGGGAACTCGCCCGCGGAGCTCGAGTGGGCCACCGGGGGCAGCGAGGTATCGGTCATGGGACTCCTAAATCGGATTGGTCGGCGTCTGCCCGGGGATGCGGGGCGCGCACGACCGTCGGACCCCGACCTTGCTCGGTCGGGAGCCCTGCGGCGTGTTCAGCAGGGCACATTCAGTATCCAAGCGACCGCGGAAGAAAGGATCCCTCCGGGAGGTCGAAGGAATTGCGGATAGTCGTCCTGGGCGGGCTAATTCGGTGCAATTTTGGATCGAAATCGCATCTCCGCTTGCTATAGAAAAGCGTTGATGTGCTCGAACCGGCGTTCTCGGAGATGCACTTCGGGCTGGGTGACGACTTTCCGCTTGCGCTCGGCAAGTGAAATGTGGACCCTGCCCGAGACCGGGGAAACGGCTCTGCTTTTCTTCGAAAAGCGGTTCTGGGAATCGGATGTACGGCGCCCATTCCATAAAGTACTTGCCGTGCCGGACCACTACCCTCCGGACGAGCTCGCCCCGCTGGACCGGCGATTCTGGTGTCTGGCCCGGGGACTGCGCCGCGGACCATCCGGGCGCGATCGTCGTGACGGACGAACGGGCCCTGGCGGCGCGACTGCGGCGCGAGATCGCCGATCACGGCGCCGAGTTCCTCCCCGGAGGGGCGGGGACCCGGCCGAGCGGACGGTGGCGCTGGGGGGCGCTCGCCCTCCCGGGCGGCGAGGGGCCGCTGGGCGAGCCGTCGTCGATCTACGCGGTCCTCGGCTGCCTCGGCGTCAGTTCTGCCGCGACCCGAGCCTCCACCGCGGAGCGCGGCCCGCCGTCGCCTCGGGCAGCGGGTCGGGATCGGTTCGCTGCATCGGGATCGAAACGATGGCCGCGATGGCTGCGTCGGTGTCGTCGAACATCAACTGCAGTCGACCGGCGTGTTCGCGAAGTTCGCTGGTCGAGCCCTCGTCGGCCAGCCTTTCCAGGTTCTTGGCGGCCGACGCGAGGCGCGGCGCCGCCAGGCTCCGAGCGGACCCGCGGATCTGATGGGCCAGCAGCGCCACGGTTTCGGCGTCGCCGGCGTCCACCGCCTCCCTGAGATGGGTCAACCGTTCGCGAGTGGCGACGCGGAAGCCCGCCAGGATCTCCTCAAGAGCTGCACCGCCGATCCGTTCGGTGAGAGCGGAGAGGTACTCGTCCTGGACGAGGGGCTCCGGCTCCGGCTCGCCGCCGGTGGGTGCCCACCGTGCCAGCAGGGCCTGCAGATTCTCGGCGGAGACGGGCTTGGGGATCGCGCCGTCGGCGTGCTCGCCCATGGGCCCGTCGCCCAGCACGACCAGGGGAGCGCGCCTGCCCCGCCCCTCCTGGCGGCGCAGCCGGGCGCCGAACTCCGCGGCGGTCATGTCCGGCAGCGCGTTGGACACGAGCACGAGGTCGGCACGGGTGCCGGCGAGCGCCTCCAGGGCCTTCTGCCCGCTGTGGGCCTGGACCGTGCGGCAGCCGAGCCAGTCGAGCAGGTAGTGCAGCAGGGACCGGTGGTTTCCGTCGGGCTCGACGGTGACGACCAACGGCACCTCGGTGTCGTGCGCGTCGGTCCGGGCGCCGAGGGCCTCGTGCAGTCGCGACACCAACGACCCCGACGGCAGGTGCTTCTCCAGGAAGGCGGTGGCGCCGAGGGACAGCGCTGCGCTGGAGAACTGGTTGCGGCCCATCGCGGTCAGCACGACGACCTGCGTCCCGGGCGAGGCTTCGAGCACCAGGGGAATGGCCTGAAGGCCGCCGAGACCGGGCATGGACAGATCGAGCAGCATGATGTCCGGGCGCAGTTCGAGGGCGATCTCCGCAGCCTCCCGGCCGTCGTTTCCCTCCGCGCAGACGGAGAACTCCCCGCTGGCCTCGAGCTCGGCCCGCCACAGCGCGCGCACGTCGGGGGAATCGTCGACGATGGCCACGTGGCGCATGCGGGTGCCTCCAGGCGGTGCGTTGAACAAAGGAGTTCTTGGCCTCGATTTCGGCAATCCGCGACGTACTGTTGAGACCCCAGCGCCAGAAGGAGGCCGAAGGTCGGCAACGCGACGAAATCTGATGGTCGGTCCGTTCGGCAACGGTCTGTGGCGATCGTCGACGACGCCGTCGAGATCCGGATGCTGTTCCGGGCGCAGTTGGCCGTGTGCGCCGACTTCGAGGTCTGCGCCGAGGGCGGCACGGGCGAGGAGGCCGTCGAGATCGCCCGCCGGCACCGTCCGGACGTGATGCTGCTGGACAACTCGATGCCGGGAATGCACGGCATCGACGCATTGCCGCAGGTCTTGGTGGCCTCGCCCGGCACCGCCGTCGTCATTCTCTCCGGCGCCGTCGAACCGGCGCTGGCTCGGCGCGCCGCGGAACTCGGCGCGGCGGGATGTCTGGAGAAGGTCCTGAGTGCGGGTCCGCTGCCGCAACGGCTCCTCGAGCTGTTGGGAGCCTAGGAGAGGGCTCGAACCTCAACGTGTGCCGCGAAGCAACCGAAGATTGGTACAGGCCGACATTCGGGTCGTCGCGGTGGGGGAGAGCTCGATGCAGATTCTGGTGGTCGAGGACACGCCGGTGAACCAGAAGGTTGCCACGCACCTTCTGGCTCGGTTCGGGTACCGGGCCGACGTCGCCGCCAGCGGCAGCGAGGCCCTGACCGCCTTGGAGAACCACGACTACGACCTGATTCTGATGGACGTTCAGATGCCCGGAATGGACGGGTTGGAGGCCACCCGGCGCATTCGGGAACGCTGGCCGGCTCGATCCGTTCGGATCGTCGCGATGACCGCGAGCACCGGGGGCGAGGAGGTCCGTCGCTGTCGAGAGGCCGGCATGGACGGATTCCTCGGCAAGCCCATGTCCGTCGAGCTTCTGGCTGCCCTGCTTCGCGCGCCGGGCGCGGCGGTAGACGAGCCGGCGCGGATTGGCGCAGGAGTGCTCGGCGACCTCTGCGGCGAACTCGGCCGGGAGACCGTCCGCGAGATCGCCGGCGCCTACCTCGACGCTATCGACGAGGCGATCCCGGCGTTGGACGGCGGCTGCCGCGTGCGCGACCGCGAACTGCTGGCGCGTACCGCCCACCGGTTGCGCGGCGGCGCCCAGAACCTGGGCATTCGGGACCTGGGCGCGCTGCTGGCCGACCTGGAGTCGCGAGCCTCGGACGCGGACTGGCCCGAACTGCAGGCCCTCGTGGGACGCATCGCCGTGGAGCGCTGCCTCGCGCGCGATCGCGTCGAAGCCGAGTTGGCCTAGGCCGACACCGGTCGACGCGTCACCGTCGTCGGGATCGGCGTCGGGTTGCCAGAACCGCGAAGAACAGCACGACCGCGGCGGCCCCGCCCGCCGCAGCGAGACGCAGGTCGGTGGCGCGGGCGGCGGGGCCGACCGACTCGTTGGCGGTCGGCGCGGCGGCGATGCCTGCGGCCCGTTCGCCGGGGGCGCCGGGGGCGTCGTCGGGCTGAACCACCGAGGCCGAGATCGGGTCCACCAACTGCCCGACCGGCGCAGCGTCGGCCGGAGTGGCGAAACCCCAGTCCATCAGCTTCGCGGCCTCGTCGTAGATGCCGCCCGGGGTGCCCATGAGCGTCGCCAGGATCGTTCGACCGTCTCGCTCGGCGGCCACGATCAGGGTGTTGCGGGCATAGGTGGTGAAACCGTTCTTCACCCCGACGATCCCGTCGTACTTTCCGACGAGGCGATTGGTCGTGTAGATCCAGAACGGCTTGCGGGTCTTCTCGGTGCCGGTCTTCGTCAGGTTGCCGGGGAACTGGCGGCGCAGCGTGCCCATGTAGTCGCGCAGGTCGCCGCGCTGCAGGGCCGCCCGACCCCACAGGGCGAGGTCGTAGGCCGAGGAGTACTGACCGTCCGCGTCGAGCCCGCTGGGATTGACGACCGTGGTGTCGAGGGCCTGCAGGCGGCGGGCCTCGGCCTGGATCATGCGCACGCCGGTCTCGAGCGTGCCGTCGCCGCCGGCCTTCGCGAGGCCGTTGGCGGCGTCGTTCGCCGAGCGCAGGAACAGCGCGTACCAGAGGTCCCGAATCGAGTAGTTCTGCGTCGAAAGCATGCCGACCCGAGTGCCCTCGACGAGTTCGTCGTCGGGTTGCGCCCGGTAGGTGCCGTCCGCGTCGAGGCGCGGGGCCATCGTCAGAGCCGTCAGGGTCTTCAGGGTGCTCGCCGGCCGCCGCTTGCCGTGCGGGTTGGAGGCGGCGAGGACTGCGCCGGTGTCCGCGTCGGCGACCAGCCAGGTCGCCGCGGTCAGCGACGGCAGGGGCGTGGTGGAACCCGGGGTCACGATCAGGCCGGACTCGCCCATGCGCGGTCCGCCGATCGGTTCGGTCAGCGTGGCCTGGTTCGGCAGTTGCGGCTGGAGCGTCGGCTGGGCAGTGGGCGTCGGCGTGGGTTCGGCCGAGGCGGTGCCGCCGGTCAGCGCCACCGCCAGCAGGGCGGCGGGCACCGCGACGGTGCGAAGGCGACGACTCATGATCGAACCAGAATAGGTTTCGGACGGGTGGCCACCGGTGCGTTTCGGCGTTTACACAGCTACGCGTCGCTCCGCGTTTTCTTGACTTCTTCAAGAAAGCGCGGAAGGGTGCTGGTGTGGCTCCCGACATCGACGTCGAGCACCTCCTGCGGGCATCGGCCCTGCGGGTCACCCGGCCCCGGGTGGCGGTGCTGACGGCCGTCCACGCCCATCCGCACGCGGACACGGACTCGATCCTCCGCGCCGCGCGCGAAGCACTTCCCGAGGTGTCCCACCAGGCCGTCTACGACTGTCTCGCCACCTTGACGGCCGCCGGGATCCTCCGGCGGATCCAACCCGCGGGGACCGTGGCCCGCTACGAGACCAGGGTGGCCGACAACCACCACCACCTGGTCTGCCGTTCCTGCGGATCCATCGCCGACGTCGACTGCGCCGTCGGCGAGCGCCCCTGCCTGACCGCCTCGGACGACCAGGGCTACGACCTGGACGAAGCCGAGGTCATCTACTGGGGCCGCTGCCCCGCCTGCATCGATACGCCGCACGCGTAACCAGCCCAAGAAGAACAGGAAGGCCCATTCGTGTCCGAGAGCGAAAACCCGGCAATCAAGAGCCCGGAACCCAAGTCCCACGCGCCGCGCACCAACAAGGACTGGTGGCCGAATCAGCTGGATCTGTCCGTCCTGCATCAACACTCGGACCGCTCCAACCCGATGGACCCGGACTTCGACTACCGCAAGGCCGTCCAGACCCTGGACTTCAACGCCGTCAAGGCCGACGTCGCCGCGGTGCTCAACAACTCCCAGGAGTGGTGGCCCGCCGACTACGGGCACTACGGCCCGCTGATGATCCGCCTGTCCTGGCACGCCGCCGGCACCTACCGGACCGTCGACGGTCGCGGCGGCGCGGGCGACGGCTCGCACCGCTTCGCCCCGCTGAACTCCTGGCCGGACAACGGCAACCTCGACAAGGCGCGCGCGCTGCTCTGGCCGGTCAAGGCCAAGTACGGCAGGTCGCTGTCGTGGGCGGACCTGCTGGTGCTCGCCGGCAACGTCGCGCTCGAGGACATGGGTTTCGAGACCTTCGGCTTCGCCTTCGGCCGCGAGGACGTGTGGGAGGCCGAGAGCATCAACTGGGGTTCCGAGGACGCCTGGGTCGGCGACGAGCGCTACCGCGGCGACGAGCCGCTCGACCTCGAGGGGACGCCCTTCGGCGCGGTCACGATGGGCCTGATCTACGTGAACCCGGAAGGCCCCCAGGGCAAGCCGGACCCGCTGCAGTCGGCACACGACATCCGCGTGACCTTCAGCCGGATGGCGATGAACTCCGAGGAGACCGTCGCGCTCGTCGCCGGCGGCCACACCTTCGGCAAGGCGCACGGCAACGGCGACCCCTCGCTCGTCGGCACCGAGCCCGAGGGCTGCCCGGTCCACAAGATGGGTCTGGGCTGGGAGAACGCCAACGGGACCGGCAAGGGATACGACACCATCACCTCCGGCATCGAAGGCGCCTGGACCCCGACGCCGATCACGTGGGACCACACCTACTTCGAAACGCTGCTGGGCAACGAGTGGGAGCTCACCCAGAGCCCCGCCGGCGCCAAGCAGTGGAAGCCGGCGAACGGCGCGATGGCCGACGCCGTCCCGGACGCGCACGACCCGAGCAAGCGGCACGCGCCGATGATGACGACGGCCGACATGGCGCTGCGGGAGGACCCGGAGTTCCGGGCCATCTCCGAGCGGTTCCTGGCCAACCCCGAGGAGTTCCGCCTCGCGTTCGCCAAGGCCTGGTACAAGCTCCTGCACCGCGACATGGGCCCCATCGCCCGCTACCTCGGTCCGTGGGTTGCCCCGGAGCAGCCGTGGCAGGACCCGGTGCCGGCGCAGCAGGGCCCGGTGATTTCGGACGCCGACGTCGCGACGCTCAAGGGCAAGATCGGCGAGTCCGGCCTCTCGGTCTCCCAGCTCGTGTCGACCGCGTGGGCGGCGGCGGCCAGCTTCCGTGGGACCGACAAGCGCGGCGGCGCCAACGGCGGCCGGCTGCGTCTGGAACCGCAGCGCAGCTGGGAGGTCAACGACCCGTCCGAGCTCGCCAAGGTCCTGCAGTCGTTGGAGTCGATCCAGTCCGACTTCAACGCCGGCGGGGGCGCGAAGGTCTCCATCGCGGACCTCATCGTCCTCGGTGGTGCCGTGGGGATCGAGAAGGCGGCGAAGGACGCCGGACACACGGTCACCGTGCCGTTCACCCCGGGCCGCACCGACGCCTCACAGGAGCAGACGGACGTCGAGTCCTTCGCGCTTCTCGAGCCCGTCTCCGACGGCTTCCGCAACTACCACCGCGAGGACGGCAGCAAGCTCTCGCCGGAGACCAAGCTGCTGGACAAGGCCAACCTGCTGACGCTGACCGCTCCCGAGATGGCCGTGCTCGTCGGCGGTCTGCGGGTGCTCGGCGCCAACTCCGGCGGTTCCAAGCACGGCGTGCTTACCAACCGCGTCGGCCAGTTGACGAACGACTGGTTCGCCAACCTGCTCGACTACGGCACCAAGTGGACCCCGGCCGCCCACGGCGACAACGTCTACGAGGGCGCGGACCGCAACACCGGCGCCGCGAAGTGGACGGCCACCTCGGCCGACCTGGCGTTCGGCTCGAACTCCGAGCTCCGCGCGGTCTGCGAGGTCTTCGGCAGCGCCGACGGCGAGGCGAAGTTCGTGAAGGACTTCGTGAAGACCTGGGCCAAGGTCATGGACCTCGACCGCTACGACGTGCACCAGTAGCTGGACAACGAACGCCCGGGTCGGCCTGCGAGGCCCGGCCCGGGCGTTCGGCGTTCTAGGGGTCCAGCCGACGGATCCGGTCGAGATTCGCCTTGAGTTCGTCGAGCACCTGATCTGTCGCCGGGTGGGGCGGGAGAGGGCCATGGCGAGCCTCATGGGCCGCCACCCTGCGTCGCGTTTCCTCCTGCCGTTCGAGGATCTCGGCGCACTGGCGGCGGATCCGCTTCATCTGCTCGTCCACGCCGCCTCCTCGAACCAATTGTCGGACACGTCGACAGCGTCGAGGGAAGTGTGCAGGATCGACACATGACCGAGACCGTGGACGTGGTGATCGTCGGAAGTCGTTGTGCCGGGTCGGCGGCGGCGATCGCGTTGGCTCGCCGGGGCCGCAGCGTGATCGCCCTGGACAGCGCGAGCTTTCCGTCGGACACGCTGTCGACGCACCTGTTCTTCCCGCATCACTGGGCCGAGATCGAGCGGCTCGGCGCGTTGCCGCGAGTGCTTGCGCTGAAAGCGCCGATGCACACCCGGGCCGGGGTCGGTACGCCGCAGGTCGAGCTGATGGGCCCGTACTCGAACTACGAGGGCTTCGCTGCCGGGTCCTGCGTCAAGCGCGCGGGGCTGGACTTCGCGCTGGTCGAAACTGCGCGGGAGGCCGGCGCCGAGGTGCGCGAGCACCGGAAGGTCGTCGGGCTGCTGCGCGACGGTGCCGGGCGCGCGACCGGGGTGCGCTGGCAGGGAGGTGACGGTACGTCAGGCGAGATCGCGGCGAAGCTCGTGATCGGTGCCGACGGTCGCGACTCCGCGGTGGCGCGAATGGTCGGGACGCGGGCGCATCACGAGTGGCCCAACCAGCGGATGATGGCCTACGCCTACTACTCCGAAGGCCGGCCGGAATTGGCGGATCTCGCGATGCAGTGGCGACAGGGCTCCGAGTTGGTGACGGTCTTCCCCTGCGACGGGGACCAGTCGCTCGTCCTGCTCATGCCGCCGGTGTCCCGGGCGAGGGACTTCCAGGGCCGCGTCGTCGAGGGCTTCGAGGAGACGGTGGCGAGCATCCCGCAACTGCAGGCACGGCTGGCCGGCTGCGAACGGCAGACCAAGCCGCGGGTCTCCTACCAACACCCCTCCTACTTCCGTCACTCGCACGGACCCGGCTGGGCGCTGGCCGGCGACGCCGGGCACTTCAAGGACCCCGTGACCGCGCAGGGCATCCGGGACGCGCTGCGGTTCGGTCGAACGCTGGGCGAGGCCGCGGCACCGGCGCTCGACGACCCTGCCGCTCTCGACGCCGCCTTGGCCGCGTGGGAACTCGACCGCGACGACCAGTGCCTGCCCATGTACCAGTGGGCGAACGGACTGGGCCGCGACGACGCCGTGTCCCCGATCGAAGCGGCCGCGTACGGGTGGTTCGCCGGCCGGCCCGGCGGCGTCACCGAGATCCTCGACGTCTTCTCGCGCCGGCGCCGTCCGGACCGCGTGTTCACCCCGGTCCGGTTCGCGAAGTGGGCCACGATCGCTCTGCGCGCACCGGGCGCCGACAGGACGATCGCGCGGCGGACCGTCGCCCGCGACCTCGGCCGCGAGACCGCCCGGCTGAAGGAGGCCGCGACCTTCAAACGTCGCCGCGCCGCCTCCGCCGCGGCCGGCTTCGTGCCGCGGGACTGACTCCGGGGGACGTGTAGCGCCGCCGGTCCGTGGGAGTTCCTAGGTATGGACACCAAGGAAACGACTCGACAGCTCCACGACGCCCTCGACGGGCTGCGCATGGCGATGGTCGGCACCGCCGACGGTCAGGTGTGGAAGTCCCGGCCGCTGGCGTTGGCCGAGCAGGACGGCCCGACGCTCAGCTTCCTCGTCTCCACCGGAGCCGACTGGGTGGAGGCGCTGGAAACCAACGACTCGCCGGCCACCGTGACGTTCGCCGACCCGGGCAAGAACACCTACGTGGCCCTGCAGGGCCACGCCCAGACCAGGGACGACCGCGCCACCATCGAACGCCTCTGGAACGCCGGTGCCGCCGCGTACTTCGACGGCAAGGACGATCCCTCGGTGCGCGTGCTCGAGGTCGTCGTCAACTACGGCGAGTGGTGGGACGGTCCGAGCGGTCGCATCGGTGAACTCATCGCCATCGCCGGCGCCGCCATCGGCAGGCAGGCCGGCGACAAGGGCCCAGTGGCTGCCCCGCGCAAGGCCTAACGAACACGCCGATAGACCTCGAGGTCGCCGATCTCGAGGTCTTCTGGCGTGCATGGACCTTCCACACCGCCGGTGTCGAGCCAGCGATCACTCTGACCGGTCGGGCTTGGGCGGCTTGAGCAGTTCGCGCTGGATTCTCCAGTAGTCGTTGCGTCGAGGTGTTCTCGAGGCGTCGATCCAGCCCGGTGCGATGAGCGCCGGATGTCGGTCCTCGCCCAGTCGGATCTCCCAATCTCGATGGTGGACCGAGC
>JBQTIB010000022.1:0-64250 GCA_052389435.1 Sporichthyaceae bacterium | reverse complement strand
GCGAACGCACGAGCTGCGAGACGACCACGCGCTCGGTGCCGTTGATGATGAAGGTGCCCTTGTCCGTCATCAGCGGGAAGTCGCCCATGAAGACGGTCTGGCTCTTGATCTCGCCGGTCTCGTTGTTGGTGAACTCGGCGGTGACGAACAGCGGCGCGGAGTAGGTGAAGTCCCGCTCCTTGCACTCGTCGATGGAGTTCTTGGCGGGCTCGAACCGGTGGTCGCGGAACGTCAGCGACATCGAGCCGGAGAAGTCCTCGATCGGGGAGATCTCTTCGAAGATCTCTTCCAGACCCGACTGGTCCGGCACGTCCAAACGAGTGGCGAGGGCGGTCTCGACCCGGGTGCGCCAGCGCTCGTTGCCGAGGAGCCAGTCGAAGGAGTCGACCTGGAGTGCGAGGAGGTTCGGAACTTCGAGCGGTTCGCGGATCTTCGCGAACGAGATGCGGCGGGGGGCGGTGGACGGCGTGCGCGAGGCGGCCAACAGTGGTCCTTCCGAGGTGGCTCGCGGCGGGTCGACTCAAGGGGCAAGCCGAGCCCGTATTCATATTTCGGCGCAGCACTAACCACCCGTGTCAATGGACGGGTGGCAAAGTTCAGCGCAAACGGGCAGTGTAGCCACCAGGCGCACAGCTGGCAAGGCGCCCTGGCAGTCGCGATGCGAGCCGGGCGTTTCCTTGCTCCCCTCGCCATCGTTGCATCACCGAGGGGGGCGTACCCGGAAGGATGGGGGTAGGCGATCGGTGTCGTCAAGCGATTCGGCCGACTAAGCCCTACTGGTCTGCGGCGACGACCCACGTCCCGAAGGCCTCGGAGCGGTGCACCGGGTCCGGCGCGAACGATCCGTCCGGCGGCGTCACGCCGTTCTCCCGACACCAGCGGCCCGGGGTGCGCTGAGAGGTTCGCGGCACTCCGTTGCTCGGCAGCATCTGCAGTTGGATGCCCGGCAGCGGCGGTACGTAGGAGTCCTTCTCGGCCTCGAGGGAGTCGGCGTCCTTCTCCTCGACCATGCCGATCGGTCCGACGCGCTGGGCGTTGAGGAACTGGCGCACGACCGGCTCCTGAGAGCTGAGCAGCATCTCCCGCGGACCGAACATGGCGAGCTTGCGGTGGTAGAGCAGGCCGATGTTGTCCGGCACGGTGCGTGCGGTGTTCACGTCGTGGGTGACGATCAGAATCGTCGCGTCGATGCGTTGGTTCAGGTCGACGATCAACTGGTTGAGCAGGGCCGTGCGCACCGGATCGAGGCCGGAGTCGGGTTCGTCGGCCAGGATGATCTGCGGGTCCAGCACCAGCGCGCGGGCCAGTCCGGCCCGCTTGCGCATGCCGCCGGAGAGTTGCCCGGGGAGCTTGTCCTCCGCTCCGATCAGGCCGACCAGGTCCATCTTCTCCAGGACGATGGACTTGATTTCCTTCTCGGTCTTGCGGGTGTGCTCGCGCAACGGGAACGCCACGTTGTCGTAGAGGTTCATCGACCCGAACAGCGCGCCGTCCTGGAAGAGCACGCCGAAGAGCTTGCGGACCTCGAACAGGTCCTTCTCCTTGAGCCCGACGATGTCGCGGCCCTCGACGAACACGGAGCCGCGATCGGGGCGCAACAGGCCCACGAGGGCCTTGAGCAGCACGGACTTGCCGGTGCCCGACGGTCCGAGCATCGCCGAGATCTCGCCGGCCGGAATCGTGAACGAGACGTCCTGCCAGATCGTCTGCGAGCCGAAGCTCTTGGACAGGCCTTCGATGCGGATCTCGACACCCATGCAGGGACCTCCACCACCCCGGTCCCGGGGCGAGCCAGGGGAGGACTGCAATCCTACGGAGACGCCGAAGGCGGCCACCCGAACGGGTGGCCGCCTTCGAACCTCGAAGCGAGAACTACTTGAGCGTGATGGTCGCGCCCGCGGCCTCGAGCTGAGCCTTCGCCTTCTCGGCGGTCTCCTTGTTGACCTTCTCCAGGACCTTGGAGGGGGTGCCGTCGACGAGGTCCTTGGCCTCCTTGAGGCCGAGGTTCGTGAGCGCGCGCACCTCCTTGATGACCTGGATCTTCTTCTCGCCGGCGCCCTCGAGGACGACGTCGAACTCGTCCTGCTCGGCAGCGGCCTCGGGAGCGGCAGCGCCGCCGCCACCGGCCGCGGCGACGGCCACCGGAGCGGCGGCCTTGACGTCGAAGGTCTCCTCGAAGTTCTTCACGAACTCGGAGAGCTCGATGAGGGTCATCTCCTTGAACGCCTCGAGGAGGTCGTCGGTGCTGATCTTCGCCATGGTCGGCGGTCCTTCCGGTTCGGGTGGTTCCAACGAATGGGGCTGTGCGTAAGCCGGTACTGACGCCTACTCGGCGGGTGCCTCGGACACGGGGTCCTCGGCGGCGACCGGATCGGCTGCGACCTCTTCGGCCGACGCCTCCTCGGCAGCGGGAGCTTCCGCCTCGGCGGCCGGAGCGGCCTCCTCGGCTGCGGCGGGAGCGGCGGCAGCGCCACCGGTCGCCTCGACCTTCGCGCGAAGCGCGTCGATCGTGCGGGCGGCGTTGGTCAGCGGCGCCTGGAACAGCGCGGCCGCGCCCGAGAGCGAGGCCTTCATGGCGCCGGCCAGCTTGGCCAGCAGGACCTCGCGGGACTCCAGGTCGGCCAGCTTCTTGACCTCGTCGGCGGAAAGCGCCTTGCCGTCGAGAAGACCGCCCTTGATGACCAGGAGCGGGTGGGCCTTGCTGAAGTCGCGCAGGCTCTTGGCGACCTCGACCGCGTCGCCCTTGACGAAGGCGATGGCCGAGGGGCCGTGGAGCAGGCTTTCGAAGACGTCGACCCCGGCGTCGCGCGCCGCGATCTTGGTCAGGGTGTTCTTGGTGACGAAGTACTCGGCGTTGCCCTGAAGCGAGCGACGCAGAGCCTTGAGCTGCGCGACGGTCAAGCCGCGGTACTCGGTGAGCACGGCAGCGTTCGACGTGCGGAACTGTTCGGTCAGTTCCGCGACCGCCGCCGCCTTGTCGGGCCGAGCCATCGAGCCTCCTCTCACATTGCGTTGCAGGCACCGCGAAGGCTCCAAAACAACGAACGCCCCAGCGCAGGGCTGGGGCGTGAGAACCCACGGAGGCGACACCATCTCGCTTCCGTGCCGAACGCAGGCGTTCGGCGCAACCTGCGCGGGTCGCCCACTGACGTGGGACCTTCGATCACCCGAGGGTGACGACCTGCGGTCTTCGGCTGTGCCAAGCCTACGGATGCAACGGGGCCGTGGCAAAACGACGGCCCGGGGGCGGCCTACGGGGGCGACGGCGCGGCCGACTGTCCGGGCGTGGCGATCTGATCGGCTGGCGGCGGCGCGACCTCGACGGCGGCGCCCCAGTCGCGGAAGTTCACCTGCGCCAGGGAGATGCCGGCCGAGCCCGCGCTGGTCTGCACGAGGCGGCGAATCCGACCGTCGGGGTCGATCCACACCTCCAGGGCGCTCGGTTCGGCGCTTCCCACGGCGGTCGCGCGGTAGCGAACGGTCTGGATGCCGTCGATCGTCTCCGCGGCGCCCTGGGACAGGTCGGCCGCGCCCGGCAGCAGCGCCACCTGCGTCCGGACGTCGAAGGGGCCGAGCGTCTCGTTCTCGCCGCCGCCGAAGGCGGGAGCGTTGAGCCACTTCTCCTGCTCGGGGCCCGCGCCGGTCCCGCCGAGGGCCGCTCGGAACCACTGGCCGGCGCCGACGGCGATGCGTTCGAAGGTCTGCGTGCCGAACTCGGCGTCGGCGAAGGAGAACGTTTCGCGAATGCGCATCGGCGGACCGGCCGCGTATTCGCCTTCGCCCGTGATCGGACCGTCGGCCTCGGTGATCTCCAGGCGGTACCGGTGGCTTTCGGCGGCCATCCGCTCGACGGCCTGCCGGACGATCGCCGCCGCGGCGCCGGCCGTGGGGCCCGGCGACTGGGACGCCGCAGGGGCGGGAGGCGGCGCGCTCGCGTCCTGGCCCCCACAGCCCACCAGGGCGCCGAGCAGACACAGCGCCGGCACTGCACCCGAGATCCGCATACGCGCAGCCTGTCGCCCCCGCGGCGGCAGGGCAAACGGGGGCGGGTCAGCCCTCGAGGACGCCGCCGAGTTCGGCCTGGAATCGATCGGCGAAGTCCTTTCCGAACAGAGCGCCGAAGTCCTCGCCCAGCAGCTTCCCGACGTCTTCGCCGAGGAAGTTCTCCGGGAGCACGTTCTCGGTCAGCGAGTCCAGGTCGAGGCCGGCGGCCCCGAAGTTCTCCGCGTCGGCGGGCGCCGCGACGGTCAGCGGCGTGCCGTAGTCGCCGACGTTCACGGTCAGCTTCATGCCGCCGAGCATCGGCAGGGCGAGCACGAAGCGGCGCGCGCGGTACCGCTCGTCGACCCAGACGTCGACCTGCGGGCTGCCGCCGCCGAGAATCGACCCGAGTCGTTCCCGCAGCGCCTTCTCCAGTTCCGAAGCCACCTCCCCGCCCGGGGCGGGCGAGGGGGACGCCGACCCGAGCAGGCCCACGGTCTTCGTCCGGGCCCGGTAGTGCGTGGTCTTCGTTCCGTCGATCGTCTCGGTGCCGACTTCGACGACGTCGTCGGTGTCCAGCATCGCGCGCAGCCGACCCATCGGATCGGTCAGCACGGTGGAGTCCAGCGGGCCGACCTGCACCGCGCCCGCGTCCGCCGGCAGCTTCTGCCAGGCCTCGCCGAGCTTGAGGTAGGCGTGTCGGTCGACGAGCCGGTACTCCAGACCGCCGCCGAGGTTCATCCCGAGCGCCTCGATCCGGTCGAAGGTCGCCTGGGCGACCGGGTCCGCGCCGCCGCGAAACGCGCCGGTGCCGCGGACGTCCACCCCGGTACCGGTCAGCGTCAGGGTGTACTTCGCGCTGTCGGTGCTCGCCGATTCGGCCGCGCGCTGCACCGCGGCGACCGGGCCGATCGCGTCGGTTCCGGACCCGCCGCCGCAGGCGCCGAGCGATCCCAGCAGGAGCAGCGAAGCGGCGAAGGCGACCGAGCGACGGGATCCCATGGGGGCTTGGACGAGAGGACCCGCCCCGGGCGTTCCATCCGAGCCGCGCGTCTTCGCGCGGGCGGCGCGGGACGGTCCAGGCAACGGCCTCGGCTCAGAGCTCAAGCAACCGACCCGAGCCCGTCAGTTCCCGGGCCGCGGCGTTCAGCGGCACGAGGTCTCCGACGATGTCCAGACCGAACAGCGCGATCCCGCGCCGCTCGGCCCAGTCGTGGGCGACCAGGGTGAACCCGAACGCGGCCACGCAGGCCGCAGCCGAGTGGCGCGCGGCGGCGGCGCGGTCGAGATCGAACAGAACGCAGCGTCCGACCTCGGCGTCGTCGGCGCAGACCCAGGTCAGCAGACCCGGGCCGACGAGCTCGCGCCGCTTCGCCGCCGGGTCGGCGAGGTCCTCGAGGGCGAGGCCGCGCTCGTGCAGCCAGCGCAGGGCACGGGAGGGAGCGGGGACGGGGCGCTCGAGGGTCTTCATGCCAGGTTCTCGGCAGACCGGGGGCGGGACCTTAGTCCCTGGCCATCCCAGTCCTAGGTCCCGCGTCCACTTGCCCCGCCTGCTCCCACATGTCCCCCCGGATTCAGCGGTAGAGCGTCCAGCTTTTGACCTCCACCCCGCGCGATCCGGGACTCGGTGCGCCCGTGTTGGCTCCGTCGTCGAAGCTCACCCGGGCGGTGCCGACCAGGTACCAGTTCCCGACGGCCGTCGCCGGATCGGTGGAACAGCTCAGGCCTTCCGGGCAGGAGTAGGCCCGGAAGTACACCTCGGTCGGGCCGGGGCCGAGGGAGTCCGACGGGATTTCGAACACCGGCCCGCTGTACTGGAAGGAGCCGGTCACGAAGACGCCGACCGCACGGACGACGAGCCCGGACTTGAAGACCTGCTGCGAAACGTTGTTCAGCTTGACGTAGATGGCGGCCCGTGGGGCGTAGGTGGTCCCCTGGAAGTAGGCGATGGTGCTGTTGCCGTCGATCTGCACGAGGTAGCAGCCGCCGCTGCCGTTGTAGTTGGTCTGCGCGGGCACGGTGGTGACGCAGCCGGACTGGGCCCGCACGGCCGGCGGCTTCCAGGTCAGGGTGAGCCGGATGCCGTCGAGGTTGACGGTGGCCTTCCGGTTGTTCGCGATCTTGGCTCTGAAGCCGATCCGCAGACCGTCGGCCAGGCCGTGGTCGTGGACTTCGGCCTGCAGCGCGGCGAGCACGTCGAGCGTGGTGGTCGTGTTCGTCGTGGCAGCGGCGCCCACCGGTGCCGCGTTCCAGGCGGAGGAGAACAGGCTCGGGTTGCCGGAACGGGTGGAGGCGACCTCGACGGAGAGGGCGTTGTTGCCGAAGACGTTGGTCTGCGCGGTGTTCTGGCGGTGGACCACCGTCAGCGTCGCCGCGCCGAGCAGCGAGCCTGCGGGGATCGCCTCGGCGGGCACGAAGCCGGTGAGCGCGATCCCGGCGGTGTCCGGCGGGTTGCCCGACCCGGTCGTGTCCAACTCGGCGACGGCCGGGTCGTTGTCGAGGGCGTAGGCCTTGGTCCGCGACGAGAACGGCGCCACGGCGGGAGAGGCGGACGGCGTCGAGTTCCCCGAGCCGAACGCGGTCCGGTTGGCGTAGGTGGTGTCCGCGCCGGTCTTCATTCCGTAGACCGAGATTGCGGGCTGGGTGGCGCTGTAGTTGCCGCAGATCTCCATGCGGCCCGCGGTCATGTCGATGTGGCTGTCGCCGCCGAAGACGAACTGCACGCCGTTGTTCTCGACGGTGTTCAGCGGGCTCACGCAGGCACCCGGGACGGCGGGCGGCTGGGTCAGGCTCGTCCAGGCGGCGCTGCGGGTCCCGGCCACGATCGTCACGTCGCGACTGATGGACCACTCGTGCTCGGCGGCGGCAAGCGGCGCGCCTTCGCCGTTGTGGAAGTCGAAGAAGTACGTGCCGGGCTTGAACCACAGCGTCTTGCCTGCGCACTGGCTCGGTCCGGTCAGGTTGTTCAGGAACACGACGTCGTCGTAGTAGCCCGGCTCGAACACGATGGTGGCCGGCGCGGACGAGCAGGACGCGGCCGGTGCCTTCTGCAGCGTCAGCGAACTCACGTCGGGCGCGGCGTAGCCGGGGTCGGACCAGGCGGCGCCGGTGCCGGTGTCGGCGCAGTTCTTCGGCACCTCGCTCACGACCGTGCCGGAGCACCCGGTGCGCGAGTGGAACTGGGCGTTCTGCACCACGATCGAACCGCTCGAGCCGACGGCGGCGTTGGAGTTGACGTAGACCTGGCCCTTGATCCGCAGCGCCGAACCGCTGCCAGCCGCCTGAACCTCGAAGCCCGTCTCCGCCGGGCTGGTCCCGAGGGTGAGCAGTGCAGAGCCCGGCCTGTTGCTGGAATTGATGGGAACCAGCCCGCCGTCGACACCGGTGCCGAGGCCTCCGGTGCAGGCGACGGCCAGGGACGACGCCGTGTTGGCGCCCGGGTAGGTCAGGGTCGACCCGGCGGCGCTCCCGTTGAGGTCGCACGGGTCGATGTCGGAGTCGTTGTCGTAGGTGCTGTTGCGGATCTGGTTGACCCCGGCCTTCAGCGCACCGTCGGCGTCGTAGGAGATGTCCGTCCGCGCCTTGGTCGCACCGGTGCCGGTGAGCGAGGCGCCGCCGTAGGAGAGCACCGCGCCGGCGACCAGGCCCACGAAGGTCATGAAGGCGAGCACGATCAGCAGCGAGGCGCCGGTGTCGTCGGGGCGTCGGCGGGTCACGACGATCTCCTGGTTCCGTGCAGAGTGAAGGGGGCGGCGTCGGCGGCGGCGGGCGTGAGCCGAAGGGAGACCGCTCGGGCACTCACGGTCGGGGTCGGCACGGCGGCGGAGAGCCGCCGGGCGATCACGTCGTCGGTGCGCAGGGTTCCGGTGGCGGTGCAGGCGAGGCGGTGCAGTTCGCGGAACGTGCCGTCGGGTGTGGTGATCGGCCGCAGCGCGTAGGTGATCTGCAGCGCGACCGGTGCAGGGGTCGGCGTCGCCGCCGGGGAGGGCGCAACGGTCGGCCGGGCGGTCGGGGCGGCCTGGTCGCGGTTGAGGAACTGCACGACCACCGCGCTGTCCGACCCGCAGCGGGCGGTACCCCCCGCGATGACGTCGTTGGCTCCGGCGACGTCGTCGCCGAACCAGGTCGAGGCGAACTGGACGTCGCCGGAGTCGCCTAGCCGGTCCTCGGACTCTGCGGTCGTCCGCAGCGAGGTCACCATCGCGCCGCAGATGGCGGCCATGACCACGCCGAGCAGCGCCATGCTGACGACGAGTTCGACCAGGGTGAAGCCGGCGTCGCGCTTCGAGCGAGAGGGCGTCAGCATCCGGACCTGCAGGGCCGGCGCACCGTGACGTCGAGGGTTCCGCCGGCCGCGGGGGATCCGCTGCCGACGACCGAGAGCGTGATCCGCTGCAGACCGGAGTCCACGCAGGGGCTGGGAGCTGCGAACTCCGAGCCGTTCCAGAAGCGCACCCCGGTCACCTCGGCGGTGAAGCCCGCAGGCAGCGTCGGCGAGGCCGCGGCGCGGGCCTGGGCCGGGGTGGCGCACGGGGTGTAGGGGGCGTCGCTGAGCTGCTCGGCCCAGTTGTGCAGGACGTTCTGCACCGTGGCCTGCCCCTGGTGCAGGCTCGAGGCCGTGGCGCTCATGCCGACGGCGCCGAGGATCGCGACGACCGCGATACCGAGGATGGCGATCGACACGAGCAGTTCGACGAGGCTTTCGCCCCGGTCGGACCGGTCGGGGGCCTTCATCGGATGTTGGCGGTGCGGAAGATGCCGTACATCGCCGAGACCAGGGCGATGGCGACGAAGCCGACGATCAGGCCCATCACCACGACGACGGCGGGCTCGAAGATCGTCGTGAACTTCTTGATCTTGTAGTCCAGTTCGCGCTCGTAGTACTGGGCGGCGACCTCGAGCTGGCGGTCGAGCGTGCCGGTGTCCTCGCCGACCCGCATCATCCGGGCCGCGACGCCGGGGAACAGCCCGGTGCGCGACATCGGCCCGGCGAGGCCACCGCCGGCGAGCATCTCCGAACGGGCCACGGTCAGCTTGTCCTGGAAGATCGCGTTGCGGACGCTGTCCGCGGCGACGTTCATCGCCTCGGGCAGCGCGACCCCGGCGTTGACCATTGCCGAGAGCAGTCGCGTGTAGCGCTCGACGAGCGCGTAGCGGATGGTGTCGCCCAGGACCGGCAGCCCGAGGAGCATGCGGTCCTTGAAGCGGCGGCCGCGCGGCAGGCGCAGCGCGAGCGCCGCGCCGATCCCGACCAGGCCGAGGCACGCGGCGAGCGCCCACCAGTAGGCGAACAGGAAGTCGGTCATGCCGAGCAGCATCCGCGTCGGCAACGGCAGTTCGGCGTCGAGGCTTTCGAAGAAGTCGGTGAACTTCGGCAGCACGTAGACCGCCAGAACGCCGATCGTGGCGCAGGACATCAGGGCGACGATCGCCGGGTAGATCGTCGCGCTTTTGATCTTGCGGCGGGCCTCGAGGTCGCGCTCGAGGTAGTGCGCCAACTGGTCGAGCACGTCGTCCAGACGACCCGTCAGTTCCGCCGAGCGCAGGATGCCGCGGTAGTAGGCGGGAAAGTCCTTGGGGTGCTTGTCGACCGCGTCCGAGAGCGTCAGACCTGCCCGCAGGTCCTCGTCGATCTCGGTCATGACCCGAGTGACCGCGCGGTCGTCTGCCTCGTCGCGCAGTACCTCGATGGCGTCGAGGATCGGGATGCCCGCCCGGATGAAGGAGGCGAACTGCCGCGAGAGGTGCATCAGGCTCTCGCGCTTGATCCGCGGAGTGGTGATCTCGATGTCGGCGAACGAACGCTTCTGGTTCAGCTCGGTGATCTTCATGTCCTGCTCGAGCAGGCGCAGCCGCGCGTCCACCAGGGACGTCGCCTCCTGCACGCCGCGCATCGTGTTGCCCTCGACGTCGATGCCGACGTAGGCGAACTTGCTCATGGTGTCCCCGTCCCCCGCTGGTCCTGCTCGTACCGGCTAGATCGTGTAGATGCTGCGGACGATCTCGGCGATCGTCGTCATGCCTTCCTCGACGAGGCGCACGCCCTGCTCGCGCAGCGGCGACATCCCCTGGGCGACGGCGAGGTCGCGCATGCGCTGCCGCGACGGGTTCGGCGCGACGAGCAGCTCGCGCATCTGCTCGGAGATCGTCAGGACCTCGTAGACGCCGATGCGATCGACGTAGCCCGTCTGCGCGCAGTTCGCGCAGCCCGTTCCGTGGTGGAAGACCCGCGCGGTGTTGCCGCCGGCCAGCTCGAAGAACGCGAGCTCCTGGGGCGAGGGCAGGTAGACCTCGGTGCAGTCCTGGCACATGCGCCGAATCAGGCGCTGCCCGACGACGGCGAGGACCGAGGAGGACACCAGGAACGACTCGATGCCCATGTCCAGGAAGCGGTAGAGCGCGGACACCGCGTCGGTGGCGTGCAGCGAGGTCAACACCAGGTGCCCGGTGAGCGCGGACTGCACGGCGATGCGCGCGGTGTCGACGTCGCGGATCTCCCCGACCAGGATGACGTCGGGGTCCTGGCGCAGGATCGCCTTCAGGCCGCCGGCGAAGGTGACGCCCGCCTGCTCGTTGATCTGGATCTGGTTGATCGAGGGGAAGACGTACTCGACCGGGTCCTCGATCGTCGTGATGTTGCGGTCGGCCCCCATGATCTCGGTCAGCGACGCGTACAGCGTGGTGGTCTTGCCGCTGCCGGTGGGCCCGGCGCAGATGACCATGCCGTAGGGCGAACGGATCAGCGAGTTGTAGGCGTCCGCGGACTCCTTGGCCATGCCGAGGTCGGAGAGGGTGAACATCGACCGGCTCTTGTCGAGCAGGCGCATCACGACCTTCTCGCCCCAGATGGTGCCGAGCGTCGAGACCCGGACGTCGACGTCGCGACCGTCGACGCTGGTGGCGATCTGGCCGTCCTGCGGACGGCGCCGCTCGACGATGTTCATGCCCGCCATGACCTTGATGCGGCTCGCGACGGCCGAGGCCATGCTCGCCGGCAGGGTCAGGGCTTCGACCAGCGCGCCGTCGATGCGGAAGCGCACCCGGACCGCGGTGTCCTGCGGCTCGATGTGGATGTCGGAGGCGCGGTCGCGCAGGGCCTGCGTGATGAGCTTGTTGACGACCTGGACCACGGGGGCGTCGTCCGCGGCGCCGTCCGAGGCCACCAGGGAGTTGGTGCTGCCGTGGCCTTCCACCCCGTGCAGGGCGGTGAACGCCGTGACGTGGTGCTCGACGCCGGTGAGCGCGGAGTAGCTGCGGTCGATCAGCCGACGCACCTCGGGAGCCGGAGCGACCACCAGGCGGACGGCCGCGCCCAGGGCGGCGGAGAGCAGATCGGCGTGGGAGTCGGTCGGCTCCGCGACCACGACCGTGACGACGCCGTCGTCGTCGACGGAGACCGGGATGGCCCCGAGCCTGCGCGCGTCGGCCTCGGGCAGCCGGCGCATGAGGGCGAGGTCCGGATCCACGCGACGCAGGTCGATCGTGCGCAGGTTGAGCTGCTCGGCCACGGCCGCGGTCAGCGCCCGGTGGTCGACCAGGCGCATCTGCAGCAGCAGCGTCCCGATCGGCACTCCCGATTCGGGAAGTCGATCGAGGGCCTCCGCGAGCTGGCTGCGGCTCAGCGAGCCGTGGCGAATCAGGATCTCGCCGAGGCGTTCCTGCTCGGGACGTTCGGCGGAGGTCCGGGCCCCCGGCACCCCCGTGGACGGGAGGACATCGAGCGCGGCGCCTCGGGCCGGCGATCTGCCCAGTCGCATTCGGTGCTCCTCGAGTCGGGGGTGCTGCAGGAATGGGGGAAGGGGGCGAGAACTAGGCGTGGCGCGCGATGTCGCGCGGGAAGTTCGCCCGGGCGATCGCGTCCTCGTAGGACACGACGCCGTCGCGCACGAGCGCGTCGAGGGAGGACTCCAGGGTCTGCATGCCCTCGCGGCTGCTGGTGATGATCTGGTTGCGCAGCTGGTTGGGCCGCGCCTCCTTGATGAGGTTGCGCACGGCCTGGTTGGCGAGCAGGACCTCGTAGGCGGCGGCCAGGCCGCCGCCGATGCGCGGCACCAGCCGTTGAAAGACGATGCCGGTCAGCGTGCTGGCCAACTGCACGCGGATCTGTTCCTGCTGGTCGCCCGGGAAGACGTCGATCATGCGGTCGACGGCCTGGGCGGTGTCGTTGGTGTGCAGCGTCGCGAACACCAGGTGCCCGGTTTCGGCGAGGGTGAGGGTGAAACGAATCGACTCGAGGTCGCGCATCTCCCCGACGAGGATCACGTCCGGGTCCTCCCGCAGCGCGCTGCGCAGCGCCGCCCCGAAGCTCGGGGTGTCCGTGCCGACCTCGCGTTGGTTGACCGCCGCGACCCGGTGGGAGTGCACGTACTCGATCGGGTCCTCGATCGTCAGCACGTGCACGGCGCGACGGGCGTTGATCGCGTCGATCAGCGAGGCCAACGTGGTCGACTTGCCGGAGCCGGTCGGGCCGCTGACCAGGACCAGGCCTTGGCCGAGGTCGGCGAAGCGCTGCATGACCGGCGGGACGCCGAGCGCTTCGAGCGAGGGAATCTGACGCGGGATCATCCGCATCGCGATGGCCGTCGCACCGCGCTGGCGGAAGACGTTGCCGCGGATGCGGGCGTCCTGGCGCCAGTCGAAGGCGAAGTCGAGATCCTGGCCGCTTTCGAACAGCTTCCACTGGCCTTCGCTGACCAGGACGCGGGCGTGCTGCTCGGTGTCCTCCGGCGCGAGCGGACGCTCCGCGAGCGGTCGCAGCGCACCCTCGATGCGACCCAGCGGGGCCACCCCCGCCGTCAGGTGCAGGTCCGTGCCACCGGCCAACCACAGGTCGGCGAGCAGGGCGTCCAGCTGGTCTGCCATGAGTCTGTCGTCCTTCGCCGTGGTCGATGGGTGATGAGCGATGAGCGCCTAGACGTGCGGAGCCGCCCGGCCCGGAGGCGCGGGCGGCTCCGTCGCGACTAGCAGCTGCCGGTGACCACGCCGGTGGTGGAGTCGATGGCGATGCCGTAAGCCGTAGCCGGGGTGGCCTTGAGGTAGTTGCCGGAGACCAGCTGGGCGACCGTCGGGTTGCCGGTGTTGCCCGGCTTGGCGCGCCAGGCGTCGGCCGCGACGTCGACGGTCTTGATGCTCGCGGAGCAGGCGGAGGCCTCGGCGTCGTCGCGGAAGGTCGCCACACCGAAGACCGTGATGCCCGCGAGGACGCCGAGCACGACGATGACGATGAGCATTTCGACGAGGGTGAAGCCCTGGTCGGCGGCGGTGGCGCGGGCGGCGCGGATGCGGTTGATCACGATGAGGTCCCCCAGATCAGTTCGGCCCCGGCCATTCCGGAAGCTCGACTCGTTGGCGCGAGCGGCTCCGCGGAGCTGCTCTGTCACCACTGAGAATCCACCCAGACTGGGAGTTCTCACATCAACCGATCAGCCGGCGCACAGCGTCGAACGGATGATCGTTACGGGGCCCGACGTCCCGAAAGGACGGGACCAACGTCCCCCCGGCGGACGGGCTCGATCAGGGCCCGAGCGTGTCCAGGTAGGCCGACCACAGCGGCTCTCCGACGAAAATCCCGACGGCCGCACCGGCGAGCATGAACGGGCCGAACGGAACCTGGGCGCGCTTGCCGATGCCGCCGCTCAGCCGCAGGCCGATGCCGACCACGGCGCCGATCGCGAAGCCGGAGAGCAGTCCGACCAGGCTCGGGCCCCACCCGAACCACCCGAGCAGCAGGCCGAGCACGGGGGCGAGGACCACGTCGCCGAAACCCATTCCGCGGCCCCCGGTGCCGAACCACAGCACGAAGAACAGCCCACCCCAGACCACCGTCGACGCCAGCGCCACCGGGAGGGGGCCGAAGCCGTCGACGGCGCCGGCGAGCACGAGCAGCGCGCCGACACCGACCGTCGTCGGCACCGTGATCGAGAACGGCAGCCGCTGATGCTCGAGGTCGATGAACGCCAGGGCGACTCCGGCGGCGGTCGCGAGCAGGACCGCGGGCAGGACCGGCTCGAACCCGACCCGGAGCAGGAAGGCCAGAAACAGCGCTCCCGTCAACGCCTCCACCAGGGCGTAGCGCGGGGAGATCGGCGTCCGGCAGGTGCGGCACCGCCCGCGCAGCAGCAGCCAGCCGAGGACCGGCACGTTGTCCCGCGGCGAGATCGGGCTCTGGCAGCCCGGGCAGGCGCTCGGTGGGGACACCACCGACAGCCCGCGGGGCACCCGGTAGACCACGACGTTCAGGAAGGACCCGATCGCCAGGCCGAGCAGCGTCAGGAACACCGCCGCCACGGCCGTCATCGCCCACCCCCGCTCACGGCGGCGACGCTACCGCGCCCCGAACGCGACGATGCCCCGGCCGAACCGGCCGGGGCATCGTCGAACTGGCTTGGCCGATCAGACCGCGTCTTCGACGGTCTCTTCGGTGAGGTTGCGGGTCTTGTTCGGGTCGACCTGGATGCCGGGGCCCATGGTCGTGGAGAAGACGGCCTTGCGCAGGTACCGGCCCTTGGCGGCCGCCGGCTTCAGCCGCAGCACCTCTTCGAGCGCGGCGGCGTAGTTCTCGACGAGCTGCACGTCGGAGAAGGAGGACTTGCCGATGATGAAGTGCAGGTTCGAGTGCTTGTCGACGCGGAACTCGATCTTGCCGCCCTTGATGTCGGACACGGCCTTGCCGACCTCGTTGGTCACGGTGCCGGTCTTCGGGTTCGGCATCAGGCCGCGCGGGCCGAGCACGCGGCCGAGACGGCCGACCTTGCCCATGAGGTCCGGGGTGGCGACGACGGCGTCGAAGTCCAGCCAGCCCTTGGAGATGCGGTCGAGCAGCTCGTCGGAACCCACGTAGTCCGCACCGGCGGCCTCGGCCTCGGCGGCTCGCTCACCCGTTGCGAGCACCAGGACGCGGGCGGTCTTGCCCGTGCCGTGCGGAAGGTTGACCGTGCCGCGGACCATCTGGTCGGCCTTGCGGGGGTCGACCCCGAGGCGGAACGCGACCTCGACGGTGGCGTCGAACTTGATCTTGGAGGTCGTCTTCGCCAGGCGGACCGCGTCGAGCGGGGCGTAGAGCTTGTCCTGGTCGACGTCCGCGGCGAGGGCGCGGTAGTTCTTGCTGCGCTTCATGTGCTGTCTCCTGATTGAACGAAGAGGGTGGTCGACGGGCCGCGCGCGGCCCTTCCACGAACTGCATGACCTTTCGCCGGGCTCGCGACCCGGGGTACTGCTAGCTCTCGACGGTGATGCCCATCGACCGGGCGGTGCCGGCGATGATCTTCTCGGCGGCGTCGAGGTCGTTGGCGTTGAGGTCGACCATCTTGGACTCGGCGATGGAGCGAACCTGGGCGCGGGTGAGCTTGGCGACCTTGGTCTTGTGCGGCTCGCCGGAGCCCTTCTCCACGCCGGCGGCCTTGAGGATCAGGCGAGCCGCGGGCGGGGTCTTGGTGACGAAGGTGAAGGAGCGGTCTTCGTAGACCGAGATCTCCACCGGAACGATGTCACCGCGCTGCGACTCGGTCGCGGCGTTGTAGGCCTTGCAGAACTCCATGATGTTGACGCCGTGCTGACCCAGGGCGGGACCGACCGGCGGCGCCGGAGTCGCTGCCCCGGCCTTGATCTGCAGCTTGATGATCGCTGACAGCTTCTTTTGCTTGGGGGGCATGACTGCGTTCCTTCTTCTTCAGCACCGGGACTCGGGTGAGGCCTCGGGTTTCGTACTACTCTTTCGGGGGCTGTCGGGGGCGGAGCCCCCGACTGTCAGTTCTTCTGGATCTGGTTGAAGGAGAGCTCGACCGAGGTCTCCCGACCGAAGATCTCGACGAGGCACTTGAGCTTCTGCGCCTCGGCGTTGATCTCGTGGATGGTCGCCTGGAGGGTGGCGAACGGCCCGTCGATGACGGTGACCGAGTCTCCCGGGCCGAAGTCGAGAACCTTGACCTCGGCGGGAGCGGCGCCCTTGGCGCCCTCCTTCTTCACGGGTTCGGGCGCGAGGATCTTCATGACCTCGTCGATCGTCAGCGGCGACGGCTCGTGGGTGTGCCCCACGAAACCGGTCACGCCCGGGGTGTGACGCACGGCGGACCAGGACTCGTCGGTGAGGTCCATGCGCACCAGGACGTACCCGGGGAACTTGTTGCGCCGGACCTGCTTGCGCTGACCGTTCTTGAACTCGACGACGTCTTCCTGCGGGACCTCCACCTGGAAGATGAAGTCCTCCATGTTCAGGGAGGCCGTGCGGTTCTCCAGGTTCGCCTTCACACGGTTCTCGTAGCCCGCGTAGGAGTGCACGACGTACCAGTCGCCCGACGCCCGGTGCAGTGCCGCACGGAACTCCTCGACCGGGTCGGCGTCCTCGTCGGACTCGGCGGCCTCTCCGTCGGCGGCCTCGGCCATCGGGGCGTCCCCGTCGGCCTCGAGGTCGGCGGTCTCGGTCTCGTCGTCAGCGGCGTCGGGCTCGGCGGCGTCCTCCAGTTCGGCGGAGGTCTCCTCGAGTTCCGTGTCCACTGCCTCGACGTCCGGGTCCACGCCGGCGTCGGTGGACAGGGGTGATTCGGACACGGTGAACAGCCTTCCTTGAATGCTTGGGGTACTACTCCCGGCGGTGGGGACCTGCCGAGGGACCGACCTGCGTCAGCCGAAGATCTCCAGCACGGCCTTGCTGAAGCCGTAGTCCGCGGCGGAAACGAACGCGATCATGACCGCGACGAAGATCAGGACGATCCAGGTGTAGCTGACGAGCTCGTTGCGGGTCGGCCAGATGACCTTGCGCAGTTCGGCGACGACCTGGCGGTAGTACAGCCCGATGCGCGCGATCCGGCCCTTGCCCGACGGCTTGGCCGGGCCTTCCGGAACTGCGGCTTCGCGGGTGTCCGTCAAAGTCCTCACCTAGTTCGTAGTGACGCTCGCCATTCGGTGCTGGTGGTGTGCCTTGCAGGGCCGGAGGGACTCGAACCCCCAACCGCCGGTTTTGGAGACCGGAACTCTACCAATTGAGCTACGACCCTCGGCGCGACGCACCCAGTGGAGGGTGTGCAGCGTCGGACGACCCGATTGCAGGACTGCACCGGACCGTCGAGGGGTGAGTGTAGGCAACTGGACGCTCGCCCGTCGAACTCGAGGGCGGAACTGATGAAACGATGGGCGCCATGACGACTGCGAACCGCATCTCCACCCGCATCTCCGGGATCGCCGAATCCGCCACCCTGGCGGTAGACGCCAAGGCTAAGGCCCTGCAGGCCGCCGGTCGGCCGGTCATCGGCTTCGGCGCCGGCGAGCCGGACTTCCCGACCCCCGACTACATCGTCGAAGCGGCCGTTGCGGCGTGTCGGGACCCGCGCAACCACCGGTACACCCCGGCCGGCGGCCTGCCGGAGCTCAAGGAGGCCATCGCCGCGAAGACCGCGCGGGACTCGGGCTACCAGGTCACCGCGGCCCAGGTCGTGGTCACCAACGGCGGCAAGCAGGCCGTCTACTCGACGTTCGCGACGCTGCTGGACCCGGGCGACGAGGTCCTGCTGCCCGCTCCGTACTGGACGACCTACCCGGAGGCGATCCGCCTGGCGGGCGGCGTGCCGGTGGACGTCGTCGCCGACGACTCCCAGGGATACCTGGTGACCGTCGACCAGCTCGAGGCCGCGCGCACCCCGCGCACCAAGATCCTGCTGTTCTGCTCGCCGTCGAACCCGACGGGCGCCGTCTACACCCCGGAGCAGGTTCGCGAGATCGGCCAGTGGGCCGCCGAGCACGGCCTGTGGGTCGTCACCGACGAGATCTACGAGCACCTCGTCTACGGCGGGGCGCAGTTCTCCTCGATTCCCGTCGAGGTCCCGGAGCTCGCCGACCGGTGCGTGGTGCTCAACGGCGTCGCGAAGACCTACGCGATGACCGGCTGGCGCGTCGGCTGGCTGATTGGGCCGGCCGACGTCGTCAAGGGCGCGGTCAACCTGCAGTCGCACGCCACGTCCAACGTCGCGAACGTGTCGCAGCGGGCGGCGCTCGCGGCGGTGTCCGGCGACCTGTCCGCCGTCGCCACGATGCGCGAGGCGTTCGACCGGCGTCGCCAGACCATGGTCAAGATGCTCTCGGAGATTCCCGGCGTGAGCTGCCCGGTGCCGCAGGGCGCGTTCTACGCGTATCCGTCGGTGGCCGGTCTGATCGGCAGGGAACTGCGCGGGCAGAAGATCGCGAGCTCGGCGGGCCTGGCCGAGCTGATCCTGGCCGAAGTCGAGGTCGCCGTCGTGCCCGGCGAGGCCTTCGGCACCCCTGGGTACCTGCGCCTGTCCTACGCACTCGGCGACGACCCACTCGTCGAAGGCGTCACGCGCATCGCCAACCTGCTCGGCGAAGCCAAGTAGCCACCTTGCGTGACCTGGTCGCGCTGCCGAAGGCCCACCTGCACCTGCACTTCACCGGGTCCATGCGGCACGCGACGCTCCTCGAGCTGTCGGACCTGCACGGGATCCGGCTGCCCTACGAGCTCCGGCGGAGCGAGCCGCTGGACCTGGAGGCCACCGATCAGCGCGGGTGGTTCCGGTTCCAGCGGCTCTACGACGGCGCGCGCGCCGTCGTCCGGACCGAGGCGGACATCCGGCGGCTGGTGCTCGAGGCGGCGCAGGACGACGTCGCCGAGGGCTCGGGCTGGCTGGAACTGCAGGTCGACCCGAGTTCGTACGCGAAGTTCCTGGGCGGCCTGACGCCGACCGTCGAGCTGATCCTCGACGCGGTGGCGGAGGCCTCGCGCGCCACGGGGCTGGGGATCGGGCTGGTGATCTCGGCCAACCGGACGCGGCACGAACTGGACGCCCGCACCCTGGCCCGGTTGGCGATCCGCTACGCCGACGCCGGGGTCGTCGGATTTGGGCTGTGCGCGGACGAGCGGCGTGGCAAGGCACGAGACTTCGAGCGCGCCTTCAGCATCGCGCGCGGCGGTGGGCTGGCCGCGGTGCCGCACGGCGGCGAGCTCGGCGGGCCGGAGGAGGTCCGGGACTGCCTGCGGGAGTTGCGCGCGCACCGGATCGGGCACGGCGTGCGGGTCGTCGAGGATCCGAAGGTGCTCGAGGAACTCGCCGTCTCACGGGTGACGCTCGAGGTGTGCCCGACGTCGAACGTGGCCCTGGGGGTGGCGGACGACCCGGCAGCCGTGCCGCTCAGGACGCTGCGGGCCGCCGGGGTACCCGTCGCGCTCGGCGCCGACGATCCCCTGCTGTTCGGCTCTCGGCTGGTCCCGCAGTACCGCCTGGCCCGCGACGTGCACGGCTTCTCCGACGCCGACCTCGCCACCTTCGCCCGGGACTCGATCGAGGCCTCGCTGGCGCCCGAGTCGGTGAAGGCTCGGCTCCGGGCCGGCGTCGTGGCCTGGCTGGACTCCTAGAGGGCGATGCCGACCAGGACGGGTTCGTGGTGCAGTTCGATGCCGAACCGCGTCTGTACGCCCGCTCTGACCTCGCGAGCGAGCGCCAGCAGGTCCGCGGCGGTGGCGGTGCCGCGGTTGGTGAGCGCGAGGGTGTGCTTGGTGGACAGGCTCGCCCGGGCGTTGCCGTGGCCCTTGGCGAAGCCCGCGTGCTCGATCAGCCAGGCAGCGGAGGTCTTCACCTGGCCGTCGGCCGCCGGGTAGCGCGGGGCGTCGGCCGGCAGGTCGTCGGCCCGCTGCGGGTCGAGGATGGGGTTGGTGAAGAACGACCCGGCGCTCCAGGTGTCGTGGTCGGCCGGGTCGAGCACCATGCCCTTGCTGCGCCGCAGACCCAGGACGGTCTCGCGGACTGCCGCGACCGGGGCGGTCTCCCCCACCTGCACGCCGAGGCTGCGGGCGAGTTCGGCGTACCGCACCGGCGCGCTCTGGCCGCCGCCCGTGAGTCGGAACTCGACGCCGGTGACGACGAAGCGACCGGTGCGCTTGAACAGGCTGTCGCGGTAGGCGAACTGGCACGCGTCGGGCGCAAGGGTGTACGCGGCGCCGAGGAGGCGGTCCCAGACGTCGACCCCGGTGACGACGTCGGCGACCTCCTGGCCGTACGCACCGACGTTCTGGATGGGAGTGGCACCGGCCGACCCGGGGATGCCGGAGAGCGCCTCGATGCCGCCGAGGCCCTCGGCGACGCTCCAGGCAACCAGGTCGTCCCAGACCTCGCCCGCGGCGATCTTCACGAGCACGTGCTCGCCGTCGGCGACGACCTCGCGCCCCTCGCCTGTCAGTCGCAGGACCGTGCCGGGGAAGCCGTCGTCGGAGACGAGCAGGTTCGAGCCGCCGGCGAGGATCAGCAGCGGTTCGCCCACGCGATCGCACTCGCGCACCAGGGCCGCTACGTCGTCGGCCTTCTCGACCTCGACCAGGCGCGCGGCCGGGCCGCCGACGCGGAAGGTCGTGAGCGACGCCAGCGGCACGCCGCTCTGGGCTGCCGGGCTACCGGTCGACATCACGCGCTCCACTCGGAGGATTCTGCCGCCCGCGAGCGGTCCGGGTGATCGATTTCTTCGACCGTGTCAGCCGAGACGGCTTCACAAACCAGGACAAATCGGGCGTCGGGGCAACCATTGAGGATGACGTGATCGCGACCTCGTCGCTCAACAGGTCTCAATCCGGCTCGGGATCGAAAGAGCCGCTCGCAAGCTCGCAAAAACAGGCTCTTTCGCTCCGCTGGCCTCAATCGCCCGTGCGCAGATGGTCCCTTGGCTCCCTACGGGAGGCGGACTACCGCGATGGCCTTGCCCAGGACGGTCGAGCCGTCGTAGGTGGCCGTGATCGTCACCTTCACCCGGTTGTCCTCGAGGAGTTCGGTCACCTTCGCCGAGACCTCGAGCGCGGAGCCCTCGTCGTCGTCGGGGACGGGGACGGGACGGGTGAAGCGGACGCCGTACTCCTCGACGGCGCCCGGGTCCCCGACCCAGTCGGTGACGACGCGGGCGGCGGTGGCCATGGTCAGCATTCCGTGGGCGATGACGTTGGGCAGGCCGACGGAGGTGGCCACACGCTCGTTCCAGTGGATGACGTTGAAGTCGCCCGAGGCGCCGGCGTAGGCGACGAGGTCGGCGCGGCGGAAGACGAAGGTCTGGGCGGGCAGTTCGGTGCCCTTTGCGACCTCGGCGAAGGCGGGCATCAGACGACCCCGGCGCAGGGGGACATCAGGCTTCGGGCCCGCGGCCGACGACCATGCAGAGCGAGGTGACCACGTGCTCGCCCTCCTCTGTGGCGGAAGAGCAGGACAGGGTCAGCATGTCGTTGCCGGCCATGTGCCGCGCGGCGACGATCTCCACGGTGGTGACCAGGCGGTCGCCGGGGCGCAGCGGACGCGCGTAGCGGAACGTCTGCTCCCCGTGCACGACGCGGGTGTAGTCGATGCCGACGGACGGGTCCGTAGCGGCCGCGAGCGCCGCGTCGAGCGCGAACACGATGGGGAAGGTCGGCGGCGCGATCACGTCCGGGTACCCGGCGGCCTTGGCGGCCTCGGGGTCCCGGTACAGCGGGGAGGCGTCGCGGATAGCGTCCGCGAACTCGCGGATCTTCTCGCGACTGACCTCGTAGACCCGGCTGGGCGGATAGGCACGCCCGACCAGGGATGCGTCGACCGGCATAGCGGTCTACGGGCTAGCGGGTCTCGCGGTGCACCGTGTGCTTGCGCTCACGCGAGCAGTACTTCTTCAGCTCGAGCCGGTCGGGGTCGTTGCGCCGGTTCTTCTTGGTGATGTAGTTCCGCTCCTTGCACTCGGTGCAGGCCAACGTGATCTTCGGACGGATGTCCTGACTCTTGCTGGCCACCGCAGTGCCTTTCGCTGAAACCGACGACTACATCCAAGGCCGCGCCAGACAGGCGTGCCGCAAACCCCGGGAGCCTACAAGAGCCGCCCCCAAAGGTCGAACCCGGGCGCGCCGCCGTGCGAAATCTAGCCCGACAGCGCAGTCGCACACGCTTCGGAAGCCTCGGATCGGTGCTCTGGTGCGCTATCGGCCACAAACGAACACCCGTCCGCGCTCGGAGTCCCGGGGGGCGCGGGTGGGCGAGGCCCGGCCCGATGACCCGCCGGCCCGCGCTCGGAGTCCCGGGGGGCGCGGGTGGGCGAAGCCCGGCCCGATCACTACCCCCCCGCTCGGAGTGGGGGGTGCGGGTGGACGAAGCCCGGCCCGATGACCCGCCGGCCCGCGCTCGGAGTGGGGGGTGGGGGTGGGCGAGGCCCGGCCCGATGACCCGCCGGCCCGCGCTCGGAGTGGGGGGGGGGGGTGGGCGAAGCCCCCCGCCCGCGGCGCGAAGCGCCGCAAAAACGGCGAAGGTCCTCCGGGGAGGTTGCGACGCAACCGACCAGGAGGACCCCAGGACCGTAGCGGTGACCGGACTTGAACCGGTGACACAGCGATTATGAGCCGCTTGCTCTACCAACTGAGCTACACCGCCAGCGCCGGCGGTCGGGCCCGGCGAAGGGTAACGACCACCGGCTGAGAGCCCCTTTACGGAATCGAACCGTAGACCTTCTCCTTACCATGGAGACGCTCTGCCGACTGAGCTAAAGGGGCGAGGCGAGACGCAAGGTTACACGCATCCGGGAGTGCTCCTGCACCGGGTTTCGCCCGGGCGGACGACCGGGGCCGGGAAGCACTTCCCGACTGGTGTTGTTTGGTTCACGAGGCGGCTATGTCGAGGCCATTCGGCCGTCTTCGATCACCGGAAAAACCTTAAGATAACCTGAGAACAGGGCAAATCCGGACGTCGTAGGCGTGGCCGGAGGCGCCACTTGGGCAGAGACCCGGATGAAACGTTCGCCCCGGTCCCAACGATGGAGTCACCGAGCGGACGTCTCGCCGTTGAGACGTTCCATCCGACGACCGGCCGCCGCGGAGGGCGGTGCACCGCCAGCCCGCTCCAGCGAGGACGCCCCTCGTGACCTCGACGTCGTCTCCGCGGCCGCCACCGCGGGCGCGAAGCACGTGTCGGACTTCACCCGGTCGACGGCCCCCGGTCCGTCGAACACCCGGAGGCAGACTCGCCCGCCAGCACCGGTACGGAGGACAGCGCCGCCCATGGGCATGTCGCATGAGCACCCGCGGGTTCTCGGGATCACTCCGTTCGCCGAGCCCCACGCACACCTGGCCGCCGCCGTCGCGCGGGCAGGTGCGTTGAGCGTGCTCGATCTCGGCAACGACGCCGCCCGCGCCCTCCGCGCACTGGAGGAGCTGACCGGCTTCTGGTCCGGGGCCTTCGGCGTCCGCGTCGGTCCCGCCTGCCCGCTGTCCCCCGCCGACCTGCCGGCCGTCGTCGACACCGTGGTGTTGGCCGGCGACGCCGCCTGGAACGTCGCCGACGCGAGCGGGCGGACCGCGATCGTCGAGGTCGTGTCGCTGGCCGAGGCCCGCGCCGCCGTGTCCGCCGGCGCCGACGCGTTGCTGGCGCGCGGTGCGGAGTCCGGTGGCCGCGTGGGCACCGTGAACACCTTCGTCCTGCTCCAGGAGATCCTCGCCGCCGGCATTCCCGTGCCGGTCTGGGCGGCCGGTGGGATCGGACCGCACACCGCCGCCGCCGCCGTGGCCGGCGGTGCCCACGGCGTCGTGCTCGACGTGCAGTTCGCGCTGACCTCCGAGGCCGACCTTCCCGCTCCGCTGACCACCGCGCTGCGCCGCATGGACGGCACCGAGACCGCCGTGGTCGGCGGGTACCGGGTGTTCGTCCGTCCGGACCTCGCCCGCCCGGAGCCAGCCGGGATCGGCGCGCGGGTCGGCGCCCATCTCGAAGCCCTGCCGATCGGCGAGGACGGGGCGCTCGCCGCGCCGCTGGCCGACCGCCACCGCACGGCCTCCGGCGTGGTCGCGGCCGTCGCCGAGGGCATCCGCACCGGCATCGCGACCGGCGCCGCGCAGGCCGCGGCCGGCATCCGCTCGCGCGTCGCGCAGGGCCCGATGACCCGGGTGAGCGACCAGGCCGCATTCGCCAAGGCGGTCGCGCTCGAGGGCGGTCTGCCGTTCATCGCCCTCGCGCTGATGGGCGGCGACGACAGTCGCGCGCTGCTCGTGGAAACCGCCGAACTGCTCGGGGACCTGCCCTGGGGCGTCGGCGTCCTCGGCTTCGTGCCGGAGGACCTGCGTCGGGCGCAGCTCGCGGCGGTCCACGAGGTCCACCCGCCGTACGCGCTGATCGCCGGCGGACGACCCGCGCAGGCGCAGCCGCTCGAGGCCGCCGGCATCGCCACGTTCCTGCACGTGCCCTCCCCCGCGCTGCTCGACCGGTTCGTCGCCGAGGGTGCGCGCCGGTTCGTGTTCGAGGGCTCGGAGTGCGGCGGCCACGTCGGTCCGCGCGCCTCGTTCCCGCTGTGGGAGCAGCAGATCCAGAACCTGCTCGACTCCGGCGTCAAGCACGGCTGCGCGGGCGAGTTCGACGTCCTGTTCGCGGGCGGCGTCCACGACGCCCGTTCCGCCGCGATGGTCAACGCCGCCGCCGCCCCGGTGGTCGCCGCCGGCGGCCGCGCGGGCGTGCTGATGGGCACCGCCTACCTGTTCACCCGCGAGGCGGTGACCGCGGGCGCCATCGGTCCGATGTTCCAGCGCGCCGCGATCGCCTGCGACGAAACGGTTCTGCTGACCACCGCCCCGGGACACGCCACCCGCTGTGCGGACACCGAGTTCGTCGCCACCTTCAACGCCACCCGCGAGCGGCTGATCGCCGAGGGCATGCCGCTGGAGCAGGTCTGGGCCGAGCTCGAGAAGCTCAACATCGGCCGCCTTCGCATTGCCAGCAAGGGAATCCGTCGCGAAGGCGCCGCACTCATCCCCGTCGACGAGAACACCCAGGCCCGCGACGGCATGGTGATGATCGGCGACCTCGCGCGCCTGCGCTCGGCCGTGACCACGGTGGCGGAACTGCACCGCGAGGTCACGGACGGCGCCGCCGAGTTCCTGACCGAACGCGCCGCGGCCCTCGGCGAGCAGGACGCTCCGGCGCATGCAACCGGCCCGCTCGACGTCGCGATCGTCGGCATGGCGGGCATGTTCCCCGACGCGGGCGATCTCGCCGAGTTCTGGGCGAACATCCTGCGCAACCACGACGCGATCACCGAGGTGCCCGCGGACCGCTGGGACACCTCGACCTACTTCGTAGGTGATGGTGGGTCAGGTTCGACCTCGAAGTGGGGCGGCTTCCTGCCCGACATCCCGTTCGACGCGTTGCGCTACGGCATCCCGCCGGCGGCGCTGGCGAGCATCGAACCGGTGCAGTTGCTGTCCCTGGAGGTGGCCGCCCGTGCCCTGCGCGACGCGGGCTACCTCGTCGGCTCCCCCGAGCCCGGCCGATCCTTCGACCGCGAGCGTGCGGCCGTGGTGTTCGGCGCCGAGCCGGGCACGGATCTGTCGGCGGCGTACGGCTTCCGCGCGCTGTACCCGCAGTTGCACGGCGAGATGCCGGCCGAGCTCGACGCCCAACTGCCGCAGCTGACCGAGGACTCCTTCCCGGGCGTGCTCGCCAACGTGATCTCCGGCCGCATCGCGAACCGGTTGGACCTCGGCGGCGCGAACTACACCGTCGACGCCGCCTGCGCCTCCGCGCTCGCGGCGCTCGAGGTGGCCTGCATGCAGCTGCGCGCCGGAGCGGCCGACATGGTGCTGTGCGGCGGCGCGGACATCCACAACGGCATCCAGGACTACCTGCTCTTCGCCTCCGTCGGCGCGCTGTCCAAGTCCGGGCACTGCAAGCCTTTCGACGCCGACGCCGACGGCATCGCGCTCGGCGAGGGCGTGGCCTGTCTGGTGCTCAAGCGCCTCGAGGACGCCGAACGCGACGGCGACCGCATCTACTCGGTGATTCGCGGCGTGGGTTCGGCCAGCGACGGCAAGTCCCTCGGCCTCACCGCCCCGCGTCCGGAGGGCCAGCGCCGCGCGCTCGATCGCGCGTACGCGCAGGCCGGCATCAGCCCCGCCGACGTCGGGCTGATCGAGGCCCACGGCACCGGCACCGTCGTCGGCGACCGCACCGAACTCGGCGTGCTCACCGAACTGTTCACCGACGCCGGCGCCGCGACGGGCGCCTGCGCGCTCGGTTCGGTGAAGAGCCAGATCGGGCACACCAAGTGCACCGCGGGCCTCGCGGGCCTGATCAAGGCGGCGCTCGCGATCTACAACGGCGTCCTGCCGCCCACGGGAAAGATCGTCAGCCCGAACCCCGCCTGGGACGCCGAAACGAGCCCGTTCTCCTTCGGCGACACCGCCCGCCCGTGGCCCACCGGTCGGCGGGCCGCGGGCATCAGCGCGTTCGGCTTCGGCGGCACGAACTTCCACACCGTGCTCTCCGGCTGGGCCGGCTCGCCTGCGCCGCGCCACGGGCAGGACCAGTGGCCCGCCGAGTTGTTCCTCTTCGGAGGCGTCGCGGACGTGGACCGTCTCGCGACGCTGTGTGCGAGCAACGACGACGCCGGTCGCCCGTGGCGCCTGCGCGATCTCGCGCGGACCACCGCCGAGCGCACGCCTGCCGCCGTCGAGATCGCCGTGGTCGCCACCGACCTCGACGACCTGGCCGCCAAGCTCGTCGCGGCCAAGGGCGGGCAGTCCAGCGACGGCGTTTTCCATGCCCGCGAGGTTTCTGACGATGCCTCCGGCGAGGTTGCCGTCCTGTTCCCGGGCCAGGGCAGCCAGCGCACCGGCATGCTCGCCGACCTGTTCGTCGCGTTCCCGCGCCTGCAGGAACTGCTCGCGGTCGGCGCCGAGTGGGCACCGACGATGTTCCCGCCCGCGGCCTACGGCCCCGAGGCGAAGAAGGCGCAGGCCAAGGCGCTCACCGACACCCGGGTCGCCCAGCCCGCGCTGGGGCTGGCCGGTCTGGCCATGTTCCGCACGGTGACCGGGCTCGGCATCGCGCCGGCGCATCTGGCGGGGCACAGCTACGGCGAACTCGTCGCGCTGACCGCCGCCGGCGCGCTGGACGCCGACGAACTCCCCGCGCTGTCCGCCGCTCGCGGCCGGGCGATCCTGGCCGCCGCGGGCGAGGACCCGGGCACGATGGCCGCGGTTTCGGCGAGCGCCGCCGACGTCGCCGCCGCGATCGAGGGTCTCGGCGTCGTGATCGCGAATCAGAACGGCCCGACCCAGACGGTGATCTCGGGTCCCACGGCCGCGATCGAGGGGGCCGTGGCCAAGCTGTCCGCTGCGGGCCTGCGCGCACAGGCGATCCCGGTCGCCTGTGCCTTCCACTCCCCCGTCGTCGCCGACGCCGCGCGCATCTTCGAGGCCGAACTCGCCAAGGCGACCGTGGGTTCGCCGCACCTGCCGGTGTGGTCGAACAGCACCGCGACGCCCTACCCGCTGGGTTCGGGCCGCGTCCGCGAGACGCTCGCCGAGCAGATCGCGCTGCCGGTCCGGTTCACCGAGCAGATCGAGGCGATGTACGCCGCGGGTGCCCGCGTGTTCCTGGAGTGCGGCCCCGGCAACGTGCTCACCGGTCTGGTCGGGGCGATCCTCGGGGATCGCCCGCACACGGCGATCGCGACCGACCGTCCCGGCCGCCACGGCGTCCACGCCCTGCTGCTCGCCCTCGCTCGCCTGGCCGTCGTCGGCGTCCCGGTGGACCCCGCCGCGCTCTACGCCGGTCGCGAGGCCAACCTGGTCAACGCGGGCGAGGTGCCGCGCCGCCCCGGTTGGACCGTCAACGGACACCTCGTGAGCACCGCGGAGGGAACACCCGTGGCAGGTGGCCTCAAGCCCGCCGTCCGCGTCGCGGCCCCCGCCGCGCCTGCGCCCGAATCGGTCGCCGTGCCCGCGGTGGCCGAGGACGCCCGCGGCGCCGTCGTCCTGGAGTTCCTGCGCAGCAGCCGCGAGATGCTCGCCGCGCAGCGCGAGGTCGTGCTCGGCTACCTCGGCGCGGTCCCGTCGGCGCCCGTCGCTCAGGCTCCGCTGCCCGCCGCCCCCGCGGCCCAGGTCGCGCCCGCGGCCGCCAAGCCCGTCGCCGCCAAGCCCGTCGCCGCCGTACCCGCCCAGGTCGTCGCGCCCACGCCCGTCCCGGCGCCAACGGCCGCCGCCGCGCCTGCCGTCGACGGGATCGCCGACGCCGAGCGGATCTCCCAGCTGTTGGTGGACCTGATCAGCGAGCGCACCGGCTACCCGGCGGCGATGCTCGACCCCGACCTGGACCTCGAGGCCGACCTGTCGATCGGTTCGCTCAAGCGCACCGAGATCGTCGGCCTGCTCGCGGACCGGATGCGCGACGCCGGTCTCGTCGGCACGCCCGACGAGGCCCGCCAGGCCGAGATCACCCGCATCCGGACGCTGCGCGGCATCGTCGACGCGCTCGCCACCGAGCCCGCTCCCGCCGCCGCACGCGTGCCCGCCCAGGCCGGTCCGGAACGCTCGGGTTCCGGGCTCGACGCCGACGCGGTGCAGAACGCGCTGATCGAGTTGATCAGCGAGCGCACCGGCTACCCGGCGGCGATGCTCGACCCGGCCCTGGACCTCGAGGCCGACCTGTCGATCGGCTCGCTCAAGCGCACCGAGATCGTCGGCCTGCTCGCGGATCGGCTCGTCGAGGCCTTCGGTGCGGTGGGCCGCCTCGACGAGACGCTGCAGTCCGAGCTCAGCCGACTGCGCACGCTGACCTCGATCGTGGAGCGGATCGTCGGGACACCGAGCCCGTCCGCGATTCCCGCGCAGGTTGCCGAGACCGTCCCTGCGCAACCGGTCGAGGTCGAGGTGGCCCCGCACGCCGAGCTGCGGCGCTATCTCCTCGAGGTCGTTCCCGCCGAGGTTCTCGGCGAGGGCGCGGACCTGACGAGTCGTCACGTCACCCTGGTCTCCGGCACCTCGGGCGTCGCTCTGGAGCTCGCCGCCGCCCTGACCGCGGCCGGCGCGACCGTCCGCACGGTCTCCACCGACCCGGAGGAAGAGCTCGGCGACGTCGACATCGTCGTGCACCTCGGTGCGGCCGGCCCGAGCGAACCGCCGTCCCTCCCGGACGCCTTCGTGGTGCTGCGTCGCGCGGTCCTCGGCGGCGCCCGCCAGGTGCTGGTCGTCACCGGCCACGGTGGACGCTTCGGCCACGGCGCGAGCGGTGCTCGCAACGAACTGCCGGCCGGGATCGGCCTGTCGGGGCTCGTGCGGACGATGGCGCGGGAGTACCCCGAAATTGCCTGCCGTTGCGTCGACGTCGACCCGAAGGAACTTCCCGAGGTCCTCGCCGAGCGACTGCTGGCCGAGGTTCGCAACGCCGACGGCCCCGAACTCGTCGGCTACGGCGGCGCCGAGCGCGTCACCCTCGCCCTGGTCCGGACCGACCTGCCCGAACAGGCACCCTCGGCCACCGACCTCGGCCTGTCCGAGCGCTCCACGGTCCTGTTGACCGGCGGCGCGCGCGGCATCACCGCGACCGTGGCGCAGGGCCTGGCCGCGGCCACCGGGTGCCGCCTGGTGCTGTGGGGCCGCAGCCCGCTGCCCGCCGACGTCGAGGACCCGGCCACCGCCGGCGCCGCCGACGCGGCCGCGCTGCGCATGGCCCTCATCGCCGCCGGCGTCGCGAAACCCGCCGAGGTGGAACGCGGCGTGCGGCGCATCCTCGCCGAACGCGAGATCCGGGCGTCGATGGCCGCGCTGCGCGCCGTCGCCGCCTCGGTGGACTACCGGCAGGTCGACGTGCGAGACGCGACCGCCGTCGCCGACGCCATCGCCGGCATCCGGGCGAGCCACGGCCGCCTGGACGGCGTCGTGCACGGCGCGGGGGTCCTCGACGACCGCCTGATCGCGGACAAGACCACGGACGGCTTCGCGCGCGTCTGGGAGACCAAGGTGGACGGCGCCCGTGCGCTCGCCGCCGCGCTCGACCCGGACCTGGGCTTCCTGGTGCTCTTCGGCAGCGTCTCGGGCGTCTTCGGCAACCGCGGGCAGTGCGACTACTCCGCCGCCAACGACGCGCTGGACTCCCTCGCCCGCTGCTGGCAGGACCGGTTCACCGGCAAGGTCCTGTCCATCGACTGGGGCCCCTGGATGCCGCTGGCCGGGCACGGCGACGGCATGGTCTCCCCGGAACTGCTCAAGGAGTACGCCCGCTCCGGCGTCACGGCCCTGCGCGCCGAGGACGGCGTGGCGGCCCTGCTCGCCGAGATCGCCTACGGGCAGGACCCGCAGGTCGTGCAGGTCTGCGCGGAACCCGACGCGTTCCGGGCGGCCTTCTCCGCACCCGACCTCGATCAGTCCTGACGCCGAATCAAGTTTCCTGGCAAGCTCGAAACGTGGACGTCGCAATCGTCGGTATGGCGGCGGTGTTCCCCGGGGCGCCCAATCTGGAGCGCTACGCGGCGAACATCTTCGCCGGCTTCGACGCGATCACCGACGCGCCCGGCGACCGCTGGGATCCGGTGCACTACGACCCGGCCGAGGCCAAGACGCGCCCCGGGGACCGGATGTACAGCCGGCGCGGCGGCTTCGTCGACGCCCCGCTGTTCGACCCGATGCGATTCGGCATCATGCCGTTGGCCGTCGGGGACATCGAAGCCGACCAACTCATCGCCCTCGCCACGGCGGCGGCGGCGATCGAGGACGCCGGCGGCGAGGACCGGCTCGGAGACCGCGGCAAGGTCGGCATCGTCCTGGGCCGCGGCGGGTACTTCAACGCCGGCATGGCCTCGTTCGTGGATCGGGTCCGCACCGCCAACCAGCTCGCCACCACCCTGCGCGAACTGCTGCCGGACCTGACGGAGGATCAGCTCGAAGCCGTGCGCGCCGGGTTCGCCGAACGGCTCGGGCCACTGCGCGAGGAGTCCGGCATCGACCTGATGGTGCCCAACCTGGTCGCCTCGCGCACCGCGAACCGGCTCGACCTCGCCGGTCCTGCGTACACCGTGGACGCCGCGTGTGCCTCGTCGTTGATCGCCGTGGACCACGCCGTCCGGGACCTCGCCACGGGCCGGTGCGACGTCGTGCTCGCCGGCGGCGTGCACCACTGCCACGACCTGACCTTCTGGAGCGGCTTCAACCTGCTCGGGGCCCTGTCCCCCAGCGATCGAATCCGCCCGTTCCACCGTGGCGCCGACGGCATCCTGATCGGCGAGGGCACCGGCATCCTGGTGCTCAAGCGGCTCGAGGACGCCGCCGAGGACCGGGTCTACGCCGTGATCCGCGGCGTCGGAGTCGCGGGCGACGGACGCTCCTCCAGCCTCATGGCCCCGCGTTCGGAGGGCCAGGTCGCGGCGATGCGCCAGGCCTGGGCGATGGCAGGCCTGGACCCGACCCAGCCAGGCGTCGTCGGCCTCGTGGAGGCGCACGGCACGGCCACGGTCGCGGGGGACGCGACCGAACTGGCCTCGCTGACCCAGGTGTTCGGGCCGCGCGGCTCCGGCGGTCCGGACATCGGGCTCGGCTCGGTGAAGTCGATGATCGGGCACGCGATGCCCGCGGCGGGCGCGGCCGGTCTCATCAAGGCCGCGCTGGCCGTGCACCGGGGCGAACTGCCCCCGACCCTGCACTGCGACGATCCGCACCCGGCCATGGCCGGCAGCCGTTTCGCCCCGGTCGTCGGCGCGGCCCCGTGGGAGACCCGCGAGCCCCGGGTGGCGGCGGTCAACGCGTTCGGGTTCGGCGGCATCAACGCCCACGTCGTACTGTCGGAACGTCCCACGAAGAAGGCTCGACGTCGCCGCAGCGCCGAACCCGCCGTCGGGCGCGAGCCGGTACTGCTGCTCGCGGGTCCGGACCTGGCCTCGCTCGCCGAGCAACTCTGCGCACCGGACGAGGTCCTCCTCGCCCGCGACGACGCCGCCCATCCCCCGCCCAACGGCCCGGTACGCCTGGCGCTGGTGGCCCCCGACGCGAAGCGACTGGCCCTGGCCCGCAAGGTCGTCGAACAGGGCAAGCCGTGGGCCGGGCGCAGCGACCTGTGGCTCGGCACCGAGCCACTGCTGACATCTGACGTGACGTCACCCAAAATCGCCTTTCTCTTCCCCGGGCTGGAAGAAGTCTTCGAGCCACGCGTCGACGACGTCGCCGCGCACTTCGGGCTGCCGCCGGTGCGCAGCACGGTCGGCGCAGGCCTGGGCCGCCGCGGGCTGGAACTGGCAGCCGTCGGACGGCTGCTCGACTCGGCGCTGCGCTCGATGGACATCGTTCCCGACGTCGTGGCGGGGCACAGCATCGGCGAGTGGAGCGCGCTGATCGCCGCCGGCGCGGCTCCGTTCGAGGAGTTCGCCGACTCGACCCGCTCCTTCGACGCGGGCCCGGGCGTTCCCGATCTGGTCTATGCGGTGCTCGGCTGCGGCGCCTCCGTGGCGACCGCGGCACTCGAGGGCCTGCCGGACGTCGTGCTCTCCCACGAGAACTGCCCGAACCAGTCGATCGTGTGCGGCGAGGAGTCGCGCGTCGAGATCGTGCTCGGGCGGCTGCGCGAGCGCGGCGTGAGCGGATCGGTCCTGCCGTTCCGGTCCGGGTTCCACACCCACTATCTCGAGCCGTTCCTTGGCCCGACGCGCGAATTCGTCCGCACGCTGACGCTGCGGCCGCAACAGGTCCCGCTGTGGTCCGCGACCACCGCCGCGCCCTACCCGGGCGACCCCGACGGCGTACGGGACCTGCTCGTCCGCAACCTCGTCGAGCCGGTGCGCTGGGGTCCGCTGATCGAGCGCCTCCACGAGGCCGGAGTACGCGTTTTCGTCCAGGTCGGCACCGGCAGCCTTCCGGGATTCGTCGAGGACACCCTGGAGTCGAGCGGGACGCCCCATCTGGTGCTCAGCGCCAACCTCGCGCGCCGCAGCGGGCTGGAACAGCTGCTGCGCGTGGCGGCCGCGCTGTGGACCGCGGGCGGCAACCCGCGCTTCTCCCGACTCTCCGTCGGCGCCGAAGAGCCCGCCCCCGAACCGGCCGCCGAGACGCCGAAGAAACCCGAGCGGCCCGGCATCGCGCTGCGGCTGGGCTCCCCGTTGCTGCACGACCTCGCCGAGCCCCTCCCGCGGCCGAGCGCGGCCCCCTTCCCCGGACGGGCGCTGCCGCCGAGCCAGGACCCGGTCGTCGCGGAGTACCAGGCACTGCTGGCAGAAACCGAGCGCGCCGCCGGGGTCGTACTCGCCGCCTGGCGCGGCGAGGAACCCCCCGTCGAAGCGCCGGCCCCGCCCGTCGCGCCGCCGCAGCCCCCCGCGGCGCCGCCGACCGGCGCCCGCAGCCGCGTCACCACCCGGGTGCTGTCGATCGCCGGCCACCCCCACCTGGCCGACCACTGCCTGCTCCAGGCGCCCGACGCGGCGCCGATGTCCGAGCGATTCCCGATCGTGCCCATGACCGCGACCATCGACCTGCTCGCGGGCGCGGCGGCGGACCTGGTCCCGGAGCGGGTCGTCGTCGGGGTACGCGGCGTGCGCGCCCTTCGCCCCCTCGCGGTCGACCCCGAAATCACCCTGCACGTCGAGGCCACGGCCAAGGCCGGCGACGGCGACCTGACCGTCGTCACGGTCGTGATCGACGGGACCGTCGGCAACGGACCGCGGGAGACCTACGCCCGCGGAACGGTGCTGCTGGCGGACCGGTATCCAGCGGCGCCCGCGCTTCGCGAGGCGCCGCTGACCGCCGAGCGCGACCCGGGCGTGGACGCCGTCGCGCTCTACGCCGATCGCTGGATGTTCCACGGACCGGCCTACCAGGCCGTCGTCGAGGTGACCGCGCTCGCCGAGGACGGCGTGCGGGGCGTCGTCGCCGCGCTGCCGGCCCCGGGGGCGCTGCTCGACGGCGCCGGGCAACTGCTGGGGTTCTGGGTCGCCAAGCAGCCCGACAACGGGCTCGTGCTGCCCGCGACGATCGGCGCGGTCTCCTTCTACGGCCCGCCGCCGGAGCCGGGCGCGCGGTTCGCCACCGTGGTGCGGGTGCGTTCGGCCACCCCCGACGAAGCCGTCGCGGACCTCGACCTGCGCGACGAAACCGGCGCCCTGTGGTGTCACATCACCGGCTGGACCGATCGCCGGCTCGAAGGCAACGCGACCACCGTCGAGGCGTTTCGCCGGCCCGCGAGCGCCACCCTGGCAGCCGAGCAGGACGGCGGCTGGTGGCTGCTCGCGGAGCCGTGGACCGATCCCGCCGCCCGCGACCTCGCCGCCCGTCAGTACCTGTCCGTCGAGGAGCGCCCCGTGCACGCCTCGCGCAACCCGCGGGCGGCAAACCGCTGGCTGCTCGGGCGCATCGCGGCCAAGGACGCACTGCGGGCGCACCTGTGGCGCTCCGGCGCCGGGCCGATCTTCCCCGCGGAGGTGCAGATCGGCAACGACCCCTCGGGAAGGCCGTTCGCCACCGGAGCCGGGTCGGAGGATCTGACGGTGTCGCTGGCCCACTCCGGGCCGTACGCGGCGGCGATGGTCGGGCCCGCGGGCACCCCCGTCGGGATCGACCTCGAGCTCGTCGACGACGCCCCGGCGGAGGCTGCGCTGCTGACCCCGGCCGAGCGGGAGCTGCTGAACGGACTGGTCCCGGCCGCGGATCCCGCCCGCGCGGCCTGGGTGACGCGGTTCTGGACCGCGAAGGAGGCCGTTGCGAAGGCGCAGGGCACCGGCCTGGGCGGCCGCCCCGCCCGTTTTGTCGTCACCGGGGTGGAAGGCGACGAACTGTCCGTCGTCGTCGACGGGGCCGTGTACCGGGTTGTGACCCGGACCGGGGATGATCCAGTGCCGTTTGCGGTCGGCTGGACCCGATGAGGCGGCATGCTTGACTGAGCACGATCACGCGCAGCGTCTAGAGGACTCGAGGAGTGTTCCGTGACTACCCAGGCCCGAACCGAGGTCGAGGCCGCGGTCTTGGACGTCGTCCGGTCCCTGATCGCCGAGGTCATCGGCGCGGACTACATGATCGACATCGAGGTCACCCGGGAGACCTCCTTCGAGGACGACCTGGAGATGGAGAGCATCGAGTTCGTGAAGTTGGGCTCCAAGCTCACCGAGCACTACGGCGGCAAGGTCGACTTCGCGGCCTTCCTGGCCGACCTCGACCTGGACGAGATCATCGAGATGCGCGTCGGGACGGTCGTCGACTACGTCGTCGACGCCACCTCCTGAGCGTCCGTCGCCAACGGAATCGCACGTATGCCTGAGATCGTCGCCAACGGGATTCGGCTGCACGTTCAGCACCTGAACCCGGTCGCCGCGCACGCCCGCACCGCGCCGCCGGTCGTGTTCCTGCACGGCCTCGGCATGGACAACATGGCGAGCTTCTACTACACGGTCGCCGGCGCCGTCGCGAAGACGGGCGCCGAGGCGGTGCTCTACGACCTGCGCGGTCACGGGGACTCCGAGCGCACCCGCACCGGGTACACGATGGAGGACTCGGTCGCGGACCTGTCCGGTCTGCTCGACGAACTGAAGATCACCGGTCCGGTGCACCTGGTCGGCAACAGCTACGGCGGCACGATCGCGCTCGACTTCGCCGTCGAGTTCCCCGAGCGGGTCGCGAGCATCGTGCTGATCGAGGCGCACTTCAACGTCGAGGGCTGGGCCGAGCAGATCGCCGAGGAGCGCGAGCGCGTCGCGCAGGTCGTCGCCGAGATGGGCGAGGAGAACCTCCAGGCCTGGATCCGCCGGTTCGGCCGCAAGGTCGTGCGCATGATGGACGCGCTCACCGACCTCGCCAACCACACCAGCTTCTACCCCGACCTCACCAAGGCCCGCCCGATCGAGCGCGACCGGCTGCGCGCGCTCACCTGCCCGGTGCGCGCGGTCTACGGGGAACACTCCGACGTTCCGGACTACGAGCGGCAACTGCACGACCTGCTGCCCCACGCCACGGTGACCGTCGTGCCCGATGTGGGCCACTCCGTCCTGATGGACGCCACGCCGGCCGTACGGGAGATCGTCGTCGCCTGGCTGGCCGAGCAGGCCTGAGCGCGTACTGCCTGGGCAAAGCGCCGCACGTCGCGACGCGGAGGCTGGAATGATCGTTCGGTGGCCCGCTTCCTGTTCGTCGTACCGCCGCTGACCGGGCACATCCTGCCCACGGTCGCGGTGGGCGCGGCGCTTGCCGAACGCGGCCACGACGTCGCGTGGGCGGGCAATTCCAGCTACCTCGCAGGCGTTCTTCCGCCGGGCCGGCGGGTCTTTGCAGTCGACGAGGAGTTCCCGGGCGAGCCCCTGTCCGATCGACTCGTGCGCTGGCGGGGGCTGCGCGCGGCGACGGCCTTCCGGTTCTTCTGGGAGGACTTCCTCCTCCCCCTCGCGCATTCGATGGTGGGGGGCGTTCGCCGCGCCATGGAGGAGTTCGCGCCCGACGTGCTCGTCGTGGACCAACAGGCACTCGCCGGGGCGCTGGTGGCCCGCGAACGGGGACTGCCGTGGGCCACCTCCGCGACGACGACGGCCGAGCTCACCGGCCAGTACGAAACCATGCCGAAGCTGGGCCTCTGGGCGCAGGAGCAGATGGCGCATTTCCAAGCCGCCTACGACGTCGTCGAGCCGGTGGACCTGCGCTTCTCCGACCAACTGCTGCTGGCGTTCTCCTCGGTGGAACTGCTGGCCCCGCCCGAGCCGCCGGCCGAGCACATCGCCTTCGTCGGCCCGGCCATCGGCGGGCGCGGAGCCCCGGTGCCGTTCGCCTGGGAGTGGCTGGACCCGAAGCGCCGCTGCGTCCTGGTCTCGCTGGGCACGGTGAACCAGGACGCCGGAGATCGCTTTTTCGCCGTCGCCGCGGAGGTGTTCGCCGACCTCGCCGATTCGGTGCAGGGAGTCTTCGTGCACCCGGGAACGGGGCTCGACCTTCCCTCGAACGTGATCGCCGCGGCACGCGTTCCGCAGCTGGAGCTGCTCCCCCACCTGAAGGCGGTGGTCTTCCACGGGGGGCACAACACGATGTGCGAGGCGCTCGCCCACGGCCTGCCGTTGGTGGTGGCGCCGATTCGCGACGACCAGCCCGCCAACGCCGCCCAGATCGAGGCGGCCCACGCGGGCGTCCGGGTGAAGTTCGGGCGCGTGACCGCAGGCGAACTCCGCGAAGCAATTCTCGCGGTACTCGACGACCCTTCCTACGCTTCGGGTGCGGCTCGGATCCGGGCGTCCTTCGAGACCGCCGGCGGCGCCGCCGCGGCCGCCAACCGTTTGGAGAAGCTCCTGTGAGCGAGCCGTCGACGACACCGAGCGTCGAGGAGCAGTTGGCCGAAGCCCGGGAGTGGTACACCAAGGCACTCGAAGGCGGACTCGATTCGTTCTTCGAGCCGCGCCAGTCCTCGTGCCCGTGGTGCCGGTCCACGGACCTGAAGCAGCGTCTGCGCAGCAGGGAACTCATCCAGCTCAAGCCGGGCGAGTTCACGATCGACCAGTGCCGCCGCTGCGGCCACGCGTTTCAGAACCCGCGGCTGAACCTCGCCGGTCTGGACTTCTACTACCGCGACTTCTACGACGGTCTCGGCGCCGACATCGCCGAGGCCATGTTCGCCATGGGCGGGGAGGCCAACCGCATCCGAGCTCGCTCGGTGTCCGCGCACACCAACCCGGAGTCGTGGCTCGACGTCGGCACCGGGCACGGGCACTTTCCCCTGCACGCCAAAGAGGTCCTGCCCGACACCGTCTTCGACGGGCTCGACCTCTCGGCCGGTGTGACCCAGGCGCAGGAGCTCGGCCGCATCCGCGTCGGACACCGCGGACTGTTCCCGGAGTTGGCGCCGTCGATGCCGCAGTACGACGTGGTGAGCATGCACCACTACCTCGAGCACACCCGCGACCCGCGCGAGGAACTCGACGCGCTCGCCGCGGTCGTGAAGCCGGGCGGCTACGCCGAGATCGAGATGCCCGACGTGTTCTCCGCCTACGGTCGGGCGCTGCGCAGTTGGTGGGTGCCCTGGTTCCCGCCGCAGCATCAGCACTTCCTTCCGACCGCGAACCTGCTCTCGGCGCTGCGGGAACGCGATTTCACCACCGTGAGCGTGCAGCGCGGGGAGTCCCACAGCCCCGTCGACCTGACGTTCGCGCTGATCTTCCTGACCACGAAGCTCGCACCGGACCCCCGCCGCCCGTGGGCTCCGCCGCAGCCGGACGGCTGGCGCCGCAAGCGCCACGAACTGGCGTGGACGAAGGTGTTCCCGCCGCTCTCGCGCATCGTCAGCAAGGGCGACGTCGCCTTGGGCAAGGTGCTCAGCCGTCTGGACCAGACGAACACGTATCGGATCGTGGCTCGCAAGGAGCCTTCGTGACCGCGCCGGCCGACGCGGAGTTGGAGGACCTCCGCGCACGCTACGCCGCCGATCTCGCCGGCGGCGTCGAGCGCTTCTTCGCCCGGCCCCGACGCACCTGCCCGTGGTGCGGCTCCGGGCGGCTGAAGCGGTGCAACCGAGCCCCGGACTTCGTGCAGCGCAAACCCGGCAGCTTCACCTGGGACGGCTGCCGTACCTGCGGCCACGTGTTCCAGAACCCGAGCATCACCCCGGAGGGCCTGGACTTCTACTACCGGGACTTCTACGACGGCCTCGGCGGCGCGACCGTCGAAACGATGTTCGCGGCGCAGACGGAGTTCTACCTCGGTCGCGCCCGCATGGTGGGCGCCTTCACCACGCCCCAGAACTGGCTGGACGTGGGCTGCGGGTACGGGCACTTCGCCAAGGACGCCCGCTCGATTCTGCCGACCACGAGGTTTTCGGGGCTGGACTTCGGGGCGGCGGTCGCCGAAGGCGCGGAGCGCGGCTGGCTGGACACCGCCTACCGCGGGAACCTACGCGACCTGGCCGGGGAACTGACGGGCAGTCACGACGTGATCAGCCTGATCCACTACCTCGAGCACATCCCCGATCCACACGTCGAACTCGACGTGGTCGCCGACGTGCTCGATCCGGGTTCGTATCTGCTGATCGAGATGCCGGACCCGGAGTGTCGGCTCGGCCGGGCGCTCGGGCCGCTGTGGACGCCCGCCTTCCAGGTCCAGCACCTGCACCTGTTCCCCATGCGCAACCTGCTCGCCGCGTTGACCGAACGGGACCTGGTCCCGGTCGCGGTGGAGCGCGGCGAGGCGCACATGCCGATCGACCTGACGGCGGCGGTGATCGCGGTTGGCCAGATCCTCGGACCCGACCCCGACCTGCCCTGGCGGCCCCCGGCCACCGACCGGGCGCGGCGCACCCGCGCCCGGGTGTGGAAGGCGCTGTCGCCCGCGATGAAGGCGGCCTACGCCGCGGACCTGCGTCTGGCGCCGTTGCTGCGAAGGACCGGGACCGGCAATGTGTACCGAGTGCTGGCACGACGAGGCGAGCACATGAGGGGAAGCAAGAGATGACTGCGATCGAACCCGAGATGGTTACTCCGGCGCCTTCGGACGACGAGTTCGCGGCACAGCGCCCCTGGTACGCCGAACAGATCGCCGCGGGGATCGAACGGTTCCTGCTGCCGCGGGCCACCACCTGCCCGTGGTGCGGATCCGACCGCCTGAAGACCCGGGTGCGGACCTCCGACGTCCTGCAGCGCAAGCCGGGCGTCTTCACCATGGACGAATGCAAGACGTGCAAGCACGTCTTCCAGAACCCGCGCCTGTCCGGGGAGGGCCTCGGCTTCTACTACCGCGACTTCTACGACGGCCTCGGCGCCTCCCGCACCGAGGGCATCTTCGCCGCGCACCGGGAGCTGTACCTGTCCCGCGCCAAGATGGTCGCTCCGTTCCTGACGCCGAAGAACTGGCTCGACATCGGCACCGGGTTCGGGCACTTCTGCAAGGACGCCGCCGAAGTCTGGCCCACCACGGTCTTCGACGGCCTCGACATGGGCGCCGGCGTGGAAGAGGGCCGCAAGCGCGGATGGCTGACCAACGTCTACCGCGGCGAACTGCCCGACCTCGCCGACCAGGTCGCCGGCAAGTACGACGTCCTGAGCATGCATCACTACCTCGAACACGTCGTCAATCCGCGCGCCGAACTCGACGTCGTCGCGCGCGTCATGAAGCCCGGCTCCTACCTGCTCATCGAGGTACCCGACCCGACGTCGATCACCGCCAAGATCTTCGGCCGGCTCTGGACGCCGTACTTCCAGCCACAGCACCTGAATCTCATCCCGTCGAGCAACCTGCTGCAGGCGTTGGTGGAACGTGGGCTGACTCCCGTGGCCTTCCAGCGCAAGGAGGCGCACATCCCCGTCGACCTCACCTGCGCGGTGCTGTCGATCACCACGATGATCTCCCCCGATCCGCGCTTCCCCTGGCTGCCCGAGGCAACCCCGTCGGACTACCGACGGCTGGAGAAGGTGTGGAAGGTCGCACCCAAACTGCTCAAGTGGGCCTGGAAGGCCGACCAGTTGGTGGCTCCGCTGATCCGCGCGACCGACGGCGGCAACGCCTACCGCGTACTGGCCCGTCGAGACGACGCATGACGGAGCAGGCGACGACGGGCGACGCGGACGCCGAGTTCGCCTCGCGCCGCCCGGGCTACGAGGCCGATCTCGCAGGCGGCGTCGAGAGGTTCTTCAATCCGCGTCGCACGACGTGCCCGTGGTGTGAATCGCCGGACCTGAAGACGATCCTGCGCACCGGAGACCGCAACCAGCGCAAGCCCGGCCGCTTCGTGCTGGACCGCTGCCGGGTGTGCCGGCACGTGTTCCAGAACCCGATGCTCACCGTTGCGGGCCTGGACTTCTACTACCGCGACTTCTACGACGGCCTCGGCCGCGGAATGATGGAGTCGATCTTCGACACCCGCACGGAGATCTATCGAACGCGCGCCCGGCAGTTGGCACCGTTCTTTCCCGGCGGCACCTCGCCGAAGCGTTGGCTGGACATCGGGGCCGGGTACGGACACTTCTGCCGCGACGCGAAACTCGAGTTCCCGGACACCGTCTTCGACGGACTGGACCAGGGGCAGGGTGTCGTGGACGCCGCCGCCAAGGGCTGGGTCGAGACCGCGCATCGGGGCTGGTTTCCCGATGTGGCCGAAGAACTGACGGGGCGTTACGACGTCGTCAGCATGTTCCACTACCTCGAGCACGTCCTGGACATCCGCAGCGAACTGGACCTGGCGGCCAAGGTTCTCCCCGTCGGCGGACTACTGCAGATCGAGGTGCCGAACCCGGAGTCGCGGCTGCGCGTGCTGCGCGGCTGGTGGGTGCAGTGGTTCCAGCCGCAGCACCTGCACTTCGCCCCCCTGCCCAATCTGCTCGCGGCGCTGACCGAACGCGGTCTGCGCCCGGTGTCGGTGCAGTTCGCCGAGGCGCACATCCCGGTCGACATCACGTGTGCCATGGCGTCGATGACCGTCACCGCGGCACCCGACCCACGGCTGCCCTGGCGCCCCCGACGGCAGAGCGCGCTGCGGCGCCGATGGACCTCGCTGGTGTGGGAGAAGGCGTTCCCGAAGATGCTGCCCTGGGCACTCAGGGCCGACACCGCACTCGCACCGATCGTGAAGCGGACGGGCGATGCCAACCTCTATCGCGTCGTGGCCCGCAAGGAGTAGCCGGCGATGCCCGGGCGTCCGCGCCCGGTCAGAGAGTGCGGCCCTTCCAGGACGCGGTCCTGCGCTTTTTCCGCCGGCGAGACTCCACGATCATTCCCGCGGACATGGCGCAGGCGGCGGGGTGGGCCAGGGACCACGGCAGGCCCGGTTCGCCGAAGCGGCGCGCGACGACCACACGCCCGGCGACGGCCGCCGCGTAGCCGAGCAGCCCGATGCGCGATCCCCGCAGGGCGGCGAGCGGCGGGAGCACCTGGACCAGCGCGATCATTCCGGCCGACCAGGCCACCTTCTTCGGGGTGTCGATCAGGTCGGCCAGCCACTTGGCGTACCCGTCGACGAGCTCCCGGCCCCCGGAGTACATCCGGCACGACGCGAGCTGGGTTCCGTCGATCGCAGCCGCCTTGGCGCCGCTCGCGAGCAGCACGTGCAGGATCGTGAAGTCCTCGACGATCGCGGTCTTCACCGCCTCGTGCCCGCCGGCCCTTAGGTAGGCGTCGGCGTCGAAGACCATGAACTGGCCGTTGGCGAAGTTGGTGGGCGGCAGGCCGGTGGCCGGATCGACCTTCTTGGCCATGTTGGACATGAGCGTCCAGTTGACCATCGGCTGGTAGAGCCGTTCGATCGGCGTCCCCATGACCTGCCTCGGGAACGGCGAGAGCAGGCCGAGGCCGTGCTCGCGAAGCATCGTCACGGCGGAGGCCACCGCATGGGGGGCGAACTCGACGTCGGCGTCGACGAAGATCAGCACCGAACCGCGAGCGGCCTGCGCCAACTGCATGCACGCGTGCGGCTTTCCCCGCCAGCCCTCGGCCAGCGGTCGGCCGGAGATCACCCGTACCCTCGGGTCGCCGTCGGCGAGGCGTGTCACCACCTCGCCGGTGCCGTCGGAGGAGTCGTCGTCGAGCACGACGATCTCGAGGTCCGTGACGTGCTCCTGAGCGAGCAGGGACAGCAGCGTCGGGGAGATGCGGTGCGCCTCGTTGCGCGCCGGAATCAGCACCGAGACGGTCTCGGTCACCGCCGGCGGCGGGTACGGCGGGCGCTGCGCCGAGATGCAGTTGCGGATCACGGTGACCGCGCCGGCGATGGACAGCACCGTCCCGACGGCGACGGGGACATCGAGCGGCCGGAGCTTCACGGCCCCGAAACTACTGGACCGGACACGATCACGAACCTAGTGTTCCGCCTGCCTCCGGTTCGAAGATCCGGGCAGACTGTTGCCATGGCCGTAGACAACGCTGGTGGCGAGCTTGCGAGCCGCCCAGACGCAGCGCGCGCGCAGGCGGAGGCCTGGTATGCGTTGGCGCTCGACGGCGACCCGGCGCGCTTCTTCGAGCCGCCGCGCGAGACGTGCCCGTGGTGTGAGTCCCGCAACCTGACGGTCCGGATGCGGATGGGGGACCTGATCCAGGGCAAGCCGGGCGTGTTCACCCTGTCCCGCTGCCGAGGCTGCCGCCACGTCTTTCAGAACCCCCGGCTGTCGCTGGAGGGCCTGGAGTTCTACTACCGGGACTTCTACGACGGCCTGGGCCGGCAGGTCATGGAGCCGGTGTTCGACGGTGGCACCAAGGTGAACCTGGCCCGGGCCCGGGACGTACTCGAAGTGGCGCACCCCAAGACCTGGCTCGACGTGGGAACCGGTTACGGCCACTTCGCCAAGCACGCCCGCGAGGTTGCGCCGGACACGGTCTTCGAGGGGCTCGACCTCGGCGAAGGCGTCGAACTCGGCGAACGGCGGGGTTGGCTGGCCAAGGGCCACCGCGGGCTCTTCCCCGATCTCGTGGACGAACTGGCGGGTCGGTTCGACGTCCTGAGCATGCATCACTACCTCGAGCACACCCGCGATCCACGCGCCGAACTCGACGCGGCCGCCCGGGTACTCAAGCCCGGCGACCACCTACTGGTCGAGATGCCCGACCCCGACTACGGCCTTGCTCCGGGCTTCGGTCGCTGGTGGTTCCCGCTACTGCAGCCGCAGCACCAGCACATGATCCCGCTGCCGAACCTGCTCAACGCGCTCGCCGAGCGTGGCTTCACCCCGCTGAAGATCGTCAAGGGGCCGGCGCACATCGGCATCGACGCCACCTGGGCGCTCGTGCAGTTCTTCGCCGTCGTCGGCCGAGACCCGAGCCTGCCGTGGCTGGGCGAGCCGGAGACGCCGAAGCGAAGGGCCCGACACGAGTTGGTGTGGAAGCGCCTGGCCCCCAGGGGGTTCCAGGCCATGCACCGCGTCGACGCCGCGCTGACCAAACTCGCCCACCTGACCGACGACGCGAACACCTACCGCGTTCTTCTCCGTAGAGAGTCGAGATGACCAGCACCCGCGAGGACTACGCCCGCGAGATCGCCCTCGGGCTCGAGCGCTTCTTCGAGGCTCCTCGCTCGGACTGTCCCTGGTGTCGGTCGACGGATCTGACGGTGCATCTGCGCACGCGCGACATGCTGCAGCGCAAGCCGGGCGCCTTCACGCTCTCGCGGTGCCGCCGCTGCAGGCACACGTTCCAGAACCCGCGACTGAGCCCGGAGGGGCTGAACTTCTACTACCGCGACTTCTACGACGGCCTGGGCAAGGAGACGTGGGAGCGCACATTTTCCGGGATGACCGAGGCCTACCTGGCCCGCGCGCGGATGGTCGCGAAATACACGACGCCGAAGTCCTGGCTCGACGTCGGCTGCGGGTACGGCCACTTCTCCAACGACGCCCGCCAGGTGCTGCCCGACACCCGCATGGTGGGCATCGACTTCGGCACCAGCGTCGAGGAGGGTCTGGAGCGCGGCTGGCTCGACGAGGGCCACCGCGGCGAGTTCGGCGACCTGGCCGACCGCCTCGCGGGCAGGCACGACGTGGTGAGCATGCACCACTACCTCGAGCACACCCGCGACCCGCGCGCCGAACTCGACGTCGCCGCGAAGGTCCTCGCACCCGGCGCTCATCTGCTCATCGAGATTCCCGACCCGGAGTGCATCTGGGGCCGGGTGCTCGGCAAGTGGTGGGTGGCCTGGTTTCAGCCGCAGCACCAGCACTTCCCCACGCTCGCGAACCTGCAGCAGGCCCTGGTGGAACGCGACTTCACGATCGTCCAGGTGGACCGCGGCGCCGCGCAGGTGCCGGGCGACCTCACCTACGCCGTGGTGCTCGCGATCCTGGCCCTCGGGCCGGACCCGAACCAGCCGTGGCTGCCGGGGGAGCCCACCGAGGCGGCCCGCGCCCGCAACGCGAGGGCCTGGAAGATCGGCACGCCGATCCTGCGGGCGACGTGGAAGCTGGACCAGGCCCTGGACTTCGTCGCGAAGAAGACCGACCGCGCCAACGCCTACCGGATTCTCGCCCGCCGGCGCTAGCGCGCGACCGGTACCCAGGTCGCGGGGTCGGCTGTGCTCTGCTCGCCCGAGAGCATGTCCTTCACCTCGTGCGGCTTGGAGTCGTCGAACGGCGGGAACCAGACGTTCGGGATCAGCTTGCGCGAGGCGTAGCGGATTTGGTTTCCGACCTTCGCGGCCTCGTGGTAGGTCTCGACCTTCAGTCCCCGGGAGCGCAGCTGCCGGGCGGTCGCCAGCGCCTCGCCGCGACGGTCGGCGGACGGAATGACGACCAGCACGTCGGCGGGGGACTTCGGGCCGCCGGAAAAGGCCCCATCGGCCACGAACTTGGCGAAGATGCGACTCAGGCCGATCGACATGCCCACGCCCGGCAGGTCCTTGCGGATGAACTCCCCCGCCAGGTTGTCGTACCGGCCACCGGAGCAGATCGCGCCGAAGCCCGGAGCCTCGAGCAGCTTGCCCTCGTAGACCGTGCCCGTGTAGTAGTCCAGGCCGCGGGCGATCGACAGGTCCGCGGAGATCGAGCCCGCGGGCAGATCGGCGAGTTCGTCGAGGACGAACTTCAATTCCGTCAAACCCTCCTCGAGCAGTTCGCCGGAGGAACCGAGGTTCGCGACGGCGTCGAGGACAGAGGAGTCGCCCTTGATCTGCGCGAGCTCGAGGCACGCGCTCACCTGAGCGGGCGTCAGATCCAGGTCCGTGGCGAGGAGTTTGCCGACGGCGTCCGCGCCGATCTTGTCGAGCCTGTCGGCGATCCGGATCACGCCGAGCGGATCGGCGATTCCCAGACCGGAGTAGAAGCCCTGCAGCACCTTGCGGTTGTTGACGCCGATGCAGAACGGACCCACGCCGAGGTCGGTCAGCGCCTCGTGCACGATCCGCGGCACCTCGGCGTCGAAGTGCAGGGGCACCCTGTCCACGTTGATGACGTCGATGTCGCACTGGGTGAATTCGCGGAAGCGGCCCTCCTGCGGCCGCTCCCCGCGCCACACCCGCCCGATGGCGTACCGCTTGAAGGGGAACACCAGGTCGTTGAAGTGCTGGGCGACGTACCGCGCGAGCGGGACGGTGAGGTCGAAGTGCAGCCCGAGGCGGGCGCCGGAGTCGCCGGGCTCGGCCTGCAGACGGCTCAGCGTGTAGACCTCCTGGGAGGTCTCGCCCTTGGCCGTCAGCACCTCGAGCGCCTCGACCGACGGGGTCTCCACCGAACAGAAGCCGTACCGCTCGTAGGTGGCCCTAACCCGGTCGAGCCAGTCCTGCTCCGCGCGGCGAACCTCCGGCAGCCACTCCGGGAAGCCGGAAATGGGCGCGGGGCGGACGATGCGGTCGTTGGCCATCGGGCAGGCACTCCTCAAGCGGGATCGGCGGGCAATTCTAGGAAGCGCGCCCGCCTCCCCTGCTCAGCAGGGAGTGCGGGCGGTGGCGTACCGGGTGATCGCGGAGTGTCGCAACGCCCCGGAGGCGTCGGCGTGCGGCGCCAACATCGCGTACACCTCGGCCTTGGCGGCGGGCAGTCGTTCCGGGCCGACCTCGTCGATCATGATCCGACCGCCGTGCGAGCCCACCCAGGCCCAGTAGTGGTCGGCGGAGGAGAACACGATCTCGCAGGAGTCCTCGACGACGTCCACCTCGAGGAAGCCCGCCTCTTCGAGCATGGCGGCGATCGACTCGCTGGAGTCGAAGGGCCTGTCGGGGTTGTCCTCCCACGGTTCGCCGACGCGGTGCCGGTAGAGGATCGCCATCGTCTCGGCGAACTTCGGATCCGACGGCCCGAACGAACTCATCGCCAACCGCCCGCCCGGGCGCAGCACGCGCAGGACGGCGCGGAGCGCGGACCGGGGGTCCGGCACGAAGAACATGACCATCCCCGCGGTGACGACGTCGAAGCTTCCCGGCGGGAAGGCGGGCGCCGCTGCGTCCCCCACCTCCACGCTCGCCTGGATCAGACCCCGTTCGGCAGCCTCCAGAGCGCACAGTTCGACCATCCGGGCGGAGAGGTCGGTGCCCACCACGAGCCCGGCCTCGCCGATCGCCGCCGCGATCGGGAACAGCACGTGCCCCCGCCCACAGCCGAGGTCGAGCACCTTCTCGCCCGGGGCAGCCTGCGCGCGGCGCGCGAGCTCGGCTCCGAACCGGGCGAAAAACTCGACCCCGACCTGCTCGTAGCTGTCGGCGGAGTTGTCGAACGCGGCGGAGATCGCCCGCTTCATGGCGGCGGCGCGCTCGGCGGCGGAGCCGGGCTGCGTCACGCGGTGCCGCCTTCGAGTCGATCAGCGAGTTTGGTCACAAAGTTGGTCACGACGTTGCTCCACACAATTCGGCCGGAAACGTATGATGGCAGTCACGTCCGACGCGCACCGGGAGAATCGAGTGGCCTCAGCCTCCGGCCGACTCGCAGCCGCCATGGCCGCGATCGCGCTCGCTGTCGCCCCCGTCGTCGCGTCCGGCCCGGCAGCAGCCTCGGGGGCGTTCCCCACCTCCGGCGGACGGTACGTCGCGCTCGGGGACTCCTTCACCTCCTCTCCGCTCACCGGCATGCCGGTCGGCCTGCCCGTCGGGTGCTACCGGACGCAGAACAACTACCCCCGCCAGGTCGCCTCGGCGCTGCGCGTGGCCGAGTTCGTCGACCGGAGCTGCGGCGGCGCGACGACGGACAACCTGTTCGACTCCCAGTCGGTCATCGGCGGCAGCAACAACCCCCAGCTCGAGGCCGTCACCGTCGACACGACCCTGGTCTCCCTCAGCTTCGGCGGCAACGACATCGGTCTCGCGGGCCTGATGCAGCGCTGCTACAAGATGACGAACAGGGGTCTGGACCAGCCCGTCGAGAGCTGCGTCGAGTCCTGGTCGCCGGGCGAGAACGACTGGCTGGTCCAGCGCATCGACCAGGTCGCCGTTCGTCTCGACGCGGCGCTGACGATCATCAAGCAGCGCGCGCCGCTCGCCCAGGTTCTCGTGGTCGGCTACCCCGTCGTCGCCCCCCACGCCGGCATCGGCTGTTTCCCGCAGGTGCCCTTCGCCGACGGCGACGTGGCCTACCTGCGCGACATCCAGCAGCGCCTGAACTCGGTGCTGGCCTGGGCGGCCGAGGCGCACGGCGCACGGTACGTGGACACCTACACCCCCTCCATCGGGCACGGCCCGTGCGAAATGGTCGGCGTGAAGTGGATCGAGGGCTTCGTCCCGGACAACGCCGCGGCCGCCCTCCACCCGAACGCGCTCGGCCAGTCCGCCATCGCCGGCGAGGTCCTAGCCGCCCTCGGGCACTAGCCCCGGCCCGGCGCCGTTTCATGCTGCTGGGATTCGCGCTGCCCTACGCGGGGAGCTGGGCCACTCCGCAGAACCAGGCCACGGTCGCCGTGCGCGCCGAGGAACTCGGCTGGGCCTCGCTGTGGACCGCGCAGCGCGTCCTCTATCCCGACGAGCCGCAGAACGACTACTACGCGACGCCCGGCGCCGCGTGGCCCGAGCCGTTCCGCTCGATGCTCGACCCCATCCTGCCGCTGGCCTACGTGGCCGCCCTCACCAGCCGGATCAGGATCGGCACGGCCAGCATCATGCTGCCGATCATGCGACCCGTGCTGCTGGCCAAGCAGCTCGCGACCCTCGACGTGCTCTGCGGCGGGCGTCTCGACGTCGGGGTTTCGCTCGGCTGGTCCAAGGACGAGTTCGACGCCGCCGGGGTGGACTTCGCCCGCCGCGGGGCTCGCTTCGAGGAGTACCTCGAGGCGATGGTCGCGGTGTGGCGCGGCGAGGGGTGCGAGTTCTCCGGCGAGTTCGTGGAACTGCCGCGCTCGCAGGTGCTGCCCGCGCCGATCCAGCGCCCGCACCCGCCGCTGCTCATCGGCGGGTACGCCGACGCCGGACTGCGCCGGGCCGCGCGGTACGCGGGCTATCTGGGCGGCAACATGCCGCTGACCACGATCGTCGAGGTGCTCGGCCGGTTGAACCGCTACGCGGAACAGGCCGGTCGCGACCCCGCGGACCTGCGCAGGGTCAGCCGCGGGGTGACCCTGCTGCGCGACGCGCCCTCGGGTCCGGACCGGCGCCCGCTGTGCGGAACGCTCGAGGAGATCGCCGAAGACGTCGACCGCTATGCGGCGGCCGGGCTGACCGAGCTGTTCCTCGACCTGAACTTCGACCCCGAGGTCGGCGTGCGCGACGCCGACCCCGAGGCCTCGATGAACCGAGCGCTCACTCTGCTGGAGCACTTCGCTCCGCGCTAGCGAGCTACAGCCAGCCGCTGTCGCGCACGATGCGGATGGCGTCGATGCGGTTGCGCGCGCCGAGCTTGCCGATGATCTTCGACAGGTAGTTGCGCACGGTGCCGTCGGACAGGCAGAGCTTGGAGGCGATCTCGCGCACCGACTCGCCCTCGGCGGCCCGGCGCAGCACCTCGAGTTCGCGCTCGGTGAGCGTGTGCCCGTCGGACTCCAGGGCGGCGATGGCCAATTTCGGGTCGACGACCCGTTCGCCGTTCGCGACCCGGCGGATGCTCTCGGCCAGCCACGAGGCCGGAGCGTCCTTGTCGATGAGGCCCTGCGCGTGGGCCTCGAGGGCGCGACGCAGCGCGCCCGGGGTGACGCCCGAGGTCAGGACGAGCACCTTGCACCGCGGCGCGACGCTGTGCAGTTCGCGCGAGACGGCGTACCCGTCCCGGCCGATCGCGTCGACGTCGACGATGGCCACGTCGGCCCGCGTCCGCTGAACCGCACCGACGACGTCGGCGTCCGTCCGCAGCGACGCGACGACCTGGATGTCGCGCTCGTAGGAGAGCAGCGCGACCAGCGCGCCGCCGTACAGCGCGAGGTTCTCCGCCAGCACGACACGCACCGTGTTGACCGGGCGGTTCTCGGGCTGACGCAGCCCGACGACGACGCCTTCGTCCGGCGTGCGGCCCGGTGCCTGCAGCGGGCGCGGCATGGCCGCGGGAGCCGCGGAACGCGCCGGCGGCACACCGGGCAGCGTTCGAGAGTTCGTTCCGTCCACCAAAGCCCCCTTCGCGGTCGCCCCAGATGGGCGAGCGAGCCAACCCCTGCTTCACCACTCCCGCGTTCGCTTCGAGAGATCTCGAAGTCCCGGAGGAATGCGTTCGTCAGTGTGGATGGATCACCAGTCGCCCACCAGTGGGCACCCATCGCACCCGGCGCGGAACTCACGCCCGGAACGAAACGGACAATTGCCCGCCAGAGGTGCGGATCGGGGCATCGCAGCAGCGCCGGAAATCGGGCATTACGGCGCAGGTCGCCCATACCGACCAGGCACCGGCGGCGCCGTGCACGACGACGACGATGCGGAACACACGCCGCGGATCCCTCTTTTGGACGCATCCGTGTGAGTTCTGCGCGAACCCCGACGGGGGATCAGTCGCCGGTGTCGGAGGCGAAGATCGGCAGGCGAACGGTGAACTCGGTCCACCCCGGACGGCTGGCAACCGCGACGGACCCGTGGTGGGCGGCGACCACTGCGGAGACGATCGACAGGCCGAGGCCCGTGCTGCCCGCGTGACGGGAGCGCGAGGAGTCGCCGCGGGCGAATCGCTCGAACACCTCCGGCAGCAGGTCCGCGGGGATGCCCGGTCCGTTGTCGGCCACGGTCAGGATCGCCTGCCCGCCGCGCACCGCGAGCTTCGCCCGGACGATCGTGCCCGGCGGCGTGTGCGCGCGGGCGTTGGCCAGCAGGTTCACCGCGACCTGCGTGAGACGAGCGGCCTCGCCGATCACCTCGACCGGCTCGTCGGGCAGATCCAGGCGCCAGGTGTGCGTCGGTCCTGCGGCGTGGGCGTCGCTCACCGCGCCGACCAGCAGCATGGACAGGTCGACGAGTTCCTGGTCGACCGGGCGGCCGGAGTCCAGGCTCGCGAGCAGCAGCAGGTCCTCGACCAGCCCGGTCATCCGCACCGCCTGAGACTCGACGCGAGACAGCGCGTGGGCGACGTCCTCGGGAACGTCGGACTGGCTGCGGCGCGAGAGTTCGGCGTAGCCGCGGATCGCGGCCAGGGGGGTACGGAGTTCGTGCGAGGCGTCGGCGACGAACCGGCGGACCCGGGTCTCACTGGCGTGACGGGCCGTCAGAGCCTCGTCGACGTGACCGAGCATCGCGTTGATCGCCGCGCCGACCTGGCCGACCTCGGTGCGCGGGTCGGTGTAGTCGTCCGGCACCCGCACCGCGAGGTCGACCTCGCCGCTGCCGAGTTCCATGGTCGAGACCTGACGAGCCGTCGAGGCCACGCGCCGCAGCGGACGCAGCGTCAGCCGGACGATCGCCGCGGCCGCCAGCGCCGCGAGCACCAGGCCGAGCACCGAGACCGCGGTGACGATCAACGCGAGACGGAACACCGTGTCGGACACGTTCTTGATCGGAAGGCCGGTGACGACCACCGACCCGTCGTCCACGGTTCGCGCCTGTAGGCGGTACTCGCCCAGGTTGCCGCCGAGGTCGCGGGTGTAGGTCTTCTGCTCCGCGTCCTTGGCGAACCGGCCGTTGGAGTTCGCCTCGATGGCCGGAACGGTGCCGAGCACGCCGGTGTTCGCGGCGATCGGCCCCGTCTCCCCCGATCGGCTGAACACCCCCGGAACGCTCAGCAGACGCCCGTCGCGAACGCAGGCGATCACGGTGCCCTCGACGGTGGCCGGACCGAAGAAGGAGGCCAGGTCCGCGCAGCGCGGGTTGCCGAAACCGCGGGAGGTGCGATCGGAGGCCGCCACGACCTGCTCGTCGAGTTGACCCAGCAGGTAGCTGCGCAGGGCGATGACGCTGACGACGCCGATGACGAGGCTGATCGCGGCCATGACCACGAGCAGCGCGGCGACGAGGCGGGAGCGCAGGGTCCAACTCGGCGGGCCCCAGCGATGCCACTTCTCCTGCGCCTGTTCGCGCAGCGACGGGGGTTCCGGCGCCGACAGTGCGTGGGCCGCCGCCACCGCCACCGCCTCCGCCTCCGCCTCCGCCTCGGCCGAGGAGGGCGGATGCGTCACTTCTCTGCGGGCTTGATGAGGTAGCCCGCGCCGCGCAGCGTGTGGATCATCGGCTCGCGCCCCGCGTCGATCTTCTTGCGGAGGTAGGAGATGTAGAGCTCGACGACGTTCGCCTGACCGCCGAAGTCGTAGTTCCACACCCGGTCCAGGATCTGCGCCTTGGACAGCACCCGGCGCGGGTTGCGCATGAGATAGCGCAGCAGTTCGTACTCGGTGGCGGTCAGCGAGATCTCCACCCCGCCGCGGCGGACTTCGTGGCTGTCCTCGTCGAGGGTCAGGTCCCCGACGACGAGGGTCGCCTCGGCGGGCCCGGCCGCCACCTTGGTGCGCCTCACCAGTCCGCGCAGGCGGGCGACGACCTCTTCGAGGCTGAACGGCTTGGTCACGTAGTCGTCGCCGCCGGCGGTGAGACCGGCGATGCGGTCGGCGACGTCGTTCTTGGCGGTCAGGAACAGCACCGGGATGTCGGGGGTGTCGGCGCGCAGCTTGCGCAGCAGCTCGAGCCCGTCGATGTCCGGAAGCATGATGTCGAGCACGACGGCGTCCGGCCGGAACTCCCGAGCGGCCTTCAGGGCCGTTGCGCCGTCGGCGGCGGTCCTGATCTCCCAGCCCTCGTAGCGCAGCGCCATCGACAGCAGGTCGGTCAGGCTCGGTTCGTCGTCGACGACGAGCACGCGCACCGCGCTGCCGTCGGCACGCTTGAGCTGAGACCGAGTCGCCGCGTCCGATTCACCCGCCATGAGATCCATTCTGGCCCGGATCTCTGTCGGCCGGCTGTGCCGCTCCTGTGCGTCGCGCCACCACGTGCCTACCGACTCGCCGGACTACTCGCGATCGAAGTTGGCCTCGGCGAGGGCCTGCTTGCGGGCGCGCCGGCCGAGCCGATCGACGTAGACGGTGCCCGCGAGGTGGTCGTACTCGTGCTGCAGGCAGCGTGCGAGCAGGCCGCTGCCGACGATTTCCACGGGTTCGCCGTCGAGCCCGGTCCCGGTGACGCGGGCGTCCTTGCAGCGGGCGAGCACGCTGTGCGCGCCGGGTACGGACAGACAGCCCTCGGTCGCCTCGTGCAGTTCGCGCTCGGCGGGCAGGTGCAACTCCGGGTTGACCACGACGGCCACGACGTCCTTCTCCTCGCCGTCCGGGCAGTCGACGACGAAGACTCGCAGGCCCACGCCGATCTGGTTGGCGGCCAGGCCCACTCCGTCGGCGGCGTACATGCTGGCGAACATGTCGGCGACGAGCGCCTTGAGCTCCGGGTAGTCGGCGGGCACGGTCTCGCAGGGCCGGTGCAGGACGGGGTCGCCGTAGTGCGTGATCGGCCGGGCCTTCCCGCCCGTGGCCATCCCGCCGCCGTCGCGCTCCGCGGTCACTCTCGCCTCCTCGTGGCCCGGGGGTGGGCGCCACAGATCGTAACGACGGGCGACGGGCGGCGAGCAACCGCCGACGTCGTTCGCCGGGGGATGGGGGGACGTCGGGGCGCGGGGCGCGCCGACTGTCATGATGGGAGCGTGTCGGGGATCGCGAATTTGGGTTCGGGTGTGGTCGGGCTCGACGGCCGGGTGCACGGCGCCGCGCCCACGGGCCACCGGCAGCTGCTGCTCGGCGGGGTGCGGCTGCCGCTGCTCTCGCCCGGGCGCATCTACGTCTGCGGCATCACGCCCTACGACGTCACCCATCTCGGTCACGCGGCCACGTTCCTGTGGGCCGACGTCTGCGCGATCGCCATGCGCCTGACCGGCGTGGACGTGGGGACCTGCCGCAACGTGCCCGACGTCGACGACGTGCTCACCAAGGCCGCGGCGGCGCGGGGGCGCCACTACGACGAGTTCGCGCTCAGCCAGGAGTACCTCTTCGAGCAGGACATGACCGCCCTGCAGGTGCGCCGCCCGGACCACGAGCCGCGCGCTCGCCACCACGTCGCGCACGTCGTCGCGCTCGCCTCGGCGCTGCTGGCCTACAAGAAGGCCTACGTTCGCGAGGGCCACGTTTTCTTCCGCGGAAGCGCGGTTCCCGACGAGTTCGGCGTCTCCCGCGACGACGCCCTGCGGCTGTCCCGCGAGTACGGCGACGACCCCGACGATCCGCTGCGCGAGGACCCGTTCGACATTCCCGTCTGGCGCCCCTCGGACGAGCGGCATCCGGCGTGGCCGAGCCCGTGGGGGTGGGGCCGTCCCGGCTGGCACGCGGAGTGCGCGGCGATGGCGCACGCCCACCTCGGTCCCGGCTTCGACGTGCTCGCCGGCGGCGCCGATCTGGTGTACCCGCACCACGCCTACCAGTTGGCCCTCGGCGAGGCCGCCTCGCGGATCACCCACCTCGCACGAGGGCGCCTGGCCGTTGGCACCGTCGGGATCAACGGCGCCAAAATGGCCAAGTCCACCGGCAACCTCGTGCTGGTCAGCGACGTGCTCCGCGAGCACCGCGCCGCGGCCGTCCGCCTGCTCGTGCTGGACCGACGCTGGGCCGACCCGTGGGAGTTCGAACCCGCTGATCTCGTGGCCGCCGAAGAACGCCTCGATCGCCTCTACTCCGCCGCGGGCCGTCCGTCGGCGACCTCCGCGGCGCCGGACGAGGTCGTGCGCGCCCTGCTCGACGACCTGGACGTGCCGACCGCACTGAACGTCGCCGAGGAGGCCGGCGCCGACGCCGCCCGCCTGCTCCTGCGCACGATTCGCCTCGACGGCGTTGTGATCTGACCCCGCCTCAGCCGAGGCGGGATCAGCCGAGCGACCCCTGCTCGGGCAGGAATCGCGCGTTCGACCCCGGCGCGAGGTAGACCTCGCCCACCGCGATGGCGGCGCCGTTCACCGCGCAGGACGGCGCAACCTTCGCGATGCACCCGCACCCCTGGTGGCGCACGCTGAACGCGGTGCCCTCCCCGCCGGCGAGGTACTCCTCGCCCCACTGCATGATCGCCGCGAGCGCCTGGAACAGGGCCGCACCCTTGCGGGTCAGGCGGTACTCGAACCGGGTGCGCTTGCCCGGCTCCTGGTAGGGCACCGGAACGAGAACGTCCTCGCGCACGAGGCGCCGCAGGCGGTCGGACAGCACCGGCGCGGAGCAGCCGAGGCGGGTGCGCAACTCGTCGAAGCGAGTCACGCCGATCATCGCGTCGCGCACGATCATCATCACCCACTTGTCGCCGACGATCTCGGCCGCGCGACGCAGCGATCCGTTGGCGAGGTCGATCTCCCGGCACTCCGGCGTGGCCGCCGGCGGCAGCGCTTCCGCACCCGCGTAGGTGTCCAAGCTCACACCGCCAATCCGGGTCGACGCCCCGCCGATCGGGCCCTATGCACCGAAGACGACAATCGAGCATCTGGTGTCGCGCGGTCCATGCTGGATCAAAGATTGACACGCAGACACGAGCGAGACAATCCTTGCAATACGGCGTTCACCCCCGTCCCGGCTCCGCCAGGGGTGACCGCGGCCCCGGAGGTTGGTTATGCACTTCGAGCTTTTCTTCACCGTGCTCGCTGCGGGCATCATTCAAGCCGGCCTCTACGGCTTCCTGCCCATCTCGATCATTCTGAGCTATCGGATTTCGCGCACGATCGCCTTCGTCCACGGTGGAATCGCGGCTGCGGCGGCCTTGATCTACTGGCTCGCCTCGCTCAAGGACGAACTGCTCCCCGGTCACCTGATCGAGTACGGCGGCGGTCAGGATCCGTGGAAGTTCGGCGACCGTCCCGAGTGGAACAACCAGGTCGCGCTGCTGTTCACCCTCGGCTGCGGCGCGATCCTGGGCGCGGTGTTCGGCATGATCGTGATGTCGCGGAAGATCGCCGGGCTCGCCGTGCTCACGCTCACGATCATCTCCGCCGGCGCCATGATGGGCCTGATCGGCGTCTTCGGCCTGCTGAACGTGCAACCCGACGTCGTGCCGCCGAGCCCCTACGGCACGGGCGTGCACCAGATCCTGCCGACGGCGATGACCAACGATCTGCCGTTGTTCATGACCAACCACAAAATCTTCACCTTCCTGTCGGTGCTGGTGCTCTCCGCGGTGCTCGCGGCCTTCCTGACCCGCACGCACACCGGCCTGGTCATCCGAGCCCTGGCCGACGACCAGGAGGCCGGGGTCTGGTGCGGCGTCAAGCTGCGCGCCGTCGGCACCCTGGTCTACGGCCTGTCCGGGGCCATCGCCGCACTCGCCGGCGTACTGATCGCGGTCACCGCGGGGCCCAACCCCGCGGACATGCTCGTGCTCTTCCTCAACGGCCTGGCCATCGCCGTGGTCGGCGGGATGCGCTCGCTGCCGCTGGCCTTCGTCGGCGCCCTGCTCTTCGGCGTCACCGAGACGGCCCTGCAGGTCGGCTTCTTCGGCGAGGTGTCGGGCGGGGTCGTGTCCGTGGTCCTCTACGGCTCGCTGCTGGCCGCGGTCGTGGTCATCGCCCGCCTCCGAAGAGAGAACTTCTTCCTCCTGGAAAGTCACGCCCGATGAGCGAGCGCGCCGACATCGTCCTGGAAGTCAGCAACCTGGTCGCCGGCTACGCCGGCCAGGCCGTGCTGCACGACGTGGAGATCGACCTGAGGGCAGGCGAGATCGTGTCGCTGCTCGGCGCCAACGGCGCAGGCAAGTCGACGCTGCTCAAGACGATCATGGGGACCGTTCCGGTGATCCGCGGCAGCATCAAGCTGTCGGGCGCGGAGATCGGCCACTGGCCCACCCACAAGCGCGTGGCGGCGGGGATCGGCTTCTCCCCCGAGGGCCGCCGGGTGTTCGCCAACCTGTCCGTCGAGGAGAACCTGCTGATCGGCGCTACGGCGATGAGCCGTTCGCACCGGCGCGATCAGATCGCCTTCGCCGGCGAACTCTTCCCGATCCTGGCCGAGCGCATGTCGCAGAAGGCCGGAACGCTCTCCGGCGGCGAGCAGCAGATGCTCGCCGTCGCCCGCGCCATGATGATCCGCCCGAAGCTGCTGCTGGTCGAAGAACCCTCGCAGGGCCTCGCGCCGGTGGTCGTCGAACGCATCTACGCCACGCTGCGCGAACTCGTGGCGAACACCAACATCGCCGTTCTCGTCGCCGAGCAGTTCCAGCAGGTGAACGAGGAGTCCAGCGACCGAATCCTCGTCATCGACAAGGGCGAAGTAGTCCCCGACTCCGAGCTCCAGGGCGCCGCCACGGGCGCGGAGGTATCCCAGTGAACGCCGTCAAGTCTCTGCTCCCCAAGATCCCGACCCTCGGTCGAGTCGAGGGCGCCCACACCACCACCCGGCCGGTCCTCACCTCGATCACCACGCCGGGGTCGATCCTGTTCATCTTCGTCATCGTCACCTGGCCCATGTGGCGGCCGAACTACCTGGTCTACTCCGCCAACTCGGCCATCCCGATCGCCATCGCCGCCCTGGGCCTGCTGGTCCTGGTGGGATGGGCGCGCGAACTGTCGCTGGCCACGGCCGGCATCTTCGCCTCCGCGGCCTACCTCGACGGCTTCCTCAACCGCGAAGTCGGCGGGCCGGGCTGGCCGTGGGTCTTCGCCGCCCTGGCGGTGATTCTCGGCGCCGGGCTGGTCATGGCTCTGCTCGCGCTGTCGTCCTCCCGATTGCCCGGGATCTATCTGCTCGTCCTGACCTTCGGCCTCCAAGTGGTCATCGAGCGCACGATCTTCACCTACGGCCGCTTCTCCGGCGGTCTCGGCGGCGGCGACGAGGACGGCAACATCGTCGTCAACCGGCGCCCGCAGTTCTTCGGGATCGACCTGCGCAACGAGTCGACCCAGCAGATTCTCGGGATGGATCTGAACCCAGAGACGATCTTCTACTTCTTCTCGCTGTTCTGGATGGCGATCGTCCTCGCGCTGATCGTCCGACTGCGGCGCTCGCCGATGGGTCTGGGCTTCATCCTCGTCGGCGCCGACCGTCAGGCCGCCGCCGCGATCGGGGTCAACCCCCTGCGCTTCCGCGTGTACGCCTTCACCCTCTCCGGCCTGCTCGCCGGCACCGGCGGCGTCCTGCTCAACTGGCTGTTCATCAACCCCCCGGTCTTCTACAACTACCTGTCCCCGTACTCCCTCGTGCTCCTGGCCATCCCGATCCTGGCCGGCCTGGACTCCATCGCGTTCGTGCTGTTCGTCGCCGCCGGCTTCCAGTTGGTCCCGGTGATGATGGAGTCGCTACGCATCTCGACGTTCATCCTCGCGGCGGTCGGCCTCATCGGCGGCGCCGTGTTCGGATCGCGCGGGATGGGCGGGCGAGCACGGGACGCCTACCGGTACCTCATGTACGGAGACCGGCGCACGCGGACGAAACGCGAACGCGTCGCGACCGACGTCATGCGCCGCAGCAACGTCGACATCGGCGACGCAGCCGACCAGCTCACCCCCGAGCAGCGCAGCGCGGCCCTCGCCGTGCTCGAGCACTGGCTGCCGCCACGGGCGGAGACGACCTACGCGGCCAAGGCCGACAACATCAAGGTCGTCTTCGGCAGCATCAAGGCGCTGGACGACGCGTCGATCGTCGTTCCAACCCACCAGATGGTCGGCCTGCTCGGGCCCAACGGCGCGGGCAAGACGACGCTGTTCGACGTGATCTCGGGCGTCCGCAAGCCGACCCACGGCAAGGTCTCGCTCTTCGACAACGACGTCACCGGGATGAGCGCCTGGGACCGGTCGAAGCTGGGCATGGCACGCACCTTCCAGACCACCCGCGTCATGACGGACCTGACCGTCGGCGACAACCTGATCGCCGGGGCCTACCAGCGCATCAAGTCCCACCCGGCGCTGTTCCTGGCCGGCATGCCGTCGGCGTGGCAGGAGATGCGCCAGGCAGAAGAGGCGGCGTTCGCCGCGGCCCAACTGCTCGACATCGACCGGTACTGGAACGAGCGCTGCGGCTCGCTGGAGTTCTCCGCCCGCCGTCGCGCCGAGATCGGCCGGTGCCTGCTCGCCGGTCCGCGCCTGCTCCTGCTCGACGAGCCGGCCGCGGGCCTGGACCCGGCCTCCTCGGTGGCCCTGTTCACGCTGATCAAGAAACTGCACGAGGACCTCGGCCTGACCGTGCTCATCGTCGAGCACTACGTGAAGGCGATCCTCGACTCGTGCGACCTGGTCTACGTCCTGGCCGAGGGCAAGATCCTGGCCCAGGGCACGCCCGAGGAGGTCGCGAACGACCCCGAGGTCCGCTCGCGCTACCTGGGCAACCGGATGAAGTACACCCCGAAGGCCCGCGTGAACGCCGAGGACGCGATCGGCTCCGCCAACGGCAACGGCAGGCACGCCGGCGCGGCCCAGGACGAGGTCTCGCTGGACAAGGCCCCGGCGGAGAAGGGCGAACTCGAGGGGTCGACGACCACCTGACACCTGAAGTCACACTCGTAACTCCCGACACGCCCGTCACTTTTGATACAAACTCCCGGTATGGAGCTTGCTCATCTGAGACATTTGGGGCGCAAGCTTGGGGGATTCGAGGGGGTTTCGTGGTGAAGGTCAAGAAGGTCAAGGCGCTGACGTGATCAGCTCGGTGCTTTCCAAGCGCCGGAGCATCCCCGTCATTGTCCGTCGCGACGACGCCGACTTCGGCGGAGTCGGCGACGGTCGTTCGCGCGGGGGGCGGCCCTCCCGGCGTGCCCCGCGGCGTCGCGGACTGTTCCGGGGCGACACCACGCGCTCCGGCTGGGTAGCCGTGACCGTTCTCGTCTCGGCGGCGATCGCCTGGATCTTGACCTTCGCCTATCTCGCCAGCCTCGGCTGAGGCTCGCCCTCCTTCGGCACCGGGGGAACCCCGGGGAAGTGCGGCAGGTTCGGGTCGACGGGGCGCGGTCGACCGTCGGGCGCCTCCGGCGTCTGCGGCGTCTGCGGCGCCTGCGGCGAGGACGGGCCGGGAGTCGGCGCCGGCGCGACGGCGCCGCCGTCCGCGACCTGCCACCAGGAGTGGCGCAGTGCGACGGCCTTGGCGAACGTCGTGCCCGGGAGCGTCGTGGACCCGAACTCGCCCACCACCCGGACCAGCAGCACGCGCCCGCCCCACTGCCCGTTGCCGTCCCGGTCGCGAACGACCAGCCCGAGAATGCGCCCGAGTTTCGGGAAGCGCCGAGTCAGCGCCGGGACGTCGAGATCGGCGGTCCACGCATGGGCCCGGCTCGGCACCGCGCCGTCCCACGGGTCGGGTCGAGCGAGCAGATAGGGCCTGTCGCCCGCCGCGGAGTACCCCCCGTTCGACGAGGAGTACTCGGTCAGTGCCTCGGCGCCGCCGTAGCGCAGGTACTGGCCGGCGGTGGCCGAGATGGCGGCGTCGGTGCTCGCCGCCTCCCAGACCCGGGTCACCCGCCCTTCGCGATCGAGGCGGCGGGCGCCCCGGTAGGCCTGGCAGGCCGTGGTGTCGCAGATGTCGGCCACTCCCCCGGCGATCGCGACGTTCCGCGCCCGCCACCTCGCGTAGGTGCGCGCGGCCACCGACTGTGCCGCCAGCGCGGCGGGCCGCCACGTCGAGTAGGCCTCGCTCGGGACCACCGACCGCAGATACGACTCGAGACGGACGCCGTTGACCACGGCCAGCCGTCCGGTGGCCGGGTTGCGATAGGCGCGCAGGTCGCCGCGGTACTCGCGCTGCTCGTTGCCGAGGATCAGCCGGACGCCTCGACTCGGCGAGGTGCGCAGGCGCAGCGGCTCGGCGACCTCGCGCGAACTGCCGACGGCAAACGGCAGCCACTCGCCGGCCCGCCCGGCGAGCTCGAGCCGCCCGGCCTCCAGCCGCACCCGCCACTGCGTCACCTTCCGACCGTCGAGGGACTTCGGCAACTCGACCTCGGACCGCCCCCGATTCGCCACCAGCCCCGACGCCGGCGCGACCCGCAGGTCGCCGTCGCGGTCCGCGGTGAGGAGCACTCGCAGCCGGCGATTGCCCGAGTCGGCGACCAGCCGCGTCCCCGGGTAGTAGGTGGACAGGATCTCCCGGTAGCCGACACCCTGAACCGCCGCACCCTGAGCGCCCCACTGCGACATCCCCCGGCCGTGCCCGAACCCTCGGCCCTCGAGGCGGAACACGCCGTCGACGGGGGCGATCATCGGCTCGTCGACCGCTCCCGCCAGGGACGCGGCGAGCAGCACGGTCGACACGGTCAACGAAGCGACCGCGACGACCGGACGTAGACCGCGACTGCCGATGTGGACCCCTCCCCCGGATGTCTCCAGCACGGTAACCCGCCGCCCTCGGCACGTTCCGCATCGACGGGGCCACATGGAGTAACGACACGAAAACCCCCGACCTGGGGACGAGTCCGGCACGGAGAGTGCGGGAAGATACCCCTACCGGGTAGTCGTGAAGGTGCACGGAACCATTCGCCCAGGCCCAGCGACTCCTGTGTTACAGCCGCGTTGCACGGCGTGCGACTCGGCAGCAGACGATCACCGGCCCGAGATCGAGGTACCGCCACCATGGGAATCCACACCTCACGCGGCCTCGCGGCCGCCGCCGTCCTCGCCCTCACGCTGTCCGCGTGCAGTAGCCACGGCGGTCACGACGGCGCCGAGCAGGCCGCCGCCTCGACCCAGACGGCCGGTCAGCACGACATGTCGGCGATGGGCGAGAGCCTCGGCGACGGGCTTGCGGCCAAGGCCGGTGGGTTCGAGATCGCCGAGGTCGCCGCTCCGAAGACGACCGGCCGGGAGGGCACGCTCGAGTTCGTCATCAACGGCCCCGCGGGCAAGCCGCACAAGGCCTTCGTCCTCGAACTGTCCAAACTGATGCACACCTACGTCGTCCGCAAGGACCTCACCGAGTTCCAGCACGTCCACCCCGAACTCGACGAGGCGACCGGCAGGTGGTCGGTCCCGATCACCTTCGCCGAGCCCGGGCCCTACCGCCTCGTGGCCGAGTTCGAGGCCATCGCGGACGAAGAGAGCGGCGACCTCGCCGGCCGGGTCCTCGGCTCCGAGTTCACCGTCGGCGGCGGCAGCTACCGCGCCGCCGAGTACTCCCCGAGCTTCGGCAAGGCCAGCGTCGACGGCTACGACCTCTCCCTCGAGCCCCAGGCCCGGCTGCACGGGCCCGACCTAACCCTGAAGGTCACCAAGGGCGGAGCGGACGTGAAGGATCTCCAGCCGTACCTGGAGTCCTGGGCCCACGTCACCGGTTTTCGGCGGGACAACCTCCAGGTCGTCCACATGCACCCGCAGCAGAGCCCGGGCAAGGACGTGAACGCGGCGGGCGGGCCGACCCTGAATCTGGCCTCGATGTTCAAGACCCCGGGCAAGTACCGGCTGTTCGTGCAGTTCCAGACCGCGGGGAAGCTGCGCACCGCGCCGATCGACATCGAACTGACCGACGACAGGCAGGCCGGAGCCGACCACGGCAGCGGCCACTGAACCTGACCGCGCTCGGCGGCCCGGCCGATCAGACCGGGTCGTCGAGTTCGGAACCGGCCGCGGTGCGACGCAGCCCGCGGTAGGCCTGGACCGGGCTGCGACCCTGGTGCAGCACCGCGTGCACCTCTTCGCAGATCGGAACTCCGACGCCGTACTCCGCCGCGAGTTCGACCACGACCGCCGAGGTCTTGATGCCCTCCGCGACCATGTTCATCTCCTTGACGATCTGATCGGTCGTCAGGCCCTGGGCGAGCATCTCCCCCACCCGCCGATTGCGGCTGTAGGGACTCATGCAGGTGGCCATGAGGTCGCCGAGCCCGGTCAGGCCCGCGAACGTGCGGGGATCTCCGCCCATGGCCTGGCCGAGACGACTCAGCTCCGCGAGGCCGCGGGTGATGACCATGGCCCGGGTGTTGTCGCCGACCCCGAGCCCGGTGCCCATCCCGGCCGCGACGGCGATGACGTTCTTCAGCGCTCCGCCCAGCTCGCAGCCGATGACGTCGTGGTTGGTGTAGACGCGAAACCGCGGGCTGGAAAAGACCTCCTGCAGCGACCGGGCGACGTGCTCGTCCGCCATGGCCACCACCGAGGCCGCGGCGTAGCCGGCCATGATCTCCGGCGCGAGGTTGGGCCCGGCGAGGATTCCCGTCGGGTGTCCGGGCAGCTCCTGATCGGTCACCTCGGTCATCCGCAGCTTCGTGCCCTGCTCCAGCCCCTTGGTCAGACTGACGATCGGAATCATCGGCCGCACGAAGCCGGCGGCGTCGCGCAGGACCGCGCGCAGGCCGTGCGAGGGGATCGCCGTGACCAGGACGTCGGCCGGTTCGACGGCCTCCGCCAGCGACGTCGTCGCGCGCAACTGCTCGGGAAGGGCGAACTCGGACAGGTAGCGCTCGTTGACGTGGCGGGCGTTGATCCCGGCCACCACGGCCTCGTCGCGCGCCCACAGCACCACGTCCGCGTTGCGCGTCGCCAACGACGCGACCGTCGTTCCCCACGAGCCCGCTCCGAGCACTGCCACCCTGACCCGCCGCATCGGATCATTCTCTAGGCGTGCGGGTCCAACCGATAGCCCACGGCCCGAACGGTTCGAATCGTTTCCCGATCGAAGGGACGATCCACCTTGTCCCGCAGGTATCTGACGTAGACGTCGACGACGTTGGACCCGCCGTCGTAGGCGAAGTCCCAGACGTGCGCGATCAGGTGCGCCCGGGTCAACGCCACCCCGGGATGGCGCATGAACTCCTCGAGCAGCGCGAACTCCTTCGCGGACAGTTCGATCGGCGTGCCGGCCCGCTCCACCCTTCGGCAGGCGGGATCCAGGGAGAGGTCGCCGACCCGGAGCACCACCGGGCGACTCGTCGGGTCGCGGCGGGTGATCGCGCGCAGCCGGGCGAACAGTTCTGCAGCCTCGATCGGGCGCCGGACGAAGTCGTCGGCTCCGGCGTCGAGGCAGCGCACCACGTCGGCGACGGTCGCCGCGGCGGCGAGGACCAGGATCGGCGCCCAGCACTGCCTCCCGCGCAGGTCTCGGCACATGGCGGCCCCGTCGAGGAGGCCGTCGACCTCGACCAGCACCACGTCGTAGGCGCAGGCGACCGCGTTGGACAACGCCTCGGTGGCCGTCCCGGCCACGTCTACGGCGTAGCCCTGCGCGCGCAGGGCCTCGCCCATCGACTTGGCGCGGTAGGCGTCGGGTTGCACGAGGAGAAGCCGCATACGGCGATGCCCATCACCCGGAGGACCTTCGAGAAGGGAGAGGTCCTGCAACGCAGCAACCCACCGAGGGCTCGAAGCCGAGCCCTCGGTGGGCGCAGTGCCGCTGCAGGTATCCGGTGACGCCTACTCAGATGTCCCGGTACAGGGAGGAGTTGGCGTCGCCGACTGCCGCGCGTGGACCTACTTGTGGGTGTAGATGACGTACTGGTCCTCGTCCGGGGTGAAGCCCGACGGCGAACCGTCGGGGTTCGACACCGTGTTGGTCGAGGTGTACTTGTACATGAACTCCCGACCCTGGCCGTACTCCTTGTTCCAGTTGTTGCCGGTCCGCTCGGACTGGACGTACTGGAAGCGCTGGTCCAGCGAGGCGTCGGACTGCCACACGGTCCCGTTGCCGAGAACCGCCATGAGGCGCTCACGGGTCAGGTTCGGACCAACCGCCTTGGCCGCCTGGGCGAAGATGTTCACCGCGGCGTAGCCGGCCTGCACGATGTGGTGGTTGGTGCCACGGTTGCCGCGCGCGTACTTGTTCATGGTCGCCATGAACTCCGGACCCCACAGCTTGTAGGTGGTGTTGGTCCAGTAGCGGTTGGTCGGGTGCTTGCCGAACAGCGAACCGAGGACCTCGGCCGCGA
>JBQTIB010000021.1:0-9229 GCA_052389435.1 Sporichthyaceae bacterium | reverse complement strand
GGCCCATGGGCCGCGTTTGGTCGGACGCAACGAGGTGGTGGCGCGCACGACGGGGAGATCTGGTTAGGTAACCCTAAGTTGTAGGTGCAGGGGTTGCGGGGAGGATGAGGGAATGACTGACGAGTTTCGGATCGAACACGACTCGATGGGCGACGTGCGGGTGCCCGTCGCGGCGAAGTACGCGGCGCAGACGCAGCGGGCGGTGGAGAACTTCCCCGTATCCGGCGAGGGTTTGGAGGCTGCGCACATCCGCGCGCTGGCCCTGATCAAGGCCGCAGCGGCGCGGGTCAACGCCAAGCTCGGGGTCCTCGACGGAGACGTGGCCGATGCGATCGTCGCGGCCGCGGAGGACGTGGCCTCGGGCCGCTGGAACGCCGAGTTCCCCGTCGACGTCTTCCAGACCGGTTCGGGGACCTCGTCGAACATGAACGCCAACGAGGTGATCGCGACCCTCGCCACCGAGCGCCTCGGCCGCCCGGTGCACCCCAACGATCACGTCAACGCCTCGCAGTCCTCCAACGACGTGTTCCCGTCTTCGATCCACGTCGCGGCCACCGAGGCCGTCGCGAGGGACCTGATCCCCGGGCTCGACGCACTCGCGACGTCGCTGGGCACGAAGGCCGAGGAGTTCAAAGACGTCGTGAAGTCCGGCCGCACGCACCTGATGGATGCGACGCCGGTGACGCTGGGTCAGGAGTTCGGCGGCTACGCAGCGCAGGTCCGCTACGGGATCGAGCGACTGAACGCGACCCTCCCCCGCGTCGCGGAGCTGCCGCTGGGCGGCACCGCCGTCGGCACCGGCATCAACACTCCGCCCGGCTTCTCCGCCGCCGTCATCGACGAGCTCGCGGCGAGCACCGGCCTACCGCTGACCGAGGCCCGCGACCACTTCGAGGCGCAGGGTGCGCGCGACGGACTCGTCGAGCTGTCCGGCCAACTGCGGACGATCGCCGTGAGCCTCTACAAGGTCTGCACCGATCTGCGCTGGATGGGTTCGGGTCCGCGCGCGGGCCTCGGCGAGATCTTCCTGCCGGACTTGCAGCCGGGCTCCTCGATCATGCCGGGCAAGGTGAATCCGGTCGTGCCCGAGGCCGTCTCGATGGTGTGTGCGCAGGTCATCGGCAACGACGCGGCGATCGCGTTCGCGGGCGCCTCGGGGAACTTCGAACTCAACGTGCAACTGCCGGTGATGGCCCGCAACCTGCTGGCGTCGATTCGCCTATTGGCCAACGCTTCTCGGCTCCTGGCGCACCGCACCGTCGACGGCATCGTGGCCGACGTCGAGCGGTGCCTGGAGTACGCCGAGTCCTCTCCGTCGATCGCCACGCCGCTGAACCGCTTCCTCGGCTACGAGGAGGTCGCCTCGATCGTGAAGCAGTCGGTGAAGGAGCGAAAGACGATCCGCGAGGTCGTCGTCGGCCGTGGACACGTGTCCAACGGCAAGATCGGCGAAGCCGACTTGGACAAGGCTCTAGACGTCACGAGCATGACGCATCCGTAGCGTCGCAACGTCCGACCACGGGGTGCCCATGGGCCTCGCTCGGTCGGACGCAAGGTTTGACGCGCGCCCCAGAGCCACAACGTCCGACCGATCTTGGCCCATGGGCCTCGCTCGGTCGGACGTTGCATTTCTGACTGGGGGTCAGGAGTCGATGACCGGCTCCAGCATCTCCGTCACGAGCGCGGCGATCGCGGAGCGCTCGGAGCGGGTGAGGGTGACGTGGGCGAACAGCGGGTGACCCTTCAGCGTCTCGACGACGGCCACCACGCCGTCGTGGCGGCCGACGCGCAGGTTGTCGCGCTGGGCGACGTCGTGGGTGAGCACGACCCGCGAGTTGGCGCCGATGCGCGACAGCACCGTGAGGAGCACGTTGCGCTCGAGGGACTGCGCCTCGTCGACGATCACGCACGCGTCGTGCAGCGAGCGGCCGCGGATGTGCGTCAGGGGAAGGACTTCGAGCATCCCGCGCGCCATGATCTCCTCGACGACCTCCGGCGCGACCAGGGCGCCGAGGGTGTCGAAGACCGCCTGGGCCCACGGGCCCATCTTCTCGGACTCCGAGCCCGGCAGATAGCCGAGCTCCTGACCGCCGACGGCGTAGAGCGGGCGGAACACGACGACCTTGCGGTGCTGGCGTCGCTCCATGACGGCCTCGAGCCCGGCGCACAGTGCGAGGGCGGACTTGCCGGTACCGGCGCGGCCGCCGATCGACACGATGCCCACGTCGGGGTCGAGCAGCAGGTCGAGCGCGATGCGCTGCTCGGCGCTGCGGCCGCGCAGCCCGAACGCGTCGCGGTCGCCCTTGATCAGGCGGATCGACTTGTCCGGCATGATGCGCCCCAGCGCGCTGCCGCGGTCCGAGAGCAGCACCAGACCCGTGTGACACGGCATCGCCGACGCCTCGTCGAGTTCGAGCGGCTCGCCCTCGTAGAGGGAGTCGATCACGTCCGCCGCGACGGTCATCTCGGTCATGCCGGTCCAGCCCGCCTCGACCGGCAGGTCCGCGTGGTACTCCTCCGCGAACAGGCCGACCGCGGAGGCCTTGACCCGCATCGGCAGGTCCTTGGAGACCAGGGTGACCTCGCGGCCCTCGGCGGCGAAGTTGCGCGCCACCGCGAGGATGCGGGTGTCGTTGTCCCCGAGTCGGAAGCCCTGCGGCAGGACGTCGACGTCGGTGTGGTTGAGCTCGACGATAAGCGTGCCGCCCTGCTCGTTGATCTGCAGCGGCGCGTCGAGACGGCCGTGTTCGACGCGCATCTCGTCGAGCATGCGCAGCGCGGAGCGGGCGAAGTAGCCCAGCTCGGGGTGGTGCCGTTTGGCCTCGAGTTCGGTGATGACGACGATCGGGATGACGACCTCGTGCTCAGCGAACCGGGTCATCGCCCGGGGGTCGGAGAGCAGAACGCTGGTGTCCAGGACGTAGGTGCGACGGGTGTCCCGGGGCGGGCGACGACGACTGGCGTTGGCCACGATGCGCTCCGAGCAGGCGCGCGGTACGGCGACCTGCGTGGATCGTTCCGTCGCGCCGCGCCTGTCGATCGGACAGCGCGAAAGGCGTGCGCTGCAGATCGCCATGCGGCCGGCGGATGCGGTGGAGCCGGACTCGGCCTCGAGGGCCCAGTACCGGCCCTCCCCTCATCTCCAACGAGTGGAGTGAGAGCCGCTGCTTCGTGGGCAACGAGGGCCTCCCGGTCGAGAGACAGGATTGCCTCCCGATACTCCCGAAGGTAACTCGCAGAACGTCCGCTTTCAGTCAGCCACGCCACATGTGACCGAACGGTGGATGCGCATTACGGACGGATGGGACACCCGTGCCCAAAATGAGATTTCACTTGTGTCACAGGGGTTTCACTCGTCGGTGGCGCCCGGCGGCGTGAAGCCCACGGAGCCGTAGGGACCCTCGTAGCTCTCCCCCGGCCCGACGGCGACGAGGAAGTCCGAACACAGGCCGTCCTTGGAGAGAACGGCGTCGGAATCGGTGAAGTTCTGCGCCTTGACGGCGCCGAAGGTGTCGATGCACTTCTCGTTGGCGCCCGCGACCACCGGGGTGACCAGGCCGCCACCGTTGGTCCACAGGAACACTCCCGCGGCGGCGCGGGAGGAGGTCGGGGCGGCGAGGAGCACGGCGCCCGCGACCACCCCGAAACCCGCTGCCGCGCCCACCAGGCGAAGAACCTCTCGACGCACCCTCAACCTCCGAACCGTCGATCGCGACGCGCGTAATCGCGCAGCGCACGCAGGAAGTCCACCCGCCGGAAGTCCGGCCAGTAGGCCTCGCAGAAGTGAAACTCCGAGTGTGCGCTCTGCCAGAGGAGAAATCCGGACAATCGCTGTTCGCCCGACGTGCGGATGACGAGGTCCGGATCCGGCTGCCCACGGGTGTAGAGGTGCTCGGCGATGTGTTCGACGTCGAGGACCTCGGCCAACTGTTCGATGGAGCGCCCCAGCGCCGCCTGCTCGTGGAGCAGAGACCGGACGGCGTCGGCGATCTCGCGCCGTCCGCCGTACCCCACCGCGACGTTCACGACCAGGCCGGGGCGACCTGCCGTGTCGTCCGCCGCGGCCTTGAGCACCCGCGCGGTCTCCGGCGGCAGCAGGTCGATGGCACCGACGGGATTGACCCGCCAACCGGCGCCCGTCAACTCCTCCACGGTGCGCTCGATGATCCGCAGCAGGGGCTGGAGTTCCTCGGCGGGGCGGGACAGGTTGTCGGTGGACAGCAGCCACAGCGTGACGACCTCCACCCCGCTCTCGGCGCACCAGCCGAGCAGTTCGTGGATCTTGTCCGCGCCGGCCTGATGACCCTGCTCCGGGCGCCCGCCGGTGGCCTTGGCCCAGCGCCGGTTGCCGTCGAGGATGACCCCGACGTGCCGCGGCGCACGCTCGGCCGCCAACCTGCCCGCAAGCCGGCGCTCGTAGGCCCGGTAGAGCACTTCCTTGACCTGGGCGCGGGCGCGCTGGCGGGCACGCGGCACCGGGCGGGAATCGGCCACGCCGCAGACGATACCGCCGCCTCCCCCGAGGCTTCGCCGATGCGCAAACCTACGGTACCGTAACCTTGGCGTCGGGCACTGAACGGGAGACCATGGCGGCGGTGGAGAACGAACGACACGACACGGTCGCCGGCCATGTGCACGCACTGGCCGATCGCGCCGAGGCACTCGCCGAGGTCATCAAGCCCAAGCTCCGCGGGTGGCTTCACCTGGGAGCCTTCCCAGCCTCCGTGGTGGCCGGGATCGTGCTGGTCGTCGTGGCACCCAACACCCGGGCAACCGTCGCGTGCGCGATCTTCGCCGCGAGCGCCTCGCTGCTGTTCGGGGTCAGCGCCCTCTACCACCGCGGCACCTGGAGTCCGCGCACCCACGAACTCCTCAAGCGCCTCGACCACGCGAACATCTTCCTGATCATCGCCGGGTCCTACACCCCGTTCGCGATGCTCGACCTCGAGAACGACCACGGCTCGGCGATGCTCTGGATCGTGTGGACCGGGGCCGCGTTGGGCGTCACCCTGCGCAGCATCTGGATCCACGCCGCCCGGTGGTTGTCCGCGCCGGTCTACCTGGCGCTCGGATGGACCGCCGTCTTCTTCCTCCCGGACCTGATTCGCAACGCCGGCATCGCCGCGTTCGTGCTGCTGGTGGTCGGCGGGGTCTTCTACTCGATCGGCGGCCTGATCTACGGCATCCGCTGGCCCAACCCGTCGCCCCGGTGGTTCGGGTTCCACGAGGTGTTCCACCTGTGCACGGTGATCGGCTGGATCGTGCACTACGTCGCGGTCTCGATTACGGCCTACACCTACCTCTGACGTTGCGTCAGTTTCGCGGTGGGTCGGCCAGCAGCGATTCGGCGACGGCGAGCCCCCACCCGACGCCGGTGGCCGCCTTGACGGCCTTGGCCGCCGTCGTTGCAAGAGCCGCCTCCGCCGCACGGCGGTGCACGGCCGAACCGGTGGCCGCGGCGTAGCCGGCGAGGGCCGCGGCCACCGCCGAGGAACCCGAAGGCGTCGGGGTGTCGGCCCAGTCCCGCGGGCGCAGCACGAGTTCCTCGGCGTCGGCGGCGGTGTCGTAGAACCCGCCGTACCCGTCGGAGAACTGCGCGAGCACGGTGGCCAGCAGACGCCCGGCGCGGTCGACCCACTCCCCTTCGCCGGTCACGGCGTGCAGGGCGAGGAAACCCTCGGCGACGTCCCCGTAGTCCTCGAGCACGCCCTGGTGGGGCGCGCAGCGGCCGTCCCACGAGGAGCGCAGCAGTCGATCTCCGTCGGCGGCCGCCACCGTGTGCAGGTCTGCAATACAACGCGCCGTGGCCGCGGCGGCCTGCACGAGGGCGGGGCGCCCGAGCGCCTCGCCGGCCTCGACGAGGGCGGTGATCGCCAGGCCGTTCCACGCGGCGACGACCTTCTCCTCGCGCATCGCACCCTCGCGCCGCGAGCGCACGGCGAGCAGGCTGTCGCGGGCGGCGGCCCAGCGGTCGGGGTCGTCGGGTTCGAACCGACGCCGCGGCACCGAGAGCCCCGGCCCGAACGTGCCGGTCGCGGTCACGCCGGCGCAGAGGGCGGCCCAGGATCCGTCGGAGCCGCCGAGGGCTTCCAGGATCTGATCGCGGGTCCACAGGTAGTAGGCCTCGGTGTCGGCGAGGGTGGAGGCGAAGCCGCCGCGCGGGGTCCAGAGGTCGCGCAGCATCCAGTCCGCCGTCTCGTTCGCGATCCGACGCCCCAGGTCCGAACCGGCGACCTTCCACCAGGCGGCGTAGACCCGCAGCAGCAGGGCGTTGTCGTACAGCGTCTTCTCCAGTTGGGGCACCGCCCACGCCTGGTCGACGGCGTACCGGGCGAAGCCGCCGGCGAGTTGGTCGTACACCCCGCCCCGGGCCATCGCCTCGCACGCCCGTTCGGCAAGACCGAGCGCGGTGCGCGCCCCGGTGCGCGCGTAGTGGCGCAGCAGGAACATCAACGTGCCCGAGAGTGGAAACTTGGGGGTACCGCCGAACCCGCCGTGTCGGGTGTCCTCGTGCGCGCACAGCACCGTCAGCACCCTGGCCAGCAGAGCCTCGTCCGGCGCCTCGCCGAGCGTCGCGAGCCGGGAGCCGTCGGCGAGTTCGGCAACCCGCAGCATCGCCTCGTTTTCCAGCCCTAAGCGGTCCTTCGCCCATTCCAGCGCGACCTCCTCCAGGACTGCACGGAAGGCCGGCCGACCCGGCTCGGCGCGTGCGGGAAAGTACGTGCCGCAGCGGAACGGCTCGCCCGCGGCGGTGGCGAACACGGTCATCGGCCAGCCGCCGCGGCCCGTGGCTGCCTGGGTCGCCTCCAGGTAGACCGCATCGACGTCGGGCCGCTCCTCGCGGTCCACCAACACGCTCACGAACTTCGCGTTGACGATCGACGCCGTCGCGGGGTCGCGGAACGACTCGGCCGCCATGAGCCGACACCAGCGCGAGGCCGCATAGCCGATCGAGATGAGCATCGGCACGTTGCGCCGACGAGCCTCCGCGAACGCCTCGGGCGACCACGGCCACCAGTCCACCGGGTCGTCCCGGTGGCCGATCAGGTAGGGGCTCGTTGCGTCCGCGAGACGATTCGACACCTCAGACGGTGCCCCCCGGTCCGGTTCCCGGAGTCGGCGGCTGCGGGGCCCGGCTTCGAGCGTGCCGGTTGACGTCGACCCGGTTGAGATGTTTGCGCATCGACATCACCAGTGCCACCACCACCGCTCCCATGACGACGAAGAAGATCAACCCGATGACCCCGGCCTCCACCTTGCTGGAGTCGACCGGAATCGCAGTCGGCGACGAGGTCGTCGTCGAAGCCGGCACGGGCGCCGGCACCGAGGAGGCCGGCACCGAGGAGACGGTCGGCGACGGCGAAACGGTCGGCGTCGCGGACCCGGTCGGCGTCGCGGCGGCGAGCGGGTCGAGGCCGGCGCCGAGGTCCGCGCCGGGAGAGAGCGCGGACGACGCGGTGGGGGTGGGCGTGGGCGGCTCCAGTTGGGCCCGGCCCGACACGGCGCTCACGCGGGTACCGATTCGCGGATGCCGGCGAACAGGTCGTCCTCGGGCAGGGCGGTGTCCACCAGGGAGCGCGCCAACTCGAAGTCCTCGGTTCCCCAGACCTCGCGCTGCAGGTCCATCGGGACCTTGAACCAGAAGCCGTCGGGGTCCACCTGGGTGGCGTGCGCGATCAACGCCGCGTCCCGCAGCGGAAAGTACTCCCCGCACGGCACGCGGGTGGTGACGTTGCGCGGATCCCGGTCCTTCCAGCGGTCGAGCCACTGCGCGTAGGGCGATTCGAGCCCGCGGGCCAGCATCGCCTCGTGCAGGGCGATCGTGCGCTCCTTGGAGAAGGTGACGTCGTAGTAGAGCTTCATGGGCTGCCAGGGGTCGCCCGCGTCGGGGTAGCGCTCGGGGTCGCCCGCGGCCTCGAACGCGGCCACCGAAATCTTGTGCGTCTGGATGTGGTCGGGGTGCGGGTATCCGCCGTTCTCGTCGTAGGTGGTGATCACGTGCGGCTTGAACTCGCGGATCACCTTCACCAGCGCGCCGGCGGCCACCTCGACCGGGGTCACCGCGAAGCAGTCCTCCGGCAGCGGCGGCAGCGGGTCGCCCTCCGGTAGACCGGAGTCGACGAAGCCGAGCCAGGCCTGCTGCACGCCGAGGATCTCCCGGGCGGCGTCCATCTCGGCCGCCCGGATGGCGTGGATGTTCGCCGCGACCTGCGGGTCGTCGGCGAGCCTGGGGTTGAGCACCGATCCTCGCTCGCCCCCGGTACAGGTCACGACCAGCACCTCGACGCCCGCCCGGGCGTACATCGCCATGGTTGCCGCACCCTTGCTGGACTCGTCGTCCGGGTGTGCGTGCACCGCCATCAACCTCAAATCGGCAGGCACCGCCACCGTCCCTCCGCTCTGCACGCTCTGGAACCGCGTTCCAGCGTCCGACCCCGCGTCGTACCGCGCACAGGTCCCAACCCCCCGGAGCACCCGTGTGTTCCGACGTTGCGTCGCTTGGGCGGCACAGCGGTCGGTTGTTACCCTACGGGCTTGCCTCGATCACGCATCGCTACCTGAGTCGAGCGCCACAGGGCGCCGTGAGCCGATCGAGTCGCACGGAGGAGAGCCGCACATGAGCCAGACACCGACCGGCCCCGTCACCTGGTTGACCCAGGAGGCGTTCGACCGCCTGCAGTCGGAACTGGACCAGCTCTCCGGACCGGGCCGGCACGAACTGGCGAAGAAGATCGAGGCCGCGCGCGAAGAGGGCGACCTGAAGGAGAACGGCGGCTACCACGCCGCCAAGGACGAGCAGGGCAAGCAGGAGGCCCGCATCCGTCAGTTGACCGTGCTGCTGCAGAACGCCCAGGTGGGCGAGGCGCCGGCCGACGACGGCGTCGTGGGGCTCGGCATGGTTGTCACCGTCAGCTTCGGCGATGGCGACGAGGAGAAGTTCCTGTTGGGATCCCGCGAGGTCAAGCCCGACGACATGGACGCCTACTCCGAGCGGTCCCCCCTCGGGGCGGCCGTTCTCGGCAAGCGCAAGGGCGAAACCGCCTCCTACACCCTGCCCAGTGGCGCTTCGGTGAAGGTCACCATCGTGGACGCGACTCCGTTCACGGGCTGAACGTCGGGGCTGCGCAGAGCCCGCCCCACCGGGCCCCGCGCCGCCGCGGCCGCGCTCAGCGAGCGAACACCGCCGGGAGGTCGACGGGCGTGACGATCGGCCCCCGCGGTGCGCGGC
>JBQTIB010000020.1:0-38419 GCA_052389435.1 Sporichthyaceae bacterium | reverse complement strand
GGGGGTCACCGCCCCCCCCCCCCCCCCCGCCCCCCCCGGGGTACTGGGCGCGGGGGCCGCGACGGCCTTCTCCGCTCCCCGGCTCGACGGTCGGCTCTTCGGTGGCGGCCCTTCGAGCGTCTTCGGGTGCGACTACTTCAGCAGCTTGGACATGCGGCGGTCCGCGAGCGGCTTGCCGCCGGTCTGACAGGTGGCGCAGTACTGCAGGGCGGAGTCGGCGAAGGACACCTCGCGGACGACGTCGCCGCAGACCGGACACGGCGCTCCGGCGCGGCCGTGGACCCGCAGCCCCGCCTTCTTCTCCGCCTTCAGGTCCTTGGTGGCCAGGCCCTCCGCGCGGCCGATCGCCTCGCCGAGGGTGTCTCGGATGATCGCGTGCAGGGCCGCGACCTCGTCCTGGCCGAGGCTGTTCGCCGGCTTGAACGGGGAGAGCCGTGCGACGTGCAGAACCTCGTCGGAGTAGGCGTTTCCGATCCCGGCGAGTACGGACTGGTCCCGCAGGACGCCCTTGAGCTGCGCGCGGCCCGCGGCGGCGAGCAACGCACCGAGGTCGGCGGCGGCGAAGTCGGGGTGCAGCGGATCCGGGCCGAGCCGAGCTATGCCGGGAACCTCGGCCGGGGAGCGGACGCAGTAGACGGCCAGGCTTTTCTTGGTGCCGGCCTCGGTGAGGTCGAACCCGAACGCGGAGTCGGCCGGATCGCCGTCGCGTTCGCCGAGGTGCACCCGCAGCGCCAACGGTCCCTTGCCCGGTTTGGGCGCCTGCGCGGGGAGGTTGTCCCGCCACTGCAGCCAGCCGGCGCGCGCAAGGTGGGTCACGAGGTGGATGGGCGCCGAACCCGGTGCGTCGCCGCCGATTTCGACGTCGAGGAACTTGCCGTGGCGGGCGATGCCGGAGACGAACAGCCCGGCGGCGGCGGCGACGGGTGGATCGTAGGTCTTCAGCACGCTGAACGCGGCGACGTCGATCCGGGACACCGGACGGCCGACGGCGCGCTCGGTCAGCAGCCGCCGTAGGGCCTCCACCTCGGGAAGTTCGGGCACGCGTTCAAACTACCCAGCTAGGACCGACAGGTGCCGCCGGTGTCGTCGACCCGTACGTCGGTGCCGTCGAAGGCCAGGGCCAGGCCGTCGGCGTTGGGCGTGAGGCGCAGGTTCAGGTTGGTGGGGACGTCTCGCAGCGGGATGCGGATCTCGGGCAGGGCCCCGAGGTTGCCGTCGATCACGGTCGCTCCGCCGAGGGTGGCGGTCAGGCCCTCGGGCTCGATGACGAGGTGGCCGCTCTCGATGCGCGGCAGCCCGCTGGCCCGTGCTCCCAGGAAGGACCCGCCGGCGGCGATCGCGACGCGCCCGTCGCCGCTGCCGGACAGCTGCAACGGCGCGATGGAGGCGTTGAGGTCGTCGTAGCGCAGCAGCACGTCGCCCTTGACCGTCTTGGCCTGCACGCCGTCTCCCGAGCGCTTCACGCCGGTCAGCTCGGCGTGCATGCGGTCCATCCGGACCTTGCACGCCGTGGCGCCCACGACGTCGAAGGTGACGCTGGAGAGCTCGCGGGTGAACAGCTGCGGGATGAACGGCGTGCCGCCGAGCGAGACGTCGGGGCGCTCTGCACTGGCGAACTGGTCCTGCATTCCGCCGGCGACGGCCCGTTCGGCGACCTGACGCGCGACCACGTCTGCGGCCGGCACGAGGACCACGGCCGCGGCGAGCGAGCCGATCAGGACGACGCGACGGGACGGGCGGCGCCGCGGACGCTTCGCCGCGGGTGCCACCGGGGACGCGGCCTGCTCGAACGTGCTCATGTCCGTTCCATGCAGATTTTGTAGCACGACGTTCCACAACGCGCCAGGCGTCGAGAACGGTTCCGTACCGCGATTCGGGGGCAGCGGTCGCCGCGATTCTGCGGCACAGTGGGCTCGATGGACAGCGCCCGCGCCCCGCGCACCGACCCCTCGCTGCAGCGTCCGCGTACCCCCAGCAGGGACGTCGAGACGCTGTTGATCGACGCCGCGGACGAGGTGCTGCGCCGCGAGGGCCTGGCCGGCATCACCGTGCGCGCGGTCGCGACCGAGGCCGGGGTGGCGCCGATGGGCGTCTACAACCGCTTCGGCAGCAAGGACGCATTCGTCGATGCGCTGCTGATCCGCACGATCTCCGACTTCCGGTCCTCCGTTCGCCACCGCGGCGAGACCGATCCGTACGAGCGGCTGCGCAACAGCGGTCTGCGCTACCGGGACTGGGCCCTTGCGAACCCGGCCCACTACCAGGCGATTTTCCTCGCCCGCCTCGGTTTGGGGTCCCCGGAGGTCGCGAACCACTCGTTGGCGGCGTTCGGAGAGTTCCTGGACATCGTCGACTACGCGATGGCCGCGGGCGCGCTGCGCAAGGACGACCTGACGCTGGTCGGCCAGGTCATGTGGAACGCCGCGCACGGAGCCGTGGCCCTGGAGTTGGCGGACCTCGTGCTGACCGACGACGCCGAACTCGCCTACACCACGATGCTCGAAACCATGGTGCGCGGCTTCGCGCCCTGAATTCAGAAACGCACCCGGCCTGACGTATCGTCAGACCGGGTGCGAACTTCCGAATACCAGCGGCGCCATGTCGCAGGCGCCGGAAAGATCACGCGTTGCCATACACTCCAGTGAACGTCACGGAGCCGATACGCATGCCCTGCCGGCCACCAGCTGTTCCCTCGCGAGCCGTCAGGCCAGTGACGCCATGACCGGCGGAAATGGTGATGGAGTAGCGACCACCGTCGGTGCTGACGCCGACCTCGGGGGTCAACGTCCCGGCACCGAACGGGCCGACAGGGGCTGCCGCATCCGAGAAGGCTTTGGCTCCGTCGTTGAAGGCCTTGGCGAAGTCCTCGACCGGGATGTCGCTGCCTCCAAACGTAATGCCGCTCTTGGTCTTGTTGTCGCCGGAGTTGAAGTAGCTCATGCGGTAGGTGATCGTCGGCTTGGCGTTCGGCTTGTTGACGACCTGCATGAACGAGGAGGCGCTGTCGAAGCCCGAGGCGCCCTCGAGACCGAAGACGTAGGCGCGGCTGGTGCCGGTGTAGACACCGGTGGTCTTGTCGACCTCGGCCTGCGCGGTCGAGCCGACAACCTGGAAACCGCCGACGTTGACCACGTCGCCAGTAGCCGAACCCTTGGCGTCGCTGTCGCATTTGGCCTGCCACTTCGGCCCGTTGCCGTTCGACGGGATGTCGACGATCTCGTTGCCGGGCGGGAAGTAGTTGCGGACGCCCGGATCGCGCGCGGACTGGTTCTCGCCCGGGGAGAGGTTCGGGGCTACGTCGCGCGTGAGGGTCGGGTTGCGGTACCCGCCGGAGACATCGCCGGCGTCCGGCGGAGCCGCACCGGCGCCGAGCACGCCCTCCTCGAGCTCGCCGCCCAGCCAGTAGCCGGCGCCGAGAACCTCGCAGCGGCCCCTCTCCTGACCAATGTCGTGGATCAGGTCTACGTAGGAATGGCCAACGTCGATCGGCAGGTCCCGCGGGATGAACGCGTAGGGCTCGAGACCGCCCGAACGCAGGGTCAGGATGTAACTGGACTCGGTGAAGTCGAACTTGCTGGTGGCTGCGGTGGCCGCGCCCGGAAGGGCGGTGCCGACCATGAGCAGGGCACCGGTGGCGCCGGCGAGCGAGGCCAGGCGCTTGTAGCTGCGGAAGTTAGTCATTTTCTACCGTTCGCCGAAGTCGGGACTCGGGCCCTCGTGGGGCGCCGCGTTTTCGTCTACAACGCCAGAATCGCCCCTCATGTCGATTGCGTTACGCGTTAAGCGCGACAAATTTCCGGATGCGCAGAATGACATACGGTACGTCTTGCATACCATTAGGTATTTAATGTCGCCCCGAAATACCGCACCGGGCTTACACTGCCTGTGGAACAACGTTCCACTAACCCTCGCGTCGCCTCGCGCAAGAAAGGGTGGTAGCCAGACAGTGCCCGCAGCCAAGCAGCACCCGCCGCAGCGTCTCCTCGTCGAACCGGGCCGCATGCCCGCCCGCCCCGCGGCCCACCGCCGCAAGCCTGCAACCCCGCGGATGAGTTCGGAGTCCTACTTCCAGGCCGCGTTCGACATCCTGGCCGAGGCCGGCCCCGACGGCGTCACCGCCACCAACATGTGCGACCGCCTCGGCGTGACCAAGGGCTCGTTCTACTACCACTTCTACTCGATGCCCGAGTTCGTCGAGGCGTTCGTCGCGTACTGGGAGTACGCCTGGCAGACGCTGCTCGACGACTTCGGCCGCGAGCCGGATCCCCTGCGTCGTATGGGAATGATCATCTCCGCGGTGGCGAACATGGCCCACGAGGCCGAGGCCGCGCTGCGCGCCTGGGGGCACAGCAACGCCGTGATCGCCGAGGCCCAGGCCCGCATAGACAAGGCCGCCGACGAGCTCATCTCGGCGATGGTCGCCCCGTTCGTTCCCAGCGACCGCCTGGCCGTGCACACCGACCAGCTCATGGCCGTCGGCATCGGCATGGCCCATCGCGGGCGGCCCGTGGACCGCGACGCCTACGTGCGCGCCCTGGTCGGCCTGATCGAGCTGATCTGCCCGGTGCGGGCCACGGTCGCCGAACAGGACGGCCGCATCTCGGTGGAGTTCCTGCGCCTCTGACTCGCCCCCGAACCGTCGGTGCCGCCCCGTCGCTCCACAGAGCGCGACGGGGCGGCACCGTTTTCGACCGGCAACGGGGGTCCAGTCCGTCGATCGCGACACCCCAGTGTCGTTGGGCGTCGCGATTCGGCCGTACCCCGAAATTACCCTCTCGCCCGTCGGCACCTCCGGGCAATTCGGACGTTTCGGGACAAGCACTCCACCCCCTCAAGGCCCGGCGGGAGCACTCCGAAACTTTCTGTGTTCGCCTCGCCCGCCCCGTGGAGGTCGCACCGATGCAGCCCCGCCCGCTGATTCCCGCGCAACGGTCTCGTCCGCTGATCCCGACGCAGCGCAAGTCCGTCGAGGGCGACGGCGCGGGCACCTCCTGGACCTAGGCGGCAAACCGGACACGGTGGACCCGCTGCTTTTCGGCGTCCGGAGCCGCACACTCGCCGAGTGAGCATCATTCGCGTTCACCGCCGCCTGGCGCTGACCGCGGCGCTGGCCCTGTCCGCGCCGCTCGCCCTGTTCGCGGGCCCGGCACAGGCGTGCTCGTGCAGCAGCGGGCCCGATCCCTTCCTCGACAACGAGCGTCGGGCCGGACGGGCGCTGGCCGTGCTCACCCAGACCAACGACGGCGGCGACGGCCTCGAGCTTCGAGTCGACCGCTCGGCCGGCCCGACGCGCGGCTCCGACCGCAAACCGCTCCGCACGCCCCCGCCCGCGCTCCCCGCCGTGCTGACCGGCCGGGCCGCGGCCAGCGGGTGCGGCTACGTCCCGTTTCAGGGCGTCAAGGCCGTCTCGCCGTACCCGGAGAAGAAGGGCTGGTCCGCCGCGGGTTGCCGCGACGCGGACATCGGCGACGCCCTCCAGGTCATCGCCGGCGAGGCTCCCGCCACCTCCACCGCCGAGCCCGTCGCGGTCCTCGCCGGCCGGTTCGGCACCAGCGGCCTCGTTGCCATCGACTCCCGCGGCGAGGCGGTGGCGTGGGACCGGACCTCCGGTCGCATCGGCAATCTGACCGCCTGTCCCGGCGGGCGGACGGTGCTGTCCTACGACACCCTGCACGCCGACGACGTGCTGACCGTCCGGGACGCCCGCAGCCTCGGGCTGGTCCGCACCCTGGCGTTGCCCGCCAACCTTCGAACGCTGCAGGGTCTGCGATGCGTCGACGCCGGCGGCACCCGCGCGCAGGTGTTGGTCCTCGGCGACGGGGCGGGCGGTGGCAGCCTGCTGTTCTCGGTCACCGAGGACTCGACCTCCTTCGTGCCGGTCGCGACGCGGCTGTCCGCCCCGATCGCCGGCCGCGAGGGCTTCCTCGGCGCCACCGCCGACGGGCGTTCCCTCGTCCGCATCGAACCGACCGGTGCGGTGCGGGTTCTCCGCACGGACTTTCCGCGCATAGGGCTGCTCGCGCTGAGCCCGGACGGACGGACGCTCGCGGGCATCGCCGCCACCGATTCCCCAGCCGCCGGAGCTGGATCGGTGATGTCGTTCGACGCGAGCGACGGCGGGACGCTCGCCTCCTGGACGCCCGCCTCGACGGCGGATGCCCTGGCGTGGACCGGCGGCAATCGACTCCTGGTGCGCATCGGCCACCTCAACGCCGAGGCCCCGTACCGGCAGGGAACGGTGCAGGCTCTCGACCGGAACCTGCGGCCGGTCGGAAGTCGCCCAGCCGCCCCCGGGCTTCTCGCCGCCGTCGGCGAGGTGGCGGTCGGCTACGGCAAGACCCGCCTGTCCCTGACCCGCGCGCAGGGTCGAACCGAGGTGGTCGAGAATCTCTGGCTCGCGCCGACCACGCACGTCGTGTCGCTCCTGGACACGGCATCGAACGACTCGGCCTCGACGGACCGTCAGATTCCCTACGTGCTGGGTGCTTTGGGGCTCACGTCGCTGGCGTTGGCCCTGGGCGCACGACGCGGGGGGCGGGCGTGATGCGTCGGCGCGCGGCGCTGACGGTGGCCCTTGCCCTCGCCGCGCCGACCACCTGGTTCGCGCCCACGGCACAGGCGTGCTCGTGCCACGTCTCCGACATCGAGCACGGACTCCGAGAGGGCTGGACGCTGGCCCTGGTGACCCGCACCGATCTGAACTTCTACGGCGGCGAACGCGAGACCTTTCGCATCGAGCGCTCGGTTGGGCCGGACCTGGGTGTAGGCGGCGAGGTGCACATCGAATCCAACAACGTCTGCGCATTCGACACCCTGCCGCTGCAGACCAGCCCGCTCTACCTGCGGAGAGAAGGCAAGCGCATCCTCGCCGAAGGCTGCGCGAACTTCGACACGGGCCCGGCGCTCGATCGGGTACTCGGGGCACCGAGTGCCACTTCCCGCGAAGCGCCGGTGGCGGTGATCGCTGGACAGTACGGCGGCAGCCGGCTCGCGACCGTGGACGAACGCGGAGGCGTCGTCGCGTGGGACCGCCGGCCGGGCTACGTCGGCGCGGTGGCCGTCTGTCCGGGCGGGCGGACCCTCGTCGCCAGCGCCTACATCCCCCACGACCCGTTCGATCTGAACTCCCCGTTCACCACCGGCGAGTCCTACGGAAGATCCGAGGTGACCGTCCACGACGCAGCGACCCTGCGCCTCGTGCGCACGCTCGCCCTTCCCGCCGATCTCTCGGTAGGAGACGCGATGCGCTGCCTCGACCCCGAGGGAACCTCCGCCCAGGTGCTCGGCGGCACTGGCTACGACGGTCGCGGCGGCAGCGCGCTCTACACCCTCACCGAGCGCGCCACGCGGCGCGTGCCGATCGCACAGGGACTCGTCGGGGCCGTGGCGGACTCCCGGGGCTTCTTCGCGCAGACCGCCGGCGACGGCCCCGAAGCCTCGCTGATCCGGGTGTCGGCCGGCGGGCAGGCGAGCACGCTCCACCAACGGTTCCCGCGGCTCGGCCAGATCGTGCTGAGCCCGGACGGGCGAACGCTCGCCGCCCTCGTGGCGGAGCGCTACGGCGCCCTGGAGGAGGAAGGGGCAGACGCCCCGACTCCGCCCGGGACGGTTGTCACGCTCGACGCCCGCACCGGCGCGGTCCTCGCGTGGGCGAGTCCGACGGGAGCCCAGGCTCGGCCGAGTCCGGCGGGCCTCCCGACGGGGCTGGCCTGGACCGCGGCCGGCGAACTGCTGGTCGCCACGAGCGGTGGGGACGAGGGACGTTCCGTCGAGGTTCTCGACCGCGGACTTCGTACGCTGGGCATTCGGCCGATCACCCCCGGTTCTCCGGGCTTCCTGGCCTCGATCGGCGACAGTGCCGCGCTGTTCTCCCGAGCCCGCCTCACCCTCACGGGACCCGACCGCACGCCCCGCTCCGTCGACAACCTGTGGCTGGTCGGCGCCACCTATGTGACGCCGCTCCGCGGGCCAGAGTTCGACGGCCGCTCGACATCCACCGACGACCAACTCCCGTGGGTACTCGCGGGGTTGGGGCTCGTCGTCGTGGGGCTCGGCGTTGCAGGGCTTCGGTCCAGGGAGGCGTGATGCGACGGATCGCGCTCGTGGCCGCCATGGCGTTGGCCGCTCCGGTCGCCTGGCTCGGGTCCCCGGCGTCGGCGTTCTCGTGCGCGCCGGTGGACGTGGAGCGAAAGCTCGCGTCGGGCTCGGTGCTGGCCGTCGTGACCCGCACGGACACCGACGGCGGAGAGCGCGCGTTCCGCGTCGAACGGCGCGAGGGCGGCCGACTGCCAGCGTCCGTCGCCGGGCATGCCGAGCTTCCCTACGACGGCGTCGCGGCGGTGGTCGTCGAGCGGGTCGAGGGCAGGTGGATCGCCGCAACCTGTTCGAAGACCGACCTCGGCACCACCCTGGACCGGTTCAACGGGGCGCCGCAGGCCACCTCGACCGAACCGGTCGCGGCGGTGCTCGCCGGTCGCTTCGGCGGCAGCCGCCTCGCCGCGATCGACTCGCGCGGCGAGGTCGTTGCCTGGGATCGACGCCCGGGCGAGGCGGTCAATCTCGCCGTGTGCCCCGGCGGGCGGACCGTCGTCGCGCACGCCTACCCCGATCCGAACTCGGCCGACCGCGAACTGACCGTCCACGACGCGGCCACCCTCGACGTCCGCGCCACCCTGGATTCGACGGCGTTCGGCCGCGGCTGGGTCCGCGGCCTGCGGTGCACCGACCCGGACGGCCGCGAAGTCCAGGCGATCGTCGAGGACGATTCGCCGCACGGCACGAGCAGGCTGGTGACGGTCTCGCAGACCGATTCGACCGACAGGCCGCTCGGCTACGACGCAGGCGACTACCCCGTCGACTTCGACGGCTTCCTGGACTGGACGACCGACCGCTCGGAGCCGGCCCGCTCCCACCTCGTCCACGTCTCCCCCGACGGGAACGCGCGCGAGGTCGCGGAGTTCGCCGGCGCGACGTCGGTCCATCGCCTCGCGATCGCTCCCGATCAGTCCCTCGCCGCAGCGGTGCTGACCGTCCCGGGCCCGCACGAGTTCGACGACGTCCCGGGCTGGGGCCGGATGGCGCCCAACACCGTCGTCGTCTTCGATCCCCGCTCCGGCGCCGAACTGGCCCGCGTGCACCCCGACCGGCATGCGGAGTCGATCGCCTGGACCCGCGACGGGCGTCTGCTCGTCCGCACCGGGCACGTGAACAGCGCCTACGACTACCGGGCGGGCACTCTGGAGGTGCGCGACGCAGGCCTTCGGCTGCTCGAGACCCACCCCGCCGGTACGGGCAGTGGATTGGCCAGCCTTGAGGACCGCCCGGTGACCTTCGGCCAGGGTCGGCTCGTCGTCGCCCACGGCGACCGACTCCGCACGGTCGACAACCCGTGGCTCGCCGGAGCGTGGAGCCTGGCGCCGCTGGACGCTGCTCCGCCCGAGGCGGTAGCCCCGATCTCGACGGCGGGCGCGACTCCGGCCGTCTTCGCCGGCCTAGCCGTCGTCGTCGGTGGGCTCGGGTTCGCCCGCGCACGCGAGCGGCGCCGGTGATCCGCCGTACGGCGCTCGCCCTCGCCGCCGCACTGACCGTACCGCTGACCTGGCTGGCCGAGCCCGCGGCGGCCTGCAGTTGTCCCATTCCCCAACCCACCGAGGAAGTGAGGGCGGGTCACACCATCGCCGTGCTCACCGTCGTCGCTCGGCGCAACTTCGAGGTCACCTACCAGGTGGAGACGTCCAACCGTCCACTGCCGGACCGGATCGTGGAGTCCGAGGGGGACGGGTGCGATCTCGGCGGGAGCATCGGCCAGACGCTCGCGGTCACGATGCGCGGGGACGAGGACGCGTCCTGGGGGTGGGACAACTACTGCCGCCAGATGGAAGTCGGCGCCACCCTGACCGCAGTCCGCGGCCTTCCCGCGGCGACGGCCGGCGAACCCGTCGCGGTGGTCGCCGGGCGGTTCGGCGGCAACCGCCTGGCCGCCGTCGACGCCGGCGGGCGGGTGGTCGCCTGGAAGAAGAGCGACGGAACGACCGACGGGGCGGCGATCTGCCCCGGCGGCACGAGGATGGCGACCATTGGGTTCGACCGAAGCCCCGGTCCCGCCGCCGTCGAACTCACCGTTCTGGACACCCGCACGTTGGCGACTCGCCGCACGGTCGTGCTGTCGACGAAGGAGTTCGGCAGCCCGTCGCGGCCGCGCTGCCTCGACGCCGACGGAAGCCGCGTGCAGTTCTTCGGCGCCGGCGGGGTTCCGAAGACGACCGGCCTGTTCGAGGTCCGCGGCGACCAAGTGCGGCGAGTGGCGGACCTGTCGATCCGCCTGGACTCCCATCTGCAGGCACTGGCGGGCGACGGCTACGGGACCCGGGCCGGCAGCAGGGGCAGCGAGTACGTGGCCCACGTCGACGCCACCGGTGCGGTCAGGAAGCTTGCTCCCCTGCGGATGCTCGAGGGCATCGGGGACTTGGCCGTCGACCCGAGCGGCACCACCGTCGCGGTGCTCGGCAGGGACCGTGCCGAGCCCGTCGGGCCTGGCTACGACGAGAACCTCGGACGCCAGATCGTCGTGACCCTGGACCTCCGCGACGGCCGGGTACTCGCCTCCTGGACTCCCGACCGAAGCGCGGACCGGATCGCCTGGGACTCCGCCGGTCGGCTGGCCGTGCGGGTGGGGCACCGCAACCGATTCGAGGAGTTCACGCCCGGCGTGGTCCACCTACTCGACCGCGACCTGCGCCCGATCGGCACTCGCCCCGCGCCTCTCGGGCTGCGTCTCACCGTCGTCGGCGACACCGTCGTCGGCTACGGAAGCTCCGGCTACGGCGGCGGCACCCGCCCGGTGCTCAGCGCCCCCACCGGTCCTTCGCGGTCCCTGGACGACCTCTGGCTGGCGATGGCGGAGGAGATCCTTCCGCTCGGCCCGACCGGCTTCGCCGCGGACGCGGGCGACACCCGCCGGTTGGCGGCGCTGCGAGTCTCCACCAGCGGCGCGGGTTCGACCGACGACAGCCTGCCGCTGGTCCTCTGCGGGCTCGCGGTGACCGTGTTGGGCATGGGCTTGGGGGCGGCGCGCGGCCGCAGTGCATAGATTCGCCCTAGCCACCGGAGAGTCACGAGGAGAGCGATGAAGCTGCGCCTGCCCACCCCCGTCATGCAAGCGGCGATGCCGGTGGTGCGAAGAGCGGTCCTGCATCCCTCGACGCCGTTGGGCGTGCGGCGGGTCTCGGCGAACCTGATCGTGGGGACCGTGCCGTGGCCGCGGGGCACCACCACGCGGTGGGGGAAGCTCGGTGGCGTTGCGGCGCTGCGGATCGATCCGAGCGTCGATCCCGATCCCGTCGACGGCGCGATCCTGTACCTGCACGGCGGCGGGTACGTCGTCGGTTCGGCGAAATCGCACCGGCCCGTCGCCACACGTCTTGCGCTCGGCACCGGCCTTCCGGCCCTCGTGCTCGACTACCGGATGGCGCCGGAGCACCCGTTCCCCGCGGCGCTCGACGACGCCTACGCGGCCTGGAAGGCCCTACGCGCGGGAGGCACGCCGGCGAACCGGATCGTGCTCGCGGGCGACTCGGCCGGCGCCGGGCTTTCGCTCGCATTGGCTCAGCGACTCAAGGGCGAGGGCGAGAAGCCGCGCTGTCTGGCGCTGTCCATGCCGTTCGTCGACCTGACGCAGAAGGCCGGCTGGCGCGACGAGCCCCCGGGCCGGGACCCGCTGCTGAATCCGCACGACATCGCGGCCTTCGGCGAGCTCTACGCCCCGCACACGGGCGAGGACCCCGGCGTCTCGCCGCTGCACACCGACCTGTCCGGGCTGCCGACGATGATCGTGCACACCGCGGGCCTGGACTCGCTACGGCCCGACGGCCTCGCGCTCGTCGAGGCTGCACGCGCCGCCGGGGTAGCCGTGGAACACACCGACTACCCCGGACTGTGGCACGTCTTCCATCTGCTGGCGGGCTACCTGGCCGCGGGCGACGAGTGCGTCGCGGACCTGGTGGCCGCCATCAACAGGAACTGACCAACCGTCAGGACTCCTTGGGAGCCTTGTAGGACTTGGCGTCCGCGGACTCGAACAGGCTCTTGACCTGCTTGAGGCCGCCGGGGGCGTTCTTGTCGACCTGCGCGACGTAGACCTGGCGCGAGGGCGGCGAGCCGAGCTTGGAGTAGTCCAGTTCGGGCAGCAGCTTCTCGGTGCCCAGGCTCGTGCTGGCCTTCACCGCGGCGTGGATTCCGTCGCGCGTGAGGTCCTTCGCGGCGCACGCCTTCTCCAGGATCTGGTCCCAGATGACGCCGCTGGCGTAGCCGAACTGGGCGGTGAAGAACGGCTTGGCGCCCTCGCTCACCTTGGCGAACGCGTCGGCGACGAACTTCGCCTTCGGAACGTCGGAGGCGTACGGCACGGCGCTGGCCGCGATGTAGAGCTTGCCGAACGAACTCGCCGCGGGGCTTTCCAGGCGCGGGGGGTCGATGGTCGGGTTGTTGCCCATCATCGGCACGTCGAGGCCGAGCGCCACGTTGTTCACCGCGACCGACGCGGTCTGCGCGGGCGTGGTGGTCAGGCCGATGGCCTTGACTCCCTGGCCCTTGAGCTTGGTGACGATGCCCTTCATGTCCGTGTCGGAGGAGGTGACACGGGCCTCTTCGAGCTTCATGTTGTGCTGCTTGGCGAAGTACTGCGCACCGAGCAGGCCGTTGCCGCCGTACTCGCCGTCGATGTAGATGTGCCCGATCGTGTCGCCGTCCTTGATGTCGCCCTTTTCGAGCAGGTAGCTCAGCCCGTTGATCATCTCGATGTCGTAGGTGGTGCCGACGATGAGCAGGTACTGCTGGTCGAGCAGCACCGAACTCCACGAGACGGCCAGCGTGGTGACCTTCTTCTCGTCGATGTCGGCCTTGAGCGCGGCGAGCATCGGCGAACCGAGCAGTTCGAGGAAGCCGGCGACCTTGGGCTCGAGGTCCGGGAACTGGGTGGTGGCCTGCGGGGCGCCGTAGCCGTGGTCGAGCGTTTCGATCTTGATCTGCCGACCGCACACGCCGCCGGCGGCGTTGACCTCGTCGGCCCAGATCTTGTGGCCGGCCTGCAGCGTGGTCGAGAACTCCTTGAACGGCCCGGACAGGTCGGTCATGACTCCGAGGGTGATGGTGTCGGCGGAGACCCCGGGGCCGGTCTTGACCCCGTCCGCGCCGGCCTCGGCCTCGGTGGAGTCCCCTCCGCCGCCGCCACAGGCGGCGAGCACGAGCGCGGCGGAGACGGCCATCGCCGACAGCGACGTTCTACGCATCATCAGTTTCCTTTCGAGGGCACGGGCAGTCGGTCCGCGATCAGCCGGTTCGCCCGGCGACCGAGTGCGGCCAGTCCTCCGGGCTCGAACAGAACGACCAGGATGATCGCGGTGCCGTAGACGAACGTGGTGAAGATGAACGGGGTCACGGCGGTGGGGCCGGACCCGAACAGGGCGCCGCCGCCGATCCACAGGTTCAGCGCCAGCGGTAGACCGTTGACCAGGACGGCACCGGCGATCGCGCCGCCGACCGAGCCCAGGCCACCGATCAGAACCATGGCCAGGAAGGCGATCGCCACGGTGATGCTGTAGGTCCCGGCGAACTCGCTCTCGTCGGGCTTGAGCAGCCGGTACCACAGTACGGTCATCACGCCGGCCAGACCGGCGAAGCCGGAAGAGATGGCAAAGGCCTCGGCCCGGACCCGGGTCACCGGCACACCGAGGGCGGAGGCGGCGGACTCGTTGTCGCGGATCGCCCGCCAGGCTCGTCCGGGTCGGCTGCGCACGGCGCCCGCGGCGAGCAGGGCCGCGGCCACGGTGAAGAACAGGAACAGGTACCAGACGCGTTCCTGGCGGTCCCCTCCGGTGAGCACCTTCCACCCGAGCACGTTCAGATCCGGGGACGGGCGTCCGCTCGCCGTTCCGCCGCTGATCGAGGTCCACTGCTGGCCGAGGTAGAGCCCGACGTAGACCAGCGACAGCGACGCGACGCCGAGGTAGACCCCGCGCACTCGCCCGGCCACGGGCGCGAACGCGAGCCCGAGCAGCGCCGAGAACCCCACCGCGCCCACCAGGGCCACGAGCGAGGGCAGCCCGAACCCCAGTTCGTCCTCGCGATCGGGGGCGGCCAGCACGCAGTACGCGGCTCCGCCGATGAACATGAAGAACGGCGTGGCGAGCGAGAGCTGGCCCGCCTGGCCGGTGAGCAGGGTCAGGCCGATCGCGCCGACGGCTCCGATCATCACGAACTGCCCGACCCGCAGCCAGGAGTCCGAGGCGAACATCGGCGGGGTGGCCAGCACCAGGACAAGCAGCACCAGAGGTGCCGCGCGCAGCGCACGCCCGCGCCAGAGGTCCACGCTCGGAGCGCCTCTGGGAGGCCGTTGGAGGGCGGAGCCCCCCGACTGTTCAGACACGTGTGCGCTCCCTCGTACCGAACAGCCCGGCGGGTGCCGCCACCAGCACGAGGAGCATCACAATGTAGACAGCCACCTTGGAGAACTCGAAGGAGACGTACTGGGCGCTCATCGCCTCGGTCAGGCCCACGATCAGGCCCCCGACGATGGCACCGGCGGTGGAGTCGAGCCCGCCGATGATGGCGGCGGGGAAGGCGATCAGGGCGACCGCGTGAGTGCCGCGGGACAGGCCCGAGCCGGAGAAGTCCTGCGTGGCCAGGAACAGCACGGCGACCCCGGCGAGGACGCCGGCGACCACCCAGGCGATCGCGGTGACTCGGCCTCGGCTGATGCCCATGAGCGCCGCGGCCTCTCGGTTCTCGGCCTGCGCGCGCATCGCTACGCCCCAGGTGGAGAAGCGGAAGGCGATGAAGAACGCGGTCACGAGCACGGCGCCGACGGCCAGGGCGATCAACTGCGCCCGGAAGAAGGTGATGTCGCCGACCTGCACGGGCTTGCTGTCGTAGGGCTTGCCGAGGAAGGGCACCTCGACGCCGAGGCGCCGGATGATCTCCTCGGTCATGATCACGTCGACGCCGATGGTGAGCAGCGCCAAGGCGATCGGGTCGGCCAGGGGTCTTCGGGCGATGAACACCCGCTCGATGACCAGCGCACCCAGACCGGCGATCGCGATGCCCAGGAGCGCCGATCCGCCGAAGCCGAGGTCCTCCTCGGTACGCACCGCGACGTAGCCGCCGAGCAGCACCAGCGACCCGTGCGCGAAGTTCAGGACCCCGCTGGCCTTGAAGATGATGACGAAGCCGAGCGCAAGGAGCGCGTACACCGCGCCCTTCCCCAAGCCGTTCACCATCACCTGGATGAACGTCGTCATGTGGAATCTCCCAGGTAGGCCCGGATCACCTCGGGGTCGTTGCGGACCTGCTCGGGCGTGCCGTCGGCGACGACCTTGCCGAAGTCCAGGACGGTGATGGAGTCGGCAATGCCCATCACCAGGTTCATGTCGTGCTCGACGAGCAGCACGGACAGGTCCAGCGCGCCGCGGACCTCCTTGATGAGCTCGGCCATCTCGGCGGTTTCGCCGGCGTTCATCCCGGCGGCCGGTTCGTCGAGCAGCAGTACGTCCGGTTCGGTGGCCAGGGCGCGTGCGATGTCGACGCGCTTGGAGTCTCCGTAGGACAGCACCCCCGCGGGGGTGTGCAGCAGTCGTTCGATGCCGACGAAGGCGCAGATCTCCTCGACGCGGGCCCGGTGTTTGGCCTGCTCGCGCAGCATCGACGGCCATCGCACGCCGGCGGCGAGAAACCCGCCGCGGGTACGGCAGTGGCGGGCGAGCATGACGTTGTCGAGCACGGTGGAGTGCGCGGACAGCGCGAGGTTCTGGAAGGAGCGCCCGAGACCGCGTCCGGCCAGCTGATGGGGCTTCAGTCCGGTGACGACCTCGCCCTTGAGCCGCACCTGGCCGGCGTCCGGTCGGTAGACCCCGGACAGCACGTTGAAGCAGGTGGACTTGCCGGCGCCGTTCGGGCCGATCAGGGCGTGAATGGCCCCGGGAGCGATCGCGAAGCCGACGTCGTCGAGGGCCTTCACGCCACCGAAGCGCAGCGAAAGTCCGCCCGCCTCGAGGGCCGGGGCCGTCGCCGGGCGACCGTGTCGGCCCGGGGTCGTCGATCCTTCGGACTCGCCCATCAGCCCTGCCACTTGGTCAGCGGAGGGCGCTTGGAGATCGCGGAGGCCTTGGCCTCGGCGTCGGGGTCGGAGTGGCCCCCGAGGTAGAGCGCGGCCAACTGCGGCGAGTTCGCGACGTCCTCGGCGGTGCCGCGCAGCGCAAGGCGGCCGACCTCGAGGACTACGACGTGCTGGGCGACCTTCAGCGCCATCGCGGCGTTCTGTTCCACGAGCAGCACGGCCGTTCCGGCTTGGTTGATCTCGGCGATGATCTGACGGATCGTCTCGATCATCTTGGGCGCGAGGCCGAGCGAGGGCTCGTCGAGCAGCAGCAGCTTCGGCTCCGACATCAGCGCGCGGCCCATGGCGAGCATCTGCTGCTCGCCGCCGGAGAGCAGGCCGGCGCGCTGGTCGAGCCGCTCGCCGAGCCGAGGAAAGAGTTCCAGGACGCGTTCGCGCGCGTTGCCGCGGCGGTCGCGGGGGACGGACAGGGCTCCGGCGCGCAGGTTGTCCTCGACGCTCATCGTGGCGAAGACCTGGCGGCCCTCGGGCACTTGAACGACCCCGGAGCCGACGATCTTCGCCGGGTCCATGCCGACGATCGACTCGCCGCCGAAGGCGATCGATCCGGACTCGATGCGCCCGCGGTGCAGTCCCAGGGTTCCGGAGATCGCCCGGAGCAGCGTCGACTTCCCTGCACCGTTCGCCCCGAGGACGGCGGTGACCGATCCCTCCGGCACCTCGAGGTCAACCTCGGCAAGACCTTGCACCGCACGCCCGTAGCGCACGGTGAGCGACGACGCCGTCAGCAGCACGAAGCGAATCCTGTACCCGAGGGGCCGTCCTCACAACACTTCGCCCCACACGAACCCCGTGGTCACCCCTGCCCTCTACACCCGAAATGGGGTATCGCAAGATCAGACCGGCAGCACGAGGTCCGCGACCGAGAGGCGCAGGCGCGGACCGAACTCGCGCTCGCGGAGATCGCCGGGAAGGTCGGCTTCGGCGTCGAACCGGCCGATCGCGACGGCGGTGAGCGGCTGAACGTCTCCGGGGAGCGAGAACTCCTCGGCGATGCCAGCGGGGTCGAACCCGGCCATCTGGTGGACGGCCAAACCCAGCGCCTGCGCCTGCACGGTGAGGTGGGCGACCGCCTGCCCGACGTCGTAGTGCGCCCAGGGCAGCCAGTCCTCGCCCTCGGGCCCCACGTTCACCGAAGCCGCGATCAGCAGCGCGGAGGCGCCCGGCGCCCACCGCCGGTTGCCTTCGGCGAGGTGGGCGACGATGCGCTCGAAGGCCGCTTCCCCGCGGCGGGCGACGACGAAGCGCCACGGCTGGCGATTCGCGCACGACGGCGCCCACCGCGCCGCCTCGAGCAGGGCGTGCAGGTCGGCGTCGGACAGCGCGTGGCCCGCGTCGAACCCGCGCGGGCTCCAGCGGGCGGCGAGCAGGGGCTGCAGGTCGGCGTCGGTGACGGCGAGGCGATCGATGGTCGTCATGGGGTCCATCCTGTCGGATCACTGGGTTGATATGTCAACTTTCTGCCTCGGCGGATATTCCGCCGAGCGCCGGCGCGGGGCGGGCGCCGGGCACCCGAACGACTGGTCGGGCAGGTGCCGAGCAGCGGTGCAGGGTCCTGGAACGATGGGTCGGGTGAAGGGTCGCGACGCGGTGCGGGGGCGGCCCCTCGTCGTCGGACTGCTGGCGTTGACCGTCGCGCTCGTGCTGGCGGACTCCGCGATCGTCACCCTGGCCCTGCCGGACATCCTGCGCGAACTCGACGGGACCGTCGGCGGGGTCGCGTGGGTGCTCGTCGCCTTCAACCTGGCGCTGGCCGTGTTCGCGATCCCCGCCGCCCGGCTGTGCCTCACGCGCGATCCGGCGATTCCCACGGCCGTCGGCATGGTCGTGTTCGGGGCCGCGTCGGCGGCGTGCGCCGTCGCCGGGTCCATCGAGGTGCTGATCGGCGCGCGCGTGGTGCAGGCGGTCGGCGGCGCAGTCGCGCTGGTCGGCTGCCTGGAACTGTTGGTCACAGTCGCCGGGGAGCGCCGGGGCATCGCCCGCTGGACCGTTGCCGGCGTCGTCGGCACCGCCGCGGGGCCTGTGGTCGGCGGGTTGATGACCGAGGCGATCTCCTGGCAGTCGATTTTCGTCGTGCAGGTGCCGCTCGCCCTGCTGGCCGTCCCCGCCGCCCTGACGCTGCGCGAGCGCCGACCCGCGGGGGTGCCACCATCCACGGCGGCGAACCAGCGGCCCGTCGTGGCCCTCAACCTCGCCCTGGCCCTGCTGTCCGCCGCCCTCACCGCCGCGCTGTTCCTGCTCGTGCTGCTGCTCGTGGAAGGCTGGCGCCACAGCCCCGCGACGGCCGCCGTCACGGTGTCGGTCATCCCGATCGCCGCCGCGGTGGCCGTCCCGCTGGCACGACTGGCAAGGGCCGGAGCGCAGGCCGAGACCGCCGGCGGGTGCCTGCTCGTCGCCGGGGGCCTGGCGGCGCTGGCGCTGCTGCCCTCCGCCGAACTCGGCTGGTTGATCGCCCCGCAGGTGCTGATCGGGCTGGGCCTCGGGCTGACGGTGGACTCGCTGTCCACCCGCGCCATCGCCGATCGCCTTCCGCGCGCCCTGCACGGCGGCACGACCATCGCGGCCCGGCACGCCGGCGTCGTCCTCGGCCTCGCGCTGCTCACGCCCGTGTTCACCGAGGACCTGCGGGACGCGCAGGAGCCGGCGCGAGAGGCGATCGTCGGCCTGGTCCTCGACGCCCCGCTCGCCGGCACCGCAAAGATCGAACTGGCCACCGCGCTCGGCGCGCAACTGCAGGCCGAAACCGGCCGGGTCCCGGACCTGCATCCCGCCTTCGCCGCGTTGACGCTGCCGCCCGCCCAGCGGCCAGCGGCGGCGACCCTCGAGCGGGCCCTCGACGATCAGCTCGAACGCGCCGCCACCCGGGCCTTCCGCGACAGCTACCTCATCGCCGCCGCCCTCGCGCTCGCCGCCGCCCTCCCGCTCCCCTTCGCGAGCCGTAGCGTCCGACGCCTGGCGTCCGGTGGACCCCGCAGCGTCGGACGCAACGAAGGGGGCGGGGTTTCGTGAACCCGCGTGGCGTCGGGCTCGTGCTCGCCTCCCTCGCCCTCGTGGGCGGCGTGGTCGGCACGCAGGTGGCGGCCGGCGGCGGGGACTTCGTGCCGACCCGCGCGGCCGACCCGTGCCTGCCCCGCCCGGTCCCGCAGGTCTCCACCGGGCTCGACGGCCTCGCCGAGCAACTCGTGCTGATCGGCCTGAACGCCGCCGCCTGCCGGCTCGACGTCAACCGCGAGGACCTCGTCTACATCCTCGGCGCGGGCGGCGACCCGCCGGAGCCGATTCTCGACGCGATGCGCGCCGGGCTGCTGGACGCCGTGGACCGTCTCGCGCGCGAGGGCCGGCTGCCGAAGGTCTCGGAGTTCAGCGACGAGATCGTCGAGGACTCGACCCTGCCCGGCCTGGCCAAACGGGGCGTCCGCGCACTGCCCGACGGACTGATCGACAACCGGCTGCCGATGGACCGCCTGCTCCGACGGGCGATCGAGGAGCTGGACCTGCGTGCGTTGCTCGCGGGTGTCACCGAACCCAACGACGTCGCGCGCGTCGTCCGCGACGCCGTCACCCGGGCGGCGGTGGACCTTCTGATTTCCGGGCTCAATCCGTTCGACTAGAGGCCTGCCTTATCCGCCGGGGGGTGCCGAAGCCCGCGAGGTTGACCTTGGTTAGCGTCCCGGTATCGGTACCCGTAGGCCGAGAATGGACCGTTCAGCGAGCGCCGAGCGAGATACGAGTGAGAAGCCCGAGCGATAGGCGGCCATGACCCACGACACCCCCGTTCTGCGAAGCAAGGTCGATCCGGGCGGCGAGCAGTTCGCCCGCAACGACGCCTCGCACCGGGCGCTCGTGGCCGATCTGCGCGAGAAGTTGGCCGCGGCCGCGCTCGGCGGGCCGGAGAAGTCCCGGGCGCGGCACGTCGAACGCGGCAAGCTGTTGCCGCGCGATCGAGTCGACTCCCTGGTCGATCCGGGCTCGCCGTTCCTCGAACTCTCCCCGATGGCCGCACACGAGCTGTACGAGGGCGACGCCCCGGGCGCCGGCGTCATCACCGGCGTCGGCCGGGTGTCCGGCCGCGAGTGCGTGATCGTCGCCAACGACGCCACCGTCAAGGGCGGCACGTACTACCCGATGACGGTGAAGAAGCACCTGCGCGCCCAGGAGGTGGCGCTGCACAACCGGCTGCCGTGCCTCTACCTCGTCGACTCCGGCGGCGCGTTCCTCCCAGAGCAGGACAACGTCTTCCCGGACCGGGAGCACTTCGGGCGGATCTTCTACAACCAGGCCACGATGAGCGGCCTCGGCATCCCGCAGATCGCCGCGGTCCTCGGCTCCTGCACCGCCGGCGGCGCGTACGTCCCGGCGATGTCCGACGAGGCAGTGATCGTCCGCAACCAGGGCACGATTTTCCTCGGCGGCCCGCCGCTGGTGAAGGCCGCGACCGGCGAGGTCGTCACCGCCGAGGACCTCGGCGGCGGGGACCTGCACTCGAAGATCTCGGGGGTCACCGACCATCTCGCGAACGACGACGCGCACGCGCTGCGCATCGTGCGCTCCATCGTCTCGACGCTCGCGCCGCGCGCCGCCGCCCCGTGGGACCGGCTGCCCACCGAGGCGCCGCTCGTCGACCCGGCCGAGCTCTACGGCGCCGTGCCGACCGACTCCCGCGTCCCCTACGACGCCCGCGAGGTCGTCGCCCGCATCGTCGACGGCTCCCGCTTCCACGAGTTCAAGGCCGAGTACGGCACCACGCTGGTGACCGGTTTCGCCCGCCTGCACGGGCATCCGGTCGGCATCGTCGCGAACAACGGGATCCTGTACTCGGAGTCGGCGATGAAGGGCGCGCACTTCATCGAACTGTGCGACCAGCGGCGGGTGCCGCTGGTGTTCCTGCAGAACATCACCGGGTTCATGGTCGGTCGGGACTACGAGGCGGGCGGCATCGCGCGCAACGGCGCGAAGCTCGTCACCGCCGTCGCCTCGACGCGAGTCCCGAAGATCACGGTGATCGTCGGCGGCTCCTTCGGCGCCGGGAACTACGCGATGTGCGGCCGGGCCTACTCCCCGCGCTTCCTGTTCATGTGGCCCAACGCCCGCATCTCGGTCATGGGCGGAGAGCAGGCCGCGACGGTCCTCGGGACCGTGAGCTCCGGCGACGCCGAGGCGCAGGAGGCGTTGAAGGAACGCATCCGCGCGCAGTACGAGACGCAGGGCCACCCGTACTACTCCACGGCCCGGCTCTGGGACGACGGCGTCATCGACCCCGCCGACACCCGCACGGTCCTCGGCCTCGCCCTGTCCGCCGCCGCCAACGCACCCCTGGCGGAGCCCGCATTCGGCGTTTTCCGCATGTGAAGTCGGGGGCTCCACCCCCGACCACCCCCACAGTCGGGGGCTCCGCCCCCACGACCCCCACTCCAGGATCGAGGTGACCGACGTTGCGAAGGCGAACAGCGAGCAGAAGCACTCTCCGCGCGTCAACCCTCGAAAGATCGCCGACTTGCAGCCGCGCTTCCGGCCGGACTTCGTCCGAGCCGGGGGGCTGCGCCCCCACGACCCCCACTCCACACACAAGGTGACCGACGTGCGAAACCACCCAGCACGCCCAAGGACACCCCGCGCGTCTCCCACCGAACAGTCGCGGGCTGACAGCCGCGCCTCGGCCGGACTTCGTCCGGCCGGCGAACGAGTGAATCCGCCTCGTTCCTCGGCAAATTCGCTCGTTCGAAAGGGAATGACCTCGTGACGTGGAGTACGAAGGACATCACTGCGGCGCAGCCGAGCGCGGGCTCGACAGAACCCGGCGGCGACGACTGCCTTCGAGTTGTCGGCGCAGCCGACTGTGGAGTCGACCGTGTTTAGCGGCGTTCTGGTGGCCAACCGCGGCGAGATCGCGGTGCGCGTCATCCGCACCCTCAAGCAGCTGGGCATTCGATCCGTCGCCGTCTACTCCGACGCCGATGCCGATGCCCCGCACGTCGCGGCGGCCGACGTCGCGGTGCGGCTCGGTCCGGCGCCTGCGGCGCAGTCCTACCTGTCGATCGAGAAGGTGATCGCCGCCGCGAAGGCCACCGGCGCCGAGGCGATCCATCCCGGGTACGGGTTCCTGTCGGAGAACACCGCGTTCGCGGCGGCGTGCGAGGCGGCCGGGCTCGTATTCGTCGGCCCGCCGTCCTCGGCGATCGAGGCGATGGGCGACAAGATCCGCGCGAAGGCGATGGTGTCCAAGGCCGGCGTTCCGGTCGTGCCGGGTTCGGACGGTTCGGGTCTGACGGATGCTCAGCTGGTCGAGGTCGTGCACGGCATCGGCTACCCGGTCCTGATCAAGCCGTCCGCCGGCGGGGGCGGCAAGGGCATGCGCGAAGTCTTCAAGCCCGAGGACATGGTGCCCGCGCTGACCTCCGCCCGCCGCGAGGCGAGGAACTCCTTCGGCGACGACAACCTGCTCGTCGAGCGCCTGGTCACCAGCCCTCGGCACATCGAGATCCAAGTGCTCGCGGACAAGTTCGGCAACGTGGTGCACCTCGGCGAGCGCGAGTGCTCCCTGCAGCGTCGGCACCAGAAGATCGTCGAGGAGGCCCCCTCTCCCCTGTTGACGCCGAAGCAGCGCGAGGCGATGGGCGAGGCGGCGTGCGCAGCCGCCCGCGCCTGCGGGTACGTGGGAGCGGGAACGGTCGAGTTCATCGTGGCCGGAGACCGGCCCGAGGACTGGTTCTTCATGGAGATGAACACCCGCCTGCAGGTCGAGCACCCGGTGACCGAGATGGTCTACGGCGTCGATCTCGTCGCCCTGCAACTCGAGGTCGCGGCCGGGGCCATCGCCCCCTGGCCGGTCAGCCTGCGCGCCGAAGGGCACGCGGTCGAGGTGCGCGTGTACGCCGAGGACCCCGCCGCGGGCTTCCTGCCCACCGGCGGAACGATCCTGACGCTGCGTCAGCCGTCCGGCGGCGGCGTTCGCGTCGATTCCGGGATCGCCGAGGGCACCGTGGTGGGGTCGGACTACGACCCGATGCTGGCCAAGGTCGTCGCGCACGCCGAGACCCGCGAGGACGCACTCCGCCTGCTCGACATCGCGCTGTCCAAGACGGTCCTGCTCGGAGTCGGCACCAACATCGGCTTCCTGCGCGCCCTGCTCACCGATCCCGACGTGCTGGCCGGGAACCTGGACACGGGCCTGGTCGGCCGCAAACTCGACGCCCTCGTCGCCGCCGAACTCCCGGCGGACGTGCTCGGCGTCGCGACCGGGATGAGCGCCCTCGACCTCGAGCCGCACGGCGAGGTCGTCGACCCGTTCGACGTCCCCGGCGGCTGGCGGGTCGGCGAGGCGGCCTGGACGCTGCACCGGCTCGACGTCTCCGGCTTCGAACCCGTCGAGGTGCGCCACCGCGGCCGCGCGGCGGACTGGGAACTGCGCATCGCCGGCGCCGCCCCCGTCCGCGCCTCGACCGCGTCGAACGGCCGGCACACGCAGGACGGCGTCACCCGCTCCTACGCCCTCGCGCGCGGCGCGGACGGCGTGCTCTGGATCGGCCGCGACGGTCACAGTTGGGCCGTGCACGAACGTCTCGCGCTCGAGGTGTCCGCCGACGAGGTCGCCGGCGCCGGTGGCCCCGTGCTCTCCCCGATGCCCGGCACGGTCACGGTCGTCGAGGTCGCCGAGGGCGAGGAAGTCGCCGCCGGGCAGCGCCTGGTCGTCGTCGAGGCGATGAAGATGGAGCACGTGCTGACCTCCCCGGTGGAAGGCGTGGTGCGCGACCTGCGCGCGAGGGCCGGCGCGACGGTGGCCAAGGACGCGGTGCTGCTGGTCGTCGAGGCGAGCGGCCAGTCCTGACCTCGGGCGCCGTCGCCGAAAGGGATGTCATCCTCTTCGGCGATTTCCGAACGCCTACGGGTTCGACGGGTCCGAGTCGTCGAGATCCGACGTGCGCTGCCGATCGGCGATGTCGTTCCGTGCCTGTTCGAGCTGTGTTTCCAGGACGACGATGCGGCATGCGGCCTCGACCGGCGTCCCCTGATCGACGAGCTCGCGGGCGCGGGCGGCGAGGCGCAGTTGGACCCGGGAGTAGCGGCGGTGGCCTCCGGCCGAACGCAGTGGGGTGACGAGGCCGGCCTCCCCGAGGGCGCGCAGGAAGGCCTGGGTGGTGCCGAGCATCTCGGCCGCACGACCCATCGTGAAGGTCGGGTAGTCGTCGTCGTCGAGACGCGCCATGGAATCGCCTGCCGTCATCGCACCTCTCTGCGCACCACGAAAGGGGGCCCTGGCGCCGACTGGCACCAGGGCCCCGAAAGAACTACTTGGACATCTCCCGGCGCGGGTACTGCGCCGGGATCCTGCTCTGGCACACCCCGCCCGAGACGGATCGGGGGCGCGGAAACTGTGGATGCTCGACTGGGAACCACCTCGCGATCTACTCGCCGACGGAACTTCCTGTCACTGCCACGTTGTCGAACCACTCGGTGCGCGCGTCGGCAGCCGACGCCTTCACCGAGGCACTGCCACACCCACTGCCGAACTGCTTTCCACACTTCCCGGCAGTTCGTGTCTGCCGGGCTCGCCCTCTCTGAGTACGGCAGAAAGACTAGGGCCGAAGGTCTCGGATGTCTAGATCGGCCGCAATAGATTTTCTGGAACCGCTGCGGCTGCTTCGCCGGTCGTCGATCGGGGCGGGCGCACCGTCGGGTCCCTCGGGCGCGAACCGGTCGGAGATCGCTCCCGTTGCGCGCTCAAGACGAGCGGGGGATGCACCGATACCCGGCACATGACCAACGCGGTGCAGCTGGACGTCGTCGAGGCGCGGATTCGCGACGTCGAGGAGTCGATCGAGAAGCTCAACGTGCGCCTCAAGCCGGACACCCCGCGCGCGCAGCGCGTCCCGCTCGAGCGGATGATCGCCAAGAAGCAGACCATGCTGCGCGAACTCCGCAGGCGGCACGGAGTACCCGCCCAGGCCGGGTAGCCGGACGGCCGGATCCCCTCGACGGCCAGGTCCTGCCCACCGGCCCGATCCGACCTATCCGGACACCGTCGGGCATAGCGGGCCGGCCTCGGTATCGGGTTGGTGAAAGGCTCACCCGATCGCCCGTCGTTTCTCCCGACCCCGTGCTCCCATGCAGGTGGGGAACCGTCTGGGGGGATGGGCACATGAGCTATCGGCTGGGGATCGACGTGGGCGCGACGCGGACGTCGGCCACGATCGTTCGCGAGGGAACGCTGCACGCGTTCCAGATCGACGGCCGCACGTCGGCCGTCTCGTCGGCCTCGCTGGCGCCGGAGGCCTGGCAGGAGTTCGGCGGCGAACTGACGCCCGACGCGGTGGCCGAAGCCGTCGCGGAGGTCGTGGAACGCGCGCTGCGGCACGAGGGCGAGCCGGGCGCGATCGCGGTGACCTACCCGCCGACGTGGACCTCGCGCGAGGTCGCGCGGCTGCGGGAGTCGATGCGCGAACTCGGCCTCGGCGGCATCGGCCTGCTGAGCGCACCGCGGGCCGCCGCGGCGACCGCGTTCGAGCAGCAGCGCATCGAGGCCGGCGACCTGTGCGCGGTCTTCGACGTCGGCGTGCGCTTCTCCACCATCACCGTGCTGCGGGTGGCGGAGGGCTCCAGGTTCTCCCAGCTCTCCGTCGTTGCCTGCCACGCGCTGTCCGGCCGCCACGTGGACGAAGCCGTGTACGCACACCTTCTGGACTGCCTCAATGCGATCGCCGGCCCGACCATGGAGGAGTTGATGGACCCGGAGAACCCGGAGTTCGCCTCCTCCGTCCACTCGTTGGCGACCTCGTGCTCGGCCGCGAAGGAGGCACTCGCCCTCGAGGAGGCGACCTCGATCGAGGTCGACGTCCCGGGGCTGCAAACGCGGGTTCGCATCACCCGCGACGAACTCGCCCGTCGTCTCGCCCGGCCGATGGCCGCGGGACGGGCGGCCCTGGACGAGGCGCTGCGCGCGGCCGAGGCCGAGCTGGACGATCTCGCGGCCGTCCTGATCGTCGGCGGCACCACGCGCCTGCCGCTGTTCGCCGCCGCGGTGTGCGAGCACGTCGGACCCGAGTCCGAGGCCGTGCGGGACCTCGACCCGATGCTGGCGAATGCGGCGGGCGCGGCGATGGCGCTGTGGCGCGTGGCTCCCGAGGCGGCCGCTCCGGCTCCCGAGCCCGAGGCCGAGCGGCGGCCGAGCCGCCTGCTGTCCCGCCTGAACGGCATCGCCGGCCACAAGCCGGCCCGGGCGGCCTGAGCGCTCCGCGGCCCCCGGCCCTAGGCGCGAAGGCCTTCGCGCGTGCGGAGGGCGTGGACGGCGAGCTGCATGCCGAACTGCACGGCGGGATCGTTCAGGTCGCGGCCGGTCAGTTCCTCGACGCGCTGTAGCCGATACTTCACGGTGCTCCGATGGATCGTCAGCTCCTCGGCGGTGGTGGTGATCGAGCCTCCGGTACGCAGGTAGATCGTCAGCGTCTGGACGAGGTCGGCGGACTTCGCGGCGTCGTAGGCGATCAGGACGCCCAGCCATTCTTCGATGTAGTGCGCGAGTTCGGCGGTGTCGTTGTTGAGCGCGAGTAGCCGATAGACGCCGAGGTCGTCGAACCGCACCACCGCGCCGTCGGGCTGGGACTGTTCCCCGAGTGCGACGGAGTGGCGGGCGTGACGCAGGCTGACGGGATAGTCCGCGACCTGGACGCACCGGCTGCCAACGCCGATCCGGCAGGGGCCACCCGTCTGCTCCTCGCGGACGAGGTCCAGCGCCGCGGACCAGTCGACGTCCGCCCCGGCCAGGCACAGCACCTCTTCGCCGCGCGCCACCGGCAGGCAGTCCTCGCCGAGCCGACGCAGGACGCGGCGGATCACGGGCAGCAGGGCGTCGACGGTGCCGGCGGGGGCCGGGTAGCAGCGCCGGATGACGGCGACCCGGCGCGGCCGGTCCAGATCCACGCCGAGGGCGTCGGCGCGTACGCGGGCGGCCTCCTCGGGCATGCCGAGCAGCAGTTCCTCGATCAGGTCGCGGCGTAGCCGCAGCTCCGCCTCGGCCACCGTCGCCGAACGGGCGAGCTCCATCGCGACGATCGTCGCGGCGTGTTCGAGCATCGCGACCTCGTGCTCGGTCGCCAGCGCGTCGGGGTCGAACAGGCGCAGCACGACGGCCGATTCGACCCGGTGCCCGGCGAGCGCGACGAGGTCGGTGCCCTCGCGCACGGGACGCGGTTCCCGACGCAGCCGCTCGAACAGCCGGGCCTGCGCCGCCGCGGACGACGGCGGCGGCGCCGTGCGACCGCCGCTGCACGCGAGCACCGCACCGGTCTCGTCCTCGACCCGCGCCGGACGGCCGGAGAGCTCCGCGACCGCCCCGACGATCCCCGCGATGCCACCGCCGCGTCCGGCCACCTGGGCCAGCCGGCTGTGGGTTTCCAGCAGGGTGCGCAGCTCTTCGACCTTGACGTCCAGCCGAGAGTTCAGCGCCTCGAGCTGGGCGACCATGGCAGCCTCCGCAACGTGGCGCTCCTCGAGTTCGGCCACCATCGCCTGCTCGCGGGCGTGGCGCCGGGCGTTGTCCAGCGCCACCGCGAGCTGCTGGGCGAGCACCTGCAGCGGAAAGAGCTGACGCTCGGTCAGATCCTTGGTCGCGAGCACCACGAGGTGTCCGAGACGAAGCCCGAAGCAGCGCACGGCGATCAGGTAGACCGGTCCGTCGGGGGTGTCGCGCAGCAGGACTCCGGGGCCCTCGATCTCGGCGAGGTCGGCGGCGGTCAGGTCTTCGGGCTGTTCCGGCCACCAGCCCGTGGGCGGAAGGTGGAAGAAGGTGCGCACGTCGGGGGCCATGCCCGGGCACGCCGCGACGGCGAGGCGCACGATCTCGGCCTCGCCGCGGTCGGCCATCAGCATCGAGAGCAGGGCGAGCTTGTGCAGTTCGGTGCAGTCGATGCCCTCGGGCGCCTCGCCCGAGGTGGCCAGGGCCAGCAGGCGCGGATCCTCGGTCGAAGCGTCACCGAGCACGGGGACGCTCTCGGTCAACTCTCGCTACCCCGGCCACCGTCGTCGGGGGCTGCGGCACGGTCGGCGTCGTTCGCAGCCTCGCCCGCGGCGTCGACGTAGAACGGGCTGTCCCAGAGCGCTCCGTCGATGACCACCCGCGGGTGGGCGCGCAGGAGGGCAACGACCTGGTCGGCGTCGAGTTGCCCGAGGTCGTAGAAACAGGCCAGCGAGTGCCGGCAGGCGGGCGCGATCGAGTTGAGACTCGTCTCGTACGCGATGAGCTCATCGAAGCCCTCCTGGCCGAGTGCCTCGATCCAGCTCAGGTCCCCGGCGATTCGGAGGCGTCGAGCGTCCGACCCACGCGGTGCGGCCTGGCCGACCTGGGACAGCCACCCGCTCATCGCCGACGCGGAGAACGCGCCGCCGTGCAGGTAGGAGTCCTCGGTACGAAGCACCTCGACGCTACCCCGCGCGCCCGCAACACGGTCGACGTGGCCCGCAAACTCCTCCGGGTCGACGGCGGTGACGCACAGCGCGCCTTCCTCGCGCGACCTGGCTCCGGCCAGATACGGGATCAGAACCTCGTCGCGCCCGTCCGGGCCCCGGTAGAGGACGGCGATGTGCGCGCCCTCTCCGGGGTCCGCGACGAACGAGTCCGCGGAGCGGACAGCTTCCATCTACTTCGTGCCCGTCAACTCGTTGCGCACGATCTGAGTGGCCTCGACCATTGCCGAGAGCTTCTTCTGCGCGACGACGTGGCGCATCGAGGCGATCGAGCAGTCGGTGGAGATGCAGACGCGCTCCGGCGGCACGATCGCGATCGTCGAACGGATCCAGTCGGCGATCTTGGCGACGGGCTCGACGACGAGGCGCTTGACGTCGATGGCGCCGATGCCGAGGTCCTTGTCGGACGGCCACTGCGTGAGGGCCTTGGTGTCCTCGAAGTTGTGGCTGGCCATCTCGATGTGGAGTTGGTCGGCGTTGATGTCGAAGGCCCACGGGAAGATCTTCGAGCCCATCGCGCCGGAGTCCGGCACGGCGTTCTGGCCCTCCTCGTGGCCGTAGCACATGTGCGCGACCTTGTAGCAGTCCACGCCTTCGAAGGCGATGTTGATGGCCTCGATCATCCAGTCGGCCGGGTCGAGCAGCGCGAAGACGATCGGCAGCGCCTCGGCGAAGCTGATCTGCTCGACGCCGCGGGCGGCCATGTCCTTGAACTCGGCGTTGTAGGCGCGGGCGTAGGCCTTCGCGACCGACGGCAGGTCGCCGTAGTGACCGTTGGTGCTCAACAGCGCCATCGAGACCGGGCCGAGGCCGGTGTTGATCTTGACGGGCTTGTCGGTGGCGTCCTTGCACGCCTCGATGACCGGCTTCCAGACGGGCCGGTACCACTCGATCTCGTCGTGGATCAGCGGCTTGTAGATCGGCATGTCGTAGACGCCGACGACCATGCGGTCCCCGTACGGCTTGATGCCCTTGAACCGGTTGGGCATGTAGTGGAACAGCTCGGAGAGCTCGTAGTCGGTTTCGTTCTCGTAGTGCTGCCCGCCGTCGGTGACGATGTCCAGGCCGATGCGCTCCTGGTCCCGGATCACGCCCGCGACGGCCGAGCGGTAGAGCTCGCGCGTGCGGAAGCTCGGGAACTCCGCGGCGTCGATACCGGTGTCGAAAACCTTGCCCTGCATGTAGATCGGACGCGGGAACGAGCCGACGTGGGTCGTCGGCAGCAGGACCTCTTGGCCTCGAAGCTTCATTGCCTCTCCTGGCGTGTGCTGGGGTTATCCGGGGGACGGACGTGCGCGGTACGGGTACTACTCGCGGAACGACACGACGACGTAGTCGCTGTGCTCGATGCCCGCTTCGGCGACGGTCAGGTCGTCGGGGATCACACTGCCGTCTTCGCGGCGCATGACGTAACCCCCCTCGCGCGGCGCGAAGCGCCGCCCGACCACGCCGAAGGCAACCTTGTCGCAGGCCTCCGGGATCGTGTCGGTGGAGTCGAAGGTGACCAGGAAGGTCAGGAAGTCGCCCTGGAACAGGGCCTGCACGGGAACCTCGGTCGCGACGGTCATGCCTGCGCCTGCCGTGCCGCGTATTCGGCGGTGTAGTCGAAGGCCCAGGACATGTCGCGGGCGTCGTCGCCCATCTCCTGGGAGGACACGCCCATGTAGTCGAACGCGCCGACGAGGTCGGCGGGCTCGAAGGCGCCCTGGAGCAGGCGGTCGATGATCGTGCGCTGGTGGACCATCGTGCTGCGGTCCTCCCACCAGAACCTGCGGCACGGCTCGGAGCAGAACCAGTACTTCTGGCCGTTGTGCACGATCTTGTACGGGCGGACCGGGTACTTCGCCGAGCCGGGCGAGGTCGCGCAGCCGACGGGCAGATTGCACATCTTGCAGATCCACGGCAGCGTCGTCGGCAGCGTCAGGTCTGGGCGGCCGTCGTTGACGTTGTAGATGACCTGGTCCCACATCGGGCCCCAGTGCTCTTCCCAGTCCGGGTACTTGCCCTGGAGCCACTCGCGCTCGTCCTTGCCGACGCCCGCGTCCGGATTCCAGAACAGCGTCCACCGGTAGAACCACGTGCCGAGGTGCCCGGAGTGGTGGGAGTGGTCGAGGCAGTCGATGAACTCGTCCCAGTACCAGGGCTTCTGCAGGCCGTAGTCCTCGATCGAGTGCATGAACTGGTCGCAGATCCACTCCTGCATGAACTCCTTGTACGACTGCTCCCGGGACTTCAGCGGCGTGTAGTAGTCCATCGACGGGCCGGTGACGATCGAGAAGAGGCGCTGGCAGACCCAGAAGGTTTTGTCGACGATCCACTGCGCGCGCTCGGGCTCGTTCTCGAGCACGGCCTCGAGGGTCGGGCCGCCCTGCTGGGCGTGTCGGGCCTCGTCGGTCTGGATGCTCGAAATGAGGTTGGCGAAGTTGATGTCGCCGGCTTCGAGCGCACCGGCGGCGAGCGCGACGAACTGCAGGTTGGTGAACCCGGTCTCGACGGTAAAGGGCAGACCGAGCGCTACGTCGACCGCGGAGGTGGCGGCCATCGTGTTGTCGAAGAAGGCGCGGCCGGCGATGATCGCCCAGTTGTCCGTGTGGTAGGCCTTCTGCGCCCAGTCGTAGTGAATGTGCTTGGGCACGAGCTCGTGCGCGAACATCAGGTTCAACTGGGTGTGGCGCATCTCGTCCATCGCGCCGAGCACGGCCATGTTGCGCCAGCCGCCGGTCAGCCCGAAGCGGGCCATGATCAGCTCGGCCGGGACTGCGAGGTACTCGATGAGCGAGAGCGACCCGAAGTGCAGCTTCGAGTTGGTCTTGGAACCCTCGTCGAGGTCGTCGTAGAGCGAGGAGCGCTGCAGCGCCGCCTTGACCGAGTAGGCCGCGGAGTCCTTCTCGCGCTGGGTCGCGACGTACTCCCGGTAGGTGCACCGGTAGTCCTCGCGCCAGTCCTGCCAGCGCTTGGAGTCGGTCTTGCCGCCACCGGACATCCACTCGGGGAAGGCGGCTTCGTGCGGGACGTAGGAGAACTCCCAGTCCGTCTGGCGGGTGATGTCGTGCCATTCCTCGCGCTTCAGCAACGTCACTGGTGCCTCCGGGAGTGAGCGGTGCCACACATCCTTCTGCGCAGGCTTCGCGAGCGGCCCCGTCCCCGAAGACAGGATTGCCGCCCCGTACATCGCCACGGTGCCGGGCCGTGCGACACCGGATCCACACCGCGAGGGAGTGCATCGGCACATCGTCGGCGCGCGTAGTGTCGCCGGCGTGACCCTGGAGGACACCGGCGATCTGCGCGCCGCCAGACGGACCCGGCGCACCGAGGTCCGTCGTGCCCAGATCTTGGACGCCGCGGCGGAGGTCTTCAGCGAAGTCGGGTACGGCCCGGCGACCCTCGAGGCGATCGGCGAACGCGTCGGGCTGTCCAAGACGAGCCTGTACTACTACGTGAAGAGCAAGGAAGAACTGCTCGCGAGCATCATGACCAACGTGCTCGACGAGATCGCCGAGCGCTACGCGCAGGTTCCCGCCGACGCCGACCCGGCCACCCGCCTACGGGCGTTGGCCCGCAGCCACGCCGAGATCGTGTGCGCGAACCCCGGCGGCCGCCTGATCGCAATTCACGGCGACCTGCGCGAGCGCGCCGCGTCCCTGGCCAACACCGACGGCCGCTACCGCCGCCTCGTCCTCGACCCGCTCCGCGAGGGCGTCGCGGCGGGCATCTTCCGCGAGGTCGACGAGGACGTCTTCAGTTGGACGTTCATGCTCGCGCTGAACAACGTCACCGCTATCTGGTCCCCCGGCCACCGCCGCACTCCACAGGACATCGGCGAAGAGGTCGCCGGCTACCTGATCGCCGGCCTGCGACCGTAAATCCTGCGGTTCAAGCCCTCGAAAGATGACTGTGGGGGCTGACAGCCGCCACAGTCATCCGTTCTTTCGAACGACGGTCGAAATTTCGAACGAGGGTAGACAGAGGCCCGCTGTGCTCGTACCGTGGCCGGAGACCCGAACTCACCGAGGAGATCGCCGTGACCGAAGGCCGCAACATCTGGGGCGAGTTCATTCCGCTGGCCGAGTGGGGCGCGCTGGTCGACACCTACATGGAGGACCCCGAGCTGGGGCCCATCTGGAACGTCGCTCCCCCGGAGGTCGACGACCGCGAGTACGACGCGATCTTCATCGGCGGCGGCGCGGCCGGCCGGTTCGGCTCCGCGTTCCTGCGCGCCCGCGGCGGCCGTCAGCTCGTCATCGACAAGTGGCCCTTCCTCGGCGGCTCCTGCCCGCACGAGGCCTGCGTGCCCCACCACGTCTTCTCCGAGGCTGCGCGCATGCTCGACTACGCGCGCCTGATGAGCAACAAGTACTGGTGCGAGGACTTCGAGAACGTCAAGAAGCGCGCGTCGATCCTGGAGATCCGCGACGGCTTCCTGAAGTCCCGCGGCTCCGCGCACGGGATCATGAACTTCCAGTCCAAGGAACAGCTGGGCATGGAGTACGTCCTCAACGCCCCCGCCACGGTGATCGACAAGAACACCGTCGAGGTCGCCGGCCGCACGTACAAGTGCAAGAACCTGGTGCTGTCCATCGGCGCCCGCCCGACTCCGCCGGACGTGCCGGGTACGGGCCTCAAGGGCGTCGTCAACTTCCACTCCATGCTCGACCCCGAGTGGCTGGACTTCGAGCCCAACAGGTGCGTGGTCATCGGCGGCGGCAAGACCGCCATCGAGTACGGCTCGTTCTTCCAGGCGACCGGCTGCCAGACCACGATCCTGACGCGCAGTCAGCTGATGCGCACCGCCGGCCTGATCCACGTCGACGAGGACATGCGCCTGTGGGTCGAGGACGCGATGAAGCGTCGCGGCATCGACATCTTCGACGGCATGGAGCCGGTGTCGATCAACGGCACCGACAAGGTCGAGAGCGTCACCTACCGGAACATGAAGACCAAGGAAGAGTTCACGGTCGACTGCGACATGGTCTTCCTCGGCACCGGCGAGCGCCCGCTCTCGGAGCAGTTCGAGCACCTGGGACTCGAGACCGACGACAAGGGCCACTTCATTGTCGACTCGACGATGCAGACCTCGGTCCCCGGCGTCTACGCGTGCGGCGACATGATCCCCGGCCCGCGCGAGATGTTCAAAGCCCGCAAGTCCGGTGTCACCGCCGCCCGCAACATCATGGGCGAGCACGTCGAGTACACCTTCGAGGACTACCCGGACTTCCTGCACTCGACCTACGAGGTCGTCTGGACCGGAATGTCAGAGGCCGAGGCCCGCGAGAAGTACAGCAACGTCGTGTGCATCAAGCTCCCGCCGGACGGCGTGGACCGCAAGGACTGCGCGCTGCCGATCGGCGACGGCTCGATGTTCTTCGGTCTGGAGGGCATGGGCGAGGCCGGGCTGCTCAAGTCCGTGATCGACGGGGACTCCCGCAAGATCCTCGGGCTGCAGTTCGTCGCCTTCGGCGTGCGCAACGCCTTCCAGTACCTGGACTACCTGATGCGGATGCCGGGCGGCTTCACCGCCGACCAGATGGCGGACGTCAACGAGCTTTTCCTCAACGAGGGCTACCCGCAGCTGCACCGCCTGCGCGTCGGCGGCGCGCTGCGCGACCTGTAGGCCGACCTTTTCCGCGAGGCGTCCGCTCATCCGTGACCCATAGCTCACACTTGAACGGACGCCCTGCGGTAGCGGCGGGGCCCGAGGCGAGGTGTCCGCTCGACCGTGACCCATAGCTCACCCTTGAGCGGACGCCCCGCACGATTCGCGGCGCTGCTCGCCCGGCGTTGGCGGCTGCTCGCACTGCTCGTCGTCGGCGGGCTGGCCTTTCCGCCGGCCGCGGTGGCGGCGAACTATTGGTGGGTGGGGCGCAACTCCAGCCACATCGAGGCCCTGGACGGCATGCCGGCCAACGGCGACCTCGTCGGCATCGTCTTCGGCGGCGGGATTGTTCAAGGGCAGCCGAAGCCGCTGATCGCCGACCGTCTCGACGCCGGCGTCAGGCTGCTGGCGGCCGGGAAGGTCCGCAAGCTCGTCGTCTCCGGCGACAACCGATTCCAGAACTACGACGAACCGGCGGCGATGCGCGACTACCTGATCCGCAAGGGCGTCTCGCCCGCGCTGATCCAGGAGGACAAGGCCGGGCGCAGCACCTACGAGACCTGCGACCGCGCGCACCGGGTCTTCGGCCTCGACCGGGCGGTGCTGATCTCGGAGTCGGCGCACCTGCCGCGCGCGATCTACACCTGCCGCCACCTCGGCGTCGACGCCGTCGGCTTCAGCAGCGACGGCCCGGCGCTCACGCGGTTCCCGGAGGTCCGCAGGGGCCAGGCGCTGCGCGAGGTACTCGCCCGCGCGAAGGCTACGTTCAACCTCTACGTTCGAGGCGAGCGCACCGTGCTCGGAGAGCAGATCCCGGTCTAACCCGCGTTATGCAGGGTTACATAGAATGGCTGTCATGAGCGAACCGATCTGGAGTCCGTCGCCCGAGCGAGCCAAGGGGTCGGCTCTGCGCGCCTATCTCGACTGGCTGGAGAAGCGCGAGGGCAGGACGTTTCACGATCACGACACCTTCTGGGCCTGGTCGATCGAGAACGTCGACGCCTTCTGGGTGTCGATCGTCGACTACTTCGAGGTCGAGTTCTCCACCCCGTGGACGCAGGTCCGGACCGCGGACCCGATGCCCGCCACCCGGTGGTTCGTGGGCGGGCGGCTGAACTGGGCCCAGCACATCCTGCGCACCGGGGCCGACGACGAGGTTGCAGTGCTCTGCGTGCAGGAGGGCGGAGCACCGGCGCGCGAGGTGACCTGGGCGTCGCTGCGCCGCTCGGTGGCCGCGGCGGCGGGTTGGCTGCGCCGGGCCGGAGTCTGCCCCGGCGACCGCGTGGCGGCCTATCTGCCGAACACCGAGCACGCCTTGATCGGGTGCCTGGCCACCGCGTCGATCGGCGCGGTGTGGGCCTGCTGCTCGCCGGACTTCGGCGCAGAGGGGACGATCGGCCGCCTCGCCCAACTCGAACCGACGCTGCTGATCGCCGCCGACGGCTACCACTGGAACGGCAAGGACGTGGACCGCCGTGACGTCGTCGAGCAGCTCCGCGCAAATCTTCCGACGCTCCGTCAGTTTGTCCACGTTCCCTACGCGTTCGACGAACCCGGTCCCGACGGATCGGTTCCGTGGGCCGACCTGCTGGCCACCGACGCCCCGCTGGAGTTCGAGCAGGTCGACTTCTCCCACCCGCTGTGGGTGCTGTTCACCTCCGGCACCACCGGCCTGCCGAAGGGCCTGGTTCACGGACACGGCGGCGTGCTGCTGGAGAACCTGAAGTGGGCCGGGCTCTACGCGGGCCTGCGGCCCGAGGAGCGGTGCTTCACCTACACCTCCACCGGCTGGGTGCTCTGGAACATGCTGGTCTCCGCACTCACCCGCGGTGCGAGCGTCGTGTTCTACGAGGGCAGCCCCGGCTACCCCGACATGGGCTCGGTCTGGGAGTGCGCGGCCCGTACCCGATCTCAGGTCATGTTCCTCGGCGCCGCCCTGGTCACCGCGACGCAGAACGCGGGGATCTCTCCGCGCTCGCTGTACGACCTGTCGAATCTGCGGACCCTGATGGTGTCCGGCTCCGCTCTGCCCACCGACGGGTACCGGTTCGTGATGGAGGAGATCAGCCCGGAGGTGCGACTGGACTCCACCAGTGGCGGCACCGACGTCGCCACCGGATTCGTCGGCGGCAACGACCTGTCGCCGGTGTTCGCCGGCCGGATCTCCGGGTCGCTGGGCGGCGTCGCCACGGCCGCCTGGGACGACGACGGCAAGCCCGTGCTCGGCACCGTCGGCGAACTGGTGATCACCGAGCCGATGCCGTCCATGCCGCTGTTCATGTGGAACGACCCCGACGGCGTCCGCTACGCGGAGTCCTACTTCGACACCTGGCCCGGCGTCTGGCGCCACGGGGACTGGGTGACGGTGCACCCCGACCACACCGTCGTCGTCCACGGCCGGTCGGACGCGACCCTGAACCGCCAGGGCGTGCGCCTGGGCAGCAGCGACTTCTACGACGTGCTCGAGACGATGCCCGAGATCTCCGAGTGCCTCGTCGTCGGCATCGACCTGCCCGAGGACGGCTACTGGCTCGGACTCTTCGTGGCGCCGGCCCTCGGCCACGCGGTGGACGACGCCCTGAAGGCGAAGATCGTCGCGACGCTCCGCAGTCGTCTGACGCCTCGTCACGTTCCGGATGAGATCGTCGAATGCCCCGCGGTTCCGCACACCCTGACCGGCAAGCGCCTCGAGGTGCCGATCAAGAAGCTGCTCACCGGCACGCCGTTGGAGAAGGCCGCGAACATCGCCGCGGTCGACTCCCCAGAGACCCTGCGCTGGTACGCCGAGTTCGCGGCGGAGCGGCTGGCCAACGGCTGAGGCCTCAGGTCGTGGCGACGCCGAAGGCCGACGGTGTTCCCACGTACACCCACTGCGGGCAGCCGTCGTCCTGGTAGGCCTCCGACTGCCGCACCGCAAGGCCGGCCGCGTCCGCGGTGGGCAGCACGAACGTCGCAGCGCTCGATCCCGGAGACAGAAAGCGGAAGTGCTCCATCCCCTTCGCGGCGAAGTCGCCGCACCAGAGGTACGGGGTGATCAGCTCGTCCGTGCCGTGGTTGCAGGCGTAGCGCCCACTGTCGTCGAGCACGATCCAGTCGAAGACCCCGAGGACCCGGACGCACTTCGGGTTCGGCGGTGGCGCGGCCCGTTCCGCCTCCCCCAGCAGCCGAATCCCGGCCGCCAGAAGCCGGCGGTTCTGCTCCGCCATCGGCAGGTGGTCGAGGAAGTACAGCTCGTCGAGGGACTCGTAGCACTCGTACTTCTCGACCGGGCGCCCCCAGTCGGGCCAGTCCAGGTCTCGGACGTAGCCGGCGAACAGCGCGTCGAGCGCGTGGTCGAGCTCGTCGACGGCCTCGACCTCTGCGCCCAACTCGACCTCCTCGCTACCGATCCAACGACGCCACAAGGTCCCACCTCGGCTGCGGGCACTGCAAGCCGTCGGGTGGGACGGCCTCGGCGCGCTCGGGGATCTTCGGGCGAGGTGGTCGGCGTGGTCTCGGGTTGCGGTACTCCCCACCGTCCGTTGGTCGGGTGCGGGGTGCGACGAGGTGCCCGTCGTGGTCGGCGTTGCCGACGTCGGGGTTCTGCGGGTTGGCCGGCTCGCATGGTCTGGGATCTTTGGACGACGTGGTCGCCGCGGTCTCGGGTTGCGGTACTCCCCGCCGTCCGTTCGTCCGGTGCGGCGTGCGACGAGGTGCCCGTCGTGGTCGGCGTTGTCGACGTCGGGGGTGTCCGCGGGTTGCCGGCTCGCATGGTCGGGGATCTTTGGCGACGTGGTCGCCGTGGTCTCGGGTTGCGGTACTCCCCACCGTCCGTTGGTCCGGTGCGGGGTGCGACGAGGTACCCGTCGTTGTCGGCGTTGCCGACGTCGGGTGTCGGCCCGGGACGACGTTGGAGGTCGGGTGCGGGTTCGCGCAGCGGGTTCGAGATTCGGGTTCAAGGCTCGGTCGAGTTCGAGCAGATGTTCGAACACATGCTCGATATTCCTACTGATTTGATTTACAATCAGGCATGGAATACGGACCGCTGCGGCTCGAGGACTACCTGGCGTCGTTGACGCCGGGTCCCGAGCTCAGCGCCGTGCTCGGGGCGATCTCCCCGGAGGACCTGTGCGGGCACGACGCGGTGTCGTTCATGCACGCGGAGTACCGCCAGCTGGCCCACCAGCAGGCCCGGACCGGGATCGCCGTGTCGCACGTCGCGC
>JBQTIB010000019.1:0-7437 GCA_052389435.1 Sporichthyaceae bacterium | reverse complement strand
CGGCAGAGCGGGCGTGCCCGGCGCCGGCGCCCCCGGCGGCGCCGCGGGCCGGGCGGGCACCCCCGGCCGGGGCGGGGCTCCCGGCACCGTCGGCTCCCCCGCAGTCGCCGGCCAGGCCGGCACCCAGACCCACGGCAAGCCCGGCGTTCCGGGGCGCGACGGCACCGAGGGGTAGGCCTCACCTCAAGTCGGGCCATCTCGGCGCCGAAACCCTCCACGTGGCCATCGCGGGCCACCGAGGAGGTGTGTGGTGACGAATCTGATCAAGCGTCAGGTCAAGGTCGACGTGCCCGGCGTCGCCGCCGCGCTTCCCGCCCAGCGGTGCAGCGACGAGCAGGCGCCCGCCGGCGAGGCATCCGTTGCCGCGGCGGACGAACCGGAGGCGGCGCTCGCCGAGGCCGGCCTTGCGGCGGCGGTCCTCGCAGACGCAGTCGGCGTAGAGGCAGTCCCTGCCGAGGCAGTCCCGGTCGAGGAGGCCGTGCTCGACGAGGAGGCCGTGCTCGACGAGGCGGTCGCGGCGGAAGGCGCCGTCGACGAGGGCGCTGCGCTCGTGGCGGTCGGCGCGCCCGCGCACCACGCGGCGCCGTTCGTGCCCGACGTCGAGCCCGCCGGGTTCTCCTGGCGGGAGGCCTTCGCGCTCGGCTTCGCCGCCACCTTCGGGCTGCTGTTGACCAGCGGCCTCGTGGGCGCCGTCGTCGACGACAACCCGCCCCCGCCGAGCAGCCTGTCCACCCGCTAGCCACCTCCGCTCCGGCCGAACGCCGGCGTCCCTCCTGGTCCGGGGGGCGCCGGCGTTCGGCATGGGCTCAGGCGGCCTGGTAGACCTCGTCGATGATCGCCGCGAGGTTCATCCGCAGGCCCTTCTCCAGGTAGCGCGCGGCACCGCCGGCGAGCACCTGCTCGGCGACCGATCGCTCGTCGAAGCCGGACATCACCACGACCTTCACCCCGGGCACCGCGGCCAGGATCTGCGGCAGCGCCTGCAGCCCGTCCATCTCGGGCATCGACAGGTCCAGGAAGACCAGATCCGGCTGCAGGGCCGCGGCCAGGCGCACGGCCTCCCGGCCGCTGGCCGCCTGTCCGACGACCGTGGCCTTGCCCGAGTCCTCCAACTGGGCGCACAGCAGCACGCGGACGTCCTCGCTGTCGTCGACGACGAGAACGCGGGGGAAGGCAACCGAAGCGCTGCCACCGCCGAGTTCGGGCGACGCCGACGGATGCGCCGGCAGCACCGACGCGAGGTTGCGCACGAGCGCTCCGGGTCGGATGCCCGAGCCGTCGGAGTCCGTCACCCAGTCGGCCATGAGCTGGCGTGCGGCCGTGAGGGTCTGCTCCAGAAAACGCGTAGCCGCCTGCGGTTTGTCCTGCTGCAACGCCAGGATCGCCGCGGTCAGCCCCTGGACGACGTCGTCGTTGACGTCCTGGGCGCGACCGCGACGATCCTCGGCCGCCCGCAGTGCCGCGGCGCGTAGTTCGTGGGCGTGGCGCGGGTCGGCGACGCGCAGGTAGACGGCCCGGGAGCCGTCGGCGTCGAGGGCGTCGACCGCCACGTCGAGCACCAGCGGCCTGCCGTCGAGGGCACGTGCCTCGACGCCGTGGCCGTCGGTTCCAAACCAGGGCGAGAGCTCCGTCGCCGCACGGCCCACCGGGTCCCCGCCGAGCAGCTCGCGGGCGGCGGAGTTCGCCCGCACGATGCGCCTCCAGGCGTCGAGGATCAGGATCGCGGCAGGGCTGGAGTCGAGGAGTCGGTCGAGATTGCCGCCGGTCTGCCGGTCGTCGCCGAGCGCGGACCCCGGCTCCTCGCCGGGGCCGAAGCGATCGGTGAGGTCGCGCAGCCGACGTTCCAGGCGCAGCCGCGTCCGGCGTTCGCCCGTGAGGGCCAGGGCCGTGCGCACCCACCCCACCCCGGCCTCGGTCGGCGGATCGGCCCAGCCCACGGCCAGCCACCCGCTCTCGCCCGGCGTCCGATACACCGCGAGGTCGACGACTCCCGCGCTCCTCCACGCCGCGGGGACCGTGGCGGCCCGCCACTGCGCGTCCGCGCCCAGTTCGACCTCGCGCAGCAGATCCCTCGGGTCCGGCGCCGGGGACCCGGCGCATCGACGGAGGTGCACCTCCCCGTCGGGGTCGATCGCGAGCGCGAGCCGCGCTCCCGCCACGTCGGTCAGCAGCGCCAGCGCGGCGTCGACGAGCGCCGCAGGCATGCACGCGCTCGGAAGGTCCGCCGGAGCGGCGACCTCCGCCCGTTGAGACAACCGATTCATCTGCTGCTCCTCTGCGTCCCGGCGCCGTGGCGCGGCTGGATGTGTGCGCGTTTCAGGCCGCGCCGGCCCGGACCGACCGACGCGCCGGCGACGGCAGCGCGCCCTTCGCAGCCGTGGGCCGGGGAAGGTCGAGGGTGAAGGTGGCACCGCCGCCCGGCGTCTCGGAGTAGCTCACGCGAGCGTCGTTGGCGGCGAGCAGGCTGCGGACGATGTACAGGCCGAGGCCCGTGCCGCGTTGTCGTCCGGTGCGCGCGAGTTCGGAGCGGGTGAACCGGTCGAACAGGTGGGGCACGAAGTCGGCGGGCACGCCCGGCCCGTGGTCGCCGACGCGAAGTCGCACCTGCGCGGCCGAATCCTCCAAGGCGATCGTCACCCTGCCGCCGCCGTACTTGACGGCGTTGGAGACGAGGTTGGTGACGATCTGGAGCAGGTGCGTGCGATCCATCCACGCCGTCGCCGGAGCCAGCCGCGTCAGGTCCACCGATTCGCCGGCGTCGGGAAGCAGGCCGAGCGCCTCGTGCACGACGTGGTCGACGCGGACCGACGTCGGGTTGGCCTGCACCGCGTTGGCGTCGACCGCGGACACCGCCAGGGTGTTCTCCAACAGCCGTCCCATGACGCCGCTGGAGGCACCGATGCGTTCGACGAGGGCGAGCTTCTGGGCGTCGGAGCGCTCGTGCCACCCGGCGGTGAGCAGCTCCGCGAAACCCGCGACGGCCATGAGCGGCGAGCGCAGGTCGTGCGCCAGCATCGCGATCAGGTTCCCGAGGGCCTCGTGCTGCCGCTTCAGTTCGGTGATGTCCTGGATCTGGGCGATGAAGTACGACGGAGAGCCGTCCTCGTTCCGCACCAGGCTCCCGGCCAACAGCACCCACACCGTGGTGCCCGTGGCGGTGAAGTAGCGCTTCTCCATCTGGTAGGAGTCGATCTTGCCCGCGAGGAGGTGTTCGACCTTCTCCAGATCGGCGTCCAGGTCGTCCGGGTGGGTGATGTCCTGGAAGGTCAGGCCGAGCAGCTCGGACTCGGTGTAGCCGAGCAGCCTGGTCAGCGCCGGGTTCACCCGCCGCCAGCGCCCGTCGAGCTCGACGAGCGCCTTGCCGATCGGGGCGTGCACGAAGCTGAGCCGGCTGTGTTCCTCGGACTCGCGCAGCGCCCGCTCGGCGGCGCGCACGTGGGTGACGTCCTGGGTGAAGCCCATGCCCGCCACGATCGACCCCGCGCGATCGAAAACCGGCGCGAGGTGCTGGCAGTAGACGTGGCCCTCGTAGGGCACGTCGAAGGTCGTCGCCTCCCCGCGCAACGCGGCGCGGTAGAGCGGCTCGATGACCGCGACGGTATCGGCGGGGAACACCTCGAAGATGGTCCGCCCCTCGATCGCCTCCCGCGACAGCCCGACGTCGGCGAGGCCGTAGCCGCCGGCGGACAGGTAGCGCAGCTGCTCGTCCCAGGTGAACACCGCTCCCTGCGGAAACGAGCGCATCAACGGGTTGTCGCCGGCGGCGGCCAGTGCCGCCAAAGCATCGGCGCGGGCGTTCACGGCCACGTCGGTCCCCTCCCACCTGTCCTTCGTCGAGTGCACCCGCTGCGACGGTCGGTTTCCAGGGACGAAGGTCCCTCGGCGGTGCCGGGATCCTCCCGCTTGCACCGAGGTGCGCGGGATGTCGCCGCCGTCGGCGCGGACGAATCGCCCGCCCCCGCAACGAGAACCGGGCGGCGGCAGGCGTCGAGAACGACGAACGCCGGTCACCCGTGGGTGCCGGCGTTCGTGGTGCTCTGCTGGCGGAGGATACGAGATTTGAACTCGTGAGGGGTTGCCCCCAACACGCTTTCCAAGTCTGGCCTCGGGCGTCCGCGCAGGTCCGGGGCGGGTCGCCACGCTCAGCGGCACGCCTAACGAGCGCCACCGAACGTTCCCGGACGATGGCGAATGAGACGGAAACTGAGACGGGCGGCGACACGGTCTGACGGATCGTCACGCCAACGTCAGCACTGGACTGCGCCCGCCGAGCCAGACCCCTCTGCCAGACCCCTCTGCCCGGCCCTGGCGAAGCCACCTCTTCCTTATCAGGCCGGTCCGGCATGGGCGCTCCATCGGCGGCAAGCGGTGATGGCGTCCGGCTCCGTCCCACATAGGGGCCGGCTGGCCATGGACGTTGCCGTCACGGTTGCCGTCACCTCCACCGCCAAGCGACGATGCACCGACCCACACGCTTCCCGAACCTAACCAGACCTTGTTGGAGAACGTTCGCGCCCCGGCGCCGGACTCCATGTCCTGGCCGTCGGTGAACTCGCGCGCGTACTCGAACTGCATGTCGCCATGGCCGGCCCGCAGTCCTGCGGCACGAACGTTGCCGGGACACCGCAGCGAACTGGTCCCACAGGACGGACGGCCACGCGTGACCGCATCGACCTGACAGATCGTCAGGTGTGCCCGGCGAACGGCAGGCTCCCGGGCCGCGGATCGCCCGTCCACCAGCTGGGTGACTGGCGGCTTCGGCCGGTCTGCGCAGATCCGACGTGTCCGGATTCCGGACCGTCCGAACGGCCGACCCAAGATCGTTCGCTCGTCCAGTGATCGCCGATTTGACTTCGGCAGGGGTTTGCGGTGGCCGATCTTCGATTCGAGTGAGGCCACCGGCTCGTGCCGGTGGCTCGGTGCGCGTCGCGGGAGTTGCCTGGTGTCCTCGATTCAGAACGAGCGTTCGTCGCTGTTGACGGCGTTGCTCGACAGTCGGGCCTTCCGAACGACGGCGAGCATCACGGCGTTGGCGTTGGGCTTCACGCTGCTGCAGGCGACCGAGGACGCCGGGCTTCCCGCGGCCGTCGCGGCCACGCGCCCGGCACCGAAGGTCGACTCGGCTCCGGACCGCGCAGCCGCCCACGCCGCGGCCCGCAAGCAGGGCTCGCCGGTCGAGATCGAGGCCGGCGGCACCGAGCGGGTCGCCCGGTTTGCGAATCCGGACGGATCGACCAGCGTTGAGGCGAACTACGCCGACGTGCGCGTGCGCAAGGACGGGGCATGGGTCGAAATCGACCCGACGCTTTCCGAGAAATCGGGCAAGTTGAAGACTCGCGCGACCCGGGCGAGCGTGGAGATCTCCCCCGAGGGCGCTTCGCAGTCCGCGCCGCTGGCGCGCGTGGCGCAGGACGGGAAGTCCCTGGCGTTGGACTGGCCCACCGCCCTGCCCAAGGCTTCCGTCGACGGGGCGTCCGCGACCTTCGACCTCGCGGGCCCGGAGCAGGTGCAGGTCACCGCCACCAACGAGGGCTTCAACCTGCGGGTGCGCCTGGACGAGGCACCGAAGCAGGCGCCGGTCTACCGGCTGCCGGTGCTGTCCCCCGACCTGCGCTTGATCGAGCAGCCCGACGGCGGTTACCACGCCGTGGACGCGAAGAAGAACGTCGTCTTCGTGATCAAGCCCCTGGAAATGTGGGACTCCAACCCGGCCACGATGGACGAGGGCTGGCAGACCGCCCGCGTCCCGGTGGACTCCGAGATCGTCGAGATCAAGGGCGGCGGGCAGGAACTCGTGATGCGCCCGTCGCAGGAGTGGCTGACCGACCCGTCCCGAGTTGCCCCGATTTGGATCGATCCGGACGTGTCCACCCAGGACAACGCCCGCGACGCCTACATCCGCGAAGGCCAGCCGACCAGCACCGCGGCGAGCACCCCGACCCTGGAGGTCGGCTGGGGCGGGGCGACCGTACAGCGCCAGCGCGCCCTGATCGAACACGACGCGCTGCCCACTCTACCGGCCGGGTCGGTCGTCACGGGCGCGAAGCTGACGTTGCGTCAGCGCGACGCGGCCACGTGCACGCCGGTGGCGATGAACGTCTATCCGATCAACGAGTCCTGGACCTCCTCGGCCACCTGGAACACCCGCCCGGGCTACAGCACCTCGAGTGCGACCAAGGGCACGGCGACGTTCAACCACGGCCTGGAACCGGGCTGCGACAACGCCTACCAGGACATCGACATCACCGGCATGGCCCAGGCCTGGTACGCCACCACCAGCCCGATGACCTACAACGGCCTGACCCTGATGGCGAGCCCGGAAACCGCCACCGACGGGTTCAAGTCGTTCTGCTCCTTCAACGTCGACACCAGCCACTCCTCGTGCGACCGCGACACGCGCATGCCGAAACTGACGATCACCTACGACGCGCCGCCGGAGAACGCGACCAACCTGACCGCCTCCCCCGCCGCTGGGTGCACCACCGGGTCGAGTCGTCCCTTCGTGAACTCCCTCGTCCCGCTCCTGTCGGGCTCGGCCGCGCACACCGACGGCATCCCGACCCGCCTGCAGATCGAACTGCGCACCCTGGCCGGCACCACCAACCTCGCAACCGGCACCACGGGCTTCGTCCCCGCCGGCGCGACCGCGTCCTGGCAGGTCCCCGGTTCCACGCTGACCAACGGGTCCACCTACCGGTGGCGGGCCAAGGGCGACGACAACACCCAGCTCTCACCCGCGTGGTCCTCATGGTGTGAGTTCACCGTCGACACCGCAGCCCCCGCCGCCCCGACCGTCTCCTCCACCGCCTACCCCGCCAACGGTTGGGCCGGCGGCGCCGGCACCTCCGGCACGTTCACCCTCAACCCCCCGAACTCCGACTCGGGAACCTCCGGGGTGACCGGCGTGCAGTGGTCGCTGGACGGCGGAACTCCGACCACGGTCGCCACCACGGGCAGCTCGGTCAACGTCGCCATCGTCCCGAGCACCGACGGCAAGCACGTCCTGACCGTGCACACCCTCGACAAAGCGGGCAACCTCTCGACCGCCGCCACGCACACCTTCTTCGTCGGCATCGGCGGCCTGCTCACCCCGGCACTGGGCGCCCGCACCGCCGGCGCGTTCAGCCTGTCCGCGATCGTCAAGGACGCCACCGAGGTCCGCTTCCAGTACCGGCGCAGCGAGACGGAGAACTGGGCCAACGTCAGCGAGACCTACTTCCCCGTCACCGCAGGCGTGTCCACCCCGTACACGTGGGACGCCGCCGCCGCACTCGGCGACGGCGCACTGCAGCTGCGCCCGGTCATGTTCGGCGGAACCTCCGGCGGCAGCGGCTCCGCACCCGTGTCGCTGACGGTCGACCAGCGCGCCACCACCGCGGCGAAGGAGCGCGGCGGACCTGGCAGGCTGACCTGCTCACCGGCGACTTCATCCTGTCC
>JBQTIB010000018.1:0-4423 GCA_052389435.1 Sporichthyaceae bacterium | reverse complement strand
GGGCGGCGCGGGGCCCCCCCCACCCGCCGGCGTTGCGCGGCGCCCCCGGACAACCCCACGCGGCCCCCCGACGCCAGAAAGGACACTCCCCCGCCCGAACTCTGGGCCAGCAGTGCGTGCAACGGCGGAATCCGATGGGTTTCGCCGACCTGGGGAACCGGTTGGTTCCAACTGACCCACAGGGTCTCGCACGACGTCCGCCGACTGCTGCCGGGAAACAGCGCCACCGCGGGCACCGCGCCGGCGGGTCTGGCCGCCCGCAGCGAAGCCGTCAGCCCCCACCGCAGCAGGTAGTGCCCGGCCGTGGCCGCCGACACCCGATGCTCGGTCCGCTGCTCGATCAGTTCCGCCAACACCCGACGGTTCCACAGCGGCTGTGCCAGCCCGGCACTGTCCGGCGGACCGGCGGCGACGACGCCGAGGATCGCCGCCTGGTTGGCCGAGTTCAGGACGAGTTGCTCGCCCGGGGCCCGGCCGCGGCGTCGCGCCCGGAGGGCGTCGGGACCGGCGGCGCGGTTGGCCCGTACCCAGGTGCCCACCGCCCGTCGAGACACTCCGAAGGCCTGCGCGGCGGTCAACTGCGACATCCCGCCCTCGACCGCGGCGACCACTCGGCGCCGCAGGTCCTCCTGAACCTGTGGCGGGAGCCGTCGGGCGTCCATCGCTCGCCGCTGCGGCGCCGGCGAGCTCACGCGGCGTCCATCGGAATGAGGATCAGTGCCTTGGTTCCGTCCTTGGCGGTGAACAGCACGCCGAGGTCGAAGGCGCCCGGCGCGGGAAGGGTGAACGGAGCGCTGAAGTGTCCCGCCGAGTCCGCTCGCAGCGGGAACTGCGAGGAGCGCTCGGCTCGTCCACGCAGTCGCAGGTCCACCAGGGCGCTGGGAATCGCCATTGGCAGTCCGTCGGAGTCGATCACCGACAGGTGCAGCTCGTTGGGCAGACCGCCGACGGCGGGGCTGATCACGGCCTGGGCCCAGCCGGTCCGTGACCCGGTGGTCCCCACCGGAACGACCTTGGCCACCGGCTCCGCTCCGTCGGCGACCTTGACGAACTCGAAGCCGAGCATGGTCTCGAGGGGTGTGGCCACGGGGGTTCCGGAGGTCGCGGTCTTCACCGCCTTGGCGGCCAACTCGGTGCGATACGCGGCCGCCGCGGGCTGGGTGCCCACCAGGGCTGCCGTCACCCCGAGGACCACGACGCCGACGGCCGTCTCGATCGCGACAAGCCGGCCCAGGCCCGTGCTGGGCAGCTTGGGCAGACCCACCTTGCGGCGGTCCGCCACGTCGGCGTCCCGGATCCGTCGCTGGTGCGATCGGGCGGCGGCGCCGAGGCCGAGCAACCCGACGACGAGGGCGAGCTTGGCCAGCAGCCAGCCGCCGTAGGTGGTGCCGAACAGCGCGTCGAAGGAGCCGACCTGACGCCAGGCCTGCAGCGATCCGGTGACCAGCAGCAGGACGACGGAGACCGTCGCCACGCGCGAGAAGGTCGGTACGGCGCGCTGCAGCAGCGCGGCGTCGGATCGCTGGGTGCGCAGCATGATCAGCAGCGCGGGCAGCCCGCCGAGCCAGGCGCCCATCGCGATCAGGTGCACCAGGTCGACCGGCAGGCTGATCAGGCGACCGCCGCCGGCGGTGTGCACCGCCAGGCTCCAGGTGAGGCCGAAGCCGATCGCGAAGAGGAGGACGGTCGCCCCCCGGGCCCTGGTGGTGCTCGCCCAGGCGGGAAGCCTGCCCAGGGAGACGAGCTTGGCCAGGACACCGACCGCCAGCAGTACGACCCCGAGCAGTCCGACGCGGGCGATCAGCAGCGTGCCGACGCGGCTGGAGGTACCGGCGGCGAGCGCCTCCTCCGACCAGATCGACCCGTAGCCCTTGCCCAGCACGAACGGCCCGTGCAGCAGCAGGCTCGCCGCAGTGGCCGCGATGAGCACCGCCGCGCCGCCGAAGATCAATTTCTGCACGCCGGGAGCGCGGACCCCGGCGGGCCAGGCCAGCGCCAGCAGCAGTGCGGTACCGATGAGCAGCGCCAACCCGGCGAACGCGGCCCAGCGGGCCAGGCCGAGTCCGGCTTCGATCCCCGCAGACTCTCCGCCGCTGCGGTCGGCGACCGTGGCGGCGGTCATCACCCCTACGGAGAAGGAGAACTGACCCTGGATCGGGTGGCCGTCGGCGGACACGACGCGGTAGACCACGGCCTGCGTCCCGGTGGCGATGCCCGCCGGGAGTTTCACCGACAGGGTCTGCGCATCGCCGCCCACGTGCGCGGGGGCGGCGATTCCGGGCAGGGCCACCCCGGCCATGTCCAGGACGCGGATGGTCGCTCCGACGGATTCGACCTCCTTGTTGAACTTCAGGGTGATCGCCTTCGGCGCCGTGGCGAGAACGCGGCCGTCCGAGGGCGTGGTCTCGACCAGTTCGGCGTGCGCCGCGGCGGGCGACGCGAGGCCGAGCAGCGCCAGCATCGTGAGCAGCGCCGCCAGCCCGGCGAACAGCGCTCGACGCACCATCAGACGCCACGCCCCCGGCTCGCGACGATCGGGCTGCCCGGAACACGCGGCACCACGATCGAGTCGGCGGGGAGAACGTCGAGGAGGGTGACCATGCCGGTCATCCCCTTCTTGGTTTCGGAGTGGGCGAAAATGTGGCAGTGCAGCATCCAGGCACCGGTGCGGTCCGGGGTCCACAGCAGGTCGAAGGTCTGCCCGACGCCGAGGACGATCGTGTCCGCCCGGTAGGGCACCGGCAGCATGTTTCCGTCCTGCGCCATCACTTCGAAGTTGCCGAGGTGCAGGTGGATGGAGTGGATGAGGTCCGGGCCGGCGCCCACGAGGCGGATGCGCACGCGCTCGCCGACGCGGACCGGCATCCGCTTGGTGTAGGGGAAGCCGCGGCCGTTGATGACGAAGCCGAGCGGGCCGTCGCCGAAGATCAGGGTGTAGTCGCGGTCGGAGGCGATGTCTCCCGCGAGCGGCACGATCTGCAGGCCCCCGTAGACCCCGCGGCCCTCCTGGTCGCCGTGGGCGTGGGAGTGGTACCAGTGGGTGCCGGTGGTGATCGCGGTCCACTCGTAGGTGAAGGTCGCGCCGGCCGGGATGTCGCGCTGGGTGATGCCGGGAACGCCGTCCTGGATGTTCGGCAGCACCATGCCGTGCCAGTGGATCGCGGTGACCTCGTCGAGCTGGTTCTTGACGACGAAGCGGACGCGCTCGCCCTGGTTGACGCGGATCGTCGGCGCCGGAACTCCGCCGTTGACGCTGATGCCCTTCTTCACGATGCCCGGCTGCGTTTCGACGTCCGTGCGCGCCAGCGTCAGTTCGAAGATCTTGACGTCGTCGACGACGCGCCAGGCGGCGAGCCGAGTGCCGTCGGGCAGGTTCTTGGCGGCCTGCGTCAGCGGTCCGGTGATCGGACGGCCGGGGACGTCGCCTTCGGCGCTCGCTCCGGCGGGTGCGTTCTCGGGGGGCTTGGGGTCGGCGGCGGACACGATGCGGGCGCCGGGGCCGAGCGAGGAGGAGGCGGAGCCTGCGGAGACGACGCTGGAGGCGTCCGCGTCGGCGCCTGCGAACAGGCGCGGGACGAGCGGGAAGGCGGCTGCGGCCCCGATGGCGAGCGCAGCGAGTCCCATCAGGGGACGCACGCCAGGGGTGGTCGTGCGAGTGGCAGCGTGACGCGACACGGTGGTCCTTTCGAGTGCAGGCGCCGGGTTGGGCCGGGACCACCGAAGCGGTCCCGACCCAACTAACTGGCAATCAGTTTTGTTGTGGCGAAATCGTCAGCACTTCTTCTTGAAGGCGAGCGGGTAACGCTGCTCGCACGTGAGTTGCTTGTTGGTCGCGTTCATCGGGACGCGCTCGACCCAGCCGGCGTAGGCCAGCGGAACGGTCAACACGCCCTGACCACCCATGCCCGAGTACTCCGACACCGCGTCGTCGGTCTGCGTGGAGGAAACCGCGTCGGTCAGGATGCGGCCCACGATGGCGGCGTCGGCCGGGTTGCCGTCGTTGTCCGGGTCGATGTCGACGACCTGGATGACGTTGGCGAACTTGCTGGTGACGTAGCCGTAGTAGCCGCCGCCCTTCTTGGCGCCGAAGTTCACGCCGTGACAGCCGGCGTCGCACTTGAGCCAACCGGCGATCGTGTCGGTCTTCGGGTCGATGATGCCGAGCTGGGAGGAGAAGGTGTTGGCGATCAGGCCGCCGACGTCGTCCGGCGAAATGGCCACCTGGATGGGCAGACCGCCGAAGCCGCCGCCACCCGCGCCCTCGATCGGGTCGTAGTTCTCCCAGAGGTCGATCTTCTTGTAGTCGACCTTCTTGCCGCCCTCGCCGATGCACGCCTTCTTGGCGTTGGAGAAGCAGGACAGGCTCGCGCCGAGGAAGTCGGCCATGTAGGTGCGGTCGCCGCGCGCGTCCATGCCGGTCGCG
>JBQTIB010000017.1:0-28358 GCA_052389435.1 Sporichthyaceae bacterium | reverse complement strand
ACGCCGCCGAGAACGCCCCGACACCGCTCCGCGGGCGCACCGGCGGCACCACCCGCCCGCGAACGGCCAGACCAATCTCCGGATCGATCAAGGCCCCTCTAACCGATTACCGACCCAAGCTCCTAGGCGCGGGTGTGGAGCAGCAGGAGCGAGCGGTCGCGGACGCTGACCACGGCGCCCGCGGTCGCCGGGTCGGTTTCGGTCGGCTCGTCGGTGGTCAGCACGACCCTCCAGGTGCCGCGACCGGGCGGGATCGTGAAGTCGACCGGCTCGTGGTGGGCGTTGATGAGCAGCAGGAGTTTGTCGCGGCTGGTGTCGCCGTCCTCGTCTTCGATCTGGCGGCCGTCGAGGGCGACGGCGAGAGTCTTGGCGTGCGGGTTGTGCCAGTCCTGCTCGGACATCGGCGCGCCGTCCGGGCGGTAGAGGACCATCTGCGCGGGCTCGCCGCCGGGGCCGCGCAGGTACTCGCGCGGGTGCAGGCCGGCGTGCTCCTTGCGCAGCGCGATCGCGGTGCGGGTGAAGGAGAGCAGGTCGGGGTCGAGGTTGTCCCAGTCGAACCAGGAGATCTCGCTGTCCTGGCAGTAGGCGTTGTTGTTGCCGCCCTGGGTGCGGCCGAACTCGTCGCCGCCGAGGAGCATCGGCACGCCCGCGGACAGCAGCAGCGTCGCGAGGTAGTTCCGACGCATCCGCGCGCGAAGGTCGTTGATCGCCGGGTCTTCGGTCGGGCCCTCGACGCCGCAGTTCCACGACCGGTTGTGGCTTTCCCCGTCGCGGGAGTCTTCGCCGTTGGCCTCGTTGTGCTTGTCGTTGTAGGCCGTCAGGTCCGCGAGGGTGAAGCCGTCGTGGGCGGTGACGAAGTTGACGCTCGCGGGCGGCGTGCGCCGGCGGCTGGAGTACAGGTCGCCGCTGCCGGTCAGCCGCAGCGCGAACTCGCCGAGTTCGCCGTCGGCGCCGCGCCAGAAGTCGCGTACCGAGTCCCGGTACTTCCCGTTCCACTCCGACCAGCGCGCCGGGAAGCCGCCGACCTGATACCCCGCCAGATCCCACGGCTCGGCGATCAGCTTCACCGGCGCGAGGACCGGGTCCTGGTGGCAGAGGTTCAGAAACGCCGAATGGATGTCCTCGACGCCGTCCTGCCGGGTCAGGGTGGTCGCCAGGTCGAAGCGGAAGCCGTCGACGTGGCACTCCGAAACCCAGTACCGCAGGGAGTCCATGATGAGCTGCAGCGCGATCGGGTGCCCGACGTTGAGACTGTTGCCGGTGCCGGTGGTGTCGAAGTAGTGGGCCGGGTCCTCCTCCACCAGGCGGTAGTAGGCCCGGTTGTCCAGACCCTTCAGGGACAGCGTCGGACCGAGGTGGTTGCCCTCGGCGGTGTGGTTGTAGACGACGTCGAGGATCACTTCGAGCCCGGCGGCGTGCAGGGCCTTCACCATCTCCTTGAACTCGGCGACCTGTCCCCCGTCGGTGCCCGCGGCGGCGTAGGAGCCGTGCGGGGCGAGGAAGCCGATGGAGTTGTAGCCCCAGTAGTTGCGCAGGCCCCGCTCGAGCAGGTGGGAGTCCTGCACGAACTGATGGACCGGCAGAAGTTCGACGGCGGTGACGCCCAGGTCGACCAGATGCGACACGATCGCCGGATGCGCCAGGCCCGCGTAGGTGCCGGCGATCTCCTTGGGCACGTCGGGGTGGCGCATGGAGATGCCCTTGACGTGGGTCTCGTAGACGATCGTGTCCGCCAGCGATGTGCGCGGCGGGGCGTCGCCGCCCCAGTCGAAGGAGCGGTCCACCACGACGCACTTGGGCATCGCCGAGGCCGAGTCGTCCTCGTTGCGGGTCTCGGGAGCCTCGAAGCGGTGGGAGAACATCGCCTCGCTCCAGCTCACCTCGCCGTCGATCGCGAGAGCGTGCGGGTCGAGCAGCAGTTTGTGTTCGTTGGCGCGCAGCCCGGCGGCGGGGTTCCACTCCCCGTGCACCCGCAGCCCGTACCGCTGCCCGGCCGCGATCCCGGGAACGAAGCCGTGGAAGACGTCGCCGGTTCGCTCGGGCAGCGCGATGCGGGTTTCGCTGCCGCCGTAGTCGAAGAAGCACACTTCGACGGTCTCGGCGATCTCGGAGGCGACGGCGACGTTCACGCCACCGTCGACGAGGGTGACGCCGAGTGGAAACGGCAGGCCGGCAGAGACGTCGGTCATTGGAACTTCCCCCGTGGTGAGAGTCGGCAGCACGGTGTTACTGGCCAACGCCGAGGCGGGTAAACCCGACGCCGACCTGCGGATTGAGCCGGGCCGGGACGGGTAGGCACAGCACCGGCCAAGAAGTGCGCCGCCTACCCAGCCTGCGCACGCAAGGATTCCGGCCGATGTCCATTGCCTCCCTCGACGGTTCCGACCCCATCTCCTCCGGCGACGACCTGCGCGAACTGGCCGAGGAGTTCGCGGCCCTCGGCGCCTCCGTCTTCGGGAGCCGGGGACCCACCGGCGCCGACGCCTCCGACCTGCTGGTCCGCGCCGCGGTGCAGCGCGTCGGCGGCGCGGAGTCGGCGTCCATCACCACCCTGGCCCGCGATCGCTTCACGACGACCGCCGCGACCGACGACGTCGCCCGCGCAGCCGACGAGGTGCAGTACCAGTTGCGCTCCGGGCCGTGCGTGGACGCAGTGGTCAACGAAGTCGTCTTTCAGGTGCCGAACCTGTCCCGCGAGCCGCGCTGGCCGGAGTACGCCCGAGTGGCGACCGACGAACTCGGCATCGGTTCGATGCTGTCCTTCAAGCTTGCGGTGGACTCCTCCGACCTCCTCGCCGGGCTCAACCTCTACGCGTTCGAACCCGACGCCTTCGACGATCACGCGCTGCACACCGGCCTGCTGCTGGCGACCTACGGCGCGTTGCTGGTCAACGCCGCGGCGAGCCAGACCCAGGTGGCCCATTTGAAGAAGGCGCTGGAGTCCAGCCGCGAGATCGGGATCGCCGTCGGCGTGCTGATGAGCCGATACAAGGTCACTCGCGAGCAGGCGTTCGACCTGTTGAGCATCTCCAGCCAACAGCTCAACCGCAAGGTCCGGGAACTGGCCGTGGAAGTGGCCGACATCGGAGAGCTTCCCAGCGCCCTCACCCGGGAACGGCCCGGACGCCCCCCGGGCTAGACCTGCTCCATCACCAGGACCGCGCCGCCGGACTGCGCTCCGTGCGGCAGCAGTCCGGTCCCCATCACGCGCACGGCGATGGTCCGACCGCGCCGGTTGACCGCGTCCACGCGCAGTTCTCCGCCCGGCTCGCCGGCCAGCAGGCGGCGCACCATCGGGCGCAGCGCGTCCATCGGCAGACCGATGTCCAGGCCGAGCAGATGCCCCCCGACCGCCTCGTGCGACCGCAGCCCCCACAGCTCCTCGGCCTGCGCGCTCCAGATCTTCACGACGAACTCTGCGTCGCAGACCACCACGGCGGCGCTCAGGCTGGACAGGATCGCCTGCATGAACGCCCCGGTGTCGTGCAGTTCCTGGGTCCGGTCGCGCAGTTCGTCGTTGATGACCCGCAACTCGTCGTTGGTCGACTGCTGCTCCTCGTACATCGTCTCCAGTTCTTCGTTCGTGGACTGGAGTTCCGCGTTGGTGGTCTCGAGCTCCTCCACCGTGGACTGGAGTTCCTCGTTGGTGGTCTCGAGCTCCTCCACCGTCGACTGGAGCTCCTCGTAGGCGGTCTCCAACCGACGGTTGGCCGCCTCCAACTCCTCGTGCAGGTGCCGAAAGCGCGTGACGTCGGTGGCCATGATCGCCACTGCGGCCGCCTCGCCGTCCGAGCGCAGCAGCGGGACGATCTGCACGTCGAGGCAGACCAGGTCGTCCGGAGCGCGCAGCCACTCCACCTCGCGCAGCCCCACGGAGCGGCGATCTGCGATCACCTGGTCCAGGTAGGGCCGCAGCGGCACCGGCCGAAAGGAGACCTCCAGGTCCCGGAAGGGCCGCCCGACGCTTTCCGGCGCCAGCCCGAACATGCTCTCGGCCCGTTGGTTGGCATCGGCGAGCAGCCCGTCGGCGGTCACCAGCAGCGTCGCGACGGGACTGGCCGCGAGCGCCTGGTGCCGCAGCCCGGACAGCGTCGCGGGCTCCGGAACGCCCGCGGTGCGCGGGTGCAGGGATCCGTTGCCGCCCGCGCGCGGAACCTTGCGGAAGAAGCCGCGACGCAGATCCACGGGCTGGAACAGTTCGCCGTGGCCGAGCAGCATTTCGGCCTTGCCCAGGAACAGCAGGCCGTTGTCGGCGAGTGCGAAGTGCAGGCGCTGCAACACCCGGGCCTGGGTTTCGGCGTTGAAGTACATCAGGGTGTTGCGGCACAGGAGCAGGTCGACGCGACCGATCGGCGCGTCGGCGACGAGTTCGTTGCGCCCGAAGATCACACACCGGCGCAGATCGCTGCGAAAGACGAATCCCCCGCCCGCCTCCTCGAAGTACCGTTCGCGGACACCGGCGGGCACGGCCCGCATCGCCCGCGCGGGGTAGGTGCCCGTGCGCGCCTGCGCGAGGGCCTCCTCGTCGACGTCGGTGGCGTAGATCTTGACCCGGGAACGGAACTGTTCGGGGCCGAGCAGTTCGGCCAGCGTGGCGGCGACGGAGTAGGCCTCCTCCCCCCGACGCGCAACCCGCGCTCCACACCCGAATCGGGTCGTCGGTGGACCGGGCGGCCACCATCTCGGGAAGGACCTGCTCGGCCAGGTGGGTCCACGCGTCGGCGTCGCGGAAGAACGCCGTGACGTTGATCAGGATGGTGTTGAACAGGGCGGTGAACTCGTCGGAGTGCAGTTGCAGGTAGTCCTGGTAGTCGACGAAGGTCTCGATGCGGACCTGTTCCATGCGCCGCTGCACCCGTCGCACGAGGCTGGAACGCTTGTACCCGGTGAAGTCGAATCCCCGGCTGTCCCGCAGGAAGACGAGCAGCGCTTCGAAGTCCGGATCCGCGGGCTCGACGGGCATGGCGAGAATCTACGACGACCGGCTGTGCGCGTGGCGCCCGGGCGACTCACCCGGCGATCGGCGGCGGCGAGGCCTCGCTGCGACGCAGCAGATCTCGGATGATCTCCGCGCCGTGGTCGGTGTCCTCCGCACGGCGCTGGTGCATCCGCCGTGCCGTCTCCCCGTCGCGGGCGGCGAGACGGCGGTGCAGCGCCGCCTTCTCCTCCATGACGCGAACGGCCATCCACAGGGCGGACTCGGTCGCCTCGACCTGTTCCACGAGCAGGGACTGGGGCGACCAGGCGTGGCCGACGCGACAGCGGTAGCGCACCAGCGAGCCCTCCTCGAGTTCGAACATCGCGCCGTGGCACTCCGGACACGCCAGCCCCGCCGGGCGCCCCGGCCGGCGTGCGGCGGCGGAGGCGGCCTCGTCCAGTTCCGCCAGCGCGGTCTCCACCGCGAGTTGTTCGTCGACCTGCGGCGTCGGCGCCGCACACGGCTCGCGGCACAGCGCGTCGAGCAACCCTGCCAGCTCCGCCGGGCGGGCGCGGGCCGCATCGGGCACGGCGCCCAGCGCAGCCGCGGGCATGCCGGGATGGGCGGCGGTGTCGGGGTCTTGGACCAGCGCCGTCCCGCCGCGCCGGACCAGAGTCGCAAGGCCTGCGGCGCCGTCGTCGAGCGAGCCGGACAGCACGACGCCGACGGCCCGTGGTCCCCACCAGCGCGCGGCACTGCGGAACAGGACGTCGACGGCGGGGCGGTGGCCGTTCTCGCGCGGGCCGTGCCCGAGGCGCACTTGACCGTCCCAGACGAGCAGGTGACGGCCGGGCGCGGCCACCAGCACCTCGCCGTCGCGCAGCGGCTGCGGCTTCGCGACGCCGACGGCCGGTAGGGCCCCGGCACGGTCCAGGATCGCGGGCAGGGCGCTGGAGGCGTGCTCGGGCACGTGCAGCACCACGCACACGGCTGCGGGCAGGTCGGGGGGAAGGTGGGCGACGAACTCGCGCAGCGCCTCGACGCCCCCGGCCGAGGCCCCGACGGCGACCACTCGCGTGGCGGGCGGTGTCACGGGCTGCACGGCGCGACTCACTCGACGAGCCCGCCGCCGGCCCGGCGTGCCACGAGCCCCGCCGCGACTTCGGCCAACCGCGTGTTGGTCGCGTTCGATATGCGCCGCAGATGGGCGAACGCGGTGTCCTCGTCCACGTCCAGGCACACCATGTTCATTCCCTTGGCCTGCTCGATCGTCGCTCGATGCGCCATCGCGGCGCGCAAACCCTCCAACTCCCCCAGCGCCTCGTCGAGCTGGGCCTGCAGTTGCGCCGTTCGCGAGGCCGCGGCGGGCCGAGTGTGCGCAGCGGCGGCGGCGACCGCCCGGGACCGACGAACCTCCAGCTCCGCCAGATCGCATCGGATGCTGCGAAGTTGGCCGCGGATGCGCTCCAGGCGCCCATCGTCCACGGCCTTCACCTTCCCAGAACTCGGCGCCGGACTGTAGGCCTGGGAGATCGAGAAAGTTCGCGCCGGGAGAGCGCCATGGCGCCCTCCCGGCCCAGGCCACTGCTTGACCTATCGACCGGATGCCCGGCAGGCGAAGACCAAAACGGTCCGCCTGCTCGGTCTTGCCGTCGAGAGCCTCGAGTCCAACGGCCGCATCGCCCGGATTCGAGCCGCGCTACTCGGCGTGGAGACCCGCCCGCAGCTTGGCGAAGGTCTGGGCCAGGATGCGCGAGATGTGCATCTGCGAATAGCCCAGGCGCTGCCCGATTTCGGCCTGGGTGAGGTCCTCGCCGAAACGCAGTTGAAGGATGTGCCGCTCTCGCTCGGAAAGATCTTCCAAAAGAGGCTTGAGGGCCTGGCATTCGACTATCAGTTCGAACCTGTGGTCGTGGTCGCCGAGGCTGTCGCCGAGCGTCCACGCGTCGGCTTCGTCCCCGCCCATCGGGGCGTCGAGGGACAGTGCGACGAACGCGTCGTCGACGGTGAGAGCCTCGAGCACCACCTCGGGGCCGAGGTGCATGTGTTCGGCGAGTTCCGGGACCGTGGGCGAGCGGCCGAGCCGATGGGACAGGGCTTCGGTGGCCGCGTTCAGTTGGGCCTTGGTTTCCTGCACCCGCCGTGGCAGACGCACCCACCGGCGCTTGTCGCGAAAGTAACGTCGAATCTCGCCGGTCACGGTGGGCCGGGCGAAGGAGACGAAGTCGACGCCGCGTTCGGGGTCGAATCGTTGGATGGCCAGCACCAGACCGAGGTAGCCGACCTGGCGCAGTTCCGCCACCTCCACGCCCGGGTTGGCGTAGCGGCCCGCGATGGCGCGAACCAGTCCCGCGTACCGCGAGACGAGTTCGGTCTGAAGACGTTCTCGCTGTGCGCCCTCGGCCGAGGCCAGTTCGCGGAACAGCTCGACGTCTGCGGGCTGTGCGCCCGATTCGAGGTCGGCGGCGGGGTGGGGAAGACGTCGCGCGTGCAGCGCGGCAGTAGTGCTCATGGGGAACCCGATCGTTGGGCCGAGCGGCGGCACCCGGCGGCCTCGAGTTCGCGCTCCGCTTTTCCCTCCCCGCGACCGCGCCGGGGCAAACCGGCGCCTTCATGAAACCCCCCACCGGTTTCAGTTCCTGCCCGCCAGCATCCGGGCCACCGAGCGTTCGAACGGACCGATGGTCGCCAACTCTCCCGGCGCGACACGTTCGCCGAGGCGACGCAGCGCCGGCGCGACCGTTTCGCCATCCGCGTAGGCCTCGAACACCCGCGGATCGATGTAGGACCGACGCGCCACCGCGGGGGTGTTGCCGAGGTAGGCGGCGACCTCGCGAACGGTGCGAGCGACTGCGCGGCGGCGTGCCGTGGGCTTGGCGGCAGCCTCGACGGACACGGCGAGTCCCACCGCGGCCAGAACGGTGGCGTGCCAGGTGCGAAAGTCCTTGGCGGTGTACGGGCCGCCGGTGACCTCCTGCAGGTAGGCGTTGATGTCCGCGGCGGCGACGTCGTGCCAGCCGTTGCCGTTGCGCCAGGCGAGCAGTTCCGGGTTCGGGTCCCGACGACGGCGCAGTCCCCGCACAAGCCGACATACGGCCTCCTCGGCGATGGCCTGCTCTCGATGCACCGAGCCCTTGGCGGGATAGGAGAATCGCACCGTTCTCCCACTGCAGCGGACGTGTTCGCGGTGAACCGTGGCGATCCCGTAGGTGTCGTGGGCCTTCTCGTAGGCCTCGGAACCGGATCGAAAGAAGCCGAGGTCGATCAGGCGCACGGCCCCGGCGAGTACCCGTTCGCGGCCGAAACCGCGACCGTGGAGATGCTCGACCGCGGTGTTTCGCAGCCTGGGCAGGCATGCGGCGAACTCCAGGATGCGCCGGTGCTTGGCTGCGTCGCGACTCTCGCGCCACTGGTCGTGGTAGCGGTACTGCCGCCGACCCGCGGCGTCGGTGCCGACGGCCTGCAGATGTCCGCAGGGGTGCCGGCAGATCCAGACGTCCCGCCACGCGGGCGGCAGGACCAGCGCGCGAATTCTGTCCAGGGTCGCCTGGTCGTGCACGGGATCCCCGGCCGCGTCGACGTAGCGGAATCCCCGACCGCATCGGACCCGCTCGATGCCCGGCTCGTTCGGCCCGCTTCGTCGTAGTCGCACGTGCACCGTCTACCGTCGCGCGCGCGATTCACGCGCAGTCTGATGGATCGTCAGTGAGGGAAACTCTCGACCCGCGGATCCGGCGCCGGATGCCCCGCGCAGCTACATGACGGGCGGTCAGTTCTTGGGGTAGGCGGCGCCGCGGAGCAGGTGCGCGAGGTGGACCGCGTTGGCGGCGGCCGTCCTGGTGGTCGAGGCGACCGCTTCGGGCGTGCCCGGAAGGTCCTTGTAGTCGGTCGAGCCCATCGCCTCTCCCACCCAGTAGGTGCCGGCCGCGGCGGGGACGGTGAAGCCGACGTCGTTGAGGGCCTGCAGGGTGTCCGCGACGACCCGGTGGGCGCCGTCCTCGTTGCCGACCACCGCCACGAGCGCCACCTTGTCGTACATCGTCGGCCGTCCCGCGTCGTCGGTTTCGGACAGTTCTGCGTCGAGCCGTTCCAGCGTCATCTTGGCGACCGAGGCGGGCTGACCCATCCAGATCGGGGTGGCCAGGACAACGACGTCCGCGGCGAGGACCCGCTCGCGGATGCTCGGCCACCCGTCGCCGTTTCCCTCGTCCGTGCTCGTACCGAACGCGACGTCGCGGTCCACGACGCGGATCAGTTCGGTGGTGGCCCCGTGTTCGGCCAGGGCCTCGAGAACTTCGACGGCGAGATGCTCGGAGGAGGACGGCGCCGGAGACTTCTTCAGCGTGCAGACCAGGGCGAGTGCGTTGAGTGTCATGTCGGGCGGCTTCCCCGTCGGTGCGGCCTTCACTCCGTTTGCCGGCGGCGTAGCGGGTATGCGACCGGCGAAGGAAGCACGCCGAGCCGAAAGGAAGCCCATGACCACGGCACGAGACATCATGACCCCCGGTGCGGAATGCGCCCGCGCCGACGAGACCGTCGCCGACGCGGCCCGCCGCATGGCAGAACTCGGAGTCGGGGCGCTGCCCATCTGCGGCACCGACGATCGACTCCACGGCATGATCACCGACCGGGACATCGCGATCCGCGTCGTCGGCGAGGGCAAGGACCCCAAGACCGTCAAGGTGTCCGAACTCGCCCAGGGCGAGGCGGTCACGATCGGCGCCGACGACGACATCGACGAACTCCTCCGCACCATGGCCACCCACCAGGTGCGACGTCTGCCGGTCATCGACGGGCACTCGCTCGTCGGCGTCGTCGCCCAGGCCGACGTCGCCCGGGCGCTGCCCGAACCTCGAGTCGGCGAACTCGTCGAAGCCCTCTCGATCGGCTGACCTGCCTCGCTCGGCGGCGGGCCCCGAGGCCCGCCGCCGATTCGCGCACCGACGTCGCCGGCCCGTGTCCCCGCCGGTGGAAGGACGCCCCACATGACTGCCCTGGTCACCGCTCCCCGCCGCCCGGACGTGCACCGCCTGCCGACGGCCGGCATCGGGGAAACGCTTCGGGTGCTGGCCGCGGTGGTGGGGCCACAGGTCGCGCAGGGCATGGTGCTCCGTCGCCCGCGCGTGCTCGACATCGCCGCCGGCGCGCAGATCGACGCCGTGGCGGCACGCGTACTCCGGCGCCTGCGCGAACGGCACGGGGGCGCCCCGGTCCGCCTGGCGGTGCCGGGACGCGAGGTCGCCGTCGTGCTCTCGCCCCGTCACGTCGCGGAGATCTTGGCCGGCACGCCCGAACCCTTCGCGGCCACCACCCGAGAGAAGGGGGCGGCGCTCGGGCATTTCGGACCGCACGGCGTCCTGGTCTCTGCGGTCGACGCGCGCCCGCAGCGACGTCGCTGGAACCAACGCGCGTTGCAACCCGGTGTCGAGCATCCGAGTCGGGCCGTGTTCGCATCCGCGACGCGGATGCATCTGGGCGACCTCGGCGGCGGCGTGCTGGACTGGCCCACGTTCGAACGTGCGTGGCGGGCTGTCGTTCGTCGGGTCGTGCTCGGCGCGTCCGCAGCCACCGACGAGCAGACGACCGACCTGCTCCGACGGTTGCGCCGCCGAGCCAACTGGGCCCATCTGGCACGGAGGCGGCGCCGGGACCGCAGCCGGCTCGAGGCGATCTGCCGGACCTACCTCGACCGGGCCGAACCGGGCAGCCTCGCCGCGGAGCTCGCGCGGGCCACCGCGGGCTGCCCGCACGGAGCCGCGGAGATCGCCGGCCAGCTGCCGCACTGGCTGTTCGCCTTCGACGCCGCGGGCATCGCCGCCTACCGCACGCTCGCCCTGCTGGCCGACCACCCGATGCACCTGCCCGGCGCTCGTGCCGTCACCGGAGTCCCGTGGCTACAGGCCGCCGTGCTCGAGGCGGTGCGGCTCTGGCCGACGACGCTGTCGATCCTGCGGGAGACGACCGTGCCACTGGAGTGGAACGGATACCGCCTCGCGGCCGGCACGACCCTGATCGTCCCGAGCTCGTTCTTCACCCGCGACCCGGCTCGTCCCTACGCCGACCTGTTCGCGCCGAGCATCTGGCTGGACGGCACGGCACAGGGCGATCCGGGCCTGATTCCGTTCAGTGCGGGGCCTGCCGCCTGCCCGGGGCGGGAGGTCGCGACCCTCGTCGCGGCGCTGGGCGTGCAGGCGATCGTGCAGCGTTGGGACCTCGACGTCGTCGACGGTCCGGTGCTGGCCCCGGACCGTCCACTGCCCGCGACGTTGGACCACACGAGTCTGCGACTGCGGCTGCACGCCCGATCCTGACGACGACCGGTCGCGGCAGGTGGGGACCCCGCCGATCGGTACCGCGGCGGCCGAGGTCAGGACCACAGCGTCGCGAGCGGACTCGCGTCCAGGCCGCGCAGGAGTGCGGCGACGTCGGGGTACACCGCAACGGCTCCGGCGCTCGCGAACTCCTGCGTCGAGATGCCACCGGAGAGGACGGCCACGCAGCCGATTCCGGCCCGGCGGGCGGCGTGGACGTCCCAGACCGCGTCGCCGACGGCGATCGCCGAACCTGGGTCGACCCCGGCGCGCGCCATGGCCAGTTCGAAGATGTCCGGGTGCGGCTTGGCCTCCTCGACCTCCGCGCCGCCGGTGACCGCGTCGGCGTGCGAGGCGCCGCCGAGCGTCTCGAGCAGTGCGGGAAGTTCGGCCGCGCCGGCGGAGGTGGCCAGCACCACGCGGCTGCCGCGGGCTCGCACCGCGGCGAGGAGATCGACGGCCCCGTCGAAGGCCCGCAGTTCGCCCCGCAGGTCCCCGAACCGCCGGGCGTGCGCGGATTCGAGGGCGTCCACCACGACCGGGGGCTGTTCGCCGAAGGCCTCGCGCACCAGCAGGTCCGCGCCCATGCCGATGCAGCGGTGCAGGATCGCGGTCGGGACGTTGAAGCCGCAGTCGAGCGCGGCGCGGCGCCACGCGGCCGCGTGCAGGTAGGTGGAGTCGATCAGGGTTCCGTCGACGTCGAACAGGACGGCACTGGGCACGAATTCACCTTTCGCTGCGGCGTCGTGGCCCACTGCCCGAGCGGGCGCGGATCAACCGGGGCAGTCGTCCCCGCGGGCGACGACAGACTCCGCGGACCGGTCCGGGTCGTCGGAGCGTTCGACGTGCTCGGGCCGAGCACCGCGCAGCAGCCAGCGCCGAGCGAGCCGTTCCACGCGCGGCAGGATCAGCCAGGTCAGCAGCGCCGTCAGCAGCGCCGAACTGATCGCCAGCGTCGCGGGCAGCGGAAGATCGCCGGCCACGACGTCCAGTACGGTCGCGATGACCAGCAGCGCCGGGTAGACGGCGAGCCAGGTCAGCACGAAGGTCTTCCAGCGCTCCGGGGCCCCGCTGGGCACCTCGAACCAGGTGTCGCGGCCACCGGTGGCGCCGTGCTGCTCGTCGGAGTACTCCCTGCCCCGTTGCAGCAGGTCCCGGTGCCGCGTGGACCGCTCCCATCGGCGCAGGTTCTCCGGGGTGTCGAACTGGTAGGCGAGGTGGTTGAGCCCCTGCCCGTCCTGTAGCCGGATGCTGGCGCGATGGCCGGGAAACTCCGCGGCGGCACCGTCGAGTTCGTCGGCCCAGTCGGCGAAGTCGGCCTCCCGGTCGGGTCGCACGACGCGGGTGACCAGCACCGTGACGGCCTCGCCGCTGCCTTCGGACACCGAGCCCACCTGCCCGCTGCGCCCGCGGTCAATCGGGCCGGGCCAAGGCACGACCGCCCGGCAATGGTCCGTTCGGCTGAGGACTCCACCCGTACGTACGAATCCGGGCATACCGGCCTTGCGTCCAACCTTCGAAGGCCGCCACCGTGGCGGCGAACGAGAGGCCGTCGATGCGCAACGAGTGGGAACGCAGCTCCGTCGACGTCGCGGACCTGCCGCCGCTGCACTGCGCGCTCGTCCCGGCCCGTCGCACTTCGGTGCGCCTCGCGATGTTCGCCGGCCTTCTCGGCGCGCTGACGAGCGCGATCTACTTCGTCGGCGCGTTCGCCGCCGCGACCGTGGACGGCGCCGCGTACGCATCGGCCGCCGCGTACGCCGACGCCGTCGGCCGCGCGACGCTGATCGGCTACCTCCTGACCCTGCCGGCGGTGCTGCTGTTCTTCGCCAAGGCCGCCCCGAAGGTCTCCTACCGCTCGCGCGACGCCCTGCTGGTGTTCGTGCCGGTGTGGAGCTACGTCTTCGCCGCCCGCGTCCTGTGGCGCCTCACCGGGCTCGCCGAACGCCGCTGGCCGCACCGCGCCGACGAGTTCGACCTCGAGGCCCTGACCGCCTGAGTCCGTTCGCGGCGAATCGGCGGGAGTCACCCCGGACGATTCGCTAAGCTGGCCTGGCACCACTGCGGGTGTAGCTCAATGGCAGAGCCCCAGCCTTCCAAGCTGGCCATGCCGGTTCGATCCCGGTCACCCGCTCCACTGTTTCCGCAGGTCAGAGGCGGTTTTCGGCCCCCTCTGCGACTCCGTCGAATCGCCGTCAAAGGCCCCTCGTGACCGCGTTTCGCCGCTGCCTAGGTCATGAATTGGTCACGCCGGAGATCGACTTCCCGGCTCAAATGCCCAGGCCAGGGGCGTCGTCGCGGCTCCGGGTGCGATCGTGCTCACGCGCGCGGCTCGCCCGGGACGCCTGAGCCTGCTCCTCGTCGAGTCGCCAACGCGCGCCGGCAGGACGGCCGACTGACCGCCGCCAAGCGCCGACGTCGACGGCCGGAGCGAGGACCGCCTCGCCGCGGTCGCTGCTGCGTGCCGCGCGGGCGGCGCGCGCGGCCCGGGCACGGTCCTCGGGCTCGCGCTGCCGAGCGTCGGCCGCGACCTGGCGCGTCAGACCGTAGATCTCCCCTTCGAGAGCGGCGAGGGCGGGGAAGGTTGCGTCCAACGCTCCGCCGTGGCGGCTGACCGCCTCGGTCAGCTCCCGACGACGGGCGGGGCGTAGCCGGGACGTGCGGGCGAGTTCGGCCCGTGCCTCGCCGGCGACCCGGCGGTACTCCCCCTGTTCGCGGGTCAGCCGGTCGCGCTGATCCTGACGTTGGGTCAGTAGCGCGATTCGAGCGGCGTGTTCGGCTGGCACGAATGGCTCCGCAGCCTCCCGCGCCGCCTGCTCGGCCGCGTGCCGGGCGGCCTCGACCGTGCGGGTGCGGGCGTTGTCCCGAGCGGTGTGGGCGGCGTCCTGCGCGCCGCTGCGGGCGAGTGCAGCCGCCAACACGTCGGCCGCCTCGTCCGCGCTCGAGGTGCTGTGGGTCGGCCCGTGCCCGTCTGTTCCGCCGAGCCCGTCGGTGGCGACGAAGGCGTGGTTGGCCTCCCTGCCGCGGGTCATCGCGACGAGAGGTGCTCGCGGTCGATCCCCGGACGCACGAGAACGAGCCCAACGTCGACGGTCGCGCCCTGGGCGGCGGTGACGGTAGTCGCCCACCCGTACTCGCCGTGCACGGCGACGTAGGCGGCCGGCAGGAACGCGCCCTCGCCGCGATCCAGGTGCTCGACGCGCAGTCCGGCCGCGTCGACGACGACGGCCATGGCATTGCCAGATTGTCGAGGTCATGGATGAGGTCACGCCATGGCGAGCCGCACGAGCTTCGGCGCCGTCGACAAGCTGCCCAGCGGTCGGTGGCGCGCCCGGTGCACCGGCCCGGACGGACGGCGCAGGTCCAAGACGTTCGCCACCAAGAGCGACGGCCGGGCATGGCTGGCCACCCAGCAGGCCGACGTCGTGCGCAAGGCCTGGCGCGCGCCGGAGGCGGCCAAGCGAACGGTCGGGGAGTTCGCCGAGGACTACCTGATCCGCGAGGACCTGCGGGAGAGCACCCGAGCCCTGTACGCATCGCTGTGGCGCACGCACCTGGCCGGGCCGTGGACCGGTGTCGCCGTCGGGGACGTCACCTCGGCTCAGGTGCGGGCGTGGCACACCGCGGCGGCGCGAACCACCGGCCCCACGGCGCTGGCACAGAGCTACCGGCTGCTGCGTGCAATCCTCGGTGTCGCGGTGGCCGACGACGCGATCGCGGCCAACCCCTGCCGGATGCGCAGCGCCGGCAACCCGAAGCCGGCCCGCCCAGCGCGTTCGCTGAACGTAGAGGAGGTCCGGGCGCTCGCCGATGCAGTACCCGAGCGGTACCGCGCCCTGATCCTGGTGCTCGCCTTCGGCGGCCTGCGGTTCGGCGAGGCCACCGCGCTGCGTCGGTCCGACGTTCAGGACGCGTCGGGCACGTTGCGGGTCGAACGTTCGGTGCGCTACCTCGGCGGTAGGTGGCTCGTCGGCGAGCCGAAGACCGAGGCGGGCCGCCGCACGGTGGCGCTGCCCGCCACGATTGCCGAGGCGCTTGCCGTGCATCTCCAAAGGTTCGTGGCCGACGACGGCGAGGCATTGGTGTTCGGCACGTCCACGGGCAACTACCTGGCCCGCAGCAATTGGAATCTGACGTTCCGGCGGGCCGCCGAGTCCATCGGCCTGCCCGCCGTCCGCCCGCACGAGCTCCGCCACACCGGCGCGACCCTTGCCGCCGGCACCGGCGCGACGACGAAGGAACTCATGCGGCGGATGGGCCACTCCTCCCCCGCCGCCGCGTTGATCTACCAGCACGCCGTCGACGAACGCGACGGGGAGATCGCGCGAGCGCTCGACGCGGTGCTCGGCCCGGCGACCGTCGTCCCGAGCACATCTGCGCGGCCAACCCGACGAGCCCGCTCCGCCACCAAATAGGGCGACGATCCATTCTGCTCGGGTCGGCCCACGTGTGGCGGTCAGGCGATCTGGAAGGTCTCGTCGCCGACCTGCACCTCGACGCGCAACGTGCCGCCGATGGCGTCGGCGTACCGGCGCAGCGTGTCGACCTTGGTGAAGTCGACCTTGCCGCGCTCAATCTCCGAGACTCGCTTCTGGCTGATCGCCAGCGTCTCCGCCACGTCGGTCTGCGTGAGCGCGAGCATCTCGCGCAGTTCACGCAGCTTGTAGGCCCGGACCTCGGCGAGCATCCGCTCCTTGTGGGCCGCCTGACGCTCCGGGTTGCCCGGACGCTCACGCAGCAGATCGTCGAACGTCCTGGCCATGTCAGTTCCCACCTTTTTTGCGCCGGGTCTTCGCCGGCGGCTTCGTCTTGGTCTCTTTCTCCTGCTGCTTCTTCAGTTCTTCCAGGTGCGCGTCGTATCGGTTGTCGGCAAGGGGAACGTTGGCCGTGTACCACCGCTTCCACGCGCCCTGCTTGTCTCCGGCCACGAGCAGGATCGCCCTGCGCTTGGGGTCGAAGGCAAACAGGATTCGCACCTCGCTGCGACCCGACGATCCTGGCCGCAACTCCTTCATGTTGCTGTGGCGGGAGCCGACGATGGTGTCGACCAGCGGCCTTCCCAGCCCCGGACCCTGTTCTTTCAGCAGGGCGAGGGCCGCGACGATCAAGTCGTAGGTCTCCTCGTCGACTGACAGCAGCCAGTCCTCGACGAGGCCGATCTCAACTACCCACACCTCGCGAGGATACCCTTTCTCTTCTACAAGGGAAAGGGTATGTTGCCGTTCTCCAACGCCGCAGCCGCAGCCGCAACCTGACGAGCAGCGAGCACGCCGACTTCGATCGACTGCCGCTCCGGAGGGAACCCCCAGAGACCGTACGACGCCACGGTTCGCTGACCCGTTAGGTCACGTAGAGGTCACGCGAGACAGATTTAGGCACTCGTTAGGGCGCTGAGCTGCCGTTTTGCCGGAAATCCTCCCAGCCTTCCAAGCTGGCCATGCCGGTTCGATCCCGGTCACCCGCTCCACGTTTGCCCAGGTCAACGCGGTGTCGATTGTGAACTCGCTTTGATCGACCGGCCTGTCGTGCCCGCCGCGTGCCCGAAGGGCCATGTGTGCTGGACGGCGAGCCCCGTTGTTCATCGCCATTTCGGGCTCGTGCGACGCTCCTGCGCAGGTCACTGCGCGCACGCTGGGGATGCTCGCCTCCCCCGAGACGGCGCTGCCGCGGCTGCCTGCGTCATGGTCGATGGGAACGTCTGGGTCGACAACCGCTCCCGGTCGGCTGCCGTGGTTCGGGGCTTCGGAGACCGGAGCGACCGAAGCCGCAACCGGACGGACCGAGCACAATCGGACCCGTGCCGCCCTCCGCGCATACATCGATGCTCCAGAACACCCCCAGCCGCTTCGTCACCGTGCGCTGCGAGCTCTGAGTCGGGCGGCGCTGGCTGACGGCTCTGCAGGCGACGGCGAGTCTGTCTGATTCCGCTGGCGCGTCCAGTTCGCTGACGAAGGCTCAGCCGTGCAGGCTCGTCGCCCAGAGCAGCCTGTTCAGGCGTCCGGATCGGGCACTGCAGCCAGGAGCGCCGGGAGGTCCTCGCGAATCGTCTGCCAAAGGACGTCGAGGTCGACGTCGAAGTAGTGGTGCACCAAGCGGTCCCGCATGCGACCCGCGGCAGACCAGGCCACGCCCGGAAACTGCAGCCGGAACTCGTCGCTCACGCCCTTGGCGGCCTCGCCGACAATCTCCACCAGCTTGACCAAGGCGAGCATGAGCAACTCGTCCTCTTCGAGGTCCTGCCGAGACCGCTCGGCGGTGTAGGCCACCGCCTGCGCGGCCTCCCGCAGGTGCAGCACTCGGGTCCGGTCGTCAAGCGGCATAGATCGGCCGCGCCTCGCCCATCACGCGATCACGGATGTGGCGGCTCAGGTCGTTTCGAGTCCGCAACTCCACGGTGCGTCCCAGGAGGCCTTCCAGCTCCAGCTCCATCTCCGCCAGACGCAGCAGACCGGGAACGCGCCCCGGGAGGAACTCGATCAAGATGTCCACATCGCTGTCGGCGCGGAAGTCTTCCCGCAGCACCGACCCGAACAGGAGCAGCCGCGTAACACCGTGTTCGGCCGCGAAGGCCGACAGCGCGGCCTCGTCGACGGCGACGCCCGGGCGCAACTCCATGGCCACCATCATGCCCGCCCCGTGCCCGTAGCCGCGGCGTGCCACGGCCTCTACCGGGCAATCGAGGTGCCCGGACCTCGCACGCAGCGTTCCAACCAGGCACGCGGCAACACGCTTACAGTGCAGCCACGCAAATCCCGCATCTTCCAAGCTGGCCATGCCGGTTCGATTTGCCCAGCCGCGCCGTTTCTCGGGTTGCACGACGCTCTGGAGAGATCGTTGCGCGCAAGCTGGGGATATAGGGGTGGCACGTCTCTCCGTCTCGGACCGCATGCATGGAGTCGATCTGCGTCGCGACGGTTCGCTGACGCCGATCGTCCTTGCCGCCACCTCGCGCACCGTGCACGCAGAGCCGTTGTACGGGAACCAGGCCATGACGGACGGGCCCGCTCGAACCCGAGCCGACTTGTCGAAGCCGACGACTATCGTGTCGACGTGGCCTCCCATCCCGTTCCCGACCGCGATCCTCGCGACGCGGACCTCGCCCTGCGCTCGATCCGCGACGCGCTGCTGCCGGAGGAGGTCGGCGACTTCGACCGCGAGTTCCGGCAGGTCATGCACGACGCCACAGAGTCACTCGATCTGACCGAACTCCAGGCTTTCACCAGGCGCTGGCGACGCATCGCCCGCTCCTCCGCCGACGCCGCGGCGCACCGCCGAATGCTGGAGCAGGCGGCCGCGCTCAACGCGGAGGCAGACGTCCCCACCGAGTCCTGGTCCACGACAAAGGCACGGCTGGGTCTGTAGGTGTACTCGGTCGAGCACAACGACGACGCCTTGGCCGAGGTCGCAGCGCTGCCGGTGGCGCGCTGATCTACTACGCCGAGCTCATCGCAGCGCTCGAACTCGCACCGTGGAGCGGCGATGCCTATAACCGCCTGCTGCCAGACGCGAATATGCGATCTCACGACTTCGGCGACGAAGCCCAGGGATTCGCGACGTACCTAATCCTCGAACGTCAGCGCCGGGTCGTCGTGATCCGAGTCGTTTGGGTAGACGGCCATAACTGACGGACTATCATTTCTTAGGCGACAGCGGGGCAGCCATGCGGAGTCCGCTCGTTGGTCTAGGCCACCGCCTTCTGCGGGCCTCCCGCAGATGCAGCAGTCGGTCGCTCGAACCACGCCCGCAGAATCCGGCCCTGGTCGGTGTCACGCCGTTCCATTCTGGTCACGCCGATCTCGATCTCCACGACCGTGACGACGCTGATGGAGAGTTCGTGCGTGACCTGCCGCGCCGCCCATTCTCGGACCGGCCGGGCGGCTCGCCGCCCCGGCTTGCGCAACTCGCTGACCACGTTGGTGTCGAGCAGATAGCTCACCGCGCCTCCATCGTCGGCGGCGTGAGCAAAGCTGCTCCGCACATCGGTTCGCTCGCAGGCTCGCTCACAAGTCGGGATCGGTCAGGGACAACTCGACTCGCACCTCGGGCAGGTCGATGTCGTCGTCGGCGGAGAGCCACTCCACGATGTTCCGGCGGTCGGCCAGCAGTCGGCGGTACTCCTCGATCGAAAGCAGCACGTGCGAGGGCTGGCCGCGGTCGGTGATCACGACCGGCTCGGTGTTTGCCGCCCGCTTGGCGGCACTCACATCCTGGTTGAACTCGCGGGAGGTAATGGTCGCCATGATCACCTCGATGTAGGCAAGTACCTACATTGTGCTGGCGGGCCAGTCGAACCGCATGAGGTAAAGGCCGTTGGCGCTGCCGGGCATCGCCGGGAACGGTCCGTCGGACGCCCTGCCACGCCGCCGGTCGCCGACCCGTTGGGTGACGGGCGTCAACGATCTGCAACGCGGTGTCGGCGCGGCCGCGAACCGCCGAAGCTCGACGGTCCGCCGCCGGCAGTCCCTGGTCCGCACCGTCCTGTCGCAGGTGCTGCCGCCCGCAGCGATCAAGGGCGGAACCGGGCTCAAGCTTCGCCTCGGCGAGGCCATGACCCGCCAGACCCCCTGCTGGTCGACGACTCCGAACGCTCCTGCGAGCCCGCGCTCCCGCAGCCGCGGGCGATTCGCGCCTTGACCGGCAGCGTGGTTCGTCGTCAGCGTTTCGGATGCCCGGTCTGATCGTGGGGCGAGGTGACTCGAGCACCGAGGTCGGTCTCGATCGGTTCGGTCCCGGGGCCGTGCCGGTGGTCGGAGGCGCCGCCGATCGCCACCACCGCGAGCAACGACACGGCCGCGACGACGCCGCTCGCGGAGAGGATGCCCGCCTTGCGAGTGCGGTCCGCGACCGTAGCCCTGTGCCCGGCGATGGTCCAGAACGCGGCGGCGACGACCGCAGTCTGGAAGCCGGCCGACAGAACGTCGCTGCGCCCGAAGGGCTCCGCCACGCCGGGGTGTGGCCCGAAGGTCATCCCGCTTGTCCGGCTGAGGATCCACACCAGCAGGGCGATGGCGTTGACCGCGACGCCGATCAGCAGCCCGTCGAGCGCGACGCGGCGCAGCAGGCTCGCCGCCCAGCCGAGTTGGAACGCCGCCAGGGCCGCGAAGAAGACCACCGCGGGGGTCCAGTCGCCGTGCGCGGGGATCACCGCGACGTGAACGGCACCCGCGGCGGCCGAACCGGAAGCCATCAAGGCCACCGCGGCCGCCGGGGGCTTGAAGAGCTGCCGGCCGCGCGACTGGCCGAGGTTGTCGACGTCGCGGACGGGGGCAAGTGCGTGCACCACGTCGGGTTGAGTCCTTCCGGAACAGGATCGAGGAGGGCGCGAGCCGTCGCGTGGTGCGAAGGTCGCATCGCATGCCGGGCGTGCGGTCGCAGGCGTCTCGGGGCCGAAGAAGCGGCAGCAGTTCGACAAACAAATAAGTGACACCGAGTCAGATCACTGGGAGATCGGCAAGGTCGCCTCTGTCGGCCTTGGCTTGGCGCCGGCAGCTTGCCCGTCTGCCCCCTATTCGGAGCGTCTCGGGGAGCGGACTGGCCCGGTTACTCACCAGTTCGAGAATCTCCGCGGGCCAAGACCTCAGGGTTCTCGCGGCCTTGGCCGTGTGCGGAGCGGGCACACGGACCGCTCCCGATCCTGGTTTCTGGCGAACAATCAGATTTCGGTCGGTCCGCGCAGCGATCGCCCAGATCGCTCGGTGCGCGCCGCGATTCCCGGCGGGGCGGTCAGGGTTCGCGGCCCGCCGATCGCAGCAGCCGCTCCAGGTCCGAGCCGGTGGCCCCGAGCGTCGGTTCGTCGAAAAAATGGACGTCCCCGGCGGCGCGGGGCAGCCCGTGCTCCCGCCAGGCCGTCAGCGCGAACCTCGCCGCCTCCGCGTCCGCGGACTCCTCGTACCGCAGTGCCCGCGCCAGGTCCCAGGTGTGCACCAGGACCTCGACGACGCGGATCGTCAGCAGTCGTTCCCCGGGCATGTCACCGACGGGGAACGGCACGATCCGTTCCAGCGCCCCCGCCTCGGCGAACGCCGCCCGGCAGATGCCCGCGTTCTCCTCCCACGCCGCGATCGGCGCGTCGCCCAGGGCGTCGAGGTTGCGCTCGGCGAGAAAGTCCTCCCGGCTCCCGCCGCGGACCAGTCGCCCGTAGCGTCCGCCGCCGATCACGACGTGGTTGACCACCTGGTGGACGTCCCACTGCGCGCACGGCGTCGGCCGGCGCCAGTCGCCCGCGCCGATACGCCGCAGGACGCGGTCGAAACCGTCGTCGGCCCGGCGCAGGGCCTCCAGGCCGTCGATCATCGACGCACCGCCTCCCGTTCCTCGTGCCGGCGCAGCCGCCGCGTCCGGTGGGGGTCCCCATCGTGCACGATTCGCCGCACTCGGCGCGGATCGCCGCCGTCCCCAGAGAGCGCGCTGGTGTCAGAAGGCCGACAGAGCGGGCCGAAGGCCACGCCTCTGCCGGAGCCGCCGAGTGCGCCGCGGACGACGAGGCGAACCGGTCGCCCGCTCGCGGGGCGTTGGGCGCCTCTGCGTGCAGCACGGTCCGGGATCGCGTGCAATCAGATCCGCGGTGGGAGCGTCCTAGGGTCAAGAGGACCGCAGTGGCGCCCGAGACGCTGCCCGTCGCAACCCCGCCCCGTCGGACTGCCACCGCGGGCCCGGTGTGACGGCTGCGGCAGCCGGGGAAGGGACGGGGAGTGCAGCGACGGTCGTGGTGGATGCAGGTCCTGTCCCCGGCCACCGACCGGGCGATCGCGATACAGGGATTGGTGTTGCTGGTCCTGGCGGCCCTGGCCATCGGGTGGAGCTGGCGCTGGCCCAACGGCAGGCTCGTCGCGATCGGTTCGGTCCTGATCCTCGCCGCGATGTTCGGCCTGCGCGGCGCGCACTGATGCCGCCCGACTCCGAAGTTCCGCCGCCCGTTGCGGAGCAACCGGCGGGCCGGGCCGGCGTGTTCCGGATCGCGGGTCTGGTTTTCGCCCTGCTGCTCGGCGCGGCGCTCGTGGAGTTCAGCGGCTGGGACGGACCCGAACGGCTGCAGCAGACCGTCGAAGGGGCAGGCCCGGCCGGCGGCGTCGTCTTCGTGCTCGGCTACGCGCTTCTGGTGCTGATCCCCTCCCCGGCCTCGGTGCTCACGATCCTGGCCGGGGCGCTGTTCGGTCTCGGCGGCGGCATCGCGCTGGCCTGGGCCGGCGCGATGCTCGGGGCGGTCGGCGGGTTTCTGCTCGGCCGGGTGCTCGGGCGCGACGCCGTCGATCGCCTGCTGCGCGGGCGCCTGACCGAGGCCGATCGGCTGTTGCGGGCCCATGGCCTGACCGCTGTGCTGGCCGTTCGCCTGGTGCCGCTGTTCCCGTTCACCGCAATCAACTACGCCGCCGGTCTGCTGCGGGTCCGGCCCCGGGACTACCTCGCCGGCACCGCCGTCGGGATTCTGCCCGGTGCGACCGCCTACGCCGCGGTCGGGGCGGCCGGCGTACAGCCGTTGGGCATCGTCCTCGGCGTCTCCGTCCTGGTGCTGCTTGCCCTCGGTGGCGGCTGGTTCACCCGCCGACTGCTGGCCCGAGCACGCTCCGGCGGCGAGGGTCGGGTTCCCTGAGGGTGGCTCCGACCTCCTACTTCTGGCTCGCCTGCAGGCCGAGGCCGCGCGCTTCCCCCACGACCCTTGGCGAAACGGACGTCGCGGTTGGAGCGGAGCACGCGGGCGTCAGGACGCCGCCACTAGGGCCTGGGCGACCTCGACCAGGTCCCGGCCGACGACGTCGGCAGGCACGAAGATCTCCCCGTAGCGGCCTTCCAGGCGCGCTGCCCAACCGGCCATCAGCCCGGCCCGCTTCGCCGCGTGACAGTCCCAGGCGTGCACCGCGACCAGCGCCACCCGTTCCGGCGGCAGGTCGAGCACCGCTGCCCCGTGCAGGTAGACCCTCGCCGGGGGCTTCCAGGTCTTCAACTCGGCGGTGGCCACGACCTGCTCGACGTAGCCGGCCAGGCCGCAGCGGTCCAGAAAGGCCTGGGTCATCGCCGCGGTGCCGTTGGTCAGGCAGATCATCCGTATCCCGTTCTCGGCCAGGTGCCGCATGGCGGGTTCGACGTCGGGGTGCGCCGGCAACTCGCCCACACCGGCGAGCACGTGCGCGACGGCGTCCTCGGAGATCTCGTAGCGGGTCAGTGCCCGTAGGGCCTCTGCGGCCGCGGTCGGGAAGGGAACGTAGTCGCCGACGACCGACATCCCGATTCCGTACACCAGCGTGCGCGGGAACCAGGCCCAGACCGCTTCGCGCGGCAGGCCGATCTCGACGAACCGATCCCCGAGCGGTTCCAGCGAGATCAGGGTCTCCACCACGTCGAACGCCACCGCCGCCGGTTTTCGGGACATCGCCTTCCCTCCAAGGTCGCCTGCGGGGTCCTGCGCTGCCGCGGGGCCGTTGTGGGCCCGTCGGGTTCACGCCCCCTTGGTACCAGGTGCGCCTCCGCGGCGGCCACCGGGCGAGTCCGCTGCAGTTCACCCACGGCGGCGACGAACAGGGCCGCCTCGCCGCCGGCAACGGCCAGGCTCGGCAGTCACGGGTTCGGGGCTTGTTCGACAGGTCGCCAAGGGTGCTGCGGGTCGGTTGGCCTCGGGTGGGAGGCGACCTCGATTGCGTAGGTCGGCGGCTCCTGGCAGACCCGGCCGCGATAGGTGTGACCTGTCAGGTGGCACCAGGCAGGGAGGTCGAGAGGAGCAGCCGGGTCCGTGGCCATCACGTGGACGATGGCGCCGATCGACTGGTCAGCCATTCGCGCCCGCAGCCGCATGAGCAGCTGCACGCACAGCAGCCCGGTGCCGTCGACGACGAGGTCGGGCGGATCCGTTTCGAGCCGGAGCTCGGCCGGCGATCCGCGTTCAGTGGGGAACATCGGTGCTCGCAGGCCGGTGGGTCTCGTACATCCGCACCGCCACGATCACGCCGGAGACGGCGGTGATTACGGCGACCACCCAGATCGCGGATCGGATTCCGAACGCGTCCGCGACCACTCCCGCCACCAGTGCTCCGACGGCGAACCCACCGTCGCGCCAGAGGCGGTACACACCGACCGCCCGCGCCCGCCAGGCGGGATGGGCCACGTCGCCGATGGAGGCGAGCAGGGTCGGGTAGACCATCGCGGTCCCGGCTCCCAGGAGCGCGGCTGCCGCTGCCCAGTGCCAGAAGGAGTCTGAAACCGCGACCAGCGCCAGGGCCACCGCCTGAACCCACATGCCGCCGGCGATCAGCCGTTTGCGGCCCCAGCGGTCGGACAGCGCCCCGGTGAGGAGTTGACCGAGGCCCCAGATCGCCGGGTAGAGCGCGGCAAGGACGCCGATCCGGCCGACGGAGAGCCCGGCGCCGGCGAACAGCACCGGGAACAGCCCCCAGGCCAGTCCGTCGTTGAGGTTGTTCACCATCCCGGCCTGGGCGGCCGAGGACAGCGCAGGTTCGCGGAAACTGGCCTGCACAAACACCTGACGGTCGGTCAGCTCGCTGTGCATCGGGCCGGCGCCCGCGGTGCTGCGAGCGACGTGCTGCGCCGATTCCAGCCGGGCGTGGTCTCGCGTTTCACGAATCGAAAGCGTGGACAGTCCGAGCCCCAGGGCCGCGAACGCGACCCCGAGCAGGAACGGCGCCGGCCGCAACCCGTGCTGGTCGGCCAGGTAGCCGGTCGCGAGGGCAGTCGCGGCGACGGCCATGTACCCGGCGGCCTCGTTCAGGCCCATGGCCAACCCGCGCTTCGTCGGCCCGACGAGGTCGATCTTCATGATCACCGTCGTCGACCAGGTCAGGCCCTGGCTGATCCCGAGCAGCACGTTGGCTGCGACGACCCACCCCCAGGTGGGGGCCCAGATCAACAGGAGCGGTACCGGGATGGCGACCAACCATCCAGCGACGAGCACGGGCTTGCGCCCGTACCGGTCCGAGAACGTCCCGGCCAGGTAGTTGGTTGCCGCCTTCGCCACACCGAAGGCGAGGATGTAGGTCAGCGCCGCGGTGTAGGCCGCGAGGCCGAACTCTCGCTCCGCGAGCAGGGGCAGGACCGTGCGTTCCTGGCCGAGCATGCCGCCGACGAGGGCATTGACCGCCACCAGCAGGCTGAACTGCGCAAGGTTGGCGCGCAGACCGAGTTGCAGGGGCAGGTCGAGCTTCGCGGGCCGCGCACCGACGGGCCTCACGACCGGGTCGCCAGCGAGCGCCCCGTAGCGGAGGCCCAGTCCTCCGGTCCCCCGGCCAGCACGGCCAGATCGCGGCGGCCTTCGCGGGCCAACATGCTCGCGGCCCCCATGGCACGTTCGCCATGACCGCACATCACAACCAGCGGCCCCCGGGGTAGATCGACGGCCTGCCGTTGCAGATCGCCGAGTTCGACGTGCAGTGCGCCCGGGACGTGACCGCTCGCGAACTCGCCGAACTGGCGGACGTCGAGCAGTTGCACACCTGCCAACTCGTCCTCGCCGCGAAGCGGGATACGGCTCACCTCCAGCCCGGCCGCCGTCCAGGCGGCGAGACCGCCGGCCAGTTCGCCGGCGACGACGTCGAACCCGATTTTGAGGGCCTGCCCGACGATCTCCGCCGGGTCCTGATCCGGGTTGCGCACGACGACCAAAGGCCGATCGGCCGGAACCAGCCAGCCGAGCCAGGTGGCGAAGGCGGGCCGCAGTGGATTGGACAGCGATCCGGGGACGTGGCCGCTCGAGAAGTCCGCGAGGGGGCGGACGTCCACGATCTCCGCTCCGTCGGCCTGCAGGCGACGCACCTGCTCGACGCTCACGGGCGCCAACGCGGGCGGGGTTCCTACCAAGGCCGGTCCGCGGCGGTTCAGCTCACCGAGTCGGTCGAAGTAGGCCGGATAGCTGCCGAGTGCCGCCAGCAGACGCGCGACGAACTCGTCCTCGCTCGGAGCGCGCAGCAGTGCGTTGGCGGTCTTCTCGGTTCCCACCGTCGAGGTGCGCGCCGCACCGGGCGGGGCGGAGCAGAAGGAACCCGCCCCGTGAGTCGGCCACACCTGCACGTCCTCCGGCAGGGCGGCCAGACGTTGCAGCGAGCGGTACTGCAGGCGGGCGAGTTCCTCGGTACGGGAGGGATCCACCAGATCGGTCCGCGCCGCCGACCCGACGATCAACGAGCCGCCGGTGAAGACCCCGACTGTGCGGGCACCGTCCAGGATTTGGAATGCCACGTGCTCGTGCGTGTGGCCGGGCGTCGCCAGTGTGCGGAGGGTCAGACCGCCGAGGTCGATCTCCTCCTCGTCGCGAAGAGCGATGTGGGGGAACTCGCGGGCGCCGGCGGCCGAGGCCAGGACCTGGGTGCCGTGCGCGGCCGCCAGTTCCCTTGCCCCGGAAAGGAAGTCGGCGTGCAGGTGGGTGTCGGCGGCGAAGGCGATCCGCAGTCCCTGCTTGTCGACGACGGCCCGCACCGCGCGCAGGTCGCGGCTGACGTCGACGGCCAGGGCGCGACCGTCGCCGATCTCGAGCAGGTAGGCCGTGTTTCCCAGGCCGTCGTCGACGAGCCGGATCGGCTCAGGCTGCGTCAGATCGGTCATCGCGCGTTCACTCCGGCCCCGGTCTCGACGGCGAGTCCCGCCGCTGCCCACTCCGGGAACCCGTCCTCGAGTCGGCGGGCTCGCCGACCGCGTGCGTTGAGCAGGCGGACGGCGTCGTCGGCGTACACGCAGAACGGGCCGCGGCAGTAGGCGACGACCTCGTCGTCGCCGTCCGGCAACTCGGCCAAGCGGCGCTCGAGTTCCTCCGGCGGGATCGGCCTGGCGCCGGGCACGTGGCCGGCCCGGAACTCGGGCTCGGGCCGGATGTCGAGTACGACCACCCCGCCGGCGCGCAGCCGGTCGGCGAGTTCGGTCCGGCCGATCGTCTCCAGCCCCGACCGGTCGCCGGTGTAGGCCAGGACCAGACGGTCGAGCTGGGCGAGCCGATCGACGGCGAGATCGCGCAGCGTGCGCCACGCGTCGGCAACCGTCGGGTCCGCCAGGGCGTAGATCACGTTGCTGGCCCGGCGCTGTCCGATCACCAGGCCGGCTTGCGCCAACTGACGCAGGTGTTGCGAGGTGTTCGCGACGCTCTGCCCGATCTCGGCCGCCAGTTCCTCGACCGAGCGCTCGCCCTGGCTCAGCACGTCGATCAGCTCGACCCGCCGTCCATTGGCCAGCGCTTTCGCCGTCGAGGCGAACCCGTCGTACAGCGCGTCCTTGGCCCGGCGATCACCCACGGGCCCAGAGTGCACCGCCCGGCTCAATTAATCAAGCGATTGCTTGAATCTGCAGGTTGACCCGCTTGTGCCCACAGCAGTCGTGGGGCAATCGTTCAGGTCGATCCGGTGCCCGCGCGGATCGGGGTGGCCACGCAGGGACAGTTCGCGACTCGCCGGCTCACGCGTTGGGTTTCCTCGGCTTTCGGCGCCCGGTAGGTCGCTTCACGCGACTGTCGCGCGTATTCTGGGGCGATGTTGGACAGCGAGTACCCCGACCAGGCGTGCTCGGTCGCGCGGGCCCTCGAGGTGGTCGGCGAACGCTGGACCCTGCTCATCCTTCGGGACGTCCTGTTCGGCAAGCGCCGATTCGACGAACTGAGCGTCAGCGTCGCGGGCGTCACACGCACCGTTCTCGCCAGCAGGCTGCGCAAGTTGGTCGAGCACGGACTGCTGGAGCGACGGCTCTACCAGGAACGGCCGGAGCGCTTCGAGTACCTGCCCACCGCCAAGGCCATCGACCTCGCGCCCGCGCTCGCGCACCTGATGCGCTGGGGCGACGAGTACTACCCGCACCCGGCCGGCCCGCCGCGGCGGCTGCTCCACCGCGAATGCGGCGGCGACGTCGAGACCGCCTGTCGGTGCCTCCGGTGCGGCCGGGACGTCGACGCCCGCCAGGTGGACGGCCCGGTGAATCCGGCGCTGCTGTCCCTCGGCACGTAGGCCCGGGCGGCTCGCGGCCCCCGCAACGACGACCGCGGCCGACGAACTCGGCGACGCGCCGCTACGTGGCGGTCGACGAACTGGCCCAGGGCGTATCTGTTCTCCGGTCGAGGGTGTGACGGTACGTCAGCAATTGTCGGAGCGGAGCGACGAGACCGCCTGTCCGGGCCGCGCGGCGCTAGGGGACCCAAAAACCAACACCGC
>JBQTIB010000016.1:0-13005 GCA_052389435.1 Sporichthyaceae bacterium | reverse complement strand
GGGGCGCCCCCCCCCCACCCTCTGTCCGCCCGCCGCGCGCCGCCCCGGGCACCCGCGCCGGGGGGCCCGCCCCGGCGGGGGGGGGGGGGGGGGGGGGGGGCCCCCCCCCCCCCCCCGCGGCGCGAAGCGCCGCAACAAACGCGCGGGCGCGGCGGTTCGCGTGGTCCGCGAACACACCTCGCCCGTCGTCCGTGCGGAGGATCGGGGATTTGAACCCCGGATGGGCTTGAAGGCCCAAACCGCATTAGCAGTGCGGCGCCATAGACCGGACTAGGCGAATCCTCCAGTGCGTACAACGGGAGAAGGTTACCGGGCTTCGATCGGCTGGGGCAAAGCGAATCGGCAGGTCGGGGACCCGTCTGCGATCGTCGATCGGGACGTGCAACACTTGGCCCCCAGTCGGGTGGCAACGGCCCAGGCCGTCGCGTTCGCGATCGGTGGAGGTGGCGCGCACGTGGCAACCCGGCCAACGCGCAATACCCACCGCCTCGCCGCGATTCTGGACAATCTCCCAGACGGTCTGCTGCTCGTCGACGCGACCGGCACGGTGATCAACGCGAACGCCCGCGCGGTTCAGGCGTTCGGCGTGAGCGAGGCCGCCTCCCTCGTCGGGTCGTCGTTGGGCGAGCTGCTGCCGAGCCTCGGCGGGCTGTCCGGGTCGCCGGACGGGTGGCCGATGGTGGGCGAGTCGCGGCGCGTTCTGGCCCGGCCCCCGGTGGGGGACCCGTTCGGCGTCGAGGTCACCTGCTCGCGCGTCCCGTGGGGCGGCGGCGAGGAACGGCTGCTCGTCTCCCTGCGCTACGGCACGGACTCGACGGCCGAAGCCGAGCTCGTGCGCACCGGCCGTGCGGCGCAGGCGGTGCTGCGCAGCACCGAGGAGGCCATCTGCGGCGTGGACCGCGACGGGCGGGTGGTGCTCGCCAACCCGGCCGCGGCGCGGCTGCTCGGCGCGAAGGTCAGTGCGATCGCCGGGCTGGACCTGCACTCGATGGCGCTGCACACGCGCCTCGACGGCTCCCCGCACCCGTCTTCGGAGTCGCCGATCGCCCGGACCCTGCGCAGTGGCCGGCGGATGCAGCGGCGCCGGGAGATCGTGTGGCGCCAGGACGGCAGCCCCGTTCCGGTCGAACTCTCGACGGCTCCGATGCGCGACGGTTCGGACATCGTCGGTGCCGTGCTCGCGTTCACCGACGTCACCGAACAGGTCGAGCTCGATCGCCGCCGGATGCGGCTGCTCGAGACGCTGGAGGACGTCGTCGCTCCGATGCTGGCCGACCTGTGGTCGGATCCCGCGCACTTCGACAGCCTGGTGAAGCTGCGCGAGGTCGTTGCGGAGGCCATCGACTACGAAAATCTGATGCTGGGTCAGGTCGAGCTGGACCTCGCGTCGGCACAGTTGGACCAGATCGTCGGTGCGGCGGTCGCGGCGGTCGCGGACGGCGCGGCACAGCGTGGGGTCGAGATCGTGTCGACCGTGGAGTCGGTCGAGATGGTCGGCGACGCGGCACGGCTGGGCCGAACCTTCGCCGAACTGCTGCGCGCAGCCACCCATGCGGTCGCGAACGGGTCCGTGCTGCAGGTCGAGGCCGGCGCGGGCGCCGAGTTCGTGCGGATCGCCGTCAGCGGCATGGCCGAGGCGCCCGGCGGTCCGCGGGACAATCCACTCCTGCGCTGGCTGCGGCCGGGCAAGGTCCGCGAGCGCGGCCCCGACCCCGACCTCGCGCTGGTCCAGATGATCGCGGAGGGGCACGGCGGGCAGTTCCTGCTGGAGGTGGCCCCGGACGGCACGCGGGCCTTCGTCGTGGAACTGCCGTCCATTCCGCCCGGCACGGCGCGCAGCGCGCGCCGCCACGCCAAGGGCGAGACCGTGCAGTTCGACGGGGTCATCGCCGCGTCCGCCGAGCACGAGGGGGTCGACGGACCCACCGGCACGGTCATCGCCATGCCCACCCGGACGCCCGTCCCGGCCCGTTCGGCCGAGTCCGGCGCCGCGCCTGCTCCGGCGGAGACCGGGCCGGCACTGCTTGCGGCTCCGCCGGCCGATCGCGGGGCACGCAACGGCGCTGCCGCCGCTCCGGGCGATGCCCCGGCCAATGCCCCGAGCGAGGCCTCCGGCGCGGCGCGGGACGTTTCCCCGAGCGACGCGGCCGCTCCCCCGGGCGACGCGGCCGGGGACGGCCCGCCGAGCGACGCCTCCCACGCGACCGGGGACGGCGGCCCCGGCGACGCTTCGCACGCGGATCCGAGCAACGCCTCGGACGGCGCTCCGGGGCGGTCGCAGGCCTCGACGGACGGCGAGGAACCCGGTCGGACTCCGCGCCCGCGCGGCCTCCAGGTGTTCGTCTGGCCCCACCCCACCGCGGCACTGGCGGAGGCCCTGGGCCTGCGCAACGCGAGTTCGGTCGCGCTCGACGCCCCCGAGCAACCCTCGGTGGTGGTGCCGGACGGAACCGCCGTCCTGCTGATCGACCCGGTGGGCGGACGGCTGGGCCGCCGCGCGCTCCACGACCTGTCCGAGGCGGCGAGTTCGGCGGGCGTGCCGTCGGTGCTCGCGGTCGGGTTGGCCGAAGTCGAGTCCGAGGACGCCGTGGTCGATCCCGCCTCGGTGCTGCGGGCCGCCGCGCCGCGTGCGGGGGAGACGCTGCGCATCCTGCTCGTCGAGCCGGGCCGCGTCCTCGCCGCGGCGCTGCGCACCTCGATGCGGCGGGCCGGTCACGACGTCGTCCACGTCCACGACGACGCCCAGGCCGCCGCCGCGCTCGGCGAGCGCCCGCCGGATCTCGTCGTGCGCAACCTGGCCGGCGGAGAGGGTTTCGGCCAGGCCTGGGCGCCGGTGTGGACCGGGTCGGACGCCAAGGCGCCCGTTCCGGTCATCGCCTACTCCGCCGACGATCTGACGCCGGGTCACGAACAGCGGCTGCCCGCGGGCACGACGCTGCTCAGCCTCGCGCCGCGGGCGGAGACCCCGTCGGTGGTTTCGCGCCTCGCCGGGCTGGTCGTCCGCCTCGCCGACGACGGCTGATCCGCTCCGCCACCCTCTGCGCGGGTTTGCCTAGCCGTTGCCCGGCCTTGTGTTTCTGCGTGGACTCGGACCGGTCCGCCCAAGGTGCGTGCAATTCGACCCGTGTTTCCTTGACGCTGCCTCCTCGCTCTTCGACTCTGCCAATGTCATGAGCCTCGACCGCGACCACCTGCCAGCCGCTCCGGGAGACCCGGAGCGGGGCTCCGTCGCAGGCCATCGCGCCTCCGGAGACGCTGCGGACGTCGGGTTGACCTTCCGTCCGACGGGCCCCGCCTACCGCGACCCGCGCCTCGCCGCCGAGGACCGGTACTCCTTCCACGCCCAGTCCTGGTTCGACGGACCCGGCAACGGGGTCGACGGTCTCGTGCAGGCCGCCCGCAGCGGCTCCTGGGACCCCCTGGTGGACCCGCTTCCCGAACTCGACGCCCCGGCGGGCCTGCCCTCGCAGACCGGATCCTGCGCGGCGGCCGAGGCAGAGATCGAACCCGAACCCGAACCCGAACCGGCGCTCGCCGTCGTCCAGGTGACCGCTTCGCGTCGCCGGGCCGGCCGGGTCGACGAGCGGTGGACCCGCGCGGCGTACACCGCGACGCAGCCGGTGGACCTCGAGAGCTGGTTTCGCCCCGCCGACCCCGCCGCCGTCCTGACCCAGCCGGTGGACCTGCACGAACTGTTCAACGCCCAGGACGACGAGCCGTACGCCGACCACCCCTCCGGCCCCCTGCCCCAGACCGGCGTGTGGCCGCCCGAGGGCGGCGTGCCGGACTCACCGGCGTTCCTGGCCCCGGAGATCTCCGACGCCTTCGACGCGACGCTCAACGGCGCTCTCGGCTTCGTCGAACTCGGATTCCGCGCCGGGTACTGGTACTCGATCACCGACACCGCCTCGCGGCCGGTGACCACCACCGAGGCCATGCGCATCCACCCGCGCCTGGCCAGCCAGATCACCCAGATCGTCTGCTGGTACATGCGCCAGCACCCCATGACCGATCGCGCCCTGGACCTGGCCGCCGAACTCTCCACGGCAGTCAACGACCTGACGGCCGGCTAGCCTCCCACCGCTCGCCCGCCCCCGGCGCCTTTGCCGCGGCCACCGGATCGGGATTGGCCCGCGCCGCCGCACGACGGCGCTGAGACGCAGTCCGGACACTTCGGGCGTCGGCGTCGCACGGGCGCCCTACGGCGTTGCCCAGCCGTTTCTCCGCGCCGCCTGCGCCGCCATCTGTTCCAACCGGGCATCGATTCGCTGGCTCGGGACGCGAGGCGAACGAAGTTTTTCCAGCCGTGTCAGCCGAAACGGCTCCACGAACCGGGACAAACCGGGCGCGCCAACAACCATTGAGGATGACGTGCGCAGATGGTTGCTTGACTCGGCGTCGCTACTGGCGGTAGGTGGAGAGGAAGCGGCCGATGCGGGTGAGGGCCTCGCGGAGGTCGTCGACGTGCGGGAGCGTGACGATGCGCAGGTGGTCGGGGCGGGGCCAGTTGAAGCCGCGGCCCTGCACCAGCAGGATCCGTTCGCTGCGGAGCAGGTCCAGGCACAGGCGCTCGTCGTCGACGATCGGGTGCACCTTCGGGTCCAGGCGCGGGAAGCAGTAGAGCGCTCCCTTGGGCTTCACGCACGAGACGCCGGGGATGTCGTTGAGCATCTGGTAGGTGATGTCGCGCTGCTCGATCAGGCGACCGGCCGGCAGGACGAGGTCGTCGATGCCGTGCGGGGAGGACAGCGCGGTCTGGATGGCCCACTGGGACGGCACGTTCGCGCACAGGCGCATGTTCGCCAGGATCTGCATGCCCTCGAGGTAGCTGCGGGCGTGCTGGCGCGGGCCGGTCACCACGGCCCAGCCGGAACGGAAGCCGGCCACCCGGTAGCACTTGGACAGGCCGCCGAAGGTGATCGTGAAGACGTCCTGGGCGACGGTGGCCAGCGGGATGTGGACGGCGTCGTCGTAGACGATCTGGTCGTAGATCTCGTCGGAGAACAGGATCAGGCTGTGCCGGCGGGCGATCGCGGCCAGTCCCTCGAGGACTTCGCGCGAGTAGACGGCGCCGGTCGGGTTGTTCGGGTTGATCACGACGATCGCCCGGGTGCGGTCGGTGATCTTCGCTTCGATGTCGGCGAGGTCGGGCATCCAGTCGGCGCCCTCGTCGCACAGGTAGTGCACGGGCTTGCCGCCGGCCAACGAGGACACCGCGGTCCACAGCGGGTAGTCCGGCGCCGGGATGAGGATCTCGTCGCCGGTGTTCAGCAGGGCCTGCAGGGCCATGGCGATCAACTCGGAGACGCCGTTGCCGAGGTAGATCTGGTCGACGTCGATGTCCTCGACGCCGAGGCCGGTGTAGTACTGCGCCACGGCGGTGCGCGCGGAGAACAGCCCCTTGGAGTCGCTGTAGCCGGCGGCGTTCGGCAGGTTGCGGACGATCGCGGCGACGATGTCGTCGGGGGCGTCGAAGCCGAACGGCGCCGGGTTGCCGATGTTCAGCTTCAGGATGCGGTGGCCGGTCTGCTCGAGGCGGTTCGCCTCTTCGAGAACGGGGCCCCGGACGTCGTAGGCAACGTTGGCCAGCTTGCTGGACTGAGTGATCTCCACGGCGCGAGTGTAGGTCTCGGGACCTGCGCGGCAGGCGCCATTTGCCGGGGCCTAGCCGACGCCCCTCGCAGGGCGGGGGAAGACACGTGACCAATGGGTGAAAACCGGGTGCCCGGCCTGCAGTTAAAGGTGATCATGTGGAATCGTCATGATCGGCTCTCGGGCGACCGATAGCTATCTCGACAGAGGCCGGCGCAAGCGAGGTTTCTCAGGATATTCTTGGAAAACTCCGCCTTCGACCCACCAGTCCCGGCCGTTGAGACGAAGTAGGGCAAAGAGGGCGCAAGCAGCGGTCCTCCAACCCGGATGAGAGGCGCACATGTCCGCTCGGGTGCTCGTCGCCTACGCGGCCAGTACGGGCTTCACCGCCCGGCAGGCCGCCGAGGTCGGCAGCCAGATCGCCGCCGTCGGCGATCTCGAGGTCGACGTGCGCCCCATCGCGTCCGTGGCCACCGTCGAGCCCTACGTCGCGGTGTATCTCGGTTGGTCTGGACATTCCCGCGCCGGCCGCCGCGAAACCCTGCGCTTCCTGAGCCGCAACGCCGCGGCGCTCCTCGCGCTCCGGGTCTGGGTGGTTCACCACCAGCCCCCCGCGGACGACTCCGTCGCGGCTGGCCAGGGTCCGATCCGCCTGTCCCGCCTGCTGCTGCGCGAGGGCGGCGTCACCGCCGCCGCGTACACCGGCCCGGAGATCGCGCCCGAGACGATCGGCGTCGCCACGGCCGTCGAGGTCGAAGAGCCCGCTCTGGTCTAGGGCACCATTGCCCGCGTGATCTCCCCGGGCCGCCTCGCACGCGAGGCGACCTTCTGGACTCCGCTGCTCGCGGCGGTCCTGCTGATCGCCCTGTGGCCCCCGCACACCGTCGACGGCCCGGCGCACGTCCTCGGTGCGAGCGTGCTCGCGGACTGGGACGAGGAGGCCGCCTTCCGCCGGTTCTACGAGCGGGACCTGTCCCCGACGCCCAACCTCGGGGGCAATCTCCTCCTCGCCGTCCTGGTGAAAGTGCTCGGGATGCGGGCCGGGGAGACGGTCGTGCTCCTCGCCTGCGCGGTGGGGCTGCCGCTGGCCCTGCGCCTCGCGGTGGCCGCGGTACGGCCGGAGAACGGCTGGGCGGCGGTCGCCGCGCTGCCCTTCGGGTTCGGCTACCTCTACTTCTACGGGTTCTACGGCTTCTGTCTCGGGCTCGTGCTCTTTCTGTGCGCCGTCGCCGTCGCGCTGGGCGTCCCGTCGCCGCGGCGAACCGCGGGTCTGACACTGCTGCTGACCGCAACGTGGTTCACCCACCTGGTGCCCTTCGCGATGGCCGTCGCCACCATCGGACTGCTGAGCCTCGTGCGCACCCGCGACCCCAGGGCGCTCGCGGCGGCCGCGGTGCCCATGCTGCCCGGCCTTGCGCTCACCGCGTCCTACGCTCTGCGCACCGAGCAGGGCGACGGACCGACCTGGCTCGCGCCTCCGGGGCTCGCGCTCGGCCTGCTGGGGCTGCACAGCCCGCTGGTGGCCCTGGACCGCGCCGAGAACGTCGTCGCCGGGGCGCTGGCCGCGCTGTTCGTCGCGGTCGTGCTGTGGGGACGAGGCGCGGGAGCGGGCACGCGCGGAATCGCCGTGGCAGCCCTGGCCGCGACGGCGCTCTACCTGGCGGCGCCGAACAGCTTCGGCATCGACTTCGGGCTCGTCAACGAACGCCTTGCCCTGTTCCCGGTCCTGCTCGGCCTGCTGTGGCTGCTCTCGCGTCCGCTGCCCGTCCGGGCGGTGGCCGTCCTCGCCGCCGGTGCCATTGCAGCCGCCGGCGCCCTGCTGGCCGTGCGGGCGGAGGAACTACGCCGCGTGGACCGGCTGGCCGAGGAGTACGCCTCCGCGACGCCGCTGGTGGCCCGCGGCTCGACGCTGGTGGCGCTGCGCTTCGCGGAGTTCACTCCGGACGCCGGTCGGAATCGTCGAGCCGATCCGATCCGCCACCTCTCCAGCCTGCTCGCAGCCCGCACCGGCTCGGTCGACGTCGGCCACTACGAGGCCGTCCTGGACTACTTCCCGGCTCGTTTCCGCCTCGACGCCGACCCGCGGCGAGCCCTGGACCCCGAACTCGACCTGCTCGGACGCGTGCCGGCGCCGGCGGAGTTGCTCCACGCGCGGGATCTGGCGGGAGGTCGGATCGGCTACGTCCTGCTGGTGGGCGCCACCGCGGTGCGCACCCCGGAGGCTGGTCGGGTGGCCGCGGAGTTCCGCGACCGCCTCGCGGCGAGCTACGAGCGGGTCGGCGTCACCGCCCCGACCGGGCTGGTCGAGGTGTGGCGCTCCCGGCCGCTCCGGCGATGACGCGACGGCCCGGGCGGGTTGACTCTGCGTTCGCCGGTCCGACCCCGGGGCACCGCGCTCGGCGCGTTCGACTGCATCCCGGCGATCGGCGGATGTCGGGCGGTTCGCACTGGGCCCGTCCGCTTCCGGTGCGCCCGCCCTGCGGTCGGGGCGTCGCGCCGGCGTGAACGGCACCGGCCGGTGCTCAGCTCTTGGCGGCCATGCGGCCCTCGACCCAGCGGCGGATCGTCGGCCAGGCCCGATCCCAGTAGTCCATGCCGTGCTCGCTTCCCGAGAGCACGTACAGGTCGGACTTCACTCCGTCCTTGAGCGCTGCGCGGTGGAACCGATAGGAACCCTCCGGGTCCACCCACTCGCTGCGGGAGGTGACGACCAGCGAACGCGGGTCGGAGGAGTCGTGCCGGTAGGCGGCGGAGCTCTTGCGCAGCAGGTCCCTGGTGCAGTTGGCCGGCAGGCAGCGCAGCAACTGCTGGGTGACGACGTTGGCGAGGTTGGCCGAGGCCGTCGTGCGCATCGAGTTGGTGGCGATCAGCTCGAGGTCCAGCGGCCCGGACAGGGAGACCAGCCCGCGTGCGAGCTTGGAGCCGTCGCCCTGGGTCAGCGCCGAGGCGGCGATCTCCGCGCCCGCGGAGCTGCCGAGGACGACGATCCTGCTCGTGTCGACGTGGAGCTTGCCTGCGTTGGCGCGGACCCAGCGGATCGCGGACTGCACGTCCTCGCGCTGCGCGGGCCAGGCGGCCTGCTGGGCGTACCGGTAGTTCACCGGGATGGCGACGTACCCGGCGCTCACGACGTTGCGAGCCGCGGTGTGCATGCTCGACTTGTCGCCCTTGACCCACGATCCGCCGTGCACGAGCACGACGGCGGGGCGGCGGACGGTGGAGGAGGCTGCGGCGAGCTTCGAGGAGGCGAACACGTCGAGGCGGTTGCGGTCGTGCGAGCCGTACTTGTAGGTCTTGGTCACCACGGAACTGGCAACCGTCTCGGCGTCGATGGTTTGGGCCGGCCCGGCGAGGGCAGGAGTGACCACGCCCGCTCCGGGCGAGGCGGCGGTGACGCTGGTCGAGGACGCGACCAGCGCTACGAGCGTGCCCGCGGTCAGCGCGGTCGCGGTGAGAAGTGCTGCGGTCGTACGGCGCATGTCGGCAGTCCCTGCGGTTGGCGCACCCCCGTGCGCGTCCTCGGCGAGCATAAGCTTGCGTACTCGCAACCGGCTCCCAAATCGGCGGCAAGATCGGCTGGGAAATCCCGGTTAGCGGGCTGGAGACACCCCCAAACCACCCCCGAACGGGGTGCAATCCGTCCAGATCGACGCCCCGAATAGCCACCGGTATCGCGAGCGTGAGGCCGCAATCGGTGCCTCGTCCCGGGGACGCTGGGGTCTTCGGATCTTCCGCGGGACGAAGAGCGCGTCATCCAACAGGAACCGGTTCTGCAGACCGGCCTGTCGGGTGACGCGTTCTGTTTTTGGGCGGGCTCCGCGGGCCCCGCGGCGCCCGCGGGTCAGTCCCGCCGGGCGCCGAGCGTGTCGCCGAACAGTCCGCCGGGACCGTCGTCCTCGGGCTCCTCGCTCGGCGGGGTGAACAGGCCGCCGTCGTCGTCGGGCTGCTCCGCGACCTCCCCCGGGGTGCGGTACTCCACGGCGCGCCAGCTGTTGAAGCCCACGTGTTCCATGCCCAGCAGCACGTACCGCTCCTGGGCCGGGCTCGCGCTCGCCGTCGGCGCGGGCGTGCCGCCGGGCGAGGGGGACGGCGTGGGCGCGGACGCGCCCCTGTCGGCGAGGCGGATCAGGCAGAACCGCTCGCCGTGCCGCAAACCGTCCTGCGGGGGCCAGGACTGACCGAAGCTGTCCCTCGCGGCCTGGGGCCAGTCGTCCTGCGGCGACGGTCCGTAGCAGGTGAAGGACTGGAAGGCGCCGTCGCTGCGGTGCGTGGCCTGCATCGCATCGACGATCTCCTGCGGCGCGATGGACAGCGCCGTCGCGCCGCCCGTGCCGGTGCGGACGGCTTCGAAGAGTTTGCTGGCCGGTCCGACCTCGGTGTAGGAGACCAGCTTGCCGGGGACCAGCGCGGCCTTCTGAACGTCGTAGCTGAACACGGCTCTCGCATCGACCGTCGGGGCATTCGGGTCGTCGCCCTCGCGGGAGGTGAGCCAGTCGATCTGCGCCTTCTGCTTCGCGATCTTGACCTGGTAGACGGAGTTGTCCCGACGCTTGGTCACCCGGTCGAGGCCGATGCCGCCGAGCAGCGTCGCCTGGCTGTCGTAGACCAGCACGCTGTCCGGCCCGGCGCCGCCGGCGTCGGAGCACTTCATCACCACGACGGTGTCCGGGACGCCGTCGGAGGTCAGGTCGCCGAAGACGGTGAAGTCCTTGGCACGCTCCGGGTTCAGCGTGGAGCCGAGGACGACCTCGCCGGCGCCGGGCGCGATGCCGGGCAGCCGGCCGTCGACCAGCGTTCCCGCCGGGTGCCCGCACATGCTCGGAACCGGCAGCGCCTCGAGTTCCTCCTGCTCCAGCGGCCGCCGCTCGCGGATCTCCTTGGTGACGATCCCGACGAGCGAGGTCGCGAAGTCCGCCACCCGCGGAAGATTCGGAGCGAAGCAGGGACGGACGGTGTTGCCCCAGACCGGGCCGAGCTCGGGGCTGCCGGCGTCGATGAGCCGCAGGCCCATGCTCTGCCTGTTGGTGCCGAACGCGTCGAGGGTGAACGAACACCCCGACAGCAGCTGGTTGCGGGAGCTCGCGGTCACCGAGTTCGCGGCCGCGGCCAGGTCCCCGAGGGAGACGGAGTCGGTCCGGAAGGGCCGCAGACCGAACCAGCCGAGCTCCGGAGCCTGCACCTGCACGTTGCCGGCGAAGGAGTCGATGTCGACGGTGTTCGGATAGGGCAGCAGACCCGCGAGCTGGGAGGAGCCCGTGCGGTAGGCGGCCGCGCTTCCCTCGCCGAGCGCAGAGGCCAGCTGCGGCAGGAACCCGCAGGGTGCCCCGGGGTCGAAGCGGGCGGGAGCGAGCGCGTTGCACGCGTTGACGAGCAGCCGCAGCAGCGCCCGCGGCTCCGACGCGGTGCGTCCGACGCCGTTGTTGGTCAGGTCCGCGATCTGCGAGCCGAGCTGCGGGGAGCCGTACCCGATCACGGTGGTGACCTTCGAGCCGCGGTCCCGGCCCGGAATCTGGCCGGCGACGGCGTACCGCGCCGCCACGCCGCCGAGGCCGTGGGTCACGAGGATGGCCTTCTGGCCCACGGCCGCCACCAGGCAGTCGATGGCGTCGCCGAGCGCCGGGCCGATGCCCGGGTCGTCGACCCAACGACCCGCGCTCCCGCGGTAGTCGAAGGTGTAGACGGCCGCTCCGGGAATCTGCTGGAGCTGTCCGATGACCGAAGCGCTGGCCACTTCCGGCGGCGGGCCGGCTGCGTTCATGTCCACGAAGCGCGAGAAGTCGCCGGTGCGCTTCTCGTCGTGGGTGGCCAGCCCCTGCCAGTCCGGGACCACGATGATCGGAACGTAGCGGCCGCGACGGTCCGGCTGCGGCTGGATCTTCTGCCCGTCGGGGGTGAAGTCCTGCTTGAGGATCGGCGCGAGTTGGACCTGGCCGCAGTTCGAGGCACGCGGCGGACCGGCGGCGGGCGCCGCCTGGGCGTTCGGCTGGGCCAGCACGGTGACCGGCAGCGCCAGGGCCGCGGCGGCCAGGGCGGTGAGGAGTCTGCGGGCGGTCATCGGGCGGCCTTCGTCGGAGCGGGACTTTCCAGGGGCGGCGCGTCGCCCTGCAGCGGCGGCGCAGCGGGCGGTGGGTTCTTCGCCGGGGGCGGCTTCGGCACGTTGGGAACGGGCGCCGTGTTCGGCAGCGCCGGCTGGGTGCCCTTGGCCGGGGCGGCCATCGGAATGGTCATGACGACCTTCCAACCGGTGGACTCCTTGATCATGATCGCCGTGTAGATCGCCACCGGTTGCCCGGGGATGCGCACCAGGACGGTGATCGTGCCGCCGCCGAGGCCGTCGGCGTGCCACGTCGCCGGGTCGGCGGTGACCGTCGCGTTCTTCGGAACGGCCTGCCGGGCCTTGGTCGCAACGGCGGAACGGCTGTCCGTGGCCACCAGGTCCTGCGGCCGACTCGGCAGCTTCGCCAGCGCTTCGGCGACGTTCTGGGCGTCGTCCTTGGACGGCTTGACGATCTGCGGGCCCGCCTCCGGCGGAGCGTCGTCGCCGCCCATCAGCAGCGCCGCGCCCGCGCCGCCCGCGGCGAGCACGACCACCGCCACGCCGGCGACGATCAGGTACCGGCGGCGGGCACGCCGCGGCCGCACGCCGGCCTTCGGCGGCGACGGACGGGTCTGGGAGGGCGCGGCCATGGCGGCCATTCTTCCCTGTCCGGGCAGTCCGCGTCCGGGTCGTGGGCGATTGCGGTCATCCCTCACGCACCCCGTTGCGGGTAACGGCGGGCGTTTTGTCCGCTGGCGCGCTCGATCTCGAAGCTTCGCCTCAGGTTCGTGGAACGCCTCACACAGGCCGCGACCACAGCCTGGGGTCATCGGGTCGTCCGCCGGGACGACCGAGAAACGGGAGGGATGACCGATGAACGAATCCGTGCCGGCTGGGCAGGGCGCCGCCGGTGGCTGGCGGCGCAAGGCCGGACCCGCGCTGTCGCTGCTCGCAGCCGGAGTCGTGGCCGGAGCGATCCTGGGGGGCTCGATGAGCGCGTCGGCCGCCGACGACGGGTCGACGGGCGCCCCGTCGCCGAGCGCGAGCACCTCCGGCGACGGGGCGGCGCCGGCGACGGGCGGCGCGAAGGAGGACTGCCCCGAGGGCGGCCGCGACGGGGCAATGCCGGGTGGGCGCATGGGCGGGCAGATGCGCGGCTTCGGGCAGGGACAGCAGGGCGAGGCATCGATCGCCCCGCCGACGACCGGGGCGCCGGCGAGCTACCTGACCTTCTAGTCGCCTCGGGGGGTGCCCACGGCCGGGCCGCGGGGGCCCCGCGCCCCGGCGGCCGGCCCCCCCCCGCCGCCCGCGCGTCCCGGGGGGGGGGGGTGGGGGGGGGCAGGGCCCCCGGGGTGACGGCCGCGCGGGGGCGGCGC
>JBQTIB010000015.1:0-71132 GCA_052389435.1 Sporichthyaceae bacterium | reverse complement strand
TCACCTACGGAGTGCCTTCCGCTCAAGGGTCTTGTGACGTCGCAATCCCAAGAATCCCCTGCGCGGACAGGCACTTCCGTCTTCTACACGCCGGACTCAACCCCCGCCACGTGAAAGCGCGAGGTTAATGCGCGCCCCCGACCTGGTGGTGGCGCACCGCACGGCCCGAGCGCGGACGCGAGCCGAAGGTGGCTTCCTTCGCGCGAGCGAGGTACTGCTTCTCGTCGAGATCGGATCGCCCGGGTCGAGACGGACGGACGGCGTCATCAAGCTGGGCGAGTACGCCGACGCGGGGCGTGTCGTACTGCTGGATCCTCGACATCGAGGACCCGATCCACGTACTCGCCTACCGCCTGCACGAAGGTGCCTATCTCGAGCTGGGTCGGCTCCTCGGTGAGATACGCCTCGAGGAACCGTTCCCGGTCGTCGTCGAGCTGGCGCGCCTACGGCACTGACGAAGCGTCAGACAGTGTTGCTCCGCCCGGTCGCATCCGAAGACAGTTCCTCCGGGGAGGTGTTCACCCCACCCGTCGCGGCCTTGCGTGCGCGCTCCACGGCGATCTCGAGCAGGTCCGTCGCCCGCTTGAGCGTGGGAGTGGAACCGTCCAGGTGGGACACGCTCACGGAGATCTGGGCGCCGTGCACGACCGCCCCGGCCGTCCAGCCCACGAGCCCGACCCGGCCCCCGGGCCCGACCAGTTGCATGGACAGCCTGTACGCGAACGCCCCGTCGGCGCCGGTGATCGAGGTGGGGACGAGGTCGATCGCCATCTCGGCTACGGCCAAGCCGTCGTTCTCGAAGTCCTGGCGGTAGGTCTTCGCGAAGCAGTCCGCGCCCTTCTTCGTCGCGGCCAGCTTGAGGTCCGCCAAAGCCTCGTCGGCCGTGCTCAGCACGTCGACGGAGGAGTAGACCTGGATGCCTCCCTTGGTGAAGGCCAGGCCAGGGTCCTCTAGGAGGTAGTCGGGCGCAGGTGCAGCCAGACACTTGTAGACGGCGGCGGCGAACTTCTCCTCGTCGGCGTCGGCCTTCTCCGATTCGTACTCATACCCCGGGACGTCGGAGGGCTTGAGAGTGCCGGCGACGGCCAGCGTTCGCGCCTGTTCCTTGGTGATGGACGCGGTCTGCTGGGGCGCCGCACTGGCACTCGCCGTTGGGCTGGGCGCGGGGGACGTGGAGGGCGCCGAGCCGACGGCCGCGGCTCCGCCGTCCGCCGCCGACTGTGCGGCACCGCATCCGGCGAGGCCTAGGCCCAGCACGGCCGAGGCGAGGACAACCTTCTTCGATCTCACTGCACTTCTCCCTGCTGGATGCGTCGGCGATCAAACGGTGGGGTCTGGGGCGGGCGAGGACAGGGCGGTGCGTACGCCGGCGACGGCGCGTTCGAGCAGTTCGACGGCGCGCTCGGCGGTGGGCTGCACCCCCGCGAGGTTCATGACGTTGACCATCACGGTGGTGTTGCCGACGCGGGCGCCGGCCATGCGGCTGCGCACCGCGCGCCCGTCGGGCCCCACGATCGACAGCAGGTAGCTGAACGTCTCGTCGGCGCCGTCCACCTCGATCGCAACGGTCTTCATCGACGTCTCGGCGCCCTTGGCTCCCTCGTTCTTCAGGCGGTCGCGAAGCACGGTGCGCAGGCACGTCTGGGCGGCCTTGCCGGTCACCTCGCGGAAGTCCGCCGCGGCGACCTCGGGCGTGGCCAAGACGTGTGCCTCGGAGGTGACCACCAGGAAGTTCTTGACGAAGGCGGCCTTGTTGCCTGCGACGAACTGCTCTGGGTCCAGCGTGGAGCACCGGTCGTCGACCTTGGCCTGTGCAGCGGTGTACACCCCCACGCCGGGGTCGTGGCGGTAGCCGTCCATGGCCGCGGCGTCGAGCACTCCGGCGCGCGCCAGCTGCCGAGCTCGCGCGTCGTCGATCCGCACAGTGCTGGGAGGGGAGGAGGCAGTGGGCGAAGGCGAAGCCTGCGAGAGGGAGGGAGCCGTGCCCTTCGCGCTGTCGGCGACGCTGGACGTTCCGCACCCGGCCAACACCGCGGTGAGGGAGACCGTTGCCAGGGCGGCGGTCGTTGTCGGTCGCATGCTGGTCCTCGTAGGTCGACGTCGTCGATCTATGGGACGTCGAGGAGATCCTCTCGGCGCTCGTCCGTTCGGACACTTCCGGCCGTCGTTCGGCCGATTCCTCCCGGCGGGCTCGCGGGAAGGTCAGGACTGCGGGGACTGGCCTGGTGCGATCAGGCCGCTTTCGTAGGCGAGCGCGGTCAGCGCCGCCCGGTCTCGGCAGGCGAGCTTGGCCAGCACGTTGCGCACGTGCGTCTTCGCCGTCAGCGGACTGATGACCAACTCGCCGGCGATCTCGTCGTTGCTGCGGCCGCGGGCGACGAGCACCAGGACCTCCCGCTCGCGGTCGGTGAGGTCGTAGAGCAGGTCCGGGCGGGCCGGCTGGGGCCGGCGGGCCGTGAACTCCTGGATCAGCCGCAGGGTGGCGGAGGGAGCGAGCATCGCCTGCCCGGCGGCGACCACCTCGATCGCGTGGAGCAGATCCCGCGGGCGAGTGTCCTTGAGCAGGAAGCCGCTCGCACCGGCGCGCAGCGCGTCGTGGACGTACTCGTCGAGGTCGAACGTGGTGAGCATCAGCACGCGGGTGGCGGCCAACGCCGGGTCGGCGCAGATCTGCGCGGTCGCGGCCACGCCGTCGAGCACGGGCATCCGCACGTCCATCAGCACCACGCTCGGCTGGAGTCTGCTCGCGAGTTCGACGGCCTCGCGGCCGTTCGCGGCCTCGCCGGCGAGGTGCATGTTCTCCTGCGCGTCGATCAACGCCGCGAATCCCTGGCGGACGGCCGGTTGGTCGTCGACGACCAGAACGCTGATCATTCCCCGCCACCCGCGCGATAGGGCAGTCGTGCCGAGACGAGGAAGCTGTAGGCGGACTGACGGGCCGTAAGAGTGCCGCCCACGGCTTCGGCGCGCTCGGTCATGCCCACGATGCCGACCCGCGAGGAGACGCCGGTGAACGTCGAGGCACCGGAGCTGTCCGTCGGGAGGGGCCGCGAGCCGTTTGCGCGGGTCTGGCTCGCGTTGACCACGGTGAGCTGCACGTGCTCCCGGGCGAAGGCGACCCGTACGTACACGTTGGCGGCGGTGCTGTGCCGTGCGGCGTTGGTCAGCGACTCCTGCACGATGCGGTACGCCGCATGCGAGACGGCCTCGGACAGGCGGGGCGGGCGCTCGCCGGAGACGTCGAACTGGGCTCGCAGGCCGGCGTCGCGGGCGAGGTCGACCAGGTCGCTCACCTCGTCGATACCGGGCGTGGGCGCCATCGACGCGCCGACCTCGGAACTGCGCAAGACCCCGAGGATGGCGCGCAGTTCGTCGATCCCGTCGCGGCTGGCCTCCTCGATGACGGCGAGCGCGTGCCGGGCCTGCTCGGGCCGGGTGTCGAGCAGATGCCCCGCCACCGAGGCCTGCACGTTGATCGTCGTCAGCGTGTGCGCGACGACGTCGTGCAGGTCCCGCGCAATGCGCAGACGATCCTCCTGGAGGCGCTGCTGGGTCTCCTGCTCCCGGGTCAGGTTCAACAGCGTCAGGCGTTCGCCGAGCACCGATCGGTAGTCCCGGCGGGTGCGCAGCATCTCGGCGATCACGATCGCGACGACGATCTGCGCGACGTGCTGCGCTGTGTAGGCGAGCCCCGGCCGGTTGGGGTTGATCGTTTCCGCGAAGACGACCAGCGCGAGGAATCCGACACCGCCGAGCACGCGCCGAAGGCGAGAGCACGCGATCGCAAAGGACAACAGGGCGGCCGCGGGCACGAGCAGGGCGTAGGCCGCGAGCTGGCGATCGAGAACGACGACCGGCGCCACCAGGGCGAGCGTGGCGGCGACCGTCCACGTCGGCTGCGCGCGCCGAGCGGCCAGCGCCAGACAGGCGGCCGCGGACAGGACCATCGACGGCGGGTCCGCGTCGAACGGAGCGTGGTAGGCGGCCGCGCCGAAGACGCTCACCAAACCCAGCGCGGGTACGGCGGCTTCCACCATCGGCGACAGTCGAGCTCTCACGGTGCCGCGACTGTAATGGCGGCGCCCCGCCACCGGGCATACCTCCGCCGGAGTACCTCGGATACCCCGGCGGATCGATGCGCCGCCGCGGCCCGCGAGGCCAGGATCTGAGCGTCCCGCCCGACGCTTGCGAGGAGAGCCCATGACAGCTCGCTTCGACGTCTCCCGCACCATTCCGGCGCCCGCGTCGGGAATCGTCGCCGTCCGGCGCGACCTGCGCGGACTCTTGGCCGCCGCCTTCGGCACCGTGTGCTTCCCCGTCGTCGTGGAGTCTGCGCTGCGCGCCGCCCTCGGCGTTCTGGAGCGCACAGTCGTCACCGGATTCGAGGGCGGACCCGTCTCACAGGGAGCAGTTGGTTGCGGATTGTCGTTGACGAACGCAACCGTGCCAGCCTAACTTTGCTCTCAGTGAGAGCAAAAGACACGCCCCGGGGCTCGGAGGCACCTTGGCTGCGAGTCGAGCGGTGAGTACTCTCGACGAACTACTGCACTGTGTACTAGTTGCGCGTTTGCTCTCCGTCCCCCGAACGTTCGCAGCGGTATGTACGAGCCCGTTTCGCCCGTACGTTGAAGCTTCCTCGCAGGCGTCCCACCTGCGATGCGTCCCCACCGTCGATTTCGCTTAAGGACAGCCGTGGCGACCTCCATTCACGAAGACCTCGATCCCCTCTCCATCGAAGAACTCGGCGAGATCGTCGGACGCATCCGCGCCGCGATGGACTCGGTGGTCGTGGGCAAGCCCGAGGCCGTGCGTCTCGCCCTGGTCACGCTGCTGGCCCAGGGACACCTGCTCGTCGAGGACATCCCCGGCGTCGGCAAGACGCTGCTGAGCAAGACGCTGGCCAAGACCATCGACTGCTCGGTTCGCCGCGTGCAGTTCACCCCGGACCTGCTGCCCTCGGACATCACCGGCGTGAGCATCTGGAACATGGACCGCCGCGAGTTCGAGTTCCAGCCCGGCGCGGTCTTCGCCAACGTCGTCCTCGGCGACGAGATCAACCGCGCCTCGCCCAAGACGCAGTCCGCGCTGCTCGAGGCCATGGAGGAATCGCAGGTCACCGTCGACGGCACGACCTACGAACTTCCCGGCCCGTTCATCGTCGTCGCCACCCAGAACCCGGTGGAGATGGAGGGCACCTACGCCCTGCCCGAGGCCCAGCGCGACCGCTTCATGGTTCGCCTGTCGATGGGCTACCCGGACCCGGCCACCGAGATCGCGATGGTCCGCGGCCACGGCAAGGTCTCCCCGCTGGACTCGCTGCGTCCGGTGACCGACGCGATCACGATCATGCGCTGCATCGAGACCATCCGCGAACTGCACGTCTCCGACGAGGTGGTGCAGTACGTCGTGGACATCGTCACCGCCACCCGCAACCACCCCGATCTGCAGCTCGGCGCCTCCCCGCGCGCGACGCTGCAGATCATCCGCGCCGCCCGCGCCTCCGCCGCGATCGCCGGCCGCAACTACGTGCTGCCCGACGACGTCCAGGAACTCGCCGAACCCGTCCTGGCGCACCGCCTGATGCTCACCTCGGAATCCCAGGTCGCGCACCGCGGCGCCGCGGCGGTCGTCGCCGACGTGCTGCGCAAGGTGCCGCTGCCGGAGATGCGGTGACTGCGCCGGCGGCGAAGTTCTGGGAGCAGCTGACCTGGCGCGGCCGGCTCGCGGCGATCGGCGGTGCCGGTACCGCGGCCGTGGGGATCGCGATCGGTCAGATGGTCTTCGTCCGCGTCGCCGTGCTGCTGCTGTTCCTTCCACTGGTCTGCCTGCTGCTCGTGCGTCGCACCAAGCACGAACTCGGCGCCAGCCGGCGCATCGTGCCGCCGCGCATCCAGGTGGGCGAGGAGGCGACGGTCAACCTCGCCGTGGAGAACAACTCCGTCACCGGCTGCGGCCTGCTGCTCGCCGGCGACACCCTGCCGATCGGCCTGTCGGGCCAGAGCCGCTTCGTGGTGCGGTCGATCGCCCCCGCGGCGAAGAGCGAAGCCCGCTACACGGTCGCCGGCGTGGTCAGGGGCCACCACGACATCGGCCCGCTGACCCTGCGCCTGGCCGACTCCTTCGGCATGTGCGCCGTGGATCGCTCCGTCGCCGGTGCGGACAAGATCGTCGTCGTTCCCGCCGTGCACGCCCTGCCGGACCTGCGCCGCTGGCCGGACTCGCGCGCCTCGGCCGACACCCGCAGCAACAAACTCCCGACCGCCAGCCAGGACGACCTGTCCGTACGCGAGTACAAGCGCGGGGACTCCCTGCGCCGCGTGAACTGGCGGGTCACCGCCCGCCGCGGTGAACTGATGGTCCGTCAGGAAGAACATCCGCCGCAGAACCGGGCCACGATCCTGCTCGACACCCGCTCGGGCGCCCACCGCGGCGAAGGCGTCGACGCCTCCGTCGAATGGGCCATCACGGCCGTCGCGTCGATCGGCGTGCACCTGTTCGAGCGCCGCTTCTCCCTGCGACTGGTCACCGAGAACGGCGCCGGCCTCGGCGGGCTGCTGCCCGAGGTACTGGCTCCAGGTCCGTCGGCGGAGGGCATGTTCCTCGACGGCCTCGCCAAGCTCGAGGCGAGCGGCACCAAGCGCATCCTCGAGCCCGGTCGCATGGCCGGGCTCGGATCGGATGCCCTGCTCATCGCGGTGATCGGCGAGGTCTCCACCGCCGACGTCGAGGAACTCGCCGCGCGGCGCCGCTCCGGGTGCACCGCGTTCGCGCTGATCCTCGACGCCGCGAACTGGGGCGGCAAGGCCAAACGCGGCGGCTCCGCGGAAATGCATGCCGCGATGCTGCGCAACCGGCACTGGTCGGTCGCCGTCGTCGGCCCGGGCGTCGACATCGCCGACGCCTGGTCCCTGGTGACCACCGGGTCCCGCACCGACGGCGCCCACGCCGAAGGCGACGCGGCGGTGCCCGCATGACCATTCTCGACACCCGCACCGAAGCGGCCCCGGACGTCCCGGTCGTCGGGCGGATCCCCGCCGACGCGCGCCGCATCGCCTTCTCCGTCGTCGCCACCCTGCTCTCCGCCGTCGCGCTCCTGGCGATGCTCAAGTCCGGCGCGTGGCTGCCCAAGTCCCTCGCCGTCGTCGTTGCGCTCTTCGCCGTCGGCGTCGGGCTGCGCTACGTCCGGGTGCCGCGTCCCGTGGTCGTTCTCGTCCAGGCCGCCGTTGGGCTCTGCATCGTCGTGGCGATGCAGGCCCGGACCGACGCCACCGCGAACTTCGTTCCCGGCCCCGGGGCACTCGAGGACCTCGCCGACCAGTGGAACGACGGCATCGGCGAACTGACGCGCTTTCAGGCGCCGTCGGTGGCGACGCTCGGTCTCACCACCGTGCTGCTGCTCTGCCTGGCCGGCGCGGCGATCGTCGTAGACGCGCTGTCGGTTTCCTACAGGCGCCCTGACCTCGCCGGCCTCGCGCTGGTCATCTTCTTCGCGATCCCGCACGTCACGCTGGAGAACGGCTGGCGCGGCGCCTGGTTCGTCCTGCTCGCGCTCGGCTTCCTGCTGCTCGCCTTCGACGGCAACTCCGATCGCGTCCGCACCTGGGGCGAGGACACCGTCGTCGACTCCGGCGCAGGCGGCAGCCGCACGCTGAAGATCGGCGGCTCGATCCTGGTGCTTTCCCTGGCGATTCCGGCGGCGCTGCCCTCGCTCACCGGAGACCTGTTCAAGGACTCCGGCATCGGCTACACCCCGCCGGAGCCCATCGAAACCCTCGACCCGCTCCGTGTCATGCGGGACTACCTCGTGCGCCCCACCGACGACCAGCTGTTCACGATGAACACCGACTCGGCGTGGCCCGACGAGGCCTACGTGCAGTCCGTCGTCCTCGACGTCTTCACCGGTAGGCAGTGGAAGGCCGGCAACCGCGACGTCAACACCTTCGAGGCGCTCGTACCGGACAGCTCCGGCACCGAGCCGAGCATCCCGACCGCCCCGTTCCGAGCCGAGTTCAAGGCCGGCAAGGACTTTTCCGCGGACTACGTCGGCATGCCGCGCCCGGTCGTTCGCGTCGACATCGAGGGCAAGTGGCGCCTGGTGCCGACGACCAGCGACGTGCTCAGCTTCGACGGGCGTCCGCAGATCGGTGGGAAGTCCTGGACCGTCGAGGGCTACGACCGCGACCCGGTCGCCAAGGACATCCAGGGCCAGGTCGGCGCCGAGGTCCCGGGACTGGACCGGTACCTCGAGCTGCCCAAGCTGCCGGCGTCCATCGCCGCCGAGGCCAAGCGGATCACCAAGGGCGCCAAGGGCTCGGTCGAGATCGGCCGCAAGCTCCAGGACTACTTCGCGAATCCGAAGAACACGACCTACACGCTGCAGCCCGCGGGCTCCGGCACCGACGCAATCGTGCTGTTCCTGAAGTCCAAGCGCGGCTACGCCGAACAGACCGCCGCGACGATGGCGGTCATGGCCCGCACGCTCGGCGTCCCCGCCCGGCTCGGGGTCGGGTTCACCGCCGGGCAGTCCGGCGGCATCGACCGGGCGATCGGCGCGCACGACGCCCACGCCTGGCCCGAACTGTTCCTGCCCGAGGTCGGCTGGACGCGCTTCGAGCCCACCCCGGCCCGCGCGCCGGGGCAGCCCAGGCCGCTGCACTGGCTCGCCCCCGGCGTCGAGAAGGTCCCGCCGAAGCCGGACGAGAACGAGTCCACGCCGCCGCCGCCCGCGCCGCAGCCGCAGGCCCCGCAGCCGCAGCCCGAACCTCCCCCGCCGGGGGACCAGCCGCGCGAGGTCCCCAAGGACGAAGAGAGCAACACCGCGCTCGCGGTGATGCTGTGGAGCCTGCTCGTCCTGCTGCTGCTCGCCGCCCCGCGCCTCGCCCGCGCCGCCGTCACCCGCCACCGGTGGGTGCGCGCGAAGCGGAGCAGGACCTTCCTCGAAGAAGGTGTCGCCGGCACCGCCCTGCCCGCCAGCACTGTCACCGTGCGCACCGCGTGGTTCGAGCTGCGCGACAGCGCCATCGACCTCGGCTACGCCTGGCCCGCCACCCGCACGCCGCGGCAGGCTGGGCAGGAGCTGACGGAGCGGGCGCACCTCACCCCGGACACCGTCGCGGACCTCGACCGGCTGCTCGCCGTCGTCGAGCAACTTCGGTACGCGCCGCCCGCGCAGCTGACGGTCGATGCGTTCGCGATGCGCACCGCGGTGCTCAAGACCCGGCGGGAGATGTCCGCCGCAGCGACGCGGACCGACCGGGTGCGCGGGTTCCTGCTGCCGAGGTCGCTGGTGCCGTTGCTGCGCGCCGGCGCGGCAGCGGTGGTGGGCAGGGTGGCGGCGCTCCGTCCGCGCCCCGCCCGCAGGGCCACCGGCCGGCGGCGGGCCGGCGTGAAACTGTCTCGCTCGTGACCGGGATCGATCGACCGAAGGCAAGGGTGGACCGTCGATGAACTTCGACATGTCGCTGTGGAAGCAGGTGCTGGTCATCGGCTTTGCCGAAGCCGGTCTGTTCGTCCTGCTGCCGATCGCGCTGGTGCTGTCCTACCGGGTGAGCCGGACGATCGCGTTCGTGCACGGCGGGATCGCGGCCTCGGCCGCGCTGCTGTACTGGTGGATGGTTTTCGACATCGACGCCGTGCCCGGCTGGAGGCCCGAACTTCCGCCGTTCATCGGGCTGCTGGTGGTCGTCGGCATCGGCGCCTTCCTGGGCCTCGGCTACGGCATCGCGATGACGACGCCCAAGATCGCGGCGCTGCCGAAGATGACGCTGACCGTCGCCTCGCTCGGCGCGATGATGATCGCGATCGGCCTGTTCTCCACCACGCTCGCCGTCCCGGGGGAGTCGATTCCACCGGCACCGTTCTCGGGCGGGCCGATCACGGTGTTCGGCGTGGTCCTGACCACGCTGCGGTGGGCCACCCTGCTGATTGCGGTGGTGCTGTGCATCGCGCTTGCGGCGTTCTTCGCGATGTCCCGCACCGGTCGCCACCTCAAGGCCATCTCCGACGACCTCGAAGCCGCCGCGTGGAGCGGGGTGCCGGTCGCGAAGGTCGGCGCCGGAGTGCACACCGCGGCCGGGGCGATCGCCGCCCTGGCCGGCGCACTCATCGCCGCGCAGTCCGGTCCGGACCCGATCAACCTGATCATCTTCCTGCTCCGCGGGCTGACCGTGGCGATCGTCGGCGGTCTGATGAGCCTGCCGCTCGCGCTCGGCGCCGCCCTCGTTCTCGGGATCGTGCAGAGCGCTCTCGTCGTCGGGGTGGTCGGCGGAGATTCGGGCTCGTATTCGATCGGCCGTCAGGAACTGATCCTGTCGGTCATCCTGCTGGCGATGATCCTGATCGTGGCCAAGCTCAGACCGCGAGAGTTCTACCTGCTCGAAAGGCAGTCCCTGTGACCGCCCTGGAGAAGGAGACGGCCGACCCGCCGATCCTGGAGACGAAGAACCTGTCCGTCGGCTACGGCCAGTACGTCGTGCTCGGCAACGTCGAGATCTCCCTGCGGGGTGGGGAGGTCGTCTCCCTCGTCGGCCTGAACGGCACCGGCAAGTCGACGCTGCTGAAGACCCTGATCGGGACGCTGCCCGTCCTCGCCGGCGACATGGTCCTGGCCGGACACACCGTCACTTCGTGGCCTGCGCACCGACGCATCGAGGCGGGAGTCGCGTTCAGTCCGGAAGGCCGACGGGTGTTCGCGAACATGGACGTCGAGAACAACCTGCTCGTCGGCGCCGCCTCGCGCCCCAAGTCCGCCGAGCGGGCCGGGTTGGCGCAGGTCCTGGAACTGTTCCCGGAGCTGTCCGGGCGGCTGACGCAGCGGGCGGGCACCCTGTCCGGCGGCGAGCAGCAGATGCTCGCGATCGGCCGGGCCCTGATGTCCGCTCCGCGCCTGCTGCTGGTCGAGGAACCGTCGCAGGGTCTGGCACCGGTGATCGTCGACCGGGTCTACGAAGCCCTCGCGAACATCGCCGCCGGCGGCGTCGCGATCCTCATCGCCGAACAGTTCCAGCAGGTCCGCGAAGAGGCCAGCGATCGCATTCTCGTCATCGACGCCGGACGGGTGACGGTGCATTCCTCGTCCGGGAGGACCTCGTGAGCACGTTGGTTTCCACGCGTACGCGCCCGGTGCGGGCGACGTGCACCGAGTTCGGGTCGATGGCGGTGACGGTCTTCGCCCTGCTGTGGGTCTTCGCGGCCCCGGACTACTGGATCTTCACCGCCTCGGCGGCGATTCCCCTGGCGGTGGCGGGCCTCGGGCTCCTGGTTCTCCAGGGCTGGGCCAGAGAACTGTCGCTGGCGAGTGCGGCCGTGTTCGGCACCTCGCTGTACTACTTCGGGTTTCTGAACCGGCAGGACAACCTCGGTCAGGGCATCCCGTGGGTGCCGGCGCTGCTGATGGCCGTCGGCGTCGTCACCGCGTTGATGATCGTGGTGGCGGCGGCGAGTGTGCGCCTGCCCGGCATCTATCTCGTGGTCATCACCCTCGGGGTGCAGATCACCATCGAAAAGGCCTTCTTCACCCAGGGCAAGTACACCGGCGGCATCTCCGGGGGCACCGAACTCGGGCAGTCGATCACCAACCCGCGCCCGTACTTCTTCGGTCTCAATCTGCGGCCCGACACGACGATGTACTACTTCCTGCTCGCGTGGCTGGCAGTGGTGGTGCTGCTGCTGGTGCGCCTGCGGCACAGCCCGACCGGGCGGGCGTTCATGCTCGTCGGCGCGGACCGGCAGGCGGCGGCCGCCGTCGGCATCGACCCGCTGCGCTACCGCATGGCGGCGTTCGGCGTCTCCGGGTTCCTCGCCGGTCTGGGTGGGGTGTTGGCGTGCTGGCTGTATGTGAACCCGCCGGTGTTCACCCAGTACTTTGCGCCCACCTCGCTGCTGATGCTGGCGATCCCGGTGCTCGCCGGCCGCGATTCGATCGCCTGGGTCCTCGCCGTCGCGGCGATGTTCCACGTGCTGCCGGTGGCCGTCGAAAGCTTCCGGATCAACGCCTTCCTGCTTGCGGGCGTCGGCCTCATCGGCGGTGCGCTCGTGGGGCCGCGCGGTCTCGGCGGCGCGTGGGCGGACCTGCGGGAGCGCTTTTTCGGCGACAGCGACCGCGCGCACCTGGCCAAGGTCAGGGCCCAGGAGCGGGCCACGGCCAAGGACGTGAAGGCCACCGTCGAGACCTGGTTGAGCGTCGGAGCGGCCCACGCCACCGACCGGCCTGCGCTCGAGGTGCGCGACGCCCGCGTGCGGATCGACGGGCTGACGGTGCTCGACGGCGTCTCCTTCGACGTCCCCGCGGGCGGCTTCGTCGGGCTCATCGGCCCGAACGGCGCGGGAAAGTCGACGATGTTCGACGTCGTGTCCGGTGTGCGACCGCCGGACTCGGGCACCGTGCACCTGTTCGGCGAGGACGTCACCGACCTCGCCGCGTGGCGGCGCGCGGCCAACGGCATGTCCCGGGTGTTCCAGTCCACCCGCGTCATCGACGACCTGACGATCGCCGACAACCTGATGCTGGGCGCGCACCACCGCATCAACGTCTCGCCGCTGCTGTACCTGGCCGGAGTCCGCAGCGCGTGGGACAGGGCGGCCGAGGCCGAGGAGGCCGCCCGCGCCGTCGCGCGCCTGCTGAACATCGAACAGTTCTGGTACCAGCGCGCGGGGACGCTGTCCTTCTCCGGCAAGCGGCGCATCGAGATCGGTCGTGCCCTGCTGGCCACCCCGCGCCTGCTCCTGCTCGACGAACCGGCGGCGGGTCTGGACCCCTACTCCCAGGGCGCGATGTTCGACCTGCTGCGCAGCCTCCACGCCGACCTGGGTCTGACCGTCGTGCTCATCGAGCACAACGTCACCGCGGTGCTGGAGGCCTGCGACCTCGTCCACGTCCTCGCGGCGGGCAAGGTGCTCGCCTCGGGTACGCCCGCGGAGATCACCGCGAACGAGACGGTGCGCGCGGACTACCTCGGCAACCGGTTGAAGTTCACCGCCGCCGGGTCTCCCGCCTGAGCATGGCGAAGCCGACCTCGACGTCCTACGTGGTGCTGGCGTTGTTGGCGCGCCGGCCCTACTCGGCCTACGAACTGACGACGGAGCTGAAGGCGTCGCTGTCCCAGTGCATGCCGCGTTCGGAGACCCTGCTGTACCGGGAGCCGAAGAACCTGGTGGCTCGGGGGTTGGCCGCCGTCGACGTGCAGATGAAGGGCCGTCAGAAGCGAGCGGTCTATTCGATCACCGACGCGGGGCGAGACGCGCTCGCGGGATGGTTCACCCAGCCCGCCGCGTCCCCGATCTTCGAGTCCGAGGCGATCGTCCGCCTCACCTTCGGCCACCTCGGAGAGCGAGAGGATCTGATCGCCGGGCTCGCGGAACTCGAGCGGCAGGTGGGCGCGCTCGCCAACGCGAACATCGACGCGATGGCCGGATGGTTCGACCGCTTCCCGCCGCCCGCCGAGCACGTTGCGGACCTCGCCGTTCTGTCACGGCTCTACGCCGACCTCTACGCGTTGCTCGTGCAGTGGTCCCGGTGGGCGCGGGAGCAGATCGCGGCCCGGCCGGAGAAGTGGACCGACCAGGAGCAGGAGCAGCTCTGGGTCGACCTGCAGAACCTGCTGAACCAGACCCGCCGGCTCGGCGGGTCCTCCCCGCCGCCGGAACCGACCGAACGGGACTGAGCACCGCGTCGGGGACCGAGCACCGCGTCAGGAGTTGCCTACCCGCCAGCTGCCGAGCTTCCTCCCGTCGCCGGTCACCGCCTCCAGGCGATGCTCCCGGGCGGAGTCCAGACTGGCTACGTAGACGGGGCTGGCGATGCCCTGCACCTCGTGGACGGAGACGCGCCCCCCGGCCGCGACCGCGGCCGTGCCCGGTGGCGCGAACCCGGCCGTGCAGGTGCCCGCCGATGCCGGGCTGGTCGAGTGGAGCGAGCGGGACACGACAGGTCCCGCCTCGGGCGCCGCCGGGCCTCCGGGCAGCAGCCGCCATGGGCCGCCGGGACGGGTGCGCGCGAGCACGAACAGGCGCGGACCCCGTTCCGTCGCGGCGACCAGCACCCGACAGTTTCCGCCCTCGTCGTCCAGGCGGGCGACTTCCCGCGCGTGCAGCGGCGGCTGCGCGGACTCGGCTGCGCGAAAGTGCGCGGCGGAGGCCAGGGAGGTCAGCCGCAGGCTGGTGGCGTCCCGGCGTACGCGCAGCGGGGCGAGGAACGCCTCGTGGAGCAGGTCGTCGATCTCGCCGAGTGCCGCCGGGCAGGTCCGCCGGGTTCCCCACTCGTTGCGCAGTTCGAGGCGCTCCTCGGTACCGCCAATCCGACCGTTCATCAGATTGCACGTCCGGAGCACGAAGTGGCCGTCGTTCAGGCGCAGCGTCACGTTGGCGCCGTAGGGAGCGGTCACCGTGCGCCCCTGGGCGGAGACGCCGACCAGGTGCCACTCGGTGCCGTGCAGCGGCGGAGGCGCCTTGATCGGCAGTGCCGCGACGACGGATCGGGTCGGGGGAGTGGAGGTGCCCGCCGGCCCGCTCGGTGCCGCCGCCGTCGCCGCGGCCACTGCCATGCCGACCACCGGTACCACGAGCGCCGTGAGGTAAATCCTGCGCATCGGCTTCCTCGCTTGCTCGTCGGTTCCGGGTCGGTAGAGCAGCAGTCGTTCGAAACGGTGGTTTCGGTTCCCTTCGCTTTCCGGAATGTTGCGAATTCGGTGGAGTGAATACCCCGTGGGGTATCGACGGTCGATGCGGATACCCGAGGGGAGTGTCTCCGGGCCGCAATTCCCATACCCAGTAGGGGAATCCGGCCTGATTCGACCCCCAATCGGGGCGTCGTGGGAATGCAATGCCGATGGGTATCGTCGGCGCGATTCGAATTCCGCCCGACTTCGATCCGGAAGGCATCTGTGGCAGAGAAAAAGGACATTCAGGCGGTACAAACGGCGGCGTCCATCGAGAATCTCGCGGTGGCCGTCTACACGACGGCGGCAACGCTCCCGTTCATCTCGAAGGGCAACAAGGTCGTCGCGGCCTTCATCGACAAGACCGCCGAGCAGCACAGGGAGCAGGCCAAGCTGTTCAACGACGCGGCCGTCGAAGCCGGCGGCAAGAAGCAGACCAAGCCGAACCCGAAGTACGCGAAGGTCGTCGACGCGGCGCTGCCGAAGATCAAGGGGCCGCTCGACGTGGTGGCGTTGGCCATCACGTTGGAGGACGTCGCCGCGCAGACGTTCGTCGCGAACGTCAGCGAGGTCTCGACTCCGGAGCTGCGCACGCTTTTCGGCAGCATCGCTCCGGTGCACGCCCAGAACCGCGCCGTGCTGCTGGCGGTGCAGGCCCTCGTCAAGGGCGACGCCGCGGACCTCGTGGCCCTGCCCACGAAGCCGGCGAAGCTGCCGAAGGCCGCCGGAAGCGTCGGCTTCCCCGACGGCTTCTATCCGACGGCGAAGGCCTCGCCGGTTGCCGAGGGGGCGCTGTGAATCTTCGACGACGCAAGGGTTGGCAGCTCGAGGTCGGCGAGGCCGAGCTCCGCGCGATGACCCGGGATCTGGACGAGGCCCACCGCGAGGCGATGCCCCGCATGAACGCGGAGGCTTCGGCCTATGGGCAGGCGCTGCGGGAACAGGTCCACCGGGCCACCGTGGGTCGGCGCAACTTCCTGCTGGGCGTCGGCGCCATCGGCGCGACCCTGGCGCTGTCCGGGTGCGGTGGCGACGACACCGACGACGCGACGCAGGCCCCGGGAGGTGCGGACAAGCCCGCCTCCGGTGGGGGCTACACGGGCGACCTGAAGATCGTCGCCTTCGCCGCCGCGTTGGAGAACGAGGCGATCGTGGCCTACACCGCGGCGCTGGACGCGGCAGGCAAGGGTGCGCTCGGCGAGGTGCCGAAGGCGGTGGCGGAGTTCGCGACCGTGGCGATGAAGCAGCACCAGGACCACGCCGCGGCGTGGAACGGGGTACTGAAGACCAACAACCTGGCCGAGATCACCGGCGTTCCGCTGTCCACGCACCAGGCGACGCTGGATGCACTCGGCAAGGTCAAGGACGTCGGCGAGGTCGCGAAGTTGGCGCTGACGTTGGAGGACCAGGCGGCGGCGACCTACCTGCTGGCCCTCGGCGCGGTCACCGACGAGGGCGGCATCAAGACCGCGGCGTCCATTGCCCCGGTCGAAGCGATGCACGCGGCGATCCTGCACTTCGTGCTCGGGGAGTACCCGGTGCCGGTCTCGGCGATCGGCACGAAGATCGCCGCCGACCCGGCGAGCTTCACCGGCTGACCGCAGCCACGCAGGGGGCCCGCCTCGCCAAACGGGGCGGGCTTCCCTGCGGGTGGGTTGACCTAGCCGACCGGCTGCATCGCCCGGTTGACGGCGTTCTGCGCCATCGCCAGGCCGTTGGCGGCGCGACCGAGTCGCTTGCGAGAGCCGACGAACGGGAACCCGGTGCCGCTTGCGGCTGAGCATGCACGCGGAGCCCCCTCGAGCACGAGGCGGGCTTCGGGGATGTGTTGGTGCGCCGGTGTTCGGCCTGAGATGACGAACAGTCACTTGTCTCCGGCGGGCTTCGGCGGCCGGAGCAGCTCGCACTGGATTCTCCAGTAGTCGTTGCGTTGCGGCTGTCTGGAAGCGGCGATCCAACCGGGTGGAATCAGTGCCGGATGTCGATTGTCACTCAGGCGGATATCCCAACCGCGATGGTGTACAGCTCTATCGGAGCAACGCATCCCGGGAAGACGCAGCCTCCGTCGCGGGCGACGAGCGCGGCCCATCAGCCAGGAGCACGATCCGCTTCGCCGATGCGAACTCTACGGACTGGGTGCGACGGTTTCGTAGACAGAGATGCGATCTGACGAGATTCGCGGACTTATCTTTTGCGCGTGGAGGGACCTTTGGACGGGATGGTCGGCGGGGTCTGTGGATTGCGGTTCTCCCCACCGTCCGACGGTTGGGTGCGGCGTGCCACGAGGTGCCCGTCGTGGTTGCGGTTGTCGTCGTCTGGCCCTGTCGATCGAGAGGTACAAAGGAAAGTGCTGAGGTGATCTGCCTGCGGCGGGGTGTCACGCCAGTTGCTTCTCCACCTCCTCGTCGACGGCGGCCCGCGCCCGGAGCCGTCCGAGGAACGGCGTTGAGATGCGCGAAAGCCCGCCCCGGAGATCCGATGGCGGGCTTTCGACGTGTGGCTGGGTTAGCCGCAGTTGCAGGTGTCCCCACAGGAGCAGGGGTTGCAGGTGCAGCCGGTGTTCTCGGTCATGGCGTTCTCCTCGTCGGCGGGTCGACGGGCGCCGACCGGTGACTCCACTATACCCCCCTAGGGTAACCAGTGGGAGAGAACGTCCGCCGGAGACAGGCGGGCGGTGGGCGGTGCCGTCGGGGAGTCGGGGACGGTCCTGGAGAACCGCGGGGACGGGGCGGCCTGGCGGACGCCGTCGAATTCGGCGATCGTGCCGCGCTCGGCCAGGTGTGGGTGCTCGGCGGCCTCGCCCCAACTCAGGACGGGTGTGACGCAGGCGTCGGTGTCGGCGAAGACGGCGGCCCACTCGTCGCGGGTGCGGGAGGCGAAGAGTTCGGCGAACCGCTCGCGCAGGATCGGCCACCCGCGGGGGTCGGTCTGCGCGGGAAGGTCGGCGTCGGTCAGGTCGAGCCCGGCGAGCAGTGCCGCGTAGAACTGCGGCTCCAGGCTCCCGACGGCGACGTAGCCACCGTCGGAGCAGCGGTAGGTCGAATAGAACGGAGCGCCGGTGTCCAGGAGGTTGCTCGCGGGCCTGTCCCGCCACGTGCCGACGGCCATGAAGGCCCACATCATCTGCGCGAGGGTGCTGACGCCGTCGACGATCGCCGCGTCGACGACCTGACCGCGGCCGGAGGCGCCGCGCTCGTACAGCGCGGCGAGGATGCCCTGCACCAGCAGCATGGAACCGCCGCCGAAGTCCCCGAGCAGGTTGACCGGCGGCACCGGCGGGCCGTCCGGTTCGGCGCGGAACGCCGACAGGGCGCCGGTCAGGCCGATGTAGTTCAGGTCGTGCCCGGCGCGCTGCGCGAGTGGGCCGTCCTGGCCCCAGCCCGTCATGGGCGCGTAGACGAGCCGGGGATTGCGGGCGAGCAGGTCGTCGGGGCCGAGCCCGAGGCGCTCGGTGACGCCGGGCCGGAAGCCTTCGATCAGGACGTCCGCGCGATCGCACATCTGGAGGATCGCGGCCAGGTCGTCGCCGTCCTTGAGATCGGCCGCGACGATCCGGCGGTTGCGCAGCACCCAGTCCAGGGTGCCCGGCGGCACCAGTTGCAGTCCGCCGTCGCGGCGCTCGATGCGGACGACGTCGGCGCCGAGATCGGCGAGCATCATCGCTCCGTGCGGGCCGGGCCCGATCCCGCCCAACTCCACGACCCGCAGGCCTGTCAGTGGACCGGTCACGAACCCTCCTCGACGTCGGCAGGGCTCGAACCTACGCCGCCCCGCCGCTCGGGGCTGAGCCGACCGAATGAACATGGGTGTCGTATTCAACGAGCCGAGTCGTACGATCGCCCGAAGCGGCACGAGGGGGCGACGGGAACGTGGGGCATGGACACGGCCATGGACACGGGCCTGCGCCCGCCGACCCACGCGACCGGTCCCGCCACCGCAACCGGCTCGCGCTCGCCTTCGGCATCACGTTGACCTACTTCGTCGTCGAGGCGATCTTCGCGGTGCTCACCGGATCGCTGACGCTGCTCGCCGACGCGGGCCACATGCTCACCGACACCCTCGGCCTCGGCCTTGCGCTGGCGGCCATCACGGTCGCGGCCCGGTCGAACAGGTCCGCCGCGCACACCTTCGGCCTGCACCGCCTCGAGATCCTCGCCGCGCTCGCGAACGCCGCGCTGCTGCTGCTCGTCGCCGGGTACGTGCTCTTCCACGCGATCGCCCGGTTCGGCGACCCCGTCGACCTGCCGACCCACCAGCTGTTCGTCGTCGCGATCATCGGCCTCGCCGCGAACCTGGCCTGCTTTGCAATGCTGCGCGAGGGAGCGAAGGAGAACATCAACGTCCGCGGGGCCTACCTGGAGGTCGTCGCCGACGCGTTGGGCTCGGCCGCGGTGCTGATCGCCGCCGTGCTGATCGTGTTCACCGGCTGGGGCTGGGTGGACCCGGCGTTCGCGCTGGCACTGGCCGCGTTCATCGTGCCGCGCACGCTTCGCCTGGCCGGGCACGCCCTTCGCGTGCTGCTGCAGATGGCGCCTCGCGGGGTGTCGATTCCCGCCGTCCGAGCCGATCTGGCCGGTCTCGACGGGGTGGCGGCCGTCGACGATCTGCACGTGTGGACGCTGAGCTCCGGCATGGACGTCGCGACCGCCCACCTGCGCCTGTCCGGAGATCTGTCCAGCGACGAGGTGCTGCGGGCGGCGCAGGAACTCCTCGCCCACTCCTACGGCCTGGTGCACTCGACGCTGCAGGTCGAGTGCAGCGACGGAGTGGCCGACCTCGACGCCCGCTGGTGCGAAGCGGCTCGGGACCGCGCCCCCGACACGCTCGGCGTCGACCTCGCGCCGCCGTTGCCGGTCGACGCCGTCCCGTCCCCCCGCGGGCGCCACCGGCGAGCGGCGAACTGACCGCTCAGGCGAAGAGGGTGTCGCCCCAGAAGCGATCCGCGCCGGTCACGCCCGGCGGGCAGGCCCAGACGCCCGAGCCGGTGTGGCGGATGTACTCGTTCAGGATGTCGGCCTGGGACAGCTTTCCCTGGACCTTCACAAACGCGGCCGGGTCGTTCTGGAAGGAGATGAAGAACAGCCCGGCGTTGAGCCGGCCCAGGCCGTCGGAGCCGTCGACGAAGGAATAGCCGCGCCGTAGCAGCGTTGCGCCGTCGTTGGTCTGCGGGGCGGCGAGCGCGACGTGCGAGTCCTCCGGCTGAAGCGAGAAGTCGACGGGGTCGCGTTCGAGCGTGAGCCCGGTGGGGGCACCCTCGCGCTTGTCGCGGCCGATGATTTTCTCCTGCTCGGCCAGCGAGGTGCGGTCCCAGGTCTCGGTGAGCATCCGGATGCGCCGGGCCACCAGGTAGGAGCCGCCGTCGAGCCAGGCCTGGTCGGAGTTGCGCACCCAGACGTGGTCTTCGAGGCCGCGGACGTCGTCGCCGGCGATGTTGTTGGTGCCGTCCTTGAAACCGAACAGGTTGCGCGGAGTCAGCTCGGCGGGCGTCGTCGAGGAAGTCTTGCCGAAGCCGAGCTGCGACCAGCGGACCGACGTCGTGCCGAAGCCGATGCGGGCGAGGTTGCGGATGGCGTGCACGGCGACCTGCGGGTCGTCGGCGCAGGCCTGCACGGCGATGTCGCCACCGGAGGTCCGCTGGTCCAGGGTGTCGCCCCGGAACTGCGGGAGGTCCTTGAGCGCGGCGGGGCGCCGGCCGCCGAGACCGAAGCGGGCCTTGCCCTCGCGCTCGAACAGGCTCGGGCCGAAGCCGATGGTCAGGGTCAATCGGGACGGGGGCAGGCCGACGGCCTCGCCGGTGTCCCCGGGCGGTGCCTGCGCGACGGCCGGGAAGGCACCTGGATCCAAGGCGTCGAGTCCGGCGCACATGCGCTCGGCCGCGCGGGTCCAGGACTGCAGCAGTTCGACGAGTTCGGTGCGGTCCTCGGCGAGGACGTCGAAGGTCGTGAAGTGCAGTCGGTCCTGGACGGGGGTGGCGATACCCGCCTGGTGGACGCCGCGGAATGCGACGGGCAGACCGCGCGGGGCGTCGAGCCCGGCCCCCGAGGGAACCGGGCCCCTCGGATCCGCGGCGACCGCGTGCCCGGCGTAGCCGAGGGCCCCGGCGCCGCCGAGGGCCGCGACGCCGAGCCCCGCCATCCCTAGAGCACGGCGGCGACTCGGGCCGGTGGCGCTGGGTTCGGGCGTGCTGTTCATGGGAGTCCTCCGGCGCCGGGCTGCACCTTGTCCACCGAGCAGTATGCCCCCGAAGGCAAGCCAAGCCTTAGGGCGTGGCGGAGGGGCTGGCGCTGGTAGACGGAGTGGCGCCGGCGGTTGCGGTGCCGCTCGCGCCGCCCGCGATGACGCCGCCGAGCGTCGACAGGGGCTCGGCGAGAGCGTTCACGACGTCGGTGAGCTGCTTGCGCTGGTCCTCGGTCACCTTGTCGTAGGACACCCAGCCGTCGCCCTCCCGGTACTGCTCGAGCGCCTTTTCGACGTCGGCGAACTCGGTGGTCAGCTTGGAGATCAGCGCGGAGTCGATCGGCTGCGCGATCGGCGTGAGCAGCTCGAAGACCTTCTTGGCGCCGTCGAGGTTGGCCTTGAAGTCCCAGAAGTCGGTGTGGCTGAACGCCTCCTCCTCGCCGGTGATCTTGCCCGAGGCGATCTCGTCCATGAGCTCCTTGGCGCCGGTCGCCATGGTGTCCACGTCGAGTTCGATCGTGTCGAACAGCGGCGGCAGGGTCTCGAGGTCCTTGATCAGCTGGTCCCCGACCGGGCCCATGTCCGTGGTCGTGTTGTTCTCCCAGAGGGCCTTCTCGATCACGTGCCAGCCGGTCCAGGTGTCGCCCTCTTCGAGGTCGGCCTCGCGCAGGTCGACCGCCGGGTCGACGTCGCCGAGCGCGCCGGCGATGGGCTCGATGCTCTCCCAGCCCACGCGGGAGGGGGCGTAGAGGCCCTTGGCCTTCTCGACGTTGCCCTCCTTGACCGCGGCGACGAACTCCTTGGTCTTGGCGATGGAGTCGTCGATCTGCGCGCGCAGGTAGGTCTTGTAGCTGCTGATCGCCTGCGCCTCCTGCGGGCTGAGCGAGGCCGTCGGGTTGGCGGACGGGAGCGCGATCTCGCTGGAGCCCGAACCCGAGCCGGAACCGGAGCCCGATGCGGACGCGGAGGCGACGGGTGCGTCGTCCCCGCCGCAGGCGGCGAGGGCCAGGCACAGGGCGGCGGCGGCCGCGGCGGCGGGGACGATCCGGGGCAGGCGCATGGCAACTCTCGCTTCTCGTTCGACCCACGAAGGGCACTCTGGTGAGCCTTACCTTAGCCGCCCGCCAGGCAAGAGGGGATGATCAACGAGGCAAGGCCGGGGGAGGTTCCCCGTGCAGCCGTTGTTCGGTTCCCTGGATAACGAATATGGTTGTCGTATGCAGAACGGCGCGACTGCGGTCGTGGGGGTGAGCGAGGTCGTCGCCGGGTACGCCGGCCGGCCGGTTCTGCACGGGGTGAGCACGTCGGTGGGCCGCGGCGAATTGGTGGTGCTGCTCGGCGCGAACGGGTCCGGCAAGTCGACGCTGGTCCGCACGATGATCGGCCTGGTTCCCGTCCGCTCGGGAACCGTGACCCTGTTCGGGACGCCCGTGCGCCGCTTTCGGGACTGGCACCGCATCGGCTACGTCCCGCAGCGCTCCACCGCCGCGGCCGGGGTGCCGGCCACCGTTGCGGAGGTCGTCGCCGCCGGGCGGTTGTCCCGTCGCAATTGGTGGCGGCCGCTGAGCAGGGCCGACCGGGCCGCGGTCGGCTCCGCGCTCGAGGTCGTCGGGCTCGGGGATCGGGCGAAGAGCCCCGTTGCGAACCTGTCCGGTGGACAGCAGCAGCGGGTGCTGATCGCCCGTGCGCTCGCGGGCAACCCGGAGCTGTTGCTGATGGACGAGCCGATGGCGGGCGTCGACCTCGGCCAGCAGGAGTCGTTCGCCCACACGTTGCGCACGCTGCGGGAGACCGGCCGCACGGTCGTCGTCGTCGCCCACGAACTCGGCGCGCTCGAGCCGCTGATCGACCGCGCCGTGGTGCTGCGCACCGGCCGGATCGTGCACGACGGCCCCGTGCTGCCCGAGGAACACCAGCACGACCACACCCATCTGCACCCCGAACCGACACCGGTTGCCCAGGCCCGGTTCGCCTTCTGATGCCCGCCTTCCTCGAACCCGAGTTCATGCAGCGCGCGCTGCTCGCGGCGCTGATGGTGGGCGTCATCGCACCGTCGATCGGCCTCTACCTCGTCCAGCGGCGCCTCGCCCTGATGGGCGACGGCGTCGGGCACGTCGCGCTGACCGGCGTCGCCGTCGGTTTTCTGACCAACACCGAACCGCTCTACACGGCCCTGGCGGTGGCCGCGGCCGGCGCGCTGCTCGTGGAACTCATCCGCCAGTTCGGCGGAGCGAGCGCGGACGTCGCGCTTGCAATGCTCTTCTACGGCGGCATCGCCGGCGGCGTGGTGCTGATCGGATTGACGCCGACGGGCAGCGTGAACAAGCTCAACGAGTTCCTGTTCGGGTCGATCCTGACCGTCACGAACTCCGATCTCGCGTTCATCGCGATCCTCGGGATCGTCGTGCTGGCCTTCACCCTCGGTCTGCGGCGGGCGCTGTTCGCGGTGTGCCAGGACGAGGAGTTCGCGCGGGTGTCCGGCCTGCCGACGCGCCTGCTCGGGCTGGGCATCGCGCTGGTCACCGCGGTCACCGTCGTGCTGTCCATGCGGGCCGTCGGAGTGCTGCTGGTCAGCGCCCTCATGATCGTCCCGGTCGCGACGGCGCAGCAGTTGACCCGAAGCTTCCGGGCGACGTGCGCGCTGGCGATCGCGCTCGGAGCGAGCGTGTCCGTGGGCGGCGGAATCGTCTCCTACGAAGCCGATCTGTCCTCCGGTCCGACCATCGTGCTGTGCGCCCTGGCGGTCTTCGCGGCGGTCCTCGTGGCGCGGGGGTTGGTTGCGCTCGTGCGACGGGTTCGGCCGGCTCCCGTTGCCTTTGGCCTAGAACACTGACGGGCGTCGTATCGTTCCTCGCAGTCGCGCGTGAGGAGTGCTTGGTGTCGAAGTCGATGGAGGGCACTCGCCCGGTCGTGCAGCGGGCCACCCGCCAGCGGGCCGCGGTGGCCGCGGTGCTGGAGTCCGTCGACGACTTCCGCAGCGCGCAGGAGCTGCACGACCTGCTCAAGGGGCGCGGGGAGAACGTCGGGCTGACCACCGTCTACCGGACCCTGCAGACCCTCGCCGAGCTCGGCGAGGTCGACACGCTGCGCACCGCGGACGGGGAATCGGTCTACCGGCGCTGCTCGGACGGGCACCACCACCACCTGGTGTGCCGCTCGTGCGGTCGTGCCGTCGAGGTCGCCGGCCCCGCCGTCGAGCGGTGGGCGGACAAGATCGCGGCCGAGCACGGCTACACCGAGGTGTCCCACACGATGGAGATCTTCGGGCTCTGCCCTTCCTGCGCCGCCAAGCCGCGCAAGGGCTGATCTACTCGTAGGGGTCCGGCGGCGCGGGGACCGTGGTAACGGAGACGACGCGCATCGCGGCGAGCGCCTTCTCGGGATCGGGATTGGTCGACGGCTCCCAGCGCCCGACCACGCGCACCCACGTGTCGTCCGCGAGCTGGGGGACGTCGCCGCGCACCTCGATCTTGGTGGCGACGCCGTCGGCCGCGCAGCAGGCGAGCTGAATGCGCGTCAGGTACCAGCCGCCCTCGGGGCGCTTGCTCGCGAAACCGGTCAGGTCGAGGTCCCGATCGAACAGGGAACGGCCCTCGTCCCACACCGCCCGCACCGCGTACTCGTAGAGCGGGAGCGTTGCGGGGTCGCCGGGGGGAAGGGCGGGGAAGTCGCTGTCGCCGGCGGGCTTGGCGACGGTGCCGGCGTCGCGGGCCGCGGCGTATGCGCCCAGCGGACCCGGAGCGACCAGCAGAATCGCAAAGACGGGCAGGGTCAGCAGCCAGGCCACCCGCGGGACGTGGTGGTGGTTGCCGTCGGCGCAGCCGTCCTCCGCGGCGTGCTCGTGCGCGGTCGGCGCGGGCTTGCGCAGCGCGGCCACCAGGCCGAGCAGGCCGATCGCCGCGACCAGGATCCCGGAGGCGACCAGCGGCCAACGCAGGATCGGCTTGACGTAGTAGAGGTAGGAGCCGTCGAAGCCGATACGGATGCACGCGGTCCCGAGCAGCAGCATCACCACGGCCTGGACTTCGCGTCTCACAGCAGGACCCATCCGACGAGCACGCTCGCGCCGACGGCGACTGCGAAGGTGAGCGGGGCGAACCACATCGCGAACCGGCGGCCGAAGGTGCCGGCCTGCAGCGCGATGAGCTTGACGTCGACCGTGGGTCCGACGACCAGGAACGCCAGGCGCGCGGTGAGCGAGAACTGGGTGAGGCTCGCGGCGACGAACGCGTCGGCCTCGGAGCAGATCGCCAGGATCACCGCGAGCAGGGCCAGGCAGAGCACGGCGAGCACGGGGTTGTCGGCGACGGCGTCGAGCCACTCGCGCGGCACGACGACGTTGAGCGTCGCGGCGGTGATGCCGCCGATGACCAGGAAGCCGCCGGTGTGCAGCAGGTCGTGCCGGATGCCGCCGACGAAGGCACTCGCCCGGCTGCCGTCGGTCTGCGCCGGCCGGCGGTGGACCTTCTCCAGCATGTCCGCCTTGCCGAACTTCAGCCAGAGCCAGCCCATGACGACGGCCACGATCAGCGAGGCGACGAACCGGCCGGCGACCATCTCCGGGGCGTCCGGGAACGCCACCGCGGTGGCGACCAGGACGACGGGGTTGATCGCCGGGGCCGAGAGCAGGAAGGCGAGGGCGGCGGCCGCCGGAACGCCGCGGCGGATCAGGCTCGCCGCGACCGGGACCGACGCGCACTCGCATCCGGGCAGCACCGCCCCCGCGAGGCCGGCGACCGGTACTGCTGCCCCGGGGCGGGCCGGCAGTGCCTTGCGGAACCAGGACTCGGGGACGAAGGCGGTGATGCTTGCCGACAGCAGGACGCCGAAAACCAGGAACGGCAGTGCCTGCACGACGATCGACACGAAGACCGTCGACCAGGTCGCGAGCGCCGGCCGGTCGAAGAACTCCCGCAGCGGTTCGGCCAGCACGAGCAGCGCGGCGAGCGAGGCGCACAGCAGGTAGAGCCCGAGGCGACTCTCGGCGCGGCCGGGAGCGGATGGGCCGCGTTGGGGCGGCACGCCTCCGGACCGGGTTCCGAGTTCTGTCACGCCTCCAATCTCGCCCGTGGTGATCGTCGTGCGCAGCCGAACACGCCGAACACATGGAAAACGTTGTCGTTAGCGGCCGGTCGCAGCGTGGGGTGTCAGCCGAAACGGCTCCACAAACCGGACAATTCCGGCGCCGCAGCACCCATGGCGCATGACGTGCGCATTGGTTCTTGACGCCGCTACGGGGTCGGGCTAGTGGACTCGGTGGGCGTGGCCGTGGGAGTGCTCGACTCGGTGGGGGACGGCGAGGCGGACTCGGTGGGCGTGGGCGCCTCGGTGGGTGCGGCTGTGCCGGTGATGCCGCTGGTGCAGTCCAGGCCGGCGCGCAGGGCGTTGAGGTTGTCGCGCTGGACGGCGAGGAAGTCGCGGGAGTCCTCGCGGGCCAGGCCCTCGAGGGGGTCGAGCGTCGCGGTCTTCACGCCGGCCTCGGCTGCGAGGGTCTCGGCCAGCCGCGGGCTGGCCAGGATCTCGGTGAAGACGGTGGTGGTGCCGTCGCGGCGGATCGTCTCGGCGAGCTGGGCCAGCTGCTGCGGGCTCGGGGCGGCGTCGGGGGACAGGCCGTTCACGGCGATCTGCTCGAGGCCGTACCGGGTGGTGAGGTGGCCGAACGCGGCGTGGTTGACCACGACCTTGCGGCGCGCGCAGGTGGCCAGACCGGAGGTGAACTCGGCGTTCAGGGCCGTTAGATCGGCGCGGACCTCGGAGGCGCGCTGCTGGTATCCGGCGCTGCCGGCGGCGTCGGCGCGGCTGAACGCGTCCGCGGTGGCGGTGGCGACGGCCGCGAGCTTGTCCGGGTCGAGCCACACGTGCGGATCCGCGGACAGGTCGCCCGGGGCGCCGTGGCCGTGCCCGTCGTCCGCCGAGTGCTCGCCGGCGGATTCGGCGTTGGGCTCGCCGGCGTGCTCCGCGTGCTCGGCCGCGGACTCGCCGGCGTGCTGCGCGTGTTCGGCTTCCGATTCGCCCTCGTGGACGTCGAGAACAGGGGTGCGGCCGAGCGCGGCGTTGATCTCGAGCTGCCGCTCGGCTGCCTGCTGGGCCACGGCGGCGTCGACGGCCGGCTGGAAACCCTTCTGGAACACCACGAGGTCGACCTCGGAGAGCTGGGCGACCTGGCGCGGGGAAAGCTCGAGGTCGTGCGGTTCCACGCCGGGCTCGGTGAGCAGGTCCACCTTCACCTCTGGGCCGCCGACTCGCTGCGCCATCCACCAGTACGGGTAGAACGCGGCGAACACCTCGAGGCGAGGCTCCTGCGCGGGCGCCGGGCTCGCGAGCCCGGCCGCCGTCGATTCCGTGCCGTCCCCGCCGTCGCCGCCGCACGCCGACAGCGTCATTGCCAGCACGCCCGCAGCGGCCACCCGTCTGATCATGAGAACCATATTCATTTAGCGGGAGCGGCTCTGTCAATTCTCGGCCGGGAGCGGCTCGACGCCGGGGGCGGCGGATTCCCCCACGGGGTGTGGGCGATCCCCTCCATGCGGTCGGCGTCCGATGGGCAGATCTCGACGAATGGGGCTCGTAGCGCGCTGTTCCGCCTCTAGGCCCTGCCCGGGCTACATGGTCCGGCCCAGCAGGACGTCCCGGTGCTGCACCACCCTCGCGGCACCGGGACGGACGGCGCAGCGACGGCACACGGACTGGGAGAGGACACGAGATGGCAGGCAGGGCATTGCGAATCGTCGCGGTCGGCGCGATGGCGGGTGCTGCGGTGTTCGCCCCGCACGGGTCGGCCTTCGCGGCGGACACCGCCGTCGACATCCAGGACTACAGCTACCGGGCGCCCGAGGTGACGGTCTCGGTCGGCGACGCGGTCACCTGGACGAACAGGGACGGGGTCCGCCACGACGTCAAGACCAAGAAGGGTCCGGCCGAGTTCGCCTCGAAGCTGTTGGCGCAGGGCGAGTCCTTCACCTTCACCTTCGCCAAGGCCGGGGTCTACGAGTACTTCTGCTCCCCGCACCCGAACATGGTCGCCAAGGTGATCGTGAAGTAGCCCGCCACGGCGTTCAGTGGTAGCGGTGCACGACGGCGTGGCCGCGACCTCGTCGGATGAGCGCGCGGTTGACCGGGACCGTGAGGACGAAGGCCACCGCGAACGCGAAGGCCAGCGAGCCCCAGAACTTCGCCGAGTCCAGACCGGTGTGCATCGCGCCGGGGACGACCAGCATCACCGCGTTGTCGAGGATCTCCATGACGGTGATGGAGACCGTGTCTGCCGCCAGGGTGACGCCGACGGCGGTGCGCGCCGCGACGCCCGAGCGCAGCACCGGCACGAAGGTGAAGGCGTACCCGAACAGGAACGCCAGCGCGACCGCCAGGGCGATCGTCGCGCCGTTGGACCAGCCCAGCGCAGTGCCGATTACCAGGCCGAGCACCTCGCCGATCGCGCAGCCGGTCAGGCAGTGCAGCGTCGCGCGGACCGCGGAGGCGTTCAGTTCGCGTCGCGAAGGCTCGGCCGGGTGCTGCCGGGCCCGGTCTTGGTCGGCCGGGTCGTGGTTGGCGTGGTCCCGGTGAGCGTGGCCGTGGGCATGGTCCTGCGCGCCGGCCGACTGCGGATGCATGGTGCCTCCCAACGGGTCTGTGCCCGGCCGAACACCTACCCACCGGGGGTATATTCCGCGGCCCGCGGGGTTACCCGCCGGGTAATCGACGCCATGACCGCGCGGGCTCACGCTGGAGGCAGGAGAACGCGACCAGCGGGAGGCCACGATGACCGGACGCCATCGCATGCTGCGCCGGGTGATGCTCACCGACGCGTGGGTGTCCTTCTACGCACCGGTGCTGCTGATCGGCAGCGTGCCGGTGCTGATGGTGCTCGACGTCGCCTCGGCGCTGGTGTTCGCCGTCGTGATCGCCCTCGCCGCGATCCTCGGCGGCTGCGGGATTCTGATGGCCGGATTCCTCGCCTGGACAATGCGCGGGGAGGACGGGAAGTTCGTCGACGAGTTCGAATTCGACCTTTTTCGCCTCGAAGGTGCGGCCGGCACGAAAGGGTGGCACGTGCCGTACTGACGGAGGGGGAGCGCATGAGGGTTCGGGCAGCGGCTGGACTGGCCTCGATCGCGGTGGTGGCCGGGTGCGGCGGCGCAGGGTCCGGGGACGACCCGCTCGCCGGTGCCTCGGCCCCCGTCACCACGCCGCAGCCGAGCGCCGTGGCGACGACGCCGTCCGCCCTCGTCGGGCAGTGGTCGGTCGCGGGGCCGGGCATCGCAACGCCCAGCGTCGTCAACCTCGCCGCCGATGGCCTCGAGCTGTTCCATGCGTGCGGCTCGCTGGAGGGAGTCTGGCTCGCGGGGCGGGCGGGCACGTTCCTGGCCGAGGTCAGCGGGGGCAGCGGCGAGTGCTTCCCCGACGAGGTGCAGGACCCGACTCCGGCGTGGATCGCGTCCGCGGTGTCCTACGCCGTCGACGGCGACACCCGGCGCCTGCTCGACGCGGGCGGCCAGACGGTCGCGACGCTCTCGCCCGGCCCGAACGACGCGTCGGCTGGTCCGGCGCCCACGGCCAACGCCGAGCAGATCGCCGCGCTCGACGCCCCGACGCCGGCACTTCCGGCGGGCCTGCGGCCGGTGACCGAGCAGGACCTCGTCGGGGTCTGGCTCATGCCCGGCGCGACGTCGAACGCGGGCGACGAGGACGATCGCGGCCCGCACGCGGAGTTTCTCGCGGACGGGATCTGGGGCGGGTCGGACGGCTGCAACGGCACCGCGGGCCGCTGGGCGCTCGTCGAAGGCGCTCTGCTGACCACCGACGAGGCGACGACCCCCGAGGACTGCACCCCCACCGCCGTCCTCGACGGAGCCCGGGCCGCGGGCTTCGCCGGCGAGCAGTTGGTCCTCCTCGACCCGACCGGCCGGGAGCTGCGCCGCCTCGACCGCGAGCCGTCCGCACCCGCCGCGGAGGGCGACGCCGCGGAGATCGACGAACTTCCCGGCGAGGAACCGAGCGAGGAGCCAACGGAAGCGCCGCAAGACGCCGTCGAATAGCTAGGCGAGGTGGGTGCCGAACCACTCCAGCAGCTTGGTGTTCGCCTGGCCCGCGGCCGCGGCGTTGTAGCGGGGGCCGGTGTCGTTGAAGAACGCGTGGTCGGCGCCGTCGTAGGTGAGCACCTCGTGGGTCAGTCCGGCCTTCTCCAGGGCGGCCTTCGCGGCGTCGCGGGTGGCGTTGACGCGGGCGTCGTTGCCGGCGAAGACGCCGAGGACCGCGGCGGGGGAGCCGGCGAAGTCCGGAGCGTCCGGGGCGGGGCCGTAGAACGGGGCGGCGGCCCGTAGCCGCTTCTCCTGCGAGGGCCCGGCCTGCAGCAGGTTCCAGGTCATGCCGCCGCCGAAGCAGAAGCCGACGGCGCCGAGCTTGGTGTTCGGGGCTCGCCCCAGCAGTTCGTCGATCGCCGCCTTCAGGTCGCCGAGCACCTGCTCCTTCGGCATGCCGGACAGCGCCGCGGTCGCGGCGGCCTGGTCGTCGAAGCCGGCGGTGCCCTCCGAGCCGGTGCGGGAGAGCAGGTCGAGGCACAGCGCCGCATAGCCCTCCTTGGCGAACCGGCCGACGAGGTCGTAGAAGTGCGTGGTCAGGCCCTTGTTCTCGTGGATCACGAGCAGTGCGCCCTTGGCCGCGCCCGCGGGCGCCTTGAAAGCGGCGCGGTAGCTCACGCCGTTCGCGGCGTAGGTGACCAGGGCGCCGGCGTCCGGCCCGGGCGGCGGGCTGGCCTGCGGCGGGACGAGGGTCGGCGTCGGCGTGGTGTCGGGGGCCGCCGGAGTGTCGGTGCCCTGCTCGCTGCCCTCGGCACACGCGGACAGCAGCGTCGTCGCGGCCGCGACGCCGACGCCGAGCAGTCCGAGCCGGCGGGCCGCCTCGCGCCGCGTCAGCAGCCCTTCGGCGTATTCCTCGGTGACCTCGCCGATCAAGTACTCGCGCATCGCCATGCACAGAACCTAGGCCGCGAGCCTGTGAAGTGACGCAAGCCACTACCGTTCGGTACGAAATCGTCGGGAGGCTGGACTTGGAACTGATTACCGCGTCGCTCGCGGACCAGCACGAAGAGCTCGCCGGGCTCCTCGTGGGACTGGACGCCGAGGGGTGGCAGCGCCACACGCGCTGCCCCGGGTGGAGCGTTGCGGACGTCGTTCTGCACCTTGCGCAGACCGACGAGTTGGCGCTGGCCTCTCTGCGCGGCCGGCTGGACCTGGCTCTGGCCGACGCCGGGTGGGACCTGGCCGCGGGAGACGTCGACACCGTCGCCGGTGCCGCGGTGGAACGGGAGCGGGGGGCCGGTCCGACCGAGCTCCTGGCCCGCTGGGCGGCGGCGTCCTCTGCGCTCGTCGAGGCGTTCGCGCAGACCGACCCCGCGGCGCGCGTCCCGTGGGTCGCCGGGGACCTGCCCGCGCGGACCTTCGCGACGACCCGCCTCGCGGAGGCGTGGATCCACAGCGGCGACGTCGCCTCCGGCATCGGCCGCAAGCTCGTGCCCGGAGACCGCCTGTTCCACATCGCCCGCCTGGCCTGGCGCACGCTCCCCTACGCGCTGAAGAAGGCCGGGCAGACGCTCGTGGCCGGCGTGACCCTCGAACTGATCGCGCCGGACGGCAGCGTGTGGGTGTTCTCCGAGGAGAACGGCCGGTCGCTGACCACCATCCGCGGCTCCGCCGAGGTGTTCTGCGAGGTCGCGGCCCGCCGCCTGCCCGGCGACGAGAGCGGCCTGGAGGCCTACGGCCCCGATCGCTACGCCGTCCTCGACCTCGTCCGCACCTTCGCCTGATGGCCGCCGCCGAGTACGACGCTGCCGAGTACGACGCCGCCGAGTACGACGCCGCCGAATACGACGCCGCCGTCGCGGACGCCTTCCGCAAGCGGATGTTCCAGACCTTCTCCGGCGGCGTGGTCACCCTGCAGGTCGACCTCGCGGTCCGCACCGGCCTGCTGGACGCCCTGGCCGCGGGCCCCGGCACGAGCGGGGAACTCGCGACGCGCGCCGGGCTCCACGAACGCCACGTGCGCGAGTGCCTCGGCACCCTGGTGACCGCCGCGATCGTCGACTACGACGCCGCGACGCTCACCTACGCCCTGCCCGCGGCCCACGCCGCGGTCCTGACCGGCGGCGGCTCGGGCAACGTGGCCCCGCTGGCCCGGATGATGGCGCTGCTCGCGCCGCACGTGCCCGCCGTCGCGACCGCCTTCCGCGAGGGCGGCGGCGTCCCGTACGACGCCTATCGGCCGGAGTTCACCACCGTCATGGACGGGCTCTCCCGCGGGCAGATGGACGGCCAACTGCTCGACGGCATCCTGCCCCTCGCCGTCGGCCTGAAGGAGCGGATGGCCGCCGGGCTGCGCGCCGCCGACGTCGGCTGCGGCACCGGCCACGCGCTGAACCTCATGGCGCAGGCGTTTCCGGCCTCGACCTTCGTCGGGTTCGACTTCGCCGCCGACGCCGTCGAGGCGGCGCGCGCGGAGGCCGCCTCGATGGGCCTGACCAACGTGGCCTTCGAGGTCCACGACGTCACCGCGCTCCCGACCGATCCGCCGTTCGACGTCGTGTTCGCCTTCGACGCCATCCACGACCAGCGCGACCCGGCCGCCGTGCTCGCCGCGATCCACGCCGTGCTCGTCCCCGGCGGGACCTTCGCGATGATGGACATCCGCGGGCACAGCGCCCTGGAGGACAACGTCGGCAACCCCTTCGCGCCGCTGCTCTACGGGGTGAGCACCCTGCACTGCATGCAGGTTTCCCTCGCCCTCGGCGGCGCCGGACTCGGCACGATGTGGGGCGAGCAGACGGCCCGTCGGATGCTCGCCGACGCGGGCTTTGGGCCCGTCGAGGTCTTCCCGGTGCCGGAGAACCCGATGGACTCCTTCTACGTCACCGGCAAACCTCGGCGGGACGACGCGTGAAGACCGGCGGACTCGGCGGCTTCGACTGGGGCGACGGGCAGTTCGAGAAGACCGCCGTCGAACTGATGCCGGCCACCCACGCCGCCCTCGCCGCTGCCGCGGTTCAGCCGGGCGAAGCCGTGCTCGACGTCGGCACCGGAACCGGCAACGCCGCCCTCGCGGCCGGCCGCAACGGCGCGCACGTGCTCGGAATCGACCCGGCCCCGCGGCTGATCGGCCTCGCCCGGGCCCGCGCCGCCGACCTCGGACTTCCGATGGAGTTCGCGCTCGGCACGGCCCTCGCGCTGCCGGTCCCCGCCGGGCGCTACGACCTCGTGCTCGCGGTGTTCTCGGTGATCTTCGAACCGAACGGGCCCGGCGCCGTCGCCGAACTCGTGCGGGCGACCAGACCCGGCGGGCGCATCGTGCTCACCTCCTGGACCACCGACGGCGCGATCTTCCGCACGGGGCTGCTGATGCGCCAGGCCCTCGCGGCGACGGCGCCGCCGCCGCCCGGACCGACCACCAACTGGATCGACCCCGAGACGGTGGACGCCCTGTTCGCGCCGCATCCGGTCGCGTTGACGGCCGCGCTGCATCCGCTGACCTTCCGCGCCGCGAGCCCCGCCGACTGGTTCGACTCCGCCGAGCGGGAGCATCCGGCCTGGCGCGCGGCCCGGCGCGCGCTGGACGACTCCGCCTGGGCGCGGCTGCGCGAAGCCTCCCTTGCGGAGTTGACCGAGGCCAACGAGGACCCCGCCGCGTTTGCGGCCACCAGCCTGTTCCGCGTCCTGCGCGCCGACGTCGCGAGGTAGCGCCGCGTACGGTGGGTCCAGGGAGGTCGGCACTGTGGCGAGTTTTGTTTTCCTGCACGCGCACCCGGACGACGAGGCGATCGCCACGGCCGGGTTGATGTGTGCCGCGGTCGAGGCGGGCCACGAGGTGACCGTCGTGTTCGCGACCTCCGGCGAGCTGGGGGAGGTGCCGACCGACCTCGGCGGGTACGCCACCCTCGGGGACCTGCGAGCCGCGGAGGCGCGGGAGGCCGGCGACCTGCTCGGCATCGGCGTGGAGTTCCTCGGCTACGAGGACTCCGGCGCGGACGAGACCGCCTTCACCGCGCGGAGCTTCGCCGCGTGCGAGGTCGAGGAGGCCGCGAACCGGCTCCTGGACCTGCTGAAGGCACTGTCGGCGGACGTGCTCGTCGGCTACGACGAGTTCGGCGTCACCGGACACCCCGACCACCGGCGCACGCACGTCGTGGCGCATCGAGCCGCCGCGCTGGCCGCGGAGGCGAAGTTCCCGCTCTGGTACTACGAGGGCACGCTCGGCAAACCGCAGGTCGCCCTTTTCGAAGAACTGACGGGTGGTCAGGTCGAGCTGCGCTCCGGCGACACCGGGGCGGCGCCGGTGGTCACGGTCGACGTCACCGCCTGGGCCGCGCGCAAGCGCGCCGCCATGGCGCTTCACGCGAGCCAGATCGGTCCCGAGTCGTTTTTCCTGACGCTGCCGGACGACCTGTTCGACCGGGTCTGGGGCGTGGAGTGCTACCTGGCTCCCGGCGGGCCGGGGCCGCTGTCCCAATTCGCGTTGGCCGTGCACTGACCCTCGCCGTACTGCGGCCACCCGTCGTCTCGAGTTGAGCCGCCGTTTAGGTTGACCTCCGATACTGGGCAGCACCACCACATCGCCGAGGACTCTGGAGGAGCCCGCATGGCCACCGTCCGCCACCACCTGCACGTCAACGCCGCACCCGACGAGGTCTTCAAGGTCATCGCCGACGCCGGTTCGATTTCGGAGTGGTTCGGTCCGATCTCCACCTCCTCGGCGACCGCGACCGGCCGCATCGTGACCCTCGCCGACGGCACCGAGATCAGCGAGGACACCGTCACCAGCGACAACGACCTGCGCCGTTTCCAGTACGCCATCAAGTCCGGTCTGCCGGTCTCCCACCACCTCGGCACCTTCGACGTCCTCCCCGACGGGGACGGGTCCCTGGTCATCTACGCCGCCGACATTTCCCCGGACGAACTCGGCCCGGTCTTCGACGGCGTCATGGCCGAGGGCATCAAGGGCCTCAAGGAGCACTGCGAACGCTGACGCCCCCGCCGGCGCGCGAAGTCAGTCGAACCGCTCGATTTCCATCGCGGCGAGCGTGTCCGGGTCGCCGACCACGTCGAAGGCCCGGATACGCCCGTCGAGGATCGTGAACGTCAGCGCGATCTTCACCGCGCCGTCGACGACCACGACCGCGCCCGGAAGCCCGTCCACGAAGGCGGTTCGCGCGTTCTGCGCCCGCCCGTTGTAGAACCCGGCCACCTGCTCGGCGCCACGTACCCGGCCCGGCCCGCCCATCGCGGTGGCCGCCTCGTCGGGGACGAACTCGACGTTCGGATCGAGCATCTCCAGCAGCCGCTCGAACCGCCCGTTGCGGGCGGCGTCGAGAAACGCGTCCACCAATGCCCGCTGCCGCGCCCGGTCGGCGGCCGGCGCCGCCGGATCGGACTGCACCCGGCGCCGAGCCCGGCTCGCCAGCTGCCGGGTCGCCGCGGCGTTGCGCCCGACGATCGGCGCGATCTCCTCGAACGGCACCGCGAACAGGTCGTGCAGCACGAACGCGAGCCGCTCCGCGGGAGCGAGGGTGTCGAGCAGGACGAGCAGCGCGACCCCGACGGATTCGGCGAGCAGCGCCTCGTGCTCCGGTCCGACGGCGGTCCCGGCCTCGGGCCGTTCCTCCAGCGGCTCCTCGCGCCGCGCGGTCCGCGCCCGTAGGGCGTCGAGGCAGATCCGGCTCACCACCGTGGTCAGCCAGGCCCCGAGGTTGTCCAGTTCGGCGGCGTCCACCCGCCCCAGGCGCAGCCACGCCTCCTGCACCGCGTCGTCGGCCTCGGTGGCGGATCCGAGCATGCGTACGGCCACCGCGCGCAGGCGCGGCCGTTCGGCGTCGAAGCGTTCGGCGAGGGCGTTCACGATGTCGTCTCCCGAGTCCTGTCACATCCACGTTCTGGCATCCGTCATACCAACGACGGAACAGCGAGCCCCGATGTGACGGGGCCGAAAGCGAAGGAGATCGATCATGTCCGCTCGCACCGCCTCGGTGGCCACCCTGCTGCCTCCCGTGATGGACGCGGTGAACTCGCTGTACAAGGCCGCGCACTCCGTGGGCGTCCCGAACGCGACGCTGGAACTCGTCCACCTGAGGGTCAGTCAGATCAACGGCTGTGCGGCGTGTCTGTACTCGGGCACCGTCGTGGCACGCAAGAACGGCGAGACCGACGATCGTCTCGCCACGCTGGTGGCCTGGCGCGAGACGGAGTGGTTCACCGCCGCCGAGCGCGCCGTGCTCGCCCTCGCCGAGTGCGCGACGCGCATGGCCGACACCGCCGACGCGGTGCCCGACGAGGTCTGGGACGCCGCCGCGGAGCACTTCACCGAACCGCAGCTCGCGGCGATCGTGCTGTGGATCGCGACGTCGAACTTCTTCAACCGCCTCAACGTCACCACCCGGCAGCCGGCGGGCCAGGTCTGGGGCTAGGCCGTAGCCTCTCCGCATGATCGTCGTCGCGGGCTGGATCGAGGTTGCCGCCACCGAGCGCGACGCCTACCTCGAGGGCTGCAGCGTCGTCATGGCGGCGGCCGCCGCCGCACCGGGCTGCCTGGACTTCGTGCTCTCCGCCGATCCGCTGCGCCCCGACCGGATTCGGATCTTCGAGAGGTGGGAGTCCGACGCGCATCTGGACCTGTTTCGCGGGAGCGGGCCGCCCGCCGAGCAGCAGGCGCAGATCCTCGACGCCTCCGTGGCCCGGTACCGAATCGCCGCCGTCGAGGACGCGTGATCGAATGGGCCCATGCGAACCGCTGCCCTCCTCACCGCCCTCCTGCTCGGCACCGGACTGAGCGCCTGCGGCTCCGACGACGCCGCCCCCGCCGCGGCGCCCGCGCCGGCGCCGGCCGTGGTGAAGCAGGTCGACCCGGCCGAGTTCGAGACCCTGATCAAGGCCGACCGGGGCACGGTGATCAACGTCCACGTCCCCAACGAGGGCGAGATCGCCGGCACCGACGCCCACATCGCCTACGACAGCATCGTCGGCGATTCCCGCCTGCCCAAGAACAAGGCGGCCGCGCTGTTGATCTACTGCCGCTCCGGGAACATGTCCGCGGAATCCGGCCGGGCCCTGCTCGCCGCCGGCTACACCGACGTCGTGGAACTGCGCGGCGGCTTCAACGCCTGGAAGGCATCCGGTCGCTCGCTCGAGAGCTGATTTTCTCCCCGCCCGCATCGGCCGACCGGGTGAAGCGATAAGCGCCGGCTTGCCCGCATCGGTGCCGGAATCGCCCCGCGCGATCCGGTCAAGCGATCTCCAAGACCCGCCGAAGCCAGGAAGGCCCGCGCCCCGAGGCGCGCGATCTTGGTGTCGTAGCCGGACGCTGGGGGGCGTGCATGGTCGAGTTTCGTGGGGTCCGCCGACTGGCCGTTCCCGGCCTGGTGGCGGCAGGTCTGCTGGCCACACCCGTCCTCGTCGCTCCGGCCGAGGCCGCTCCCCGATCCTTCGGCCGGCACATCCCGAACCAGTGGATCGTCACCTTCGACGCGAGCGCGTCGGACCGGCAGATCGACACCGCACGCGCAGAGGTCGAGGGCGGCGGCGGCAAGGTCGGCCACCGGTACAGGCGAGTCGCCCGCGGCTTCTCGGCGAACATGACCTCGACCAAGGCCGAGCAGCTTCGCCGGAGTCCGCACGTGCTCGCCGTTGAACCCGACCTGGTGGTCTCCGCCGCCGACGTGCAGAGCCCGACGCCCAACTGGGGCCTGGACCGGATCGACCAGAGCTCACGGCCCCTGAACGGCTCGTACACCTACGCCAACGACGGCGCCGGGGTCACCGTCTACGTGATCGACACCGGTATTCGCACCACGCACTCCGACTTCGGCGGCCGCGCCAGCCAGGGCTTCTCCGCGATCGACGACAACTACGGCGCCTCCGACTGCGACGGCCACGGCACCCACGTCGCGGGCATCGTCGGCGGGAAGAAGTACGGCGTCGCCAAGGGCGTCAAGCTCGTGTCGGTGCGGGTGTTGGACTGCGAAGGCCTTGGGTCGATGTCCGGGGTCATCGCGGGCGTGGAGTGGGTGACGGCCAACCGCACCGGGCCGTCGGTGGCGAACATGAGCCTCGGCGGCGAGGCGCACACGGCGCTGGACAAGGCCGTGGCGACGTCGATCGCCTCCGGCGTCACCTTCGCGATCGCCGCCGGCAACGATGAAACCAACGCGTGCAACCAGTCTCCGGGCCGCACGCCGACGGCCCTGACCGTCGGTGCGAGCACGAAGTCCGACGCTCGGCTGAGCTACTCCAACTACGGTCCCTGCGTCGACCTGTTCGCGCCGGGCGCGGACATCCTCTCCGCGGACCGCTCGTCGGACACCGCCACGGACACGCTGTCGGGCACCTCGATGGCGGCGCCGCACGTCGCCGGCGCGGCTGCGGCCTACCTGCATTCGCACCCGACCGCCACGCCCGCGCAGGTCCGCGCGGCCCTCGTCGGCGGAGCGACCCTGGACCGGGTCAGCAGCCTGCTCGGCTCGCCCAACGTCCTGCTGCGCAACGTCGGAACGGCCCTCGCCCCGCCGCCCGCGGCGGAGCCCGCGGACAACACCGCTCCGGTGGCTCTCGCGCCCTCGGCCGCGACACCCGGGGCCGTGGTCAAGCAGGGCTCGCCGTCGGTCGCCGTCACGCTTCGCTGGTCGGCCGTCGACGCCCAACGGCAGGAGATCGCCCGTTACGAACTCCAGGAGCAGCGGGGTTCGACCGCGAATTGGTCGACGGTCTACAGCGGGCCGTCCACCGTCGGCATCCGCTGGGTCACCTCGGGGACCGCGATGCGCTGGCGGGTCCGCGCGACCGACGCCTTCGGCGCCGTCGGCGCCTGGGCCACGGGCGATACGCGGACCGTCACGAACGTCCAGCAGAGTTCGAGCAGGGTCGAGTACGGCAAGGATTCGTCGTGGTCGACGAAGTCGGTCTCGGACGCGCTCGGCGGCAAGGTCCGCCGCTCGCGGACCTCGGGTGCGACCGCCTCGCTGACCTTCACCGGTTCCAAGGTGGGGTGGGTGGCGACCCAGGGCCGAGACCGGGGTCGGGCCGAGGTCTTCGTCGACGGCGTGAGCCGCGGCATCGTCGACCTGTACGCGAGTTCGACGCACGCCCGCCGGGTCGTGTTCTCCGCGACGCTCGCTCCCGGCTCGCACACCATCAGGATCAAGGTCCTCGGCAAGCGCAGCTCGAAGGCGAGCAACAGCTACGTCGACCTCGACGCGTTCACCGTCCTGCGATAACCGGCGGCTTGCCCGCCTCGCACCCGGAATCGCCCGGCTCCGTCCGGTCAAGCGCCACTGCCCGGCTACCGAAGCTAGGAGTGTCCGCGGCTTGCGCCGCGCGACCTCTAGGTCCGTAGCGGTGCGCGGGAGGTTGTGCATGATCGGCTTCAAGGGAGTACGGCGGATCGCGGTTCCGAGTGTGGTGCTGCTCGGGCTGCTCGGAACGCCGGCGTTGACGGCGCCTGCCGTAGCGGTGACCGTCAAGGGACCGAAGCAGATCAAGGACCAGTGGATCGTCACCTTCGACTCGAGTGCGTCGGGGGCGGAGATCGACGCCGCGCAGAACGGCGTGGTCAAGCGCGGCGGGAAGGTCGGGCACCGCTATAGCCGCGTCGCCCGCGGCTTCTCGGCGAAGATGAACGCGGCCGAGGTCGCGCAACTGCGGAGCAACCCGCGGGTGCTCTCCGTCGAACCCGACCTCGAGGTGCGCAAGAGCGACGTGCAGAGCCCTACGCCGAGCTGGGGTCTGGACCGCCTCGACCAGGCCTCGCTGCCGCTGAACAGCACGTACAACTACACGAACAACGGCGCGGGCGTGACTGTCTACGTCATCGACACCGGCATCCGCACCAGCCACACCGACTTCGGCGGCCGGGCCGTTCCCGGCTTCACCTCCATCAACGACGGCAGGGGCAGCAGCGACTGCGACGGCCACGGCACGCACGTCGCGGGCACGATCGGCGGCGCCAAGTACGGCGTGGCCAAGGGCGTCAAGCTCGTCGCGGTCCGCGTGCTGGACTGCAACGGGTCCGGCTCGATGTCGGGCGTCATCGCCGGCGTCGACTGGGTCACCGCCAACCGATCCGGCCCGTCGGTGGCGAACATGAGCCTCGGCGGCGGCGCCTACTCCACGCTCGACAACGCCGTTGCCCGTTCGATCACGGCCGGCGTGACCTACGCCGTCGCCGCCGGCAACGACAACGCCGACGCGTGCACCCAGTCCCCGGCGCGCGCGCCCGCCGCGCTGACCGTCGGCGCGAGTACGAGCACCGACGCCCGCGCGAGCTTCTCCAACTGGGGCGCCTGCCTGGACCTGTTCGCTCCCGGGCAGAGCATCGTGTCGGCGGTGTCCTCCTCGGACACCGCTTCCGCGAGCTACTCGGGTACCTCGATGGCCTCGCCGCACGTCGCGGGCGCCGCAGCGGCGTACCTGCAGACCAACCCGACGGCCACGCCCGCGCAGGTCCGTTCCGCCCTGATCGGCGGCGCCGTCCTCAACAAGGTCACCAGCCTGCTCGGTTCGCCCAACGTACTGCTGCAGACCGTCGCCGGGACCGTGACCCCGCCGCCCCCGCCGCCGCCTCCGCCGCCCGCGGGCAGCGCTCCGGTCGCCGTCGCTCCGACCGCGGCGCTGCCGGCGGCCAACACCCAGCACGGCTCGTCGTCGGTGACGCTCACCCTGAACTGGTCTGCGAGCGACGTCGATGGAAATGCGATCACCCGCTACGAACTCCAGGAGCAGCGCGGAACGGGCTCGTGGACCTCGCTCTACAGCGGCACCGGGACCGTCGGCACCCGGTCGGTCAGCCCCGGTACCGCGACCGCCTGGCGTGTGCGGGCCACCGACTCCACCGGTGCCGTCGGCGAATGGGCGACCAGCGCGGCCCGCACCGTCGTGGTGAACCAGCAGACCGCGGCCACCTACGTGTCCTCCTGGTCGAACAAGTCCGTCTCCGGAGCTCTCGGCGGATCGATTCGCCAGTCCCGCACCGCCGGCGCCACGGCCTCGCTGACCTTCATCGGATCTGAGGTCCAGTGGGTGGCCACTCCGGGCTACGACCGCGGTCGTGCCGAAGTCTTCGTCGACGGGGTGAGCCGCGGCATCGTCGACCTCTACGCCAGTTCCACCCGGACTCGGCGAATTGTCTTCTCCACGGCACTCGCTCCGGGCCAGCACACCATCACCGTCAAGGTGCTGGGAACCCGTGGCTCCTCGGCCAGCAGCACCTGGGTCGACGTGGACGCCTTCACCGTCCTGCGCTAGTCCCACCCAGTCCACGGCGGCCGCGCACCCCCACCCGGGTGCGCGGCCGCTTTGTGCGTTTGTGACCGATTTGCCCGTCGCTCGTTTAGCCTGGGAGGACGTTCAGGATCCATCCGGAACTTTTCCCCGAGGAGCGCGGATGACCGCCGGTACCGGGGAGTTCGCCGGCCGCGTCGCGTTGGTGACCGGCGCGGGATCGGGCATCGGCGCCGCCGTGGCCGCGGCGCTGGCCGCCTCCGGCGCCTGCGTCGCGCTGGTGGACCGGGACTTCGCCGCAGCCGAAGCCGTCGCCAAGGGCATCGGCGGGCGGGTGCTGGCGCTGCGGGCGAACGTGGCCGAACCGGCCGAGGTGGACGCGGCGGTCGCGGAGACGGTCGCGGAGTTCGGCGGCCTGGACCTCGCGGTCAACAGTGCGGGCGTCGGCGGCTGCGGAAACCTCGTCGCCGACATCGAGGTCAAGGACTGGCAGCACGTCGTCGACGTGAACCTGACCGGGACCTTCCTATGTCTGCGCAGTCAGCTGCCGGAGTTGGTCAAGCGCGGCGGCGGGTCGATCGTGAACGTGTCCTCGCTCGGCGGCTGGCGCGCCTGTCCGCACATGGGTGCCTACGTCGCCGCCAAGCACGCGGTCCTCGGCCTGACCCGTACCGCGGCGATGGAGTACGGGGTGCACGGCGTACGGATCAACGCGATCGCGCCCGGCCCCGTCGACAGCCCGATGATGGCCGGGCTCGACGCCGCCACCCGCGAGGTGTGGGAGCAGGCGCATCCGATGGGCCGCATGGCAGGCCTCGACGACGTCGCCGCCGCGACGCTGTTCCTGCTCTCGGACCGGGCCAGGTTCCTGTCCGGTGTCCACCACCCGATCGACGGCGGACTCTCGCTCCTCTAACCCCGGCTCGCCTGCTACGACTCGGCCTCGGAGCCGTTGAGGTAGAAGCACTTCACCTCGGCGGTGCGCTTCTTCGTCAGCTTCCAGTAGACGGTCGCCGTCGCGCTGAAGGCGTCCTTCCCGATCCGTTCGGGCACCGCCACGGAGTACGGCGCGGACTTCTTCGTTCTGTCCAGCTTGCGGCCCGGCTTGCCCTTCACGAAGATCTGCACCCCGGAGACGGTCGCGGCCCTGTTGAGGTAGCCGCCCGTCTCCTTCGCATCGCTCGCCCGGACGGACACCCTGGTGATCGTGTCGCTCTTCGCCTCCGCGAACTTCACCGTCAGTCGCACCTTCAGCGGAACCCCGCCCGCGGTGTGCGTGCAGTCCCGTTCGTAGCGGTCCTCGGCTGCGGCGGCGGACGTGGCCGGCAGCACGGCGGCCGCGACGGTCAGGGCGAGCACCCCGAACAGTGGCGTGCGTGCGCTCACGATGGTCCCCCTCGGCAGACGTCGAATCGTCCTCACGCTACGACGAGATCGCGCCGCGGCCGGGCAGGCGTGCCGCCGCTTCGCGACGTCGTCCGTGCGTCGCCCGACGTTCACCCGCGCGTGACCGAGCGAGGAGGCGGTGTCCCTACCCTCCGGCGGGGGAGGAGGAGCCACATGGCGAACTGGCGGGCGAGGACGAGCGGGTTGGCGGTTGCCGCCTGCGCGTTGACGGGGGTGGCCGCGGGCACGGGCGGGGCGGTCGACACCGCCGCCCCGCCGGCCGCGACGCTCGTTGGGCGGGCCCTGCTGGCCGCCACGGCCTACCAGGCCGGTCCGGCCTCCGGCGCCAAGGTCTCGGCCGCCAACGGCGTCACGCCACCGTTCGGCGGGCAGCCGATCCCGGGGTTCTCCGCGGTGCTCGCGGCCGGCGACGGCGAGTACTGGGCCATGCCCGACAACGGTTTCGGGTCGAAGGCCAACTCGGCGGACTTCCTACTGCGCCTGTACCGGGTGCGCCCGGACCTGCGCACTCCCGGCGGCGGCGGCGGGACGATCGCGGTGACGGAGTTCCTGTCCCTGCGCGATCCGGACCGGCGCATCGGGTTCGAGTTGACGCGCGCGAACCGGCTGCTGACCGGCGCGGACTTCGACCTCGAGTCGGTGCGCCGCGCCCCGGACGGAACGTTCTGGTTCGGGGAGGAGTTCGGCCCGTTCCTGCTGCACACCGACGCCACCGGCAAGGTGCTCGAAGCGCCGTTCCGGCTGCCGGGGGTTCACTCGCCGCAGTACCCGGGTCGCAACCCGCTGACCGCGAATCTGCCCGCCAGCAAGGGTTTCGAGGGCATGGCGATCGATCCGGCAGGCCTCTTCCTCTACCCGATGCTGGAGGGAGCGCTGGCCACCGACGCCGACCCGCGCCGCCGCGTCCTGTTCCAGTTCGATCTGACGAAGCGGCGGTACACCGGCAAGACCTGGGCCTACCGGGTCGACGAAGCCACCCCCGGGGGCCTGATCGGGGATCTCACCGCCCTCGACGCCCACCGGTTCCTGCTGATCGAACGCGACGACGGCCAGGGCGCCGACGCCAGGCAGAAGAAGATCTACCTGATCGACCTGCGACGGGTGGACCCGGACGGGTACCTGACGAAGACCCTCGTGCTGGACCTGCTGCACATCGCCGATCCGCACGGCATCTCCAGCCCCGCCCGGCCGGGCGAGTTCGGCGTCGGACCGCGGTTCTCCTTCCCCCTGCAGTCGGTCGAGAGCCTGCTGATCCTCGACGACCGCCGGCTCCTGATCGCCAACGACAACAACTTCCCGAGCAGCAACGGGCGCTGGACGGCCCGCGACCGGCCGGACGACGTCGAGGTCGTCGTGGTGGAACTGGACCGCCCGCTCGGCTGAGCCGCGGCGTGCGACCAACCGTGGTTGCGGTCCTTCGGACGCCGGCGATCGGCATCCGGGGGAGGTCGTCTTCGGCGTCGGTACCGGATGGATTCCTGGTGGGGTCCGTGAACGACGAGGCTGTGCACTCGCACCGATCGACCGCGCCGGCCACCGACCTCGCAGGCACTGAACGTTTCCGGCTGCTGCCGCGTCCAAGACTCGTGCGTAGATCGTGGGCGGCCGGTGCCGCATTGGCGGCGGTGGCCGGGTCGTTGATCGTCGGAAGTTCTCCGGCCGAGGCGCTGTCCTGCAGGGTGCCCAAGCTGGACGAGATTCTCGAGAGGGGCTATCGGGTAGCGGTGGTGACCCGGGTCGGGGACGCGAACGGCGGCACCGACCGCTTTCGGGTTCTGGCGCAGATCGGCGAGGACCTGCCGGAGAAGCTTGAGGTCCCGTCCAGCCCCATGGGCGGTCAGCAGGTGCTGACCGACGGCGTCGCCGCAACCGCTTTCCAGGGCGGGAACGGAAGGTGGTCCGAGGTGATCTGCGCGCACCTCGATCTCGGGGAGGTGCTGGCACGGATCGACGGAAAACCGAAGGCCGTCGAGGGCGGAACTCCCGTCGCCTACGCCGCGGGCGGGTACGGCGGTAGCCGCGTGGTCGCGTTGGACGCCACGGGCAACACCGTCGCATGGGACGGGAAGTCCGGCACAGGAACCGCGATTGCCTCGTGCCCGGGCGGGACGTCGGTCGTCAGCGTCGGGCGGCGCAGCGGACCCTACGAGGAGAATCGGCGGCTTGAGCTCACCGTGCACGACTCGCGCACCCTGGCGGTGAAGCGCACCGTCGAGCTGCCCGCGATTTCGGTTCCCGAGACCCTCGCCTTGCGGTGTGCCAACGTCGACGCAACCTCGGTGGACGTTCTCTTCAGCGACCACGGCCCGTCGGCCGGCACTCGATTCTTCACCGTCACCTCCGACGGAACCGTCGAGCGGGAGCTCGGCGCGCTCGCGAGTCCCGACAAGTTCGACGGCTCCGTGGCCGTGTTGCCGACGGGTTATCTCCTCGCCTCCGAACATGGCAAGACCGCGGCGCTGACCCTCATCGACTTCCAGGGGCGCACGCAGCGGACCATCGAACTGGAGTCCAAGCCGTTCGAGGTGCAGGTCTCACCCGACGGGCGGACCGCCGCGTACTACGCGGCCGACCTCGACGTGCGGCGGCTCACGACCCTCGATCTGGCGAGAGAGAAGGTCCTGGGCACGTGGCAGGCGCGCGAACACGTCACCGGATTCGGCTGGACCGCCGACGGCGACCTGCTCGTCCGCAACGGCAGTGGATCCGGCGAGGCCGACCCCGATCTGATCCGTGTGGACCGTTCGCTGCGCGAACTCGACCGGGGCGTTGCCGGCCCGGGATGGAAGTTCGCGGTCGTCGGCGATCAGGCCGTCAACTTCGACGACGCACGCATGTCTGCCGGCGGGACGGACGGCGCGACCGACCTGCCCGATCTTCGGCTGGCGGCGACCAACGCCGTTGTTGCCGCCGCCTCCGGCGGCTTCGAACTCGAGCGAGAAGAAGCCGCCGCGGGCGACGGCGGATCGGGCGTGGTCGTGGCAAGCGAGAACGAGGAGTCGCCGAAGGCTGCGGCGGTCGGCGGAGCGGCCGCCGGCGCCGCGGCACTGGGGCTCGGGCTCTTCTGGCGCCGACGACGAGCCGGTACGGGGAACAGAACAATCTGACGTTCCGTTAGAACGGGCACTCGTCGTATTCGGGGAGCTTGATGCTCGTGAGTTCGGCTTCGTCCCCGAGCGGGGTTGGTGGCCGGGTGCGGTAGATCCGGCCGGTGGGGGTGGTCCAGGTCAGCGCGCCGGAGCCGTCGGGGTCTTGGGTCACTTTCCAACCGGGGAGGTGGCGGACGATGTGATGCCGTTCGCACAAGGCGGAGAGGTTGATCCGGATGGTCAGGCCGCCCATGGTGACCATGACGGTGTGATCGAGGTCGGCCTTGTGGGCTTGACGGTGACAGCCGGGCCAGCGGCAGCGCTGGTCGCGGGCTTCGATGTATTCGCGCATCCGGGCCGAGGGTTCGCGGACGTGGGCGCCGACGTCGAGGACGTGGGAGGTGTCCGGGTCGGTCAGGATGCGGCGCCAGGTGGAGTCGGCGGCGAGTTCGCGGCAGATCTCGGCGGGGATCGGTCCGTGGCCCGGTAGGTGCCCGTCCTGGTCGTTCAGGCCGAGCAGAGTGCCGGCGGGGGCCAGGACGCGCATCTCGTACTTGACGCGGGATTCGCCATTGGGGTTGAGGATCAGGTCGACGAAGGTGTCCGCGCGGAGGGCATCGATCGTGCGGTTGTCGCCGGGTTCGAGGGCGGGTTTGGTGGCCTTGGCGAGGGTGTCGATGACGCCGAAGATCGCGACGGCCTGTTCGGCGGGGAGTTGGGCGCCGAACCAGTAGGTGCCGTCTTCGCCGGGGGTGAGCCAGACGCGGCGGTCTTCGCGGGCCTTCTTCTCGCGCTTCTTGGCGGTGCTCTTGTCGATGCGGCGGACGAGTTTGGCGGCGATGCGGCGCAGCTTGGCCGGCGGTAGGTCCGCGGCGGTGGGGAGCAGGCCTTCTTCGTACTGCAGGCACTGTTCGACGGTCAGGGTGATGGCTGCGTTGAGCATGGCCTGCGCCTTGTACAGGCCGATGTCCCCGGCGCGCAGGGCGGCGAAGGTGCGCGGGAGACGGGACTGGAGTTCGGCGGCCTGGTGGAGGGTTCCTGCGGTGTGGTCGGGCGAGGAAGCCGAGGCGAGTGCGAGTTCCTCGTAGGCCGAGCGCAGGAGCCGTTCGTAGAGTCCGTCGTCCTCGCCGGCGCGGCGGGCGCAGTCGCGGTTCAGGGCCGCCAGCGCCGTGTAGAGGCGGCCCTCGGCGCGGGCCTTGTCCCGTTCGCAGTCGAGGGCCTCGGAGATGAGCGCGCGTTGAACGTCGAGCCCGTCGTCGAAGGCGGCGTCGCTGGCGAAAATTCCGCCGTGGATGCGGTACATGACCGAATTGTATTCGAACAAAGTAGCGATTTAAAGAGGCAATTCTTCGGAGACGAGGGTGATTTCGCGTGGTGACTCGAGCCGACGGCGACCGAACCGCACCGTCGAGTGAAGCGCGGGGAGCGCGACGAAACGGTAACCACGGTTCCCGGGGGCACGGCGACCGGACGCGCCGCGGCAGCGCCTCCAGCCGACCAGCGCAACCCGAAGATTCGCCAACTGGACAGCCGACCGGTTCACCGTGACCGCGGCAACGGCCGGACGTTGCCCGCCGACTGTCGGAGTGCGGGTCCCTTCCGTGGTGGATCGGACGGACGCCGCCTCCGCCGACGGGAGCGCCTCACTCGGGGCCGCCGGCGGCGACGCAGGAGCGCTGGCGCTGTGCCTCGCGCTCCGGCGGCGCCGTCGACGGAACGCCTAGGCGATCACGGCGTCGACGACCTTCTTCAGCGCGCTGGGCTGGGCCGGCGAGGTCGGGGCCTTGGGGCGCAGGGCGATCATCTCCTCGCCGATGGCCTGGAGTTCCTTGCGGCCGAGCGCCTCGCGCACGGTCGGGAACCAACCGGTCTCCTCCTCCTCGATGTGGTGCTTGACGCTTTCGATGAGGACCTGGGTCTTCGCGTCGAAGCGCTCGTCCTCGGGTTTCATCGTCGCGAGTTCCATGCACAGCACGTCGGCGACGTGGTGCTCTTCGTAGGACTCGAGGATGTCGTCCTCGACGTCTGGCACGAGCTCGCGCATCTGCGGGTACAGGCACTCGTTCTCGAGATAGGTGTGCACGGTGAGCAGTTCGATCATTCGGTCGACGAGGCGGCCCTTGGTCACCTTCGCGTCCGGGCCCGCCTCCTCGAACTCGCGGAAGACTGCCTTGAGTTCGTCGTGGTCGGCCTTCAACAGAACGATGGCGTCGGTAGACATCGGGGACTCCTTCGGTACGCGGGCGATAGTGACCCACTGCCCCGTCCTGCGGGGTCGTATTCGCCGACGCGATCGGGGCAGTGGCCGGACATGGAGACCGTCGACGCAGTGGTGATCGGTGCCGGCCCCAACGGTTTGGTGGCCGCTGCGCTGCTCGCCGACGCCGGTTGGGACGTGCTGGTGCTCGAAGCGACCGAACAGATCGGTGGCGCCGTCCGCAGCGCGGAACTCACCGTTGCGGGTTTCGTGCACGACGTCTTCAGCGGCTTCTATCCCCTCGCGGTCGCCTCGCCGGTGCTGCGCGCCCTCGACCTCGCGGCGCACGGCCTGCTCTGGACGCACGCGCCCGCGGTGATCGCGCACCCGATCGAGGATCGGGCGGTGGTCCTGCATCGCGACCGGGAGCTGACGGCGCAGTCCCTGGGGACTTTCCACTCCGCCGACGCCGCGGCCTGGCTGCGGCTGTGCGAGGAGTGGGATCACATCGGGGACCTCGTCGTCGACGCCCTGCTGCACCCGTTCCCGCCGATCAGGTCGACGGTTCGGCTGGCCAAGCGGATGGGGCTGGGGCCCGGTGCCGCAGTGCTTCGCCGCGCCACCGCACCGTTGGCCCGGTGGAGTCAGGAAACCTTCGCGGGCCAGGGGGGTCCGGCCCTGCTCGCCGGCTGCGCCATGCACAGCGACCTCGGTCCCGCGGACGCCGGCAGCGCCGTTTTCGGCTGGCTGCTCGGCATGCTCGGCCAGCAGCACGGCTTCCCGGTGCCCGTCGGCGGAGCGCAGGCCCTGGCCGACGCGCTGGCCGCCCGCGCGCGTGCCGCGGGGGCGCGGATCGAGACCTCCAACCCCGTCGCGCTCGTCGAGGTCGGGGGCGGACGGGCACGTGGCGTCCGCACCGCCGAGGGCCGGTCGGTGCGGGTACGCCGCGCGGTGCTGGCCGACGTCGCGGCGCCCGTGCTCTACGGCTCGCTCGTCCCGTCCGCCGCCCAGCCCGCCGGGCTCCGTCGAGCGATGGAGCGGTTCGAGTGGGAACTGCCCGCGGTCAAGGTCGACTGGGCGCTGTCTGCGCCCATTCCCTGGCAGAACACGGAAATCGCCGGCGCGGGCACGGTGCACCTCGGCGGCGCCCTGATGGAACTGACCCGCACTCAGCAGTCCCTACGGCGCGGGGAGCCGTCCGCCGCCCCCTACGCCGTCCTCGGCCAGATGAGCGCCGCCGACCCGGGCCGGTCCCCCCGGGGCACCGAGACCGCCTGGGCCTACGCCCACCTGCCGGCCGGTCGCCACGAGGACGTCGACGCGATCGCCGCCGCGGTCGAGGAACTCGAAGCGGCGGTGGAGAAGGCCGCGCCCGGCTTCTCCGGGCTCGTCCTCGGACGGTCGGTGCTCGACCCGGCCGCCATGGCCTCGGTGAACCCGAACCTGCTGCGCGGTGCGATGAACGGTGGAACGTCGGGCCTGCACCAGCAGCTCGTGTTCCGCCCGGTGCCCGGCTTGGGCCGGGCCGACACCCCGATTCCCGGGCTCTGGCTCGCCTCGGCCTCGGCGCATCCGGGCGGCGGGGTGCACGGCGCGTGCGGCGCGAACGCCGCCCGGGCGGCCCTCGCGGCCAACGGCAGAGCGGGCGCCCTCTACCGCGGTGTCGTCGGGTCGCTGCAGCGGCGCCTGCTGAAGAACTGACGAAACGTCAGACGCGACGTTCGGCCAACGCCGCAAGCCGGGCCAACGACTCCCGGTTCCGAGGAGGGAACAGCACCTTCGCGGCAGGGCCGAGCAGCCGGCCCGGTCCACGCCGCACGTCCTCCGTCATCGTCATGCGCGCGCCGCCGTCGACACGCTCGATCTCGAGGCGAATCTGCGCCTCGCCCACCGGCCAGGCCCGGGCCCGGAGTACCAACAGGCCCTCCGGGTCGTACTCGAGGCTCTCGGTGTTGTCCTCGATCAGCAGCGGCCAGGCGCCCACCGAGTGGTGGATCTTCGTGCCGACGGCGGGCCAGCCCGCGTCGACGTCGCGGATGTGCGAGGCGCCGACGACCCACAGTCCGAACAGCCAGCCGTCGCCGAGCACCTCCATCACCGCGCCGGGGGTCGCCGCGCACTCGCGGTGGACGGTCACGCCTGAGGTGAGCTCGGAAACCTGGGTCATGCGATCCGACTGCCCCGCCGGCGGTTCTTGATGCGAACCATGACGACCACGGCGGCGATCGCCGTCAGCAGGCCGATGCCCGACAGCCCGGGGGAGTCGTCCGCCTCGCCGGCAACGACCGCGAAGCCGCCGAGTGCAATGAACAGCAGACACAGCGCGTACTTCATTCCGACTCCAGGTCGACGAGTTCGAGGTGCGACGCGGCGGGATCGCCGTCGTCGGGCAGGAATTCCAGAAGGTCGCCGGGTTGGCACTCCAGCACCCGGCACATCGCCTCCAGCGTGCTGAACCGGACCGCCTTGGCGCGTCCGTTCTTGAGCACGGCGACGTTGGCCGGCGTCAGCCCCACCGCCGCGGCGAACTCGCCGACGCTCATCTTGCGCCTGGCCAACTCCACGTCGATGCGCACGACGATCGGCATCAGATGACCGCCTCGAGGTCCGTGCGCAGCGCGGTGGCCTGCCGGAGCAGGGCGCGCATCACGACCATCAGCAGGCCCACGACGCCGACGCCGACGGTGAGCAGGAACAGCAGGATCGGCCCGCCGGGATCGTCGGCCCGGAAGCCGACGTAGACCAGCAGCCCGACCAGCACCGCCCAGGCCGCGGCGATCGCCCCGATGATCGCGTTCACCCAGGCGAACGCGGCCTCGTGGAAGATGCGGTCCCTCGTGACCAGGCCGAGCAGGCGCCAGATGCAGACGATGACGACCTGCGCGCACAGCACGAGAAAGACGGCGACCGCGGTGAACGTCCACCGCAGGTAGGCGAGGTCGGGCTCCTCCCGGGCCATGTGCCGGAACTGCCCCGGCAGCGACAGCGTCTGGAGCATCACCAGCACGAGGAACAGGACGACGAGGAACGCCCGCAGTGCGGCGACCGCACGACTCTCGGTAAACATGTATCGAGAATCGGTCAGTGCCTATCGACTGTCAATCGGTTCCTGTCGATTGCCAGGTGACGGTTCGGCTACGGGTGCGCCGAGGTCTCGATGACGTCCGGATCGGGCGCGTTCGGGGCGCCGACGGCCGCCGCGACCGTGCCCGGGGTGGGGTGCTCGGCGGTGAACACCTCTTCGGCCACGCTCGGCGGGCCGCCGGTCGCTGGGTCGGTCGGCTCGGCGGCGCCGCCGACGCGTTGCTTGACCAGGCCCACGAGCCTGCCGATCTGGTCCCGGCCCGCTCGGGTACCAGCGAGTGCCGCGACGGCGAGGCCGGTGATCAACTTCAGGCGCATGGCTTCCCTCCCGAGGAATGCTCGATTCCGAACAGGTACCCGGGCCGGGAGCGGCTACGCCCGGTGGCGGGGCGGCTCGTAGAGTTGCGCGCATGCCTGGGACCACCGACGACATGCCGCCTTTCGCGAGCCTGCGAGCGGACGACGGCGCGCCTTTCGCGAGCCTGCGAGCGGACGACAGCGCGCCTTTCGAGTTGCCACCGGGCGGCGGGGTGCTTCCCAACCAGTACCTGAAGCAGGCCATCGCAGCCGGGGTGATCGACGCGGGCCGGTACACGATTCCGCGGGAGAACGTGCAACCCGCGAGCCTGGACCTGCGCCTCGACGAACACGCCTACCGCATCCGGTGCAGCTTCCTTCCGGGCGAGCAGACCGTGGAGAGCCGGGTCAAGGACTTCGTCATCGACGAGCTCAACCTGCACGGCGACGGCGCGGTCCTCGAGGTCGGCCGGCCGTACCTGATCCCGCTCAAGGAACGTCTCTCGCTGCCGCCGGGCGTGCGCGGCAAGGCCAACCCGAAGAGCTCGACCGGCCGCGCCGACGTGTTCACCCGGGTCATCACCGACTCCAGCGCCCGCTTCGACGAGATCGCGCCCGGCTACCACGGCCGGCTCTACCTCGAGGTCGTCCCGCTGTCCTTTCCCATCCGGGTGCGCGAGGACCTGACGCTCAACCAGCTGCGCCTGTCCGTCGGCGACGCCGCCCTGACGGATGCTCAGATCCGCGAGCACCACCGCATCGAACCGATCCTGTACGCCGACGGCCGCCCGTGCGACGCGGATTCGCTACAGCTGGGCAACGGCCTGTTCCTCGGCCTGGATCTGCGCGGCGACGCCCAGGGGCACGTCGGCCACCGGGCCCGCGGCAGCGCGCCGCTGCTCAACATGATGCAGCTCGGCGCAGACCCGGACCCGTTCTGGGAGCCGGTCAAGCGCGAGGAGGGCGATCGCCTCGTCTTGAACCCCAAGAACTTCTACCTGCTGATGTCCTACGAGGCCGTCCGCGTCCCGCCGGGCCTGGCCGCGGAGATGACCGCCTACGACCCCACCAGCGGCGAACTGCGCACCCACTACGCCGGGTTCTTCGACCCGGGCTTCGGCCACCGGGTGGAGGGCGAGAGCACCGGGTCCACCGCCGCCCTCGAGGTCCGCGCCCACGACGTGCCGTTCATGATCGAACACCGCCAGGGCGTCTGCAAACTGACCTTCGAGAAAATGCTCGAAGAGCCCACGCATCTCTACGGGCAGGGAATCGGCTCGAACTACCAGGGCCAGACCGAAACCCTCGGCAAGCACTTCCGGCGCTCCTGACCGTCAGCCGGCGCGCCGGAGCGAGGACAGGGCCAAGCTCCAGTCGACGACCTCGTCGAGCATCGCCGACAACGCCGTCTCCTGCCGTTCGGCAGGCGTGAACCGGCCGGGCTCGGCGAAGTCCTCGATCTCGAAGTCGGTGAACAGCGACAGCGCGACCTGCGAGCGGACCGTCGCGACGCGCACCTCGGCGAGGATCAGCCGCAACTGCTCCACGGCCCGCACCCCGCCGGTGGAGCCGTAGGACACGAAGCCCGCGGCCTTGTTGTGCCACGGCGTGAACAGGTGGTCGATCGCGTTCTTCAGCACTCCGGGCGGGCCGTGGTTGTACTCCGGCGTCACGAACACGAACCCGTCGAAGCCGTCCACCAGATCCGACCAACGCTGGGCGCGCGGGTCGGACGGGCGTTGGCCCATTGCCGGCGGTGAAGCGTCGTCGAAGAACGGCAGGTCCACGTCCTTGAGGTCCAGCACCTCGAACTGGGCGTCGTCGCGCTTGCTCGCCCACTGCCACACCCAGTTCGCGACCAGGTCGCTGCGGCGGCCGGCGCGGGTACTGCCGACGACGATGCCGATGCGGGTCATGGGAATCCTCCGGTCCGGTGAGAGCTGTGTCCCCACCCACTTGCCCGCTCGAAGATCCACCACACACGCGCCTCGGGGCCGTAGGGTCCTCAGAATGCGCAGCGCGCTGCTCACGGTCCTCGCCGCCGCGCTGCTCGGCAGCGCGGTCCCGTCGGCGTCCGCGGCCGTTCCCGAGATCGCTCCCGCGCTGCTGACGGGGCGCGCAGTTCTTCCCGCGCTGGCCTACCAACCGGGACCGCCGGCCGGCGCCGCAGTCCGCCCCAGGAACGGCATCGTGCCGCCGTTTCCGGCTCAGCCGCTCCCCGGCTTCTCCGCGCTCCTCGACGCCGGCGCCGGCGAACTCTGGGCGATGCCCGACAACGGCTTCGGAGGCAGGAGTACGTCGAAGGACTTCCTGCTGCGCATCTACCGCATCCGACCCGATCTGAAGACGTCCTCCGGCGGAAGCGGCACGATCGCCGTCACCGGCGCCGTGACGCTCTCCGACCCGTCGGGACACGTCCCGTTCCCACTCACCCGCACCGATCGCGTGCTCACCGGCGCCGACTTCGACCCGGAGTCGCTGGCCCTGCTGCCCGACGGCACGTTCTGGATCGGGGAGGAGTACGGGCCCTTCCTGCTCCACGTCGACGCGACCGGCGCGGTGCTCGCGCCGCCGGTCACGATGCCGGGCGTCGTGACGCCGAACAATCCGACGCTCGCCGACCCGACGATGGCCACCCAGCCCGCGGGCAAGGGTTTCGAGGCCATGGCGATGGACCCCACCGGGCGCTACCTCTACCCGATGCTCGAGGGTGCGCTGCGGTTCGACCCGATCCAACGGCGCCGGCTCATGCGCGAGTTCGACACCACCACCCGCGCGTTTACCGAGCGCAGATGGACGGTACTGGCCGACGATTCGGCGCCCGGCGCGCTGATCGCCGACCTCGCCGCTCTCGACGAGCACCGCTTCGTCCTGATCGAACGCGACAACAGCCAGGGCGCGCAGACCCGACACAAGAAGGTCTACCTGGTCGACCTGCGCGTGCGCGACGCCGCCGGAAACCTCGCCAAACGCCTCGTGGTGGACCTGCGGTTCATAGCCGACCCGGGGTTGCTCTCCTGGCCGCCGCGCCCCGGCGAGTACGGCGTCGGGCCACTGTTCTCGTTTCCGCTGCAGTCGGTCGAAAGCCTGACGGTGCGCCCTGGCGGGCGGCTGCTCATCGCCAACGACAACAACTTCCCGAGCAGCAACGGGCGGGCGAGCAACCGCGACCGGCCCGACGACGTCGAACTGATCGAGGTGCGCGCTCCCGCCCTCGACTACTGACGCATCGTCAGCGCCGGCTCAGGGGTGCAGGACCACCTTGCGGCAGCCGTCTTCCTTGCGCTGGAAGATGTCGTAGCCGAGCGGTGCGTCGGCCAGCGCGAGGCGGTGCGTCGCCAGCTTCTGCGTGCCGAGGGGGTCGGCGTCGTCCAGGACGAGAGGCAGGATGTCGTCGATCCAGCGCTTCACGTGGCACTGCCCCATCCGCAGGGTGATCCCGCGGTCGAACATCTCCATCATCGGCATCGGGTCCGCCTCGCCGCCGTAGACCCCGCTCACCGAGACGGTCCCGCCGCGTCGGACCGCCTTCACCGCGGTGTGCAGCGCACCGAGCCGGTCCACGCCCATCAGGTCCATGGCGGGCTTGGCGATCGCATCGGGCAGATGGCCGACGACCGCGTGGGCGGCCTTGGCCAGGCCCGAATGGTCGGCCTCCATGCCGACGGCGTCGATCACCGCGTCGGGTCCGCGCCCGTCGGTCGTCTCGATCAGCGCCGTCGCAACGTCCTCGACCGCCGCCGAGTCGAGCACCTCCGCACCGAACGCCAGGGCCTCCTCGCGACGGTCCGGCACCGGGTCCACGCAGATCGCGCGCGCCGCACCCTGGTGCAGCGCGATCCGGGCGCACATCTGCCCGATCGGGCCCAGACCGAGCACGGCCACCGTCCCGCCCTTGGGCACCTCGGCCCACGCCACCGCCTGCCACGCGGTCGGCAGCACGTCGGACAGGTACAGGAACCGCTCGTCCGGCGGGCCCTGCGGCACCTTGATCGGCCCGAACTGTGCCTGCGGAACGCGCAGGTACTCGGCCTGCCCGCCGGGCACGGACCCGTAGAGCTCGGTGTAGCCGAACAGGCTCGCGCCCTTGCCGGTGGCGCGGTTCTGCGTGGTCTCGCACTGCGCGTACAGCCGACGCTCGCACATCCAGCAGTGCCCGCAGGAGATGTTGAATGGGATCACCACCCGATCGCCGGCCTTCAGGTGCGTGACGTCGCGGCCGACCTCCTCGACGATGCCCATGGGCTCGTGCCCGAGCACGTCGCCGGGTTTGAGGAACGGGCCGAGCACCTCGTAGAGGTGCAGATCCGACCCGCAGATGGCGGTCGAGGTCACCTTGACGATCGCGTCGGTCGGCTCTTCGATCCTGGGGTCCGCCACCTCCGCGATGCGCACGTCGCGACGGCCCTGCCAGGTCAGCGCTTTCACAGTGGATCTCCCTGCTCGTAGAACCTGCTCGGAGAGGCGGTGTTCAGCCCGTGAGGGCGGGGCTGGGGCCGTCGACGCCGGCGGCCATCGCGGTCGCCAACTCCGCCGCCGCCTGGCCGGAGGAGTGGGTGGGCCGCCAATCGAGCACGCGCCGCGCCCGGGTCGTATCGAGGGTGGGCAGGCGCATGGCGACGTCGAACCACCCCTGGTCGATGGGAACGAGCCGCGCCCGGCCGGCCACGCCCACCAGGGCGCGCACCGGCGCCGCGGGCACCTCGATCGCCCGGGCGCGGATCGCGTCCGCCAGTCCCTGCGCGTCGAGGTTGTCCGCCGCGAGGTTGAAGGCGCCGAGGGCGCGCCGTTCCAGCGCCGTGCAGATCGCCTGGGCGACGTCTGCGGCGTGGACGAACTGCAACTCGAGCCCGCGCGGAACCGGCAGAACCGGCAGCCACCGGCGTGCCGCGCGAACCGCGATGGGCGGGGCCAGCCGGCCGAGGAAGTACGCGGCGATCTCCGCCGCGGCGGCCTGCTGGGTGACGATCGTGGGCCGCATGCGGGCCACGACCATGTCCGGATTGCGGCGCATCCAGTCGTCGACCAGACCTTCGGCGGCGACCTTCTGCCGGCTGTATTCGGAGGTCGGAACGCCGGTGGTCTGCCACGACTCGGCGACCGGCCCGGCCGCCGGTGCGTAGACGGCGGAGGAGGACATGTGAACGAACTGCTCGACTCCTGCGGCCGTGGTCGCGTCGAGCACCGATCGGGTGCCGCCCAGGTTCAGTCGTCGCATGTACGGGACGTCCCGCGCGGGCTGGATGATCCACGCCAGATGCACCACCGCGTCGACCCCCTCGAAGGCGTCGAGCAGCGGTCCGTCCACGTCCGGCGAGGAGAGGTCCAGCGAAACCCAGCGGGTGCGTTCGTACGGCGGGCCCGCCTCGGGCGGTCGCCGGCAGATGCCGACGGTGTCGTGACCGCGATCGTTCAGGGTCCGCAGCAGGGCGGTGCCGAGGTTGCCGGAGGCGCCGGTGACGGCGATTGTCAAACCAGTCATCGCCTCCGCCTACCCCCGCGGCCGCGGGGGTACTCGGTCCCTCCAGCGGGTACGGAGAAGGCATCCAAGCCCGCCCGCCGAGCCGAGGAGCCCGCCATGCCTCTGCAGCACGCCATCCTTCCGGGGGACATCGATCAGATGATGGCCGACGACCACGCGGTCCTCGAACGCCGCTTCCAGCACCTGGAGGCGGGCCGTGGGAACCGCCGGACGCAGGCCGACCAGCTCGTCTTCGACATGTCGCTGCACGCCGATGCAAAGGAGCGCGTGCTCTACCCGGCGCTGGCCGAGGCCGGGTTCGACGACGCCGCCGACGCCGGGCGCACCGAAGACCTACAGGCCAAAAACCTGCTCCTGTCGCTGACGGACCATCAGCCCGGCGACGACCTGTTCGAGCGCTCGCTCGCCGAACTGATCGCGGCCGTACGGGACCAGAGCACGCAGGAGGAACAACACCTTCTGCCGAGGCTGCGGGAGAAGGTCGGTGCTCCCTCGATGGGCGAACTCGGCGAGCGGTTCATCGCGGCCAAGCGCGCGGCCCCGAGCCGCCCCCATCCGATGGGCCCCTCCTCCGAGGGCGGGCACATGGTGACCGACCCGATCGTCAAACTGCTCGACCGCCTGCGGGACAGGGCATCCGGGCGCAGCAGGCACTTGGCAACGGACGCCTCCGGCAGCCTCGACCCGCAGGCCCAGCGGCTCCTGGACGCCTTCGCCGAACTCGAGCCGCTGCCGCCGGAGATCCTCGAACCGGCCGCAGCCCGTCGTCAGCCGACTCTGGCGGACGCGGTGGAGCGGGTTCTTCTCGCGGACGGACGTCCGGTGGAGCGCGAACCCGTGGCCGGCGTGGCGGACGTGCGCATCGCCGGACCCGGCGGGGAGTTGACGATGCGGATCTACACCCCCGCCGAAGACCGGGTGCGGGGGACCGGCCCGATGCCGATCCTGTACTGGATCCACGGCGGTGGCTGGGTGCTGTTCGACGTCGACACCTACGACGCATCGTGCCGCGGCTTGGCGAACAAGATCGGTGCCATCGTCGTGTCGCCCGCCTACCGCAAGGCACCGGAGCACGTGTTCCCGGCCGCGCACGACGACGTCCTGGCGGGCTGGAACTGGCTGCGACAGAACGCCGAATCCCTCGGCGGGCACGTCGATCGCCTCGCCATCGGCGGGGAGTCCGTCGGCGGCACCATGGCGGCGGCCACCTGCTGGTCGCTGCACGTGGCGGGCGATCCCCTGCCCACCTCGCAGGTTCTCGTCTACCCGTTGACCACGGGCGAGCCGTTCGGCGAGTCGATGGCCGACGCGGCCGACGCCCGCCCGTTGAACCGGCCGTTGCTGTCGTGGATGGCGATGCACGCCTTCAAGGGCGTGCCGAACGCGGCGCTGGACCCGCGGGTGAACCTGCTGTCCATTCCGCAGCAGCAACTCGCCTCGATGCCGCCGACCCTCATCCTCACCGACGACCGCGACGTGCTGCGCGATCAGGGCGAAGAGTTCGGCCGGAACCTCTACGAGGCCGGAGTGCCGGTCTCCGTGCGCCGCTTCGAGGGAATGATGCACGAGTTCTTCGGCGCCGCGGCGGTGCTCGACGCAGCAGAATTGGCCCAGCAGGAGGCGGCACAGCACGTGCTCGCCCACCTGGCGCACGCGACCGTCTAACCGGGAGAGCTACACGTGGGACTGCCATCGATCGTCGATACCGCCCTGGACCGCAGCGTGGTCCTCGGCTACGGAAACGTGGGCCTGGCCGTGCGCCGGCGCCTGCCGGGTTGGCCGCAGGATCCGCCGCGCATGGACGGCAAGGCCGTGCTGGTGACCGGTGCCGCCTCGGGTCTCGGGCTCGCCGCTGCGATCGGCTTCGCGCGCCTCGGAGCGCTGGTCTGGGCCGGCGGACGCAATGCCGAGAGGGCCGACGACGCGGTGCGCCAGATCTGCGCCGCCGTGCCGTCGGCGGACGTGCGTCCGCTCGGCCACGACATCAGCACCCGCGCCGGCGCGGGCGCACTCCTCGCCCAGTTGCTCGAGCAGGCCGATCGTCTCGACGTCCTGGTGAACAACGCGGGCGTCATGCCGGACGAGCGAACGCGCACCGTCGACGGAGTCGAATTGACCTTTGCCACCCACGTCCTCGCACCGTGGCTGCTGATCGAGGGCCTGAGCCCGCTACTGGAACGCAACCCGCCGGGGCGCGTGATCAACGTCAGCTCCGGCGGGCAGTACGGGCAGCGCGTTCCCGCCGGGGACCCGCAGTCGGAGAAGGACTCCTACTCGCCGAAGAAGATCTACGCGCGAACCAAGCGCGAGCAGACGATCGTCGGCGACGAGTGGGCCAAACGCCTTGCCGACAGGGGAATCGTCGTACACACGATGCACCCCGGGTGGGCCGACACCAAGGGCGTGCAGAACTGGATGCCGGTGTTCCGCGCGGTGACCAGGCCCATCATCCGCAACCCCGAGCAGGGTGCGGACACCGTGGTGTGGCTCGGCGCCGCCCCCGAACCGGCAACGAGCACGGGGCTGTTCTGGCACGACCGGCGTTCTCGGCCCAAGACCCTTCCGGTCCCCGGTGCGGGACCCGACTCGCCGCAGGTCCGCGCCGAGCTCATCGCACACGTCGAAGCGCTGGCGGCAGGCAAGCCGGTCGCCTCGGCTTCCTAACTGGAGGTGCACCATGCCCGAGCAGGGCGAGAAGGAGACCTACCACGGCTACAGCGTCGACACCGAGGATCAGCCACAGGCCTTCGGCGACGCCCTGACCGACGACCGCGGCCTCGAGCAGCCCCTGGACGAGGGCTACTCCCCGCCCGAGAAGTGGTCGGCCGGTCAGCGCTACGGCAACACCGAGGCCGAGGAGGCTCGGGGGGAGTCCCTGGAGCAACGGTTGCGGCAGGAGGAGCCCGAGTACTCCGGGGCCAACGCCGGTGTCGGCGAGAGCGTGCGCGGCGAGGTCGGCGCCGCCCGTGCCGGTCGGCTGGTCGAAGACGACGCCGGCGCGCGCACCGACACCGACAAGGACATGTACGCAACCGACATCGGAATCGACGGCGCGGGCGCGTCCGCGGAGGAGGCGGCGGTACACGTCATCGAGGACGAGGTGACCTTTCCCGACGACCAGCGACCGGTGCCGCCGCCCGAGGACGACGGACGCTGACTCTCGGCCGGCGGCCGGCATTGCGCGGGAAACGCCGCGCCCGAACGGGCGCGGCGTTTTCGGCGTCAGGGAAGGTCGGGCTGCGGGGGACCCGGGATCGGTGCGGGAGGGTCGATGCCCGGGCCGGGGACCGGAGGAGTCGGCGCAGGCGGGGGTGGAGTGGTCCCGGGCTCCGGAATCGGCTGGGGACCCGGCGTCGGGTCGGGCACCGGATCGGGCGGCGGCGTGACGTCGGGATTCGGACTCGGTGGGGTGGGCGTGGTCATGGCGGTCTCCTACCCGGTTCGAGCGGAGCCAATTCCGCCCGGGCCCACCGGCACGGTGGCGGGCCCGGGCGGAAGCTCGAGGCGAGCAGCGGCGCTCAGCCGCTCGTCCCGCCCATTCCCCGATTGTGTGCCTCGCACCCTTCGCCGCCGTGCACAATCGCCGGTTGCCGGCCGGCAGGTTGCGCAGGACGAGGAAGGGCGGGCGCGGCGGGAACCGGCAGCACCAGTTCCTGACCTGGTGCCAGATCCACCGGCTCGCCGTGGTGGCGGATCCGCAGTACTCGGTCGCGCTCGAGTAGGAGGTAGCCGGCCTTCTCGGGTCGCACCTGCACCTGCAGACGGGCTCCGCGGTAGCGCACGGCGAAGTCCAAACCAGGCAGTGCCGCAGGCAGCCTGGGAGCGAAGTTCAACTCCCCACCGTGATCCCGCAGCCCGCCGAAGCCGCCGACCAGGGCGGTCCACGTCCCCGCCAGCGCCGCGAGGTGCAGCCCGTTGTCGGTGTTGTCGGCGAGGTTGCGCAGGTCGATCAGCGCCGTTTCGCAGGCGTAGTCCAAGGCCAGGTCCAGGTGACCGACCTCGGCGGCCAGGACGGCCTGGGTCGCCGCCGAAAGCGAGGAGTCGCGCACGGTGATCGCCTCGTAGTACTCGAAGTTGCGCCGCTTCTGCTCCGCGGTGAACGCATCGGGGCGCAGGTGCATGGCCAGGACGAGATCGGCCTGTTTGACCACCTGGCGTCGGTAGAGCTGCACGTAGGGCATGGAGAGCATCAGCGGGTAGTTCTCCGGCCGCAGCGCCGCGAAGTCCAGCGCGGCGTACCTGGTGAAGTTCTCCGACTGGGGGTGCACTCCCAGTTCCTCGTCCCAGGGAATGGTCATCGCCTCGGCGGCCCTCCCCCAGGCCTGCAGTTCGTTCTCCGTCACGTCCAACTGCTCCGCCGCGTCCCGGTGGCGCTGCACGACGTCGACGGCGGCAAGCAGATTCTGTTGGGCCATCAGATTGGTGTAGACGTTGTTGTCGGCCACGGCGCTGTACTCGTCGGGACCGGTCACCCCGTCGATCCGAAAGGGGCCCACTCCCTCGGCGGTCTCGTGGTGGCCGAGGGAGCGCCACAGCCGCGCCGTCTCCACCAGCAGGGGCAGCCCGACCTCGCGTTCGAACTCGACGTCGCCGGTGACCTGCGCCTGACGGATCGCAGCCGCGGCGATGTCGGCGTTGACGTGAAAGGCGGCGGTGCCCGCGGGCCAGTACGCCGAGCACTCCGCGCCGGTGATCGTGCGCCACGGGAACGCGGCGCCGGCCAGGCCGAGCGAGAGGGCGTGCTCCCGGGCCGCCGGCAGCGTCGAGGCGCGCCAGCGGAGCGCATCGGCGGCGGCGTCCGGGGCGGTGTAGCTCAACACCGGCAGCACGAAGGTGTCGGTATCCCAGAAGCAGTGGCCGTCGTAGCCCGTGCCGGTCAGGCCCTTCGCGCCGATGGGACGACGCTCCGCCCGGGCACTGGCCTGCAGCACCTGGAACAGCGCGAATCGAACCGCCTGCTGCAGGATCGGGTTGCCGTGCACGACCACGTCGGCGTGGTGCCAGAAGTCCGCGAGGTAGCCGCCCTGTTCGGCGAGCAGCCCGTCCCATCCGGTGTCCCGGGCCGCGACCAACGCGGCGGCGGCCTGGTCCCGCAGCGCCGGCAGGGAGCGCACCGCGGACCAGCCGTAGGCGAGGTACTTGGTGAGCTCGACGCTCTGACCGGGCTCCAGTCGCGTGCTGACGGTGACGCGGCCGAGGTCGCCGTCGGCCTCGGTTCGGGTGTCGCACGTGCCGGGGCAGGCCAGTTCGTGGTCCATGGCCGACGCGACGCGCAGTCCGGACAGCTTGGTGGAGTGGACCAGGCCGACCTCCAGGCCCGAGCAGCGCGCGTCTTCGGCCAGAAACGGGGCGGCGAGATCGCCGGCCACGCGCGGGTCGTCGCTTGCGGGCGGAAGCGCCTCGTTCGCCACGAGTTCGGACTGCAGCACCACGCGCACCGGACGGTCCACGGCTTCGACGTCGAGGCGAATCGCGGCGACCGCCCGATGCGTCAGCGACACCAGGCGGGTGCTGCGGATGCGGACGGTGTCGCCCGCCGGCGAGCGCCACTCGGCGACGCGCTCCAGCGTGCCGGCGCGCAGGTCGAGGCGACGGGTGTGGTCGAGCAGTTCGCCGTAGCGAACGTCGAACGGTTCGTCGTCGATCAGGATTCTGATCAGCTTGCCGTTGGGGACGTTGACCAGCGCCTCGCCCGACTCCGGGTAGCCGTAGCCGCCTTCGGCGTAGGGCAGCCGCCGCTGTTCGTACAGGGAGTTCAGGTAGCTGCCGGGCGTGCCGTGCGGCTCGCCCTCGTCGAGGTTGCCACGCAGCCCGATGTGCCCGTTGGACAGGGCGAACAGCGCCTCGGCCTGACCGAGCAGGCCCAGGTCCAGGCGGGTCTCGTGCAGGCACCACGGCTCGGCGGGGAAGCAGTCCTGGCAGATCACCGGGCCTCCCCCGCCGGCAGATCGGCCCCCGTCAACAGATCGGCGAGATCGGCGACGACGAGGTCGGCGCCGTGGGCGCGCAGTTCGTCGGCCTGTTCGGCGCGATCGACGCCGACGACGAAGCCGAACCCGCCCGCGCGGCCGGCGGAGACGCCGGCGAGGGCGTCCTCGAACACCGCGGTCTGCGCAGGCGTCGCGCCGAGTTCGCGAGCCGCCGCCAGGAACGTGTCCGGCGCAGGTTTGCCGGGCAGGCGCCGTTCTCTGGCCACGGTCCCGTCGATGCGGGCGTCGAAGGAGGCGGCGAGCCCGGTGGAGGCCAGGATCGCGTCGGCGTTCGCGCTCGAGGTCACCACGGCGCACGGCAGGCCCGCCGCCCGCACCGCAGCGAGGTAGCGGACCGTGCCCGGATACACCCGGACTTCGCCGCGATCGATGGCCGCCTGGACCAGGTCGTTCTTGCGGTTCGACAGGCCCCACACGGTGAGCGTGCCCGGGGCGTCGGTCTCCTCGCCCTCGGGCAGTTCCAGACCGCGCGCGGCCAGGAACGACCGGGTGCCGTCCAGGCGCGGCTTGCCGTCGACGTAGCGCGCGTAGTCCCGCGGCACCTTGAACGGCGGAAACGGCGCGTCCGAATGGGCGTCGTACTCGTCGAACATCTGCTTCCAGGCCGCGGCGTGAAGAGTCGCGGTGCGCGTCAAAACGCCGTCCATGTCGAACAGGCAGGCTGCGGTGGCGTCGGGCAGTCCCAGTTTCATGTGAGCGGCCCTACCCGCCTTGGCGCGCCCACAACGGTTTCGCGGCTGTGGACGGGGTATGCGTGAAGGCATGCGCGAACAGGTGGTCCGAGACCAGCACGGCAATCCCCTACCCGAGACGGGACCGGGCGGGACGACGGTGCTGGGCCCCGGGCAGGTGGACGAGGCCCTCGCCGGCCTACCCGGCTGGGAACGTCGTGGCGCGACGCTGTTTCGAGACTTCGCCGTGGAGCCTGCCAGCTTCGAGGCGTTGCGAGAGGGAATTCGAAACGCCGTCGGGCCCGACGCCGAGGTCATGGTCGAACAGGCCGGCGATCGGGCCACGATCCTGCTCGGCGTCGAACCGGGCGATCTGACGGGCGCGGACCTCGAGGCCGCCGCGCGAATCGATCGGGTCCTCAGCGGCTCGGCCACCGACCACGGATCGAACCGACCGTAGGTCAGTTTTCGGTCGGCTGGTCCTGCTGCGGCACCAGGCCCACATCGGAGTAGAGCAACAGCATCGGGCCGATGTCGAACTGCCCCTTGTGCAGGTTGCCGGTGGACCGCAGGTAGTTCAGCGAACCGTCCCAGGCGCGCCCGAACTGGATCATGTTGGAGACAACGTTCTCCGGTGCGGTGACGGCGTCCAGCCATTCGGCGAACTCGTCGTCGGTCTTGGGCGCGGCGACCGGTAGGTCGGCGCCCTCCTCGCGTTCCTCCCCGGCGTAGGCCCAGGGATCGCCGAGGGTGGCCAGCACCCTGGCTCGTTCCTCGACGAGCGAGGTTCCGGCCTCGGCCGCGACGCGACCCACCGCCGCGCGGAGCGCGTCGGTGATCGCGGGGAGGAAGTCTTCGGGGCAGCCGGACAGCACGACCACGTTCGGTGGCGCGGTGTGCACCATCTGGGCGACGGCCTCGCCGATCGCGGCCAGCACCTGCTCGGGGCTTTCCACGTCGGCGACGGAGCGGTACTCCGGCAGCAGGGGGTGGCGCAGGTAGAGCACGAGTTGCTCGCGGTCCTCCAGCGGCGAGGTCGAGACCTCCAGCGTCGCCAGGGTCGGGCCGATCGGGTTGAACCAGCCGCACAGCAGCAGCACCGCGGCGCGGTCGAGCCACAGCAGCGTTCGATCCGCCTTGCTGTCCTCGGGCGCAGCGGCGACGAACTCCGGATGCGCGCCGGACAGCAGGCTCGCGAACACCTCGGCGAGCAGGGCGTCGGCCTTGTCCTGGTCCACGACGATCGTCGGCCAGTCCGCCTCCTCCGGCAGCGCCTGCCCCCAGGCGGCGGCGTCCGCGGCCGGGGAGGTCAGCGACCAGAGCAGGTCGTCGGTGCCGTCGAACTCCTCGATGCGCCCGTAGTTGCGCAGTTCGCTGCTGGTGTTCCACTGTCGGTAGACCAGCACCCCCTCTTCGTCGACCCACGAGCCGAGCAGGTTCGCGCCGGGCGCGTCCCACAGGGCCTTGGTCGCCATGAGGGCGGCCGTCGGCACCGCCTCGGCGGGCACCTGGGGAAGGACGAGTTCGGTGCGCCAGGCCACGCCGAGCAGGCGGTGTTCGGAGAAACCGGCGAGCAGTTCCCACGCGGTGCTCTCGCCGTCCTCGGCCGGCTGCACGATGCGCAGCGTGCTCTCGTCCGCCTCGACCTCGGGGGCCTCCATCCGCTCGCCGAAGAGCCGGGCGAGTTCCTCGACCGGCGGGAACCAACCGGTCACCGGGTCGAGCACCCACTCCGGTCGCTCGCGCTGCGCCGTCGGGTAGTAGTTGACGGCGTCGGGCACCTCGCGCGGCGCCTCGAGGTCGGCGGGGTGGGAGATCAGCGGAACCCCCCGCAGTCGACGGGCCAGCGGATCGACCGCCGCCTCGCAGAACCAACCCATCACCTTGGCGACCTCGGAAAAGCGCACGATCCAGCGGTTCCACTCCAACGGCGCGGTCATGGCCGCGAGCGCGTGGAACGTACGTTCCTCCGGGTGCACCCAGAAACTCCAGCCGGCGGTGAACTGATTGAGCGTCACCGCCGCGGCCATGGCGGCGTTCACGTCCGTGAGCGCGCCCAGAATCGGCATGTCGAGGCGCCAGGCGCAGAGTTCCTCGTCGAGCTTTTCGACGGTGAAGCGCTGCTCGAGCCGACCGTGCCAGTAGCTGAAGCCCTCGTCGTGGAACTGCACCCACTCCGGGTCCGGCCACAGGTAGCCGGCGCAGAAGTTCTCGGACAGCGTCCGCACGTTCACGAAGTCCCCCAGCCCAGATACGTCTCCTGGGGGACCATCCTGCCTCAGGCGACCTTGAAGGTTCCCTCCATGCCGGCGTGGTAGGTGCAGACGAACCTGTAGGACCCCGCCTTCTCGGGCGCCTTCACGGTGCCCTTCGCGTCCGGTTCGACGTCCCCGCTGTCGATCTGGTTCTTCCTGTCGACGAGGTTGTGGACGATCGCTCCGCTGTTGACGATGCTCACGCTCTGACCGGGCTTCACGCTGACGGTCGTCGGAGAGAATTCGTTGTCGGTCATGGTGACCGTGCCCTTGCCGGAAGCGGCCGGGGCGTCCTCCGCGGGCTCGGTCGCGGCGGCTTCGCCTGCGGCATCGTCCTTCTGCGCCTCGCCGGAGGTTCCGACGGGACCGTTGGCGACGTCGGTTCCGCCGTCGCCGCCGCAGGCAGCGAGGCCCGCGAGCAGGGGGGCGGTCACCAGAATTGCCAGAGTCTTGTTTCGGGTCATGGAGGTCGCCTACCCGCCGGTTTGGCGTTTGATCGCGAGCCCCGCGAGATCCCCCCGATCGGTTGAGTCAGCCGCGGGAGCGCACGGAGGCGTCGAGTTCCACCTCGAGGACCACGTTTCCGTCCTGGTCGCGCAGTTGCGTGTGCAGCGCGAAGATCGCGTCCCGACCCGGACCGCGCAGGGTGATTTCGGCGACGCGACTGGTGCCGGTCAGTACGTCGCCGGGCCGCACCGGACGGACGAACTTCATCGCCAGCGACCGCCCCACGCCGGTGGCGATGCGGTCGGAGATCGCCTCGATCATCAGACGCTGGTACACCCCGAGGGTGTGCAGGCCGCTGGCGATGAGCCCGCCCCACGGGCCGTCCTTCGCTGCTGCGGGGTCGGTGTGCATGGGCTGGGGGTCCCACTGCCGCGCGAACTCGACGATCGCGGCCTCGTCCATCTCCCACGTGCCGAGTTCGAACTCCATGCCCTCGGACAGGTCCTCGGCGTACAGTCGCTGCTCGCTCATGCGACCACTGTGCCGGCCGTCTCGACCCGCGAATCGCCTGTAGCGTCCCGTCCCGTGCGACCGACCGACCGACTGCAGGCGAGCCTGATCCACGCCACCGCCCGATTCACCGTGCGCTACGGCGCCAACCTGCAGTTCGCCGGGACGGATCTACCGGCGCCGACGCGCATCAAGGTCCCGACCCGACACGGGCCCGTTCCGGTGTTCGTCTATCTGCCGCTCGCGGAGTCGGCGGCCTCCTACGTGCACTTCCACGGCGGAGCCTGGCTCATGCGCTACCCGGCGATGGACGACTGGTGGTGCCGATACCTCGCCGCGACGGCGGGCGTGGTCGTGTGGAACGTCGACTTCCGCACCGGGCCCTACGTCGCGTATCCGGTGTCCCAGCAGCAGTGCCACGACGTCCTCGCGCACGTGGCCGCGGGCCGCGCGCCCGGGCTGGACCCGGAACGAATCGCAGTCGGCGGCTTCTCCTCCGGCGGCGGCAACGCGGCTTCGGCGTGTCTACAGGCACGCGACGGCGGGACCGCCCGGCCGGTCCTGCAGTTTCTCGGCGTCCCCGCGCTGGATCTGGCCTCCGACCTGCCCGCCGGTCCCGGCATGATCAACCGCTCGTTCCGCGAGATGGTGCGCCGCGTCTACTTCCCCGACCCCGCGACCCGCGCCGACCCCTACGCCTCGCCGCTGCTCGCGCCGGACCTCGCGGGTCTTCCGCCCGCGGTGATCTGCACCGCCGAGCACGACGCCCTCCGGCCGGACGGGGACCGGTTTGCCGAGCGGCTGCGCGAGGCAGGAGTTCCGGTGGTCCACGACCTCACCCCGGGCGTCGACCACTACTTCCTGACCCAGAATCCCGCCCGTGCGCGGACGACCATGGCGATGATCGCCGCCGAGATCGAGGAGAAGACCCGTTGCAGCTCGTGACCCGCGCCGTCGTGCAGCCCAGCGGCGGCGGAGAGCCGGTCGACATCTTCGATCTGCCGCTCCCGCCCGAACTCGAGGCGGACCTGCTGCTCGCCTACTACACCCAGACGCTCGGAGAGCCGCTGGAGGCCGCGATCGCCGAGGTGGCAGGGGTCGACGGCCCGGTGCCCGTGGGCTGGGTCTTCGAGGTTCCGGAGAGCTTCGAGGTGCCCGGCGCCCACGCCGAGTTCGAGCTCGTCGTGGTGCCGATGGTCGCCGACGCGGAAGCGGGGCTCGCCAGCCTCTTTGCCAGGCTCGCCGAGCAGCGGGCGGAGTTCGAGGCGCTGCAGGCAGAGGGACAGCTCGATTCGCTCGCGATCGTGGAGCGTCCGCAGCGCCGCCCTGGCGTGTAGCACGGGAACCCCGAGCCCGGTGTCGATCGTTCCGGCTAGGTTGGCGGTGCACAGATGTCGATCGAATCGCGGACTGGAGTCAGTAGCCCCATGGCCATGTGGAATCAGTTGAAGCAGAAGAGCCAGGACATGTCCGCCCAGCTCAAGACCAAGACGGGGCAGCTCAAGAACAAGAACTTCTCCGAGGCCTCGATGGCCATGTGCGCGCTGATCGCCGCTGCGGACGGCAGCATCGACGCCGAGGAGCGTCGCAAGGTCGCCGGGCTCATCACCTCCAACGACATCCTGTCGATCTTCTCCCCGGACGACCTGCGCGAACGGTTCGACCACTACTGCAACAAGCTGTCCCAGGACTACGACTTCGGCAAGGTCGAGGCGCTGCAGGCGCTCGGCAAGGTGAAGAAGAAGGACGTCGAGGCCCGGGCCGTCATTCAGATCGGGATCATCATCGGCGGGGCCGACGGCAACTTCGACAAGGACGAGATGAAGGCCGTCAAGGAGGCCTGCTTCGCCGTCGGCATCGATCCGGCCGAGTTCGACCTCTAGACGCTTTGCGACGGCGGGAGCCGACGTGATCGGATGCCCCCTATGACGCCCGACCAGCCGCCGCCCGGCGAGCCCGTCGACGTCACCGGCGCCGACGAACCCGAGCCCCCGCCGTCGCCGCCCGCGCTGTCGGGCACCCTGCGCGTCGTGCTGACGGGCGTTCTGCTGCTCGGCGCGGCGGTGATCGCCACCTCGATCGTCGGCGGCGACGACGACCGGCGCCCTCTGGTCGTCGGGGACTGCGTGCAACCGTTGACGGTCGGCGAGGTCACGGTGACCGGGGACGAACTGAGCGCATCGCCCGCGCGGCCGGTCGACTGCGAGCGCCCCGACGCCGCCTACCGCGTGGCGCTGCAGGCGGGCGGGGCCTACGCGGCCTGCCCCGGGCCCGCCTACCAGGTGCGCCGCACGGGGATCGGCACCCCCGACGAACGCACCCTGTGCATGACCTACAACGTGCGCACCGACGGCTGCTTCGTGGAGTTCCCGCCCAACCTCGCCGGTCCCTTCGACTGTGGGCTCGGGCCGCGCCAGGGCGCGATCAAGGTGCTCAAGGTCGTGGAGGGTTCGGACAACGTCCTGGCGTGCCGTGGCCTGGCCCCCGAGGTGCTCGCCGCCACCGTTCCGCAACCGGCGACCACCTTCTGCTACGTGCGCTTCGACGCGGCGCAACCCTCCGCGCCGGGCACGCGAACCGTCTGAGGCGGCTCGCCGCCTAGTGGCGTTCCTCCAGGCCGACCGCCACGCGCAGCCGTTCGACGGCCGGAGCCAGTTCCGGGTCGCGTTCGGAGTGCGAGGTCATCAGGGCGGCCAAGGCTTCAGCGATGACGTTCAGCTTCTCCTGGGAGGCCTCGTCGCTGCGTCTGGCGGCGTTCTCGAGCAGCGCGAGCAGCAGCACGGTGACGATGCTGACGCCCGTGTGCAGCGCGACCTGCCACGCCTTCGGGTCCGACCACAGCGGGGCGCTGACGGCCCACGCGAGCACCGCTGCCAGACAGACGTAGAAGAACCAGCCCGTGCTCACCTGCCGGTAGGCGACGTGCACGAACCGGTCGAAGGCCGAGCGGTCGTCGGTGCTGCGGGTGGCCTGCGCGGCCGGACGATCCTGGGTCATGGCTGAACACTGCCCGATAGACGCCCGGACAGTCGCCTATCCCGCCGGCTATGGCCGGGCAGGACGACTCGGGGCATTATGTCTGCGGGCATATAGCGGTCGCGCCCACCGCGAGCGTCCTGCCGGGGCGCGGCGAACGAGCGAGTCTCCAGGTGACGCGTGACCCAGCGTGGGATGCCGACGCAGATCCCGACGGCCGTTCGGGCCCAGATGGTGGAGTGGTCCGACGCCGGGTGGAGCCAGGCGAAGATCGCGGACCGGCTCAACGCCGACGGCGTCGCCACGCCCCGGGGCGCGTCGTCCTGGTACGCCCAGAGCGTGCGACAGGTTGTCGTCGCCGAGCGCCGGCGTCGGGAGTCCGCCGCGGCGATCGCGCCCGACTCCTCGGCGTCCACGGTGCTGCTGCAGTTCGAGGCTCGGTGCCCCGACGCCGACCTCGTCCACGAATTCGTCGCCGCCCTTCGACTGCTGGCGGGCGGTGCGGGCGCCCGGGACGTCGAAATCCTGGTGGACGGCAGGGCGCAGGCCGATTCGTGTGACGCAATGTCGGGCGTCGAGCGGGCCTCGCCGCCAATTATTTAGCCGTCGAGAAACTCATTTATTCGGCGAAATAATTTACGGCCGACTATCACGGAAGCTAAAAAACCCGGCTGAAGATTTCCTGAGAAACATCTTGTGCAATTTCGTGAGCAACGTCATTGTCTGATTTGTTCCGATGAGGCGTCGGACCCATTCAGCTCAATGAGGAGCAGTCTTGAGACTTAACAAATTCGTTAAGGTGGTCCCGGTAGTCGCGTCGGCCGCGTTGGTGCTGGCCGCCTGTGGCAGCAACGGCGAGACCTCGCCGGTGGCCCAGTCCCCCGTGGTGGACATCCCCGCCGCCACCGCTCCCGAAGCGGCCGTTCCCGAGGCCGCCGCGGAAGCCGCCACCGAGGTTGCCGACTCCGCGCCCGCCGCGGTCAAGGCTCCGGCCGGCGAGGTCGCCAAGGCCGTCGCCGCCCCCAAGGGCGAGGCCAAGGCTCCGGCCAAGGCCGCCAAGAGCGAGAAGGCCGCCACCTCGGCGACCAAGTCCGAGAGCAAGGCCCCGGCCGCCGGTACGACGAAGGTCGCCAACAATGCGCCGGCGGGTTCGGCCGCAGCGCTGACCAAGGTCATCGAGACCGAGTCGGCCGCCGAGAAGGCGGAGAACCAGAAGATCTACGACGCCAAGGGCGGCGCGACCGAGGTCGGCGTCACCAAGGACCAGATCAAGCTCGGCTCGATCAACATGCACGGCATGGCCCTGGGCAACGTGCTCTCCCAGCCGATGGTCCGCGGCAACCTGGCGACCGCCTCGGCGATCAACGACCGTGGTGGCATCCTCGGCCGTCGCCTCAACATCACCGACTGCGACGACGGCCCCGGCGAGGTTTCCCGCGCCAAGGCCTGCATCAAGAAGCTCGTCGGCCAGGACAAGATCTTCTCCCTGGTCACCGGCGTCGACTGGGCCACCGCGTCCATCCACGACGACCTCAAGCAGTACAAGCTCCCGTACATCGGTGCCTGGGCCTACAGCCAGACCGAGTGGCAGGACCCGTACATGTTCCCGAGCCACATGTCGATGATCCACGAGGCGATGGCCGGCGC